>JAFTZM010000033.1 GCA_017464525.1 Clostridia bacterium
CCGGAAAGGGCTGATGAAAAAAGGGACCATGCTGGCGCAACTGCTTTTCGGCATTGCGCTGGATTATATCATCCCCATGGCGGCAACGCAGGTGGGCTTTACCTTCAATGTGAGCCACCTGCTGTTTTCCAACATCATCGGCTTTTATATCATCTTCACCGAGGCGGTGTCGGTGTGTGAGAATTTTTATGAGTGTAATCCCAATTCCTTTCCGAAGTGGATCATTAAATTTTTGACTGCAGGGAAGGAACAGCTGGATCAGTTAGGAGAAAAGGAGAAGGAAAATGAAGAAAATTTACATTGATGCAGGCCACGGTGGCGCCGACAGCGGCGCTGTGGGAGTGGGTGGCGTAAAGGAATCGGAGATCAATCTGGCGGCGGCCAAGCTGCTGAAAACAGAGCTGCTGCGGCAAGGCTTTACTGTGCAGATGAGCCGGGAAAATGATTGCAACAAAACCCTTGCAGAGCGTTCCAGGGAGGCCAATGCATTCGGTGCGGATGTGGTGGTCTCTGTTCACGCCAACGCCTATAGCGATGCCAGCGCATCCGGTACCGAGACCTATGTATATAAAAAGGGCTACAACGCCGAAAAGATCGCCACGCAGGTGCAGAAAAATCTGGTGGAGGCGCTGGGCACCAAAAACCGTGGCGTGAAGGAAGGAAACCTGGCTATCCTTCGTGATACCGATGCCCCTGCCGTTCTTTGTGAGTTGGCCTTTGCCACCAACAAAGAGGACTGCGCCAAGCTGACCAATGCCGCATACCGGAAAAAGGCCGCTGTGGCTATCTGCAAGGGGATCTGCGCCTATCTTGGCGTGAACTATCAGGCGGAGCCCAAGCCGATCACCTTTCTGGATCAGGAGGCCATCCCCGCATGGGCCAAAGAGGCGGTGGAGAAGGTTACTGACAAAGGCCTGATGGCAGGCGACGCCGAGGGCACCTTCCGCCCCAATGATCCTGTTACCCGTGCCGAGCTGGCGGTGGTGCTGGCACGGCTGGAGATGCTTTAATCTTATTCTTTCAATATTCGCACCGACAGCGTGAGGGCAGACCTCTAATCATGGAGAAGGAGAGAACACATGGCTGAAAATGAGACCATGAGCGCCGTGGAAGCCGGCGCACAAACCGCTGAAAACGCAGCGGCAGAGGCGGGGGTCGTGGCCCCGCAGGAGGCTGATTCCGGAGCACAAACTCTGGAACAGCAGACGGCATCCGGTTCGGATGCCGAGGGCGGACAGAGTAAACCGGCGCAGAACCGGGATACGAATTCCGCCTATAAGGGCATCCGCAGACGTGCGGAGGCCTACGATGATCTTTCCAACGGTGTAATGAGCTTTGCTCGCTCCAAGGGACTGCAGCCCAAGGATGCGGCGGAGGCGGTGAAAATGCTGCAGGCAGATGCCGCCGGAAAAAGCTACGAGGAATACCAGCGGGAGGAAGCGGCCGCCGAAGCCGAGCTTGAAGAACGTGCCAGGGACAGCAGGGTCTACCGTGACCTTGCGGCGCAGGCAGAGCGTGACAGAACGGATGCGGAGGCCTACCGGGCAAACGAAAGAATGCGCAAGGATCTTGCGGCCATTCAGGCGGTGGATCCTTCGGTTACATCTTTGGAGCAGCTCGGCGATGAGTACAAGGAGTTGGTTCGGAACATGAACGGTCTGGATGCCTATTACGTGATTAAGGGCAGACAAGCGGTGCAGAATGCCGCTATGCCTCCCGCAACCGGTGACGTGGGCAGAAAGACCGATATGGATCGGGATTTCACCTCCGAGGAGTTGGATCATCTGAACTACGATGATCTGTTGAAGGATGACAAGCTTTACAAAAAGGCCATGCGGTCGATGCTGAAGTTTGGCAAGCAATAACTGAAAGGAGTTATTTATTATGGCATATGAAAATTTTAAACCCACGATGTGGGCGGCAACTATCGACAGAAATCTGCACCAGAAGTCCATTCTTGTGGACTGGTGCAATCAGAAGGTGAAGGGGCAGCCCAACTACGGTAACAAGCTGGAGATCCTGGGCAACGGTACCGTAAACATTTTTGATTACGACACCGAGACCGGTCTTGGGGCTCCCGAAACTCCCGAAGGCGGCGTGACCCATCTGCTGATCGATCAGCAGAAGGCGTTCAATTTTAAGGTGGATGACATCGACAATGCCCAGACCACTCCCGACCTGATGCCTGCCCTGATGGACGAAGCTACCGAGAAGCTTGCTTCTGCACGTGATCTTTACGTCGCCGAGGTCGGTGCAGGTTCGAGCCAGATCTCTGCCGCCCTGACCATTGCAACCCCTGTTGAGGCAAAGGCCGCCATCGACAAGGCGCTGAAGGTGCTCCGCAAGAACAACGTGGCGCCCGGTATGTCGGTTCGTATCGAGCTGGCATACTGGATGTATCAGCTGTTCAGAGATTACCTTGTTGAGGCAAAGACTGCCAATGACGAACTGATCAAGAACGGTACCATCGGAATGTACGACGGTTGCCAGGTGGCTTTCACCAATAACCTGAAGAATGACGGTACCAACGACTACATGATGGTTCGTACCAACAAGGCAATTGCCTTTGCCGGTCGGACCTCCAAGGTAGAGCCCTACCGCCCGCAGAATTTCTTTGCAGATGCGGTGAAGGGTTTGAATGTATTCGGCGCCGTGATCGCAAGACCCAAAGAGATCTATGTGATCAAAGCCAAGGACGGTACCGAAGCCTGATAACACAAATCCCACCCTGTTTCGGCAGGGTGGGAGATTCCCTTTTGCGGCGATGTGAGAAACGGTACGTTTTTGACATGGACACAAAAGAAAGGAGCGGACGAAATGACAGTAAATGAATGCGAGGAGCAGGTTTTGCGGTTGCTGGATGAGGTGGGCGTGAGTGATTATGCCGACCGGATGTACCGGCTGATCGATGAAGCGCAGCGGGTGATCGCCTGCACATGGGGCTTTATCCGAAGAAAGGCGGTGTTGACTTCGGCCGAGGGTGAGGTGGTTCCCCTGCCGGAGGATTGCTATGCCATCGAGCGGGTCAAAAACGCAGATTTTGACCTGGAGCCGGTGGAGGTGGACGGCGAGTGGCAGAACGGAATTTTGTTTTCCAAGGCCGGGGAGCACACTCTGATTTACAAAGCCTACCCGGATCATATTACCGAAACGGACGGCGGCAAGCTGATCCAGCTGGCGCCGGAATATCATGCGGCGCTTTGCTGCTATGTGGCCGCCTTGACCCAGGATAATGAGTATGATAAACGTGCATATCAGCTTTTTATGGAGCGGTACAATGAGAAGATCGCCGCTGTGGAGCGGGCACGGCAGATGAGCGGAAAGGCGAAGGTGGTAGTATATGGCCGGACTGTATGAGGCTCCGGATCTTTCAACGTTGAAGATCAATCAGTTCAAGGGCTCGGATTCTTCGGTTCCGGAGGATCAGATCCAGCCTTACCGGGCGGCGCAGTGCGAGAATATGATCCCGGATGCCAACGGGGAGGTGCGGAAACGGCCTGGAATTCTCTATGAGAAGGCGTTGCCCTGGGCGGTGGCATTGGATGACGGTGAGGCAGTCGTGGATGTGCTGTGCGGCAAATTTCCGCTTACAAAAGGCAAAAATAAATACGGATACGAATACGGCTTGTGGCATCTCTTCCAAGGAAAATACATCGAGGTGGTAAAAAATCTGTATACAAGGCCTACGGTGGTGCAATACGGTGATAAGTACATTGCTTTTTGCGCCGCCGGAGAAAATGAACGGCAGAATAGCCATCATATTGTGTTTGGTTATGATGCGTTGGAATCCAATGCCACCGTCGGCTATGCCGGCATCATCATTCTGGATGAGAACGGGGTAACGATCTATACCGATGGCGGAAAAAAGCGGCGGCTTGTTGCTCTGAGAGACGACGGCAGTACGGAGTGGGAGTCCAAAGACATTGCGCCGGACGACGATCTGCTGACGACCCCCATAGTGATCGCCGGGGGGAATCCGGAGGGCGGCGGTTCTCCCTACCAGCAGGTCAATCTGCTGAACCCCTGGGTAACGGAAAGCTTTTGCTGTACCACCGAGAAAACCTCGGATATCTACCTGCAGGTTCCTGCCGGCTGTATGAGTTACTACAGTTATTATAGCGGCGTAAAGGACGGTGTGGGGGATCTCGATGATTACAATAACCGCTGGACCGGCGGCGGAGCTTACTTAAATAATGACAGTTTTAAGGTGGAGATCCTCTGCCCGGTCCAGATGGAGGATACGGTAACGGGAGAAACAGTGGAAACGCTACGGTGGATCAAGCGGGATATCGCCGGCGGGGACGGGTTCCGCCCGGCAGTGAACCGCCTGTTTCTGAAGCCGGATAATAACAAAAACGGTTATTATGTTACCGATGAGGGCGTGGAAGTGACCGACTTTGCGGCCGGTACGGCTGATGGGGGATGGATCGGCAAGAGCCCGGTGGCCGGAGAAGATAACCTGCGGATCACCCATCTGCGGCGGGATTTTCAGGATAATTTCATCCGAATCTGCTGTGTGGCCTGCGGCACCACTTTTGGTGTGGGCGGCTATAAGGACCGCTTGTTTATCGGCGGCGAGGGCGGCCAGATCACCCGATCGGAGGCGGACAGCTACCGGAATCGGGTATATTATTCCGAATTGGAGAATCCTTTTTACATCGGCGATCTGAATTATATCAAGCTGGAGCAGAACTGCACGGTAATGGCGGTGGACGGTACCGCCGATACGTTGGCGATCCTGACCGACCGGGGCACCTATTTTGTGCAGGCGGCGGCTCAGGATACCACAGAGGAGACCGGTTATGTGCTGGACGCTTTGTTTACCGTATCTGCCGGGATGCGTGCGCCGGCTCCCATCAATTACGGCAATACGGCGGTGCTGGGTGGTGAGATCGTATATCTTTCCAAGGAGGGTGTGATCGCCGTGGCTTATAAGGAGCATTTCGACGAGCGCTATGCGGAGCATCGGTCGGCGCTGATCGATCGGGCAATGGCAAAGGATCAGCCCCAGCGGCTGATCAGCCTGGGGAGATTTCTGCTGGTGCAATGCGCCGGAGGGGTGTTCTGGCTTTTAGATGAAAATCAGCCTAATAACGAGGGAGACAAGCCCTATGCCAGCCATCAGTATGAAGGCTTTCGGCTCTCCTGGGAGCCCTGCGAGGCGGTATGGGCAGAGGAAGATGTGCTGAAGTTGATCCACGGCACCAATCTTTGCCGCTGGACGCTGGGCGGGGGCGAGGTGTTTCACGATAACTTTTACCCCGAGGAAGCAAACGAGACTGCAATCAGCGCATTTTGGGAGACTCCCTGGCTTTATGGGAATGTTTTCTATAAAAACAAGATCTTTATGAAGCTGGGTGTACTGATCGGCGAGGTCGAGAATGCCGATACCTCGGTGATGGTGGACGGCCGGAAAAATGCGGAGCCTTGGGAAAATCTATGGGAGTACGATGGAACCCTCTGCGTACTCCATTATGGTCGGATTGATTATCGGCTGTTTACTTATTCGACGGAGCCGGGCTGCCCGGTGATCGCACGGAAGATCAAGATCAAAAAGGCCAAGCGGGTGAAGCTTCGCTTTTCCAATAATCTGATCGATCAGCCCTTTATTTTGCAGGGATTTGGAATGGACTATGTTCAGGAGGATTAAGATATGGCAGTATCTTATAAAAGCGTGGAGGACGCATATAAAAAGAAAAATCAGGCCATCGATAAGCAGGTGGCCGCGGACGGTAATGCCTATGATGCCCAGCGGCAGGATGTAACCGATAGCTCTGCCGATACGCTGCAGCAGATCTATCTGCAGAAGGAGCGGGCGGAGGCGAGCCAGCGCCAGCAGCAGAAGGCGGCCGGAATTACCGGCGGCGCCGCAGAGAGCGCCGATATTGCCCTGCAGGCGAATTACAGCACCAACCGCACCAACACCTTGCTGGAGCGGGATAAGCAGCTGAGCCAGATCGGTATTCAGCAGGAGCAGGCCAAGGCCCAGGCGGAGATCGAAAAAAGGCAGAACGATGTGGAAATGGAGACCGGGCGCCTTTCCTTCAACCAGGATGAGCAGCAGCAACGCCGGAGCGAGCTGTGGGAACTGGTGAGAACCGGTACCTATACCCAGAAGATGGCCAATGAACTGGGCTATGATCTGGAAACGCTGAAGCAGATGGCAAACTACTATAAGGAGAATTAAGCGATGGCAGATACGTTAAAGCAGGTAGAAATGAATCGTCGGCGGATGATCGAAAACAATGAAGGGGCCTCCGAGTCGTCTCGGGCGGCCCTTTCCGCCATTTCGGGGCGAAATGTGCTGAAAACCAAAGCAGAGACCGCCAAAATGCGGCGAGATGAGGAGATCGCCGCCCAGCAGAATGCGGCAGCTATTGCAAAGGGGAGCGCAATCGGTGCGGTAACGTTGGAAAAGGCCAAGGCAACGGCGGCCATGCAGATGGATCACACCAAACGAAATGAAGTGCTTTCCATGCTGAACATGGGGATCTACGATCGAAGCTTTTCCGGGATCCTGGGAATGCCGGAGAGTGTGGTGAAAACTGCGGCCGATAATAAGGCGGCTGAGATCCAGAAGAAAAAGGCGGCAAAGGCGGCGGCAGAGCAGGCGCAGCGGGAGTATGAGCAGGCCCTGAAAGATCTTAAAACGGCACAGAATGAGAAGAACAGAGCGACTTTTGAATTGGTCAATGCCGAGGAAAAGGCAAGGGTGGAAAGCTCTCTGAATGCATTCAACGATTCCCAAAAGGTCGTGGATGATGCAACGGCAGCCCGGGAGCAGGTGCTGAAGGAGGCTAATGTGGACGAGGTGTTTGTTCCCTGGGCGAAAGACTATGGCCTCTCGGAAGCATTGGCTCCGCTTAAAAATCCGACTGCATATCCGATCAAGGCATTAAAAACGGAGTCAATTAAGGCGCCGACTGCGCAGGATCTGCAGGAGGAAAAGCACAGACAAGAGACAGAAAGCGCCCTCCGAATCAAAAAATTAAAGGCTGCAGCCGATTATTACGATCGACTCCTTGCTCAAAAGGTGCGGGCAAAGGAAGAAGCGGGGGAAAAACTCTCCGCCCTGGAGGCGAAATATAAGGAAAGCATCGGCGGTACCCTCAGTATTGCCCGGGCCGCTGTGGATGAGGCAGAGGATAAGGCTACGGCATACCAGGAGTACGCCCAGCGGCTGAATGATGCCTACGGCACCGTTTCCCTTTCGGCCACGGCGGCGCTTCAGGACGCCGATAACAAAGCCAATGTGGCAGAAGGGATGGACGAAGAAAGCAGAAAAAACCTGGATGATCAGAAGAGCCGGCTGGAACAGGTGAAGCAGGCAGTTGAGCGAGAGCTGAAAACCGAGGATCTCACGGTGGAGTATCAGGATATTCTGCAGAAATACAGCGAAGATCTCGATACCATGATAGAGGGGATCGAGACCGCTATTGCTTATGCGGATTCCTATGAGGATAATAAGGAGGATTTGATCTATCAGAAGCTGGATCGGGAATACGGTACCCTTTCTGTCAGTGAAATCGAGGAAAGGATCAGAGAACTTGAAAAGGGGAAGGTTTCTGCTGCCGCAGATCGCAGGGGTGCCAGTGCCAGGCTGATCGAGGAGCAAAATGCCGGAATCGATGCAAGCACAAAGGAGCTCCGGGATTATCTTGAAAAAAGAAAGGAACAAGAAAAACAGCAGGAACTGAGCGATCGGGGCGGCGCCTATCTGAGTGAGGCTCCCGCCGGACACCTGACTGAGCGGTTCCGGTATGTAAAGGAAACGGCGCAGGGGCAACGAAATGCAACCCATAGAGAGTATGGGGATATTGCTTTCAATACCGATACAAACACAGAGGAAGGCCAGGACTATTTGCGGGAGGAAGCCGAGTTTTACGGCGAGGTTTTGGGCTCTTATGAGGAATTTTTAAGAGACACTTCTGCTTATTACCACAACAACATCATTCCCTACAATGAGGGTCTTTTCACGGCAGAGGAGCTGGAACTGTATTCCGCAGCTGAGCGGGACGCTTTTGACAAGGTAGAATTCAATAATATTGGCGGTGAACTATTTCATTACCAAAACGGAAGTGAAGCGTTTCGGGGGAATTACGGCGATTTTTACACGGATATTCCGGAGTTTGTGGCGGGAAATTACGGCAATTTTACCGCTGAGGAGGGCAAACGGGTGCTGGCGCTGATGAACCGGTACGGTTCCGATGCGGCCTTCGATTATTATGCGGCGATCCGGGAGCGGGTAGCGGTTCGCAGGGCGGAGAAGTTGAACGGCATTGTGCGTACCGTTGCCGGTATGACCTCCGGATTGACCCGGTTCCTGACCCAGGGGGATGAGATGATCGCCAACGCTTTGAACGGCGATTATGCCCGGATCGGCGGGGATATCATGAGCGCCTCCCACCAGGTGACGATGCAGAAGCTGGAGGATATGGGGATTGCCGGAGAAGGGCTGGAGCTACTCTATATGGGCGGGTATTCCATTATTGATATGGTTCCGACGGTGGCACTCTCTATGATCCCTTATGTGGGGCAGTATGCAGGTCCGTCCTATTTGTTTTCCAAGGTTATGGCTACAAACTATAATGATTCCATTACGCAGGGCAAGCGGGCGGATGAAGCTATGACTTTTGCTGTTTTGAGCGCAGCATCGGAGGTTTCCATGGAAAAGATCCTGGGCGGTATTCCTCAGCTGGCCTCCAAAAGCGGACTTTCCTCCCGCCTCACCGGTGCGATCGAAAAGCTTTCGGGTACCGATGGGATGAAAAAGATGCTGAAGCTGGCCTCCTCCATGGGGAGCGAGGGTTTTGAGGAATTTTTGCAGGAGGCGGTGTCTCCCTTTCTGCAAAAGGTTGCGGCCGACCTGAATGGCATGACCGATGCGGAGATCGAGGATATAGATTGGGAGGAGGCAGTCAAAAGCTTTGCCATCGGTGCCATGGTGGGCGGAGCATTCAGCGCGTCCTCGGCCTTGTCGTCTGTCCGCAACAGCGGCATTGACCAGGCGGAGGCTTATACCATGCTGGAGAATGGCGAGGTGGAGGATCTTATAATCGGCGCCGCCAGGCTTGGCAGTATCCGTGCGGAGCAGATCGTGCAGGCCCGCCGGGACGGTACCCCGTTGTATGAGGGGCAAAGCGGCTGGTTTGCCTATGCCTCGCCGGCGGATATCGTGAATATCAAAAAGAGTTACAAGCGCCGGGCGGTTAAAGACAGCCTGAAGACAATCGATCTTATGCTGGAAAAGTCCGGCGAGACCGATAAGAAATTTACCCGGCGTGTGCATCGCCTTTTCGAAAAGATCCTGCACGGAAGAACCCTGACTACAGCAGAGGCGGCCGAGCTGATCAATAATCCGCAGACTGCCGAGCTTCTGGAGGCTATGCTGGGGATGGATATCACTTTAATGAAGCCCGGTGAGGTGGCGGCACTGGCACGGCTGGGCGCTTTCATGGAAAACGGGAAGATCTCCAAGGAGCGGATCGCATTATTCAAAAAGGAGTTCGGCGAGATCGATTACGCCGCCCTGGAGGAGATTGTCAAATTCAGTGACATGGCTGAACAAAAGGTAAGCGGCATCCTGTATGAGGATACCGCTGGGGAGACTGCGCTTTCCGAAAGTGAAAGAGAATCGGCCGACGTTCTGAAGATCCTTTCGGAGGAGACCGGTGTGGTGTTCTACGTGACGGAACAGTATGAGACCGGTGCCTACTTGGCCAACAATATGATGGCGGTGAACCGGAGCGATATCGGCCAGGGCGTTTTTTACAGCATTGGCCACCGTGTTTATTATATGGCCAAGCAGTTGCTGGCCGGTCGTGGTATAGACCTGAAGAAGGTCATTCTGGAGGAGATCGAGCGAAGCAAGGGTGCCGGAGCGTTGGATGCAGAGATCCGAAGGATCGGCCGGGAGCTGGCTGTGGACGGAAACGACGTGAGTAAAACGGCTACCGAAAATGAGCTTTGCGCCCGGATGATGGCTATGATCCTGGAGCAGGACTCCGGCCTGGAACGGCTTGCCGAAGCGGATATCGAGATCGCCGAGGTTCTGCGGAGAAGCTTGAAAGCGGTTCAGGATCATTTGGCGAGGACTGAGGTTGATAATGCTAAAAATTTAGATAATATGTCTATTAAAGATGATTTAAAAGCCAACGAGACACTATTGCGGTCGATGGATGTGGTTGCAAATATTCAAGAGCAAAAGCAGTTCAAAAACAAGCAGGATGTAGCCAGTTGGGTCTTGAATTTGTTTGACACTATTTCTTATACGGTTTATCGAGAAGGCCTTGGGGAGATAGTGTTAGATAAGAAGCGAGTCAACAATGGACTACGGTATCTTAAGACCAATGAAGAACGGTGGGCGTTTGCTGCTATACCGACTGTGTTGAAAAATGGAGCCGAAATCAGTCGGCATATTAATCACAAAAATAGATCATATGAAACCGTGACAATTGCGGCTCCTATCCACTTGAATGGGAAAAGAGGTAACTTAGCAGTCGTCGTCAGAGTCGATGATAAGAATTATTACAAGGTTCATCGTATTCTTTTTGTGAACGATGCATCGAATAGATCAAATAAAAAAAGAAACATTGCTGAAAGGGCGGGCGGAGTTAACAAGAACTCAGGCTTGTCGCCAGCAGACAATGTTTCTATGAATAGTATATCCAATTCGCCCCAAAATGTCAATGGCATTTTTTCTCATACATTTTTTGAAGAAGTCAGTGCAGAAACATCGGGTGTTTATAACCACCTGACGCAGTTGATCAAGAAAAACCGTGCTGAAGCCCTGGGTTACCGCAACGGAGACCAAGGAGGGCCGAGCGCTGATTTCGATCCGAATGCGGATTTCGATGGGTATCAGTTTTCCTATACAGATCCGGAGGAGGTCAAGGCAGAGAACGGCGGGGCTGATTTTGTAAAAGAATTCGATAAAATGAGCCAAGAGGAAAAGGAACGGTATATTTCCGACCGCAAGGGAGATCTGGATAGCTACATGAAAACGGTTCTTCAGGCCAACGAAGTGGTTCATGCTGATTATAAAATGCCGGAGAATATGATCAGTACCTCCACACGGGAAAACAAGCAGACTGCCGGGCAGAAGGTGGCCGGATCCTGGCATTGGTTCCAGCGTAAAATGGTGGATGCAGGTGATGCGGTCATGGATATCGGCAGGAGGACCCAGGATAAATCACTGTATCATTTTTACAACATGGCCAGGGCTTCCTCCAATGCGGCGATCAGGATGATCACGGAAAACCAGACGAATATTATGGGCCAGACGGTGGGGAAGGGGCTGAATGCGATCTTCCAGCCCATCATGAAGAAGGGAGAGAATTATTACCTTAATTTTCAGCAGTATCTTTTTCATATGCACAATATTGACCGTATGAGCAGGTACAGCGAGGAGGCAGTCGCGGCTGCGGATGAGGCGTTTCAGATCGTCAAAGAAATGTATCCGGAGCTGGCAAAGTATTCGGATCATGAGATCCGGGAGATCGCAGAGGATGAGGATAACCCCATGCGTTTCATGGCGGCGGAATATACCGAGGCGCTCCGGAACAAGGAGTTTTACCGGAATATCAAGGATAAGCCGGTCTTTGATTACCGTGTGGATGCCATCAAGAGCCGCGCGGAGGCGGAAAATCTGCTGCGTAAATATCCGGAATTCAAAAAGTTGGCAGAGGAGGTGTGGCAATACAGCCGCAATCTGATGCAGTACCGGGTGGATAGCGGACTTGTTTCGCCGGAGTTTGCCGCAAAACTGCAGGAGATCTATCCGCATTATGTGCCTACCGGCCGGTACACGGAGGGGAGCGGCCAGAAGCGCCGGGTACAAAACCGTGTTCAGGTGGGAAAAACAGTGGGCCGCGCAGAGGGCGGTGTGAACGATCTGATTCCGCTGCATAAGCAGCTGGCCGATCAGACCTTTTCGGTGGTGCGGGAAGGAAGCAAAAATCGGTTCGGTGTGCGGCTGTTACAAAATGCGCGTGAAGATCCGAATAAGATGCCTCAGGTGATCAAGGTTGAAAAAACCTCAGATAAATTGAGCGGGTTTGTTTCCTTTGAGGGTCAGATCGATGAGGTAGATCCCTTTAAGCAGGATGAATTCGAAAACGTCTTTACGATCTATGAAAACGGGGAACAGTACATTCTGGAGATCACACCGGATCTGTATGAGGCGGTCAAGGCGCTTTCTCCGGATAAGGAGGTCACCGAATGGCTCACAAAAGCAGGCAGAAAAACGGTGGATCTTTATAAAAAGATGATCACCGGTTATAACCCGGCTTTTGCCATTCGGAATATTGCCAGGGATCTGCAGGATGCCTTTATTTACAGCAAAGACCTGATAGGCTTTTTACGGGCGTATCCCACAGCCCTGCGGCAGATCAAGAACAACGGGGAGCTTTGGCAGCAGTACAAAGCCTTGGGCGGAACCTATTCCTCGGTCTTTGATTACAATACCGGAACCGTTACTGAAAAAGGAGTGGTACACAGATATACCCTTGGCCTTATTGAAACGTTGAACATGGCTGTTGAGCAGGCACCCCGGTTTGCGGAATTTATTTCAACTGTTAAAAAAGGGGATGGAAGCTTGGAAAACTTGATGGAGGCCATGTACAACGCTGCCGATATCACCACGAACTTCGGGCGGAGCGGCACGACCGGCGGTTTTTTAAATCGGAATTTTGTGCCGTTCTTCAACCCGGCTATTCAGGGCTTTTCCAAGGTCGTGCGCACCGTAACAGAAACGAAAGGAGTGCGCCCATGGATCGCTCTGATCATTAAGTCGGCGGTGTTGGGATGGGGCGCTCCAGCCTTATTGAATGCATTGCTCTGGGATGATGAGGAGGATTGGGAGATCATAAATCAAAGGGATAAGGATACCAACTATCTCTTTAAACTGTGGAACGGAACTTGGCTGAAGATCCCGAGGGGCCGGCTGCTTTCTGTGATCGGCATAGCCGGAGATAGAATCCAACAGCTGATCGGTGGTGAAGAACTGGGCTGGGCGGAGATCCTTTCAACGGTTTCGACGGCCGCTCAGCAGATCGCACCCACAAATCCGCTGACCAGCAACATCTTTTCGCCGCTGGTCAATGTGGCAATGAATAAAACCTGGTACGGCGGGGATATCGAAAGCGACCGGCTGCAGGATTATGCGCCGGAAGAGCGTTACGATGCAAAAACGGATGCTTTTTCCAAATGGCTGGGGTCTGTTATCAAGGCGTCGCCCAAGAAGATCAATTACATTCTGGATTCTTATACCGGTGTGCTTGGTGATGCGCTGTTGCCGGCTATGTCCGTTGCGGCCGAGGAGAATTTCTTCACGAAGGCTTTTGTGATCGATGCGAATTATTCTAACCGATTGAGCGGTGATTTTTATGATCGGCTGGATCGGCTGACCTGGAATAAAAACGGCAAGGATGCGGAGATGGCGGATCATGTGCTATACCGTTTCTGGAATGCCCGGGCCGGTGAGCTCTCGGAGATCAACAAGGAGATCCGAGCCATCGAAGAGGATGCAAGCTTGACAAAGGAGGATAAAGAGGCGCTTCTTGGCTTGGCTTATGAGAGCCGAAATTCTTTGATCCTGCAGGCCGAAGAGGATTATGAGCAGTATTTCCAAAAGGCAGAGGAACTCACAAAGGATACTGCGGGTTACAGCGACGAGGCGGCAGACTATTATTATCGGGAGACCAACAAGGCGGTGTTTGGAGTGGAATATGCGCTGAAGGCTCACAGCAAAGCGACATACGATCGGGCCGTCAAAGCAAGGGACGAGCAGGGAATCGGTTTTGAAGTCTTCTATGATGTTTATTTTGATGACAGTGCAGATACGGAAAAGAGCCTGGCTCTTATTGAGGCCGGTTTTGAAAAGGAGTCTGCATTGGCCATCGGCAGGAAGTTCGAGGCTTTGGAGCCGGAGGAAGGCGCCGAGGGCGTGAGCACATTGCAGAAGTACCGGGCTATCGATGATGCGGAGGTATCCGAATATGAAAAACTCTGGGCAATGTCGGTACTGGCCACCGATACCGACAAACGCAGAGTGGCAGTCTCTACAGAGTATGATGTTTCCCTGAAGGCGTTTATCGATGTAAAAGAAAACGTCTCTTTGCTGGATGAATCGGTCACCGGAACCAAGGGGGTATCCAATGCCAAGGTGACAGCGGCGATCAATCAGACCGAGGGGCTGAATGTTCGTCAAAAGGCGGCACTGTGGCAGATCTTTACCGGTTCGAATTCCGCTAAAAATAATCCCTACTCTGTTTCTGTGGGATGGGAGGCAATCGCAAAGAACAAAGCCTATAAAGAGGTGTTTGGAGAATGAATAAAGCTCCCGGCAAACACCGGGAGCTTTTCTCATGTTACATTGATTCCGCAGGTACAGCGAACATGGTTGGCGATCATGTCAATAAATTCTGTGGCCGTAGGGGGATCGTCCAGGGGATATCCGGCCATTTCAGAAAGATAAGGGCGATTCATCCGCCAAACACGGTCGATGACGGTGCGGATGTTGCGCTCTATAGTCTGGTGGTTGCAATGGAGGATCTCTGCCGTGGGAATATAGACGTTTTTCTTGACGCTGATGGTAGCATCTTCGTCAAGAACCACCAATTTGACAGCGACGCAAAGCTGCCGGTATCCACGGTAATTGGCGGTGATTCCAAGAGCCCGTAGGGTTTGGGAAATAGTTTGTTTCATGATGTTATCCTTTCGTTTTTTGTTTGTAGAAAGTCGGAACAAACAACCACAGATATTTTGTTGATATACAGATTTGTCACCAAGGTGTCACCACCTATAATTGATTAACACGCTTGTTTCTTGTTTTGGCGCTAAAAATAAAGATAATATTAAAGTATCTTCTAAGCAGAGGGTCGGGGGTTCGAGTCCCTCTCAGCGCGCCAAAATCCCGGATACAGATGTATCCGGGATTTTTTGTTGAAAATCGTGCTTTGTTGTGCTATGATGTAAATATAATAGGTTGGAGGTAATAACATATGCTGAATGAATTACTGAGCGAGAGAAACCTTCCGCTTCTTCAGACCCGCAATGAAATGCTGGAACTTTTATTGCGCGAAGAATACGGTTACCTTCCGGCGAATCCGGATCATATTGAATGGAGATCGGAAAAAGCAAGAAAAAACTTTTGTGCCGGAAAAGCAAATGATTTTCAGGTAACCTGCACGGCTACTTGGGGGGATAAGCAGTTTGTTTTTCCATTCCATGCTCTTCTTCCGACTGCTCCCGGAAAGTATCCGTTTTTTGTGATGATCAATTTCCGTCCGGATATTCCGGATGTCTATCTTCCTGCCGAAGAATTGATCGATCATGGTTATGCTGTTCTTTATTTATATTATAGAGACATCACGGCAGATAACGATGATTTTACAGACGGTCTTGCCGGCGTGCTTTATAAAGATGGGAAACGGAAGTCTGCAGATCCCGGGAAAATTGCCATGTGGGCATGGGGAATGCATCGTTTGCTGGATTACGCCGAAACACTTGATTGCCTGAACATGGATCGCGCTATCGCTGCGGGACATTCTCGGTTGGGTAAAACTGCCCTTCTTGCAGCTGCGACTGATGAGCGCTTCTATTGCGGGCATTCTAATGATTCCGGCTGCAGCGGCGCTGCAATTTCACGGGCAAAAATCGGAGAAAGTGTTGCTGCTATCTGTAAAAAGTTCCCCTACTGGTTTTGCGAAAACTATTATAAATATGCAGAAAATGAGTCAATTATGCCCTTTGATCAGCATTACTTGATCGCCTCCATTGCCCCTCGATTGGTTCATGTTTCCAGCGCAATAGAAGATAAATGGGCTGATCCGGATTCGGAGTTTCTTGCGTGTGTCGCTGCTTCGTCGATTTATGATTCAAACGGTTTTATATGTGAGGATCGATTGCCGATTCCCGGCGATCGGTTTCATGAGGGTAGGATCGGGTATGATCTTAGAAACGGAACGCACTATTTCAGCCGGGAGGATTGGCTGAATTTGATCGCTTATTTGAAAAAACATGAATGATTTGATCATACGACCCGATATTGCTGAATACATGACCGAGCTGAAAGCCTGGCTAAAAGATTCGGTAGATGTTCCTTTGGAAGAGATGGCGGCATTCTTTCATAGCAGACTTGAAGGATATGAAGCACATATGCTTGGAAATTGGGCAGAAGCCTATCAAAGAATGGCAGATTACATTCCTAAAGTTTCCCAGACGGTCCTGGATCTTGGCTGCGGAACCGGGCTGGAATTGGATATGATTTTAAAAAAATATCCTCATTTGCAGGTGACAGGGATCGATCTTTCGGAAGGTATGCTACATAGACTGCAGCAAAAGCATCCCTCTGTACGCACGGTTTGTGCCGATTATTTAAGGCACCCTTTTGGTAATGAAGAATATGATTTGGTTATTTCTTTTGAAAGTCTGCATCATTTCACGCCAAAGCAAAAGGAAGAACTTTATGCCAAAATTTACCGTTCTTTAAAGCCCGGAGGCTCTTTTATTGAAACAGATTACATTGCGTGCTGCGAAGAGGAAGAGGCGCTTTTGTTCAGAACTCTATCCCGGAAACGGGCAATGGAGCAGATCCCTATGGAGCGTTTTGTTCATTTTGATACGCCGCTGACTCTGGAACACGAAATGAGTATTTTGAAGAACTCAGGCTTTTCTTCTGTCGAACCGGTATGTTGTGTTAATGGTGCCTGCACCATTATTTCGAAAAAAATGTCGGCATAGTTTACAATTTCATTACAGTTTATCTATTGACATTTAATGGATTTTATGGTAAAATCCATTACAAGTTAAGGGAGTAGTCAGCACATCCCGGTGTGCGGTGAAGCCAACATCCTGAAGGCAATCGTCTTCTGGCTTTATTCTTCAATGACAAGACTTATCTGCAATCCTGCAGATAAGTCTTTTTATTTTAAAAGCTACCGGGCAAACTGATTACAGAATCAAGAATGGAGGAAAATGATGAAACCTTATTTAAGCGGTGCGGAGGAAGTATTAAAGGAATTGAACTCTTCTGCAGAAGGTCTGTCTTCAAAAACTGCCGGAGACCGGATGGAGCAGTATGGCGCCAATAAGTTGGCAGAAGGAAAGAAAACGCCTTTGATCGTTCGATTTCTGAAGGAATTGGCTGATCCTATGATCCTGATTTTGATCGCTGCGGCCATCGTTTCGGCTATTACTGCTGTTTATGCCGATGAATCCTTTGCGGATGTTATTATCATCATGGCAGTGGTGCTGATCAACGCTGTACTGGGGGTCTTTCAGGAAAGTAAGGCTGAAAAAGCCATCGAGGCCTTAAAAGAAATTACAGCTGCCACATCGAAGGTACTGCGTGACGGTCACCAGATCTCTGTTCGAAGCGAAGAATTAGTTCCAGGTGATGTCATTATTCTGGAAGCCGGTGACTCTGTTCCTGCTGATGCCCGAATTATTGAAAATGCCAGTATGAAGTTAGAGGAAGCCGCTTTGACGGGGGAATCTGTTCCGGTAAATAAAACGGCGGATGCGCTTACCCTTCGAAATGAAAAAGATGTTCCTCTGGGCGACCGTGTGAACATGGTTTATATGGGCAGTACAGTTGTTTATGGTCGCGGCGTTGCAGTAGTTACCGGTACCGGCATGAACACGGAAATGGGCAAGATCGCCGATGCTCTTACTCAGGCAAAGGACGATGAAACGCCTCTGCAGAAAAAACTCAATCAGCTGAGCAAGATTCTGAGCTTTTTGGTTTTGGGAATTTGTGTGGTTATTTTTGCAATTAATTTGCTCCGGGTATATCCTGATGTAGGCGGGGAAGTACTGCTGGACACCTTCCTCGTTGCTGTAAGTCTGGCGGTTGCAGCAATTCCGGAAGGTCTTGCTGCAGTTGTTACTATTGTGCTTTCGATCGGGGTCACCAATATGTCCAAACGAAACGCTGTGATCCGCAAATTAACAGCGGTTGAAACTTTGGGATGCACGCAGATCATCTGCTCGGATAAAACCGGTACCCTGACCCAGAATAAGATGACGGTGGTGGATCACTTTGCCGATGATTTGGAAGCGCACGCTATGGCCATGGCGCTTTGCAGCGATGCAAAGCTGAACGAGGAAAACGAAGCTATCGGAGAGCCTACAGAATGTGCACTGGTAAACGATGCATATAAGCAGGGACTGACCAAAAAAATCAATCAATACAGTCGGATCGGGGAAGCTCCCTTTGATTCGGATCGTAAAATGATGTCTACTGTATGCAAGGGGCCCGATGGAAATCTGATTCAGTTTACCAAAGGCGCCCCTGATGAGGTCCTGAAACGGTGTACTGCCATATTAATGGGTGGCAAGGAAATTTCCTTGACAGATGAACTGCGTGGTCAGGTGTTGGCAGCCAATAAAAACTTTGCGGATCAGGCGCTGCGTGTTTTGGCGGCAGCACGGCGTAGTTGGAATGAAATGCCCGCTTCTTACGAACCCGAATATTTGGAGCAAGGGCTGTGTTTCCTTGGCCTTTCGGGCATGATCGATCCTATTCGTCCTGAGGTTAAAGCGGCTATTGAGCAATGTAAGGATGCCGGAATTCGTCCGATCATGATCACAGGCGATCATAAGGATACGGCAGTTGCCATTGCACGTCAGTTGGGGATCCTCGGCGAAGGCCAGCAGGCGATTACCGGTGCAGAGCTCAACGAGATCTCCGACGAAGAATTCAAACAGAATATTGGAAAATATTCTGTTTATGCCCGGGTACAACCGGAGCATAAGGTGCGTATTGTAACGGGCTGGAAAGCGCAGGAAAAGATCACGGCTATGACCGGTGACGGTGTGAATGATGCTCCTTCTATTAAGAGCGCCGATATTGGTGTTGGCATGGGAATCACCGGAACCGACGTGACGAAAAATGTTGCAGATATGGTTCTGGCAGATGATAATTTTGCAACCATTGTAAGCGCTGTGGAAGAGGGGCGGAGAATCTACGATAATATCCGTAAGGCAGTCCAGTTTTTGCTTTCCGCTAATCTGGCAGAGGTGCTTTCTGTCTTCTTTGCTACGATGCTTGGTTTTACGATTTTGAAACCGGTTCACTTGCTTTGGATCAACCTGATTACCGATACTTTCCCGGCGTTGGCACTGGGTGCTGAACGTAGCGAGCCAGATGTAATGAAGCGTGAGCCTCGCAAAGCAGATGAAGGGATCTTCTCCGGTGGGCTGGGCTTTGATGTTGCTTTTCAAGGCATCATCATTACTGTATTAACCATCGTTTCCTATTTTGTGGGTCACTATATGGAAAGCGGCGTGTGGGAGATCGCGAATAGCGCAGACGGTATGACTATGGCGTTTTTAACCCTTTCCTTGGTTGAGATCTTTCATTCCTTTAATATGCGTTCTCGTCGTAAATCAATTTTCCAGATGAAGCATCATAATAAACTGCTTTGGGGTTCTATGGCGTTGTCTTTTGTTTTGACCACCACTGTGATTTATGTGCCCTTCCTGGCGAACGCCTTTGGGTTTGAAGCCATCTCGCTGATGGAATACGCCGTTGCCATTCTTCTTGCATTCAGTATTTTGCCAATTATGGAAATCATCAAACTCATTCAACGCAAATTGAACAAATAAAATATGCGTCCTGCAAAAAAGCAGGGCGCATATTTTTATATAATCAGCAGATTTTTCGCTTCATCGATCAGATAATCGGCTGTTTTTAACTCATCTGCATCGCCGTATCCAAATAATACCGCCGCAACCATTATGCCGCAGCTTCGAGCACCTTCAATGTCATAATACCGATCTCCTACCATGAGGCAATCGGCGGGATTCAGGTCGCATTCTTTCAAAACATATTGTATGACTTCCTCTTTTTTGGTGCGGGTTTCATCTAAGGTGCTTCCTCCTACGAAACTAAAGTATTCCATTAAATTGAAATGTTCTAAAATTTGTTTGGCAAAGGGCTCCGGTTTGCTGGTGGCGATATAAAGGCGAGAACCTCTCTTTTTTAAAGCTTGCAGGGTTTCCTTTATTCCGGGATATACCGTATTTTCAAACATTCCCTTTTCTTTGAAATATTCTCTGTAATACTGCAGCAGTATTTTAGCGTTCTCCGGAGAAACTCCACAGTATATTTGAAAGGAATCCAGCAGCGGCGGTCCGATGAATGCATTTAAAGTATCGCCGGTCAAAGGAGGAAGCCCGCATTTGACGAGTGCATATAAAATGGAGTTTTTTATGCCGGTTTCCGGATCGGTTAAGGTACCGTCTAAATCAAACAGATAATTTTTGAATTTCATTTGTTCATCTCCTTGCTTGTTATTTTACATGACAGTGTTGAGGTTTTCAAGGGATAATCTCCCTCTTTTTTGCCGATAATGATGTAGAAAGGGGGAAATTATGGAATTTACAAATGACTTTGAAAAGAATCTTCAAATGTTTCGCCGGGCGTTTGATAAGGATGATACCTTTAAGGTGAAAATGATCCGAAATCCGAACCATCCTGATCTGAAAATGGCTGCTTTACTTTCCGGAGCGATGGTCAGCAGTGATGTTACCGACCGTGATGTTCTTTTGAGCCTTGCGTCTCATGAATTTGAACCCACTCCGGAGGGGGCGATGGCGGGAGGAATCGGAAATCACAGTGTTGAAATTTCCTATGATATTCAAAAGGCTATGATCCAGATCGGTGCCGGTGATTGCGTGATTTTGGTCGGTGATACAGCGTGCTGTATTATCGTTGATGCCAAAGGGATGCCGAAACGCGGAAATGATGTCCCGGAAACGGAAATTTCTTTACTGGGTCCTCAGGACGGCTTTAATGAAAACATTATGGGCAATCTGGGTTTGCTGAAAAAGAGGATTGCAACCCCTGATCTGAAATGTGAATTTGTGACGGCTGGAAAACGCTGTAATAATAAATTGGCGATCTGCTATCTGGAAGGGATCGCGCGCTCTGAACTGGTGGATGAACTGAAAAAAAGGATCGACAAAATCAACATTGATTTTGTTCCCGATGGAAATATTCTGGCGGAATTGGTACGGGATTGCCCTTATTCCATTTTTAAAACTGTGGGCAAAACCTCGCGGCCGGATGTGTTGGCATCCAAGATTCTTGAGGGGCGGATCGGCGTGATTCTGGATGGTTCGCCTGTTGCTATTACGTTGCCGTATATTTTTGCCGAGGCATTTCAAAGCCCGGATGATTATTACCAAAGCTACTTGTATGCAAATATTGGTCGTGTATTGCGCTTTGCAGGGTTTCTGATTGCTGTTTTTTTGCCGGGATTTTATTTGGCAGTTGTTAATTTTAATCCGGGAGTTTTGCCGGCTCATTGGCTGTATACGGTTCTTGCCTCCTCAGAAGGAGTACCGATCCAAACGGTAACAGAAATGCTTTTTCTTTTCTTTGCCTTTGAGATCCTCCGAGAGACCGGCTCCCGTATGCCGGCGGGTCTTGGATTGGCGTTAAATATCGTTGGGGCTGTGATTCTGGGGGATGCGGCAGTTACAAGCAATATCGTATCTACCCCAATGGTGATCATTGTTGCTTTCTCAGGTGTTACCGGGCTGATGGTAAAGGATATAAAGGGCGCGGTGTTTTATCTTCGGCTTGGCTCGATTCTTGCAGGGGCGATTTTCGGGCTTCCGGGCGTGGCTTTGATCGGAGTTGGGGCGCTGATGCATTTGGCTTCCTTGCATTCTATGGAAATTCCGTTTTTATATACCCTTGGCAAAAAAAGCGGAAGCCAGGATACCTTTTTTCGAACGCCTTATTGGAGGATGCTCTATCGTCAAAACCGTTTTACTTCTAATATTAGGAGGCAAAAATGAAAAAACTGCTCAGCTATGGTGTCGCCTTACTTTTACTGGTTGCAGCCATCGCAGGTGCCGTTACACTTCCGCGGCGGGATCTTCGTGCCACAGGGCAGGTCGCCGGAATTGCATTGGATGCGGAAAATGGTCAGATTAAAGCGACCTTCGAACTTTACTCTCCTGCGGTGGATACGCCAATCGGAACTGCAAGAAAGACAATTGTTTCCACCGGGAATTCAATTGAAGAATGCATTTTAAAGGCGAGAATATCGCAAGGCGACAGTCTTTTTGTTGATGATGCGTCAGCATTGATTTTAAGCAGCAGTGAGCATACTTTCTTGCTTGAGAAGGTTTTTGAATATTATAGTCAGATCAAAAATGATCAAATGGATCTTCCGGTATTTTTTGCTTTCGGGCAGAAGGCAGGGACGATTTTTTCCGGAGAAGGAAAAGTTCTTTCGATGGAGCTTGCTCAAAGTGCAAAAAGCCTGCATAAAAGGCAAACGATCCGTGATTTAATGAATGAGACCGGCGAGAGGGTTTTGATTCAGGGGGAGGGAAGCTATGAAATTATTTCGTAGTGCAATGCTGATCTTGGCAGAGACAGCAGCATTCGGATGGTTTATTTTGCGGGATATTTCTTTTATGGCGGTATTGCCGCTTGTTCCCTTGAGCTTGCTCTACTATTATTTGCACAGGCTTGATTGCTCCAAAACCAAATGGCTGAACGGAGTCTCTGCAATTGTGTCCTCTGTGATCGTTGCCTATACAGTAAGCCTCGGGGTGTTTGACGGAAGAGGATTTATCAGTTTACTTTGTCTTTCATTTTTGGTCGCGTTGATGGCTTTTAGAATTCCCAAAACAGAATTGATCCGCATTACCGGCTGGTGGAGCTGCGCATTTTTGGTCGTATTTATTGCCATGTTTTTGGCCACCCTTCCGGGTATTCGGTTGCGTGATACTTTTCCCTCCGCAGGAAAATGGAGCGATATTCTGATTTTTTATTTACTTGTTTTTGCGGAACCACTCAGTATGGGAAAGGAGTACCGTGCTTCGCCGCTGGCGTTAAGCATTTTGCTGATACCATTTGGTCTGGCATCCTATCTGGCATTGGGGAAAGGAGCTTTTTTATTGGCCGAGTACCCCTATCTTTCTGTATGGGCAGGGGTGGCTGTTTCGGCATTTCACCACACGGAGGGAATCATTCTGTGTCTGTATTATGGTTTAGGGGTTTTCAGATTGGCACATTTTTTTGTTGAATTCAGAAAAAACCATTGCAATGAACAAAAAATCATAGTATAATAGCCTCATAAAAAGCCGCAAACTCGGCAATAATCGGAGGAGTTTACCATGATTAAGGTTACAGTTTGGAACGAATATAAGCATGAAAATCCGAACCGTGAAAAAAGAGATGAAAAGGCAATTGCTTGCCATCCTAACGGTTTGCATGAAACTGTTGCAGAGATCGTTCGTGAGTTAGGGGAGGATAAGGTATCGGTTCGTACCGCTTGGCTGGAGCAGCCGGAGCATGGCTTGACTGAAGAGGTTTTAAACGATACCGATGTGCTGATCTGGTGGGGGCATATGTCTCATCATTTGGTGGACGATGCTATCGTAGAGCGTGTGTATAATCGGGTTCTGGATGGCATGGGTCTGATTGCTCTGCATTCTGCTCATTATTCAAAAATTTTCAAGAAACTGAACGGAACTACCTGCAGCCTGAAATGGAGGGATGGCGCTTATGAGCGTATCTTTACCGTAAAGCCTGCCCATCCCATTGCCCGTGGGATCCCCGAGCATTTTGAACTAGGTATTGAAGAGTGCTATGGTGAATTTTTCGATATTGCCACCCCTGATGATGTGATCTTCCAGGGCTGGTATGACATCGGCGAGGTGTTCCGTAGTGGCTGTACCTTTACCCGTGGGTATGGAAAGATCTTCTACTTCCAGCCCGGCCATGAAACGAATTATGCTTTCCAAAACGTATATGTGCGCAAGATCATCCAAAATGCAGTTGAATGGTGCTATTCCGATGTGAAGCGTCCTTATTCCGATGCTCCCCAGATCAAAACAACGCTGGAGGCCATTCGCCTTGAAAATGCAGAAGGCGATTATCTTAAGCATTTTTAATAATTTAAACGGCAGCTTAACGCTGCCGTTTTTTGTTTACAGAAAAACACTTGATTATTAAATAATTATTTAGTATAATAAATTCTAAATATGCAATAGCGAAATTATTTAGGAGAAACTATGGCAGATATCAATATTTTTGAAAATGATCATACATTGCAGCAGCATCCGTTGATTGCATCCCGTGGAATCGTTGTGATGCCCGGTACTACATTGTCCTTTGATGTTGTGAGGGACTTTTCGGTTTTTGCAGTTGAGGCCGCAACGAAGCGTGAGGGCTATATCCTACTTGCTTCACAGAAGGATATTTCTATTGAAGATCCTACTCCGCAGGATCTTTGCGATATTGTGACTCTATGCAAAATCACCCAAGTGGGGAAAGCCGGGGAAGGGACCGTTCGGGTAACGGTTCGCGGATTGTCTCGTGCCGATCTGTTAAAGGTCGAAAAGAAGACCAGAATGTTTATCGGTATCATCTATCCTATTTCTGAGATCAAGGCCCCTGCAGAATCCCCTGAGCGGGAGGCACTTCTACGTTCTCTGAAGGAAACTTACGGCGGATATTTGAGCCTGCTTCCAAGAGTGAATGAAGAAGTTTCGCCCGAGGTTTTTGCAGAGCAGGATCTGGGTCGTTGCGCCGACTTGATGACTGCACAGTGCTTTTTTGCTCCTGAGCATAAGCAGGAGATTTTGGAGCAGGCAGATCCCGTAAAGCGCTGCGAGACCTTGCTGGAGCTTCTTACCCGCGAGATCGAAGTTTTGAAAATGGAGCAGGAGATCCACGCCCGTGTGCGTGAATCAATTGAGGCAAATCAGCGGGATTATTATCTGCATGAGCAGATGCGGGTCATTCAGGATGAGTTGGGTGAAAATGAAAACGGCGATGATATCGACGGCTATTATGAGAAGGTCGAAGCTTTAAATGCTTCTGATGAAATTAAGGAGAAGCTGAATAAGGAAGTAGATCGCATGGCTAAAATGCCGCCCATGTCCCATGAAGGAGCGGTGATCCGAAATTATCTTGATCTTGTTTTGGAGGTTCCCTTCGGAATCTATACAGAAGAGAATCTGGATATTCCGTCTGCACGTAAGATTTTGGAACAGGATCATTATGGATTGGAAGAGGTTAAGACCCGCGTTCTGGAATTTTTGGCGGTTCGCTCTTTAAATGCCGTGGGTGGGCAAATTCTTTGCCTCGTTGGGCCGCCTGGAGTAGGTAAAACCTCTATCGCCCGCAGTATTGCAACTGCTACGAATCGTAAATTGGCCCGGGTGAGTTTGGGCGGTGTGCATGATGAAGCGGAGATCCGCGGTCACCGTAAGACCTACATTGGAGCCATGCCCGGCCGGATTGCTGATGCAGTCATCAAAGCCGGAACCAGTAATCCGCTGATCCTTCTGGATGAAGTAGATAAGATGTGCTCCGATCTGCGGGGCGACCCTGCCTCAGCTTTGCTTGAGGTTTTGGACAGCGAGCAAAACTGTAACTATGTGGATCACTATATTGAAGTACCTATGGATCTTTCTCAGGCCTTCTTTATGATGACCGCCAATACATTGGATACTATTCCGCGCCCTTTGCTGGACCGAATGGAAGTAATTGAGCTGTCCTCTTATCTGGATGAGGAAAAATTCCATATTGCCAAGCAATACCTTGTACCCAAGCAGCGGAAATTGCATGGTCTTAAGAGTGTGCAGATTAAGATCAACGATGCGGCTTTGCGCGCTTTGATCAATGGCTATACCCGTGAATCCGGTGTGCGTGAATTGGAGCGTTGTATCGGTAAGATCATGCGAAAAGCGGCGCTTCAGATTGTTGAAAACGGTAAAAAGAGTATTACAGTCGGGGCCCCGCAGCTGGAGACGCTTCTGGGCACTAAAAAGTACAAGGATGAGCCTTTGTATGATGAAACCTGTTACGGTATCGTAAATGGCCTTGCGTGGACCTCTGTGGGCGGCGAAATGCTTACGGTGGAGGTGTCTGTTTTGGAAGGCAGCGGTAAATTAGAATTGACCGGCAGCTTGGGTGATGTTATGAAAGAAAGCGCCCGTGCGGCGGTTTCTTACCTGCGCAGTGTTGCAGATCGCATGAACATCAGCTATGATTTTTATAAGACAAAGGATCTGCATATTCATTTTCCCGAAGGTGCGGTACCCAAAGATGGCCCCAGCGCGGGCATTTCCATTGCCACGGCTGTTTGTTCTGCCCTGATCGGTGTACCGGCAGATAATAAGACCGCAATGACCGGTGAGATCACCCTTACCGGCCGTGTGCTTCCCATTGGCGGCTTGCGTGAAAAGACAATGGCGGCCTATAAGCATGGGATCAAAACTGTTTATATCCCCAAGGCCAATGTTGCCGACCTGGAAAAGGTAGATCCTGCTGTTCGGGAAGGAATCGAATTTATCCCCGTCGCTCACGCTGATGAGGTGCTTAAAGGAGTTCTGGGGATCAGTGATAAAAAAAGAAAGACCTTCGTTTGCCCGCCTCATAAAGCCGGCAAGAAGGATACAGGAAATGAAGCATGGGTTTAAATCTTCAACTGGTGCAACTCCGTATTTCTGCGGTGCGCCCGAATCAATTTCAAACAGGTCTGCCGGAGGTTCTCTTTTGCGGACGCTCGAATGTGGGCAAAAGCTCAATGATCAATTGCTTGTTGGGACGCAAATCGTTGGCTCGTACCTCAGAAAAGCCCGGTAAAACCGCCACTATAAACTACTATGAGATCGATAAGAAGCTGTTTTTAGTTGATCTGCCCGGCTATGGCTATGCCCGTGTTTCTCAGGCTGAAAAAGATAAATGGGCACGCTTTATGCAGGCATATTTTAACTTTGGCAGCGATAAAAAACTGGCGGTTTCTTTGGTTGATCTGCGTCATGAGCCTTCTGCGGCAGATCTGGAGATGGCAGCCTTCCTGGAGCAGGCAAATATTCCCTATTGGGTGGTTGCGACCAAAGCAGATAAATTATCCAAAACTGCAGTTGAGGAGAATTTAAGGGCATTAGAAGAAATATATGCGAATTATCATCCGGAAAAAATCATGGCATTTTCTTCCAAAACAAAGTTGGGCCGCGAAGCGTTGGTGGAACAGATGGCGTTGATCGCTGAAGGAGACAAAGATGAGTGAACTTTGGGCAATTCTACAATCATACTTTTATGATTGGGCATATTTATTGCCGGTAATTGTGATTTCTCTTACCATCCATGAGTGCTGCCATGCCTATGCAGCAACTAAGCTGGGGGATCCAACCCCACGGCAGGACGGGCGTCTTTCTTTAAATCCACTGAGGCATATTGATCCCTTAGGATTTGTTGTTATGCTGATCGCTCATTTTGGTTGGGCGAAGCCGGTGCGTGTGAATCCTATGTATTTTGAAAATCCTCGCAAAGGGATGATGTATACGGCGATTGCCGGTCCGATCTCTAATTTGATCCTTTGTGCCATTTCATCATTGCTTTATTTCTTCGGCGTGGTTTTTGATCTCCCCCTGGTCTTTGTGAAATTCTTCTATTATATGACCGTGCTGAATGTGGGACTTGCGGTATTTAATCTGATTCCCGTTCATCCTCTGGATGGCTCCCGGATCGTGAGTTATTTCTTTCCGAAATATGCTTCCTTTATGGCACGCTATGGCAATATTGTTTATGTGATCTTTATTGCATTGCTGATCCTGCCTGGCTATATTTCCATTCCGGGTATTGATATTCTGAATACGATCATCAGTACAGTTCAGGAGGGTGTTGTATGGCTTTTGATCCAGCTCTGGTCTCTGGTGTTCTGGTTTTTGATTTAAATGTTTTTAAGGTGATAGGATGGAACAACTAAAGTTTTCTCTGGAGGTTTTTGATGGGCCTTTGGAGTTGCTCCTGCATTTGATTTCCAAAAATAAGGTGTCAATTTATGATATCCCTATTTCTTTGATTTTGGAGCAATACATGGAATATATTGAAGACCTCAAGAAAATGGATCTTGAGGTCTCCAGTGCGTTTATTGAAATGGCGGCGCAGCTGATGCTGATTAAATCCCGGATGCTTTTGCCTAAGGCAGAAACAGAGGAGGAAGATCCTCGCATGAGTCTTGCTGAGGCGTTGGCAGAATATAAGCGCTATAAGGCGGTGATCGGTGCTTTACGTAAGGATCAGGAAAATGCCGGGATAACCTATGTACGTAGAACGGAGCAATTGGAGTTTGATAAAAAACATCGGTTGAGTTATGAATCTTCAGCGCTTACCGAAGCGTACCGTAATGTGCTCCGGAAAAGCGCGCGAGCTTTACCTCCTCCCTTGAAGAGCTTTGCGGGAATCGTTGGCCATCCGGTGGCCAGCGTTCCTGCACGGATCATCGGCGTGCTGCGTACGTTGAAACGCCAGATCACCTGCAGCTTCCGCAGCTTGTTTAAAACTGCAAAAACAAGATCGGAGATCGTTGCTACCTTTTTGGCGGTGCTCGAACTTTCCAAATCCAAGCACGTTGAGATGGAAAATCGCAATGACGATCTTTACCTTACCTTTAAAAAATAGATGTTGCATTAGAAAGAGAAGGAATTAAAATGGAATTGAATTATATGAGCGGCGCCGTGGAATCTATTCTTTTTGCCAGCGGCGAGCCTATTGAGCGCCGCAAATTGGCGGAGGTTCTTGAAATTGAAACAGAACGTCTGGATATGATCGTAGATGAGCTGCGGGAGAGTTATCGCAGCGAGAATCGCGGATTTGATATTTTAACGTTGGATAATACATATCAGATGTGTTCGTCCCGTTATTATGGAGAAATCACCAAAAAGGCCTTGGATCATCGCAGAAATACACCCCTTTCTAACGCTGCTTTGGAGATTCTTTCCATTGTGGCCTATAATCAGCCGGTCACCAAGGCTTATGTGGAGCAGATCCGGGGCGTGGATTGTTTTTACGGAATCAATGCTTTGGTTGAAAAAGGCCTGATTGAAGAAAAGGGGCGTCTTGACGCACCCGGCCGTCCGTGGCTGTATGGAACCACGCCTGATTTTCTTCGCTGCTTTGGTCTGCAGTCCTTGGATCAACTTCCCGAGTTGCCTCGGTTGGAGCTTCCCGGCGATGAGGTGGAAGGGCAACAAACTTTCGATGATGTGATGAATCCGGAAACGGAGCCGGCCGCAGTTGAAACCTGAAATAATATTGATTTATCACTTTTTTCATGGTATACTATTATTAACTTGTTAAAAGGAGCGTTGGAGCATGGATAATAAAGCGGAAACTGTATTAAACGGAGCTCTGGATGGAATAAAAAAGCTGGTCAATGTGGATACGGTGATCGGCGATCCTATTAAAGTGAACGATGAGATCACCTTGATTCCCATTTCCAAGGTTACCTGTGGTTTCGCGGGTGGTGGCAGCGGCTTTGGTGGAAACCCTCAAAATGAGCATTTCGGCGGTGGGGCCGGCGGATGTGTCAAGGTTACACCCATGTGCTTTTTGGTTGTGAAAGGCGACAATATCCGTATGCTCCCGGTGACCGACCACGAGACTGGCCTGGAAAAACTTGTGGATATTGTGCCGGAAATGGTAGATAAGATCACGGGTATTGTTCGGGAGAATAAAGACACCCTTTAATTTTGGCTGATCATGCATAAATCCAAATCACCTGCCCGTATAATGGGGCGGGTGATTTTTTTGAAAAGAGTGATCAGCGTTTTTTTGATCCTGGCAATTGTTTTATCTTATCCTTTTTCAGTCCATGCAGGCAGCAGTGCTTTCTTAATGATGGATGGGCGAACCTTGGAGGTACTTGAGGCGGAAAACGGAGATGTTCGTCTTCCCATGGCAAGTACAACTAAAATAATGACTGCGCTTGTGGTTTTGGATTCAGTCGGCATTAATGAGTCGGTGACTATTCCTGCAGAGGCTGCCGGAATAGAAGGCTCCTCGTTGTATATTAAGGCCGGTGAGGTTTATACGGTGGAAGAGCTGCTTTATGGCCTGATGCTTCAATCGGCAAATGACTGTGCAGTTGCCTTAGCATGGTATGCCGGTGGAGAGAATGAGGCGTCTTTTATTCAAAAAATGAATCAAAAAGCGCAGGAGATGGGGCTGCAAAATACCCATTTTGCCAATCCAAACGGGCTTTCTGCCGAAGGGCATTATACGACTGCCAAGGAGTTGGCTCTGATCATGGCAGAAGCTATGAAAAATGAAAAATTCCGGGAGATCACCGCAACAAAACGGTATACGGTCAAGGAACAAACCATTGTGAATCATAATCGGCTGTTATCTTTATATAGCGGCTGTATCGGCGGAAAAACCGGCTACACCATGGAGGCCGGGCGATGCTTGGTTACTGTAGCGCAGCGGAATGGAGCATCTTTGATCTGTGTTACACTCGGGCGCCGGGATGACTGGAATATTCATTCGTCTGCTTATGAAAAGTGGTTTGAAGCATTGTCGGTATTTACTTTAGCTGAAAAAGAAGGCTTTTCGGTTGATCTTCCTTTGGCTGGCGGCGGAACTGTAAGGGCAGTTAATTGCGATAAAGTAACAGCAAATCTGTTTCGGTATAACGGGGAGGCAGAGATCTATGTTCAGGCCGGTCCCTTTATATACGGAAATAAGGAAATCGGCGATGTTGTGGGAACGGTGGAATTTCGGATTAATGGGATCAAAATCAGTGAGAGTCCGTTGGTTTTAGAGCAGTCCATCGAGGTTCCGGTAAAAAAGGAACTTTTTATTTCCCGAATATTTAGATTTTTTCGCCGATTATTCTTGAAAAAACAGTAAAAAAAAGGTACAATAAAAGAAATAAATAAAGAGGAATTAATATGCAGACAAAATTAATTAGAATTCAAAAATATATCGCCGATTGCGGCGTGTGCTCCCGGCGGGCTGCCGAGGCATTGATCGAAGAGGGAAGAGTTACTTTGAACGGGCGTCCGGTTCAGCTTGGGGATAAGACGGACGGCGTAAAGGATCTTGTTCGCGTGGATGGCAGGGTGATCAAGCCGATTACCCGGGAAAAGGTTACATTGATGCTCTATAAGCCCCGGGGCTATGTTACTACCATGAACGATGAGCAGGGCAGAAAATGTGTTGCTGATCTTATTGCCAAGGAGCGTATGCGTTTATATCCTGTCGGCCGGTTGGATAAGGATAGCGAAGGCTTGCTTTTGCTGACCAATGACGGTGATCTGGCTCATAAGCTGACCCATCCTAGAAATAACATCCCAAAAACCTATCGTGTTATTGTAAAAGGCGCTGTAAACCGTGAGCATATCAAGGCGGTTGAAAACGGCATTTACATTGAAGAAGATCAATATACGACCCGCTCGGCAGAGATTGAGATTCTTGAAAGCAAGGAAGATCGCACAGTTTTTTATTTGACTCTTTACGAAGGTAAAAACCGTGAGATCCGCAAAATGTGTGAGACCTTGGGGCTGGAGGTTCTTCGCTTGAAGAGAGACAAGCTTGCTGCTCTTTCCATCGGCACATTAAGAGCCGGCCAATACCGGGCTCTTACGCAAAAAGAGATCGAATATTTATATAGCTTATAAGGAGCGTTTATGAAAAAGAGTATTTTTGCCTTTTTGTTGGCAGTATCCATGCTGTTTTCGCTGTCTTCCTGCACGGTTCCCATTCTCGGCGATTTTTTTGAAAGCGAAGAAAGTCTGGGGAAGACCAATAACACGGCGGTTACCATCGCAGGGGCGATGAAGGAATACCTCGTTAAAAAGAACAAAGAGGATCTTTCCCTTTACGGCGTGGAATTGGTTTTGAACAGCGACGGTAATGGTACCGTAAAGCTTTACTATGCGGCAGAATCGCCGGATCAGGTGGATTACTCAGATATTCAGGTGGCAGAGGTAGATTCTACCACCGGCCATGTAGAACGTTTTTCAAAGGCGGATTACGCGCAGGATGGCTTGATTCCTTATCAAATGGTAAAGGAATGTAGTGCTTTTGATGCGGCAACATTGCCTATCGACAGTGAAAAGGCCATCTCCAAGGGTGTGCGTGCCTTTAGTAACGATCTGGATTTTTATTATGATTACGTGCAGATCGAACTGACTGCACCGAACACCCTTGAGCAGTATAGCATTCGTTTTATTTCAATGCTGAATGATACAGTCTATTATTGCACGGTTGATGCTGTGAATGGAGCAGTGCTTACATCTTCTGTGGGTGTTTTGGAATAAGGAGAATAATTGTGAAAAAGTATTTTCTTATCTGTATGACCTTGATATTAGTCCTTTCAACCGGCTGCAGCCTGAAGATCCAGCGGGATGTTTTTTATCTTCCCCAGGAAGATGTTGAGAGTGTTGAGATCCAGCGGGAATACTTTACCGAGGGGGAAGAAACCTCTTATTTTCGCAGTAAAAAAGTAGCCGATCAGAAGGATATGGAGAAAATCTGCGAAATGATTCGTAAATTACCGGTAATAAGAGCCTCCTCCAGCGAACCCAATCCGATCACAGAGTTTTCTATGATCATCATTTTAGATGGTAAAAAAGAGCATCATCTGGTGCTTACCGATGAGATGGCTTTTTATGATCAAATTGCGTATGAGTATACAAAGGATGATACTTACGAGATGTTTGTTGAGCTGTATAACAGCTTAGAATACGATGAGGTGGATACGGAACCCGATCGTTTTTAGCATTTAATAAAAGTCTTATACATTGGTATAAGACTTTTTGCATAGAATGAAGGCATAAAGGAACGATAATGCAAAGGAGCAGAGTGATGAAAAAAATATGCAATATACTCTTTGTCGCAGTTTTTTCGTTTGTAAATGCCTTTTCTTTTATAGGGTGCCGAGAGATAGAAGCGGAGGCGAAAGAGGTGCGTGCTTGCTGGGTTTCCAGCGTTGGAAATCTTGACTTTCCGTCTAAAATGGGACTGACAGAAGCCTCATTAAAGGCGGAAATTGATTCTATCGTAGATCATTGCAAGAAAAACGGTTTAAACACGATCTTTTTTCAGGTGCGCCCTATGGGAGACGCTCTTTATAGATCAGAAATTTTTCCATGGAGCGTTTATCTGTCCGGTACACAAGGGATTGCACCGGAACATGAGTTTGATCCTCTGGAATACTTTATTAATAGATCCCACACCTCCGGGATCGAGCTTCATGGATGGATCAATCCCTATAGAATTGGAACCGGGCAAAATGTATGGGAAAAGCTTTCGGCCGATAATCCTGCGAGGATTCATCGCGAATATACTGTAACCTGTAATGCCGGTTTATATTATAACCCGGGCCATCCGGAGGCTAGACAGCTTATTTTAAACGGCGTTTCGGAATTGGTGCGGAATTATGAAATCGACGGAATTCATTTCGATGATTATTTTTATCCCTACAATTTGGAGGGCTTTGATGACAGTGCTGTATATGCGCAGTATGGAAACGGCCTTAGCTTAGAGGATTTTCGCCGAGATTCTGTGAATCAACTTGTGAAATCGGTACATACATTGATCAAGACCTTGAACAACGAAGTTCAATTCGGTATCAGTCCTTTTGGCATCTGGGCCAATAAATCAATAGATCCTACGGGGAGCGATACCAGCGGAATGAGTTCCTATGCGTCCATTTTCTCCGATAGTAAAAAGTGGGTGGAGGAAGGTTGGCTGGATTATGTATGCCCTCAGATCTATTGGAGCTTTGAAAATAAAGCGGCGCCCTATGATGTTCTGGTCGATTGGTGGGACCAGCTTTGCACCAAAAATAATACAAAACTGTATATTGGTATTGCCCTATATAAAGTCGGCACTGACGAGGATGGTTGGGAAGAGGGGAGTATCATGGAAAGGCAGCTGCAATACGCTGCGGCAAAGAAAAGCTATGCCGGCCATTGTTTTTTTCGGTACGGTTTGATGATCGAAAATCCTAAGGGTGCATTGGATTCTATCCGCAGATACTATGGGGAAGAAACAGCGGCTGTTACGGAAAAGCTTGCAGAACAGCAAATTTCAGCAGAATATGTGGAACTCAAAGCAACGACAGAATTGAAGATCACGTCTCCGGGAAATGGTGCTGTCTTTACCGAAAAAGGTGTTTCTGTTTCCGGGGTTACAAAGGCTGGAGAAACTGTTACGGTAAATGGGATACAGGCCCTTGTGAGCAGCAATGGTTTTTTCTCGGCCTATGTTCCGTTGGATATGGGGATCAATACCCTTACGGTTCGAGCCGGGAATGCTCAAAAAAGGATCACCGTTACACGAAAGAATTCCGCTCAGTCGTTAAAGGCTCTTGATCTTACTTCGGCTTATCCCCAAGGAGAAGTGATCCGTAATTCCGGGGATGTGATTACCTTTGAGATCGATGGCTCTGCTGGTGCTGCGGTTACTTTATCCAATGGAATCATATCCATCCCATTACTTCCGGTATCGCAGAAGGAGAATCATTATATTGGCAAATGGACGGTTCCTGCTTTTCCGGCAGGAGACAAGCTGGCTTTGAACGATTTTTACTTTGAGGTTTCCGGTAACGGAGCGGTAATTAAGGAACCGGCGAATTTAAGCCTTTATCTTTACAACGGCGGGTATTGCGAACAAAGGGTTCTGCAAGCTGATGCCAATATTTTTGATGAAAGTAAAGGCGGTTCACTAATGGATCATGATCCATTATGTCAAGGTGCCTATGTGAAGGTCGTGGGGGTTGAAGGGACACGCGCTCTCTTAGATAATGGTTTCTGGATAGAGGCTGAATTACTTGGGGATGAGGCGGCAACGGGGACTATTGCAGGATACGACTATGATGTGGTGACTGTCTCCTCTAAAAAATATTTCGGTTATTCTTCCTTTTGCGATGGAAAATCCCTTGAAATCTCACTTTCTGCAGGCGGTAATCTGAAATTTGATGTGGATTTCGATCAGGCTGATCTGCAATTGAAGCTTGCCCAAACTGTGCAAAGAAGTACGCTCACATTATCATACCGTTCAGGGCGACAGATCGCCGGTTATGAGATCTTTCCGCAGAAAAATAAAATTACGGTTTATATGCGTTATCACACAGATGAACTTTCCGGGAAAACCATTGTGTTGGATGCGGGGCACGGTGGGGAGGATCCCGGCGCTTTGGGACCCGGTGGGATATCCTATCCATCGGAAAGTGCCTTGAATCTCCTTTTAACAAGTGCTTTGAAGGATGAATTGGAGAAAAAGGGTGTTTATGTTTTGTTGACAAGAACAGCCGATGATACGGTTTCCTTAGCTCAGCGTGTGGAAAAGTCAACGGAGATTGCACCGGATCTTTTTATTTCGCTTCATCATAATGCGGCAGATCAGACTGCAGATTTCAATGCGGTTTCCGGTGGGCTGACGCTTTATTCTTCGCCGATTTCCGAAATTCTTGCCCAATGCCTGGCGAATAATCTGTGGGATGGAATTTCTGGCGAAGGTAAGGTTCCCTTCCGGCGGCAAAGCCTCTATGTTTGCCGCCAAACAAGATATCCTTCTGTACTGGTCGAGGCTGGTTATTTGTGCAATCCTTTGGAATATGAAATGCTTTGCCAAGAGGATATTGCTCGAAAAATTGCAGAGAATATTGTAAAAGGGCTTGAAAACTATTTTGTAACAGTTTGTTCATGAATTTCCTGAACTTAATCCTTTTCATTTGAGGATTTTCGTGGTAAAATAAAATGTAATTCAATGATAGAGTTTAAAAATAAGGAGCAAACGATGGAATTTTATCAGGAAAAACCCCGTAAGGGTGTGATCTGTAATTATGGAATTACCGACCATTTTAAATCCAGCTATCTGGCGGTGGATTTTGTGATGCCTTTGACGGTAGAAAATGCTACCGGAATGTCTTTGCTTGCCGGCGTGATCAGCCGGGGCTGTAAAGCATATCCGCAGATGGATCTGATCAGCCGGTATCTGGCGCGTCACTACGGTGCATCTTTTTCGATCAATGCAAGCAAGGCGGGAGAGTTGGAAATCTTAACCTTTGCTTTTACCTATCTGGATAATGAGTATGCCATTGACGGCGAGGATATCCGTGGAGCCGTGATCGCCTTATTCAAAGAGATGGTTTTCCATCCTTTGGCAGAAAACGGTGCATTTACTGCAGAGTACGTGGAGCAGGAGAAAACGAATCTTTCCGATAAAATAATCGGTCTTTTCAATGATAAACGAATCTATTCCTTGGAGCGCTGCAAAGCATTGATGTGTGGCGATGAGGCATTTGGTATCAATGAAATGGGAGATCGGGAAACACTCAGCGCCTTTGATGCCCATTCCCTGTATGCTTATTTTGAGCGTATGATGAGCGAGGCTTACGTTGTGATCAGTTATGTCGGAAAGGATCGGGCTCATTTCCTCGGAGAATTAGCGGATGGTTTTACAGACCGTTCTGATGTGATGCCGGAAACAGTTGTGAAAACTGCCGGAAAGCTTCAAGAGATCGTAGAACCCATGGATTTGAATCAAAGTAAGCTGAATCTGGGCTTCCGCCTTGGCAGATCTGCTTTAAATAACGGCGCTGCTTGCAGATTGTTTAATGTTTTATATGGTGGAAGTGCGAATTCTAAGCTTTTCATGAATGTGAGAGAGCGCTTGTCCCTTTGCTATTACTGCTCTTCTATTATAGATCGCTTTAAAAATGTTATGTTTGTTTCCAGCGGTGTAGAGGCTTCTAAGTATGAAGAAGCGCGCGGTGAGATCGAAGCACAGCTGGCCGCTGTTGCTGCCGGGGAATTTACAGATGAAGAGTTGGAAAATGCAAGAGTTTATCTGATCGATAGCATTCGTGGTTTTCTGGATAGCGAGGGTGCGCTCGCTTCATTGATGTTGTCCGGAACCTTACGGAATGAGATGAAAACACCGGAACAAGAAATTGAGGATATTTCAAAGGTGACTCGCTCAGAAATTGTTGAGATTGCACGGGAGGTAACCTTGGATACGGTTTATTTATTGAAGGGAGTTCATAACGAAGCATGACGAATTCAAAAGTTTTTGCCTGTCCGGTCATTGGAGAAGCGTATGAAAAGGTAATCCATTCCAGCGGATTGACCGTGTATTTTATGAAAAAGCAGGAAAAAGCCAAAAAGGCCGCAATGATTGCTGCAAAGTTTGGCTCCATCAATTATACCTTTACGGCACCGGATGGTCGCCGGGTAACCGTTCCGAACGGAACTGCCCATTTTTTGGAGCACAAGCTTTTTGAGGGAGAAAAGGGCAACGCCTTTGATTTCTATGCAAAAACCGGTGCCAAAGCCAACGCCTACACCTCTAACGATAAAACGGCTTATTATTTTGTTTGCAGTGATCACTTTGAAGAAAATCTTGATGTTTTGCTTTCTTTTGTTACACATCCTTATCTGACAAAAGAAAATGTTGAAAAGGAAAAAGGAATCATTGCTCAGGAAATCAAGATGTATGAGGATGAACCCGGCTGGCAGGGGTATTTCACAATGGTGCAGGGTCTGTATCAGGAGCACCCCATTCGCCGTGATATTGCCGGTACAGTTGAGGATATTTATTCCCTGACTCCCGAAATCCTGATGGACTGCTATAATACCTTTTATCATCCCAGCAATCTGGTGATGGCAGTTGTGGGGGATGTGGACAAGAATGTTGTGTTTGAAGCCATTGACCGTTATTTCCCGGGGAATACAGATATTTCTGTCGGAGATATGCCGATCATTGAACCGGACCCGGCAGGGGAGCGATATGTGGAAAAAGCAATGCTGGTATCCCGCCCCATCTTTCATCTTGGCTTTAAGGATAACGATACGGATGTGTCCGGTAAAGAACTTTCAAAAAAAGAAATGGAAGTGGATATTTTGCTGGAGTATCTTTTTGGGAAATCCTCGCCATTTTTTAAAGAACTGTATGAATCCGGTGTGATCAATCATGAATTTGATTGTTGGTATGATTTATCCGATTATTTCTCTTTCTGTGTGATCAATGGCGAAAGCGATGACCCCAAAAAGGTCGAGAGGTGTGCATTTGAGCATATTTCTGAATTAAAAAGATCTGGTATAGATGAAGAACGTTTTCGTGAAATTCGGAACGGATTGTATGGCTCCTTAGTAATGGAGACTGATCAGGCTTATAGTATGGCCAACCGTATGGTCGGTAATTATTTAAACGGTGCAGAGACATTTGATGCCATTGAGGTACTCCATGAAATCACAACTGAGGATCTGCAAAAGCGTGCGGAAAAGATGTTTGCAGAGGAACGGAGCTGTTTGTCTGTGATCTATCCGTTGAAGGAGGAATAAAATTGGATTATAATACTGTTTCGTTTCCGGGTCTTGGGATTGGTGAATTTACCATCAATCCCACCGCCTTTAAAATTACTGAAAATATTACCATTGAATGGTATGCCATTATTATTTGCGCTGCAATTTTTATTGCATATTTTGTGTGTGATCGTTTGGCAAAGCGGTTTGAGATCGATAGCAACGATATTTTGGATGGTTTACTTGTCGGTCTGCCCGCCGGCTTTGTTGGAGCCCGGGTGTGGTACATATTGGGTGATCTTAAGAATTTCGATTCATTTATCGATATGATCAGCGTGTGGAACGGTGGCCTTGCGATCTACGGCGGAATCTTTGGGGCGTGTCTTGCTACATTTTTTGTGTGCAGACATAAAAGGATCTCCTTTTTAAATCTGATGGATCTGGTAGGTATAGGATTCATGATTGGTCAGATCATCGGCCGTTGGGGCAATTTTGCCAATGTGGAAGTTTTTGGGGTTCAGACCGATTTGCCCTGGCGAATGGGGGTTGGTGTGGATTGCATCGCTGAGTATGTTCACCCGCTGTTTTTGTATGAATCTCTTTGGAATTTGCTGGGCCTTTTGATTATTTTTGCTTATATGGACTCCCGAAAATTTAACGGGGAACTGTTCTTTATGTATTGCGCTTGGTATGGGATCGGTCGCGCCTGGATGGAGCCTTTACGAGATACTGCTTATAATTTGAAGATTTTCGGTGTTCGTGTTAATTTGGTACTGGCCATTGTAGTGGCGATCGCTGCAATTGCATCGATCATCGTGATCCGAATCAAACAGCCTGTGGTTTTGATGATCGATGGAAAATATAGAAAAGAACCCAAAGCGGTTTATGAATCTCAGTTTGATTATGCGATGAATTCTGAAGAAGATTCTTTGGTTTCTGAAGAGGATACTCTTTCTGAAACAGAAGAATCAGCAGAATCTTCGGAGGAGGATGAATAATGGCTAAAATTATTGATGGAAAATACATTGCGCAGCAGGTTCGCTGTGAAATTAAAGCCGAAACCCAGGCTTTAATCGCCGCAGGGATCCGACCCGGTCTTGCTGTGATTATTGTTGGTGAGGACAGCGCTTCAAAGGTGTACGTACGTAATAAAATCAAGGCTTGCGCTGAGGTGGGGTTTCATTCTGAAAATTATGAGCTTCCTGCTGAAACAGAGCAAGAAGAGCTTCTTTCCTTGATAAAAAAGCTGAATGCCGATCCAGCCATTCATGGGATATTGGTTCAACTTCCGCTGCCCCGGCATTTAGATGAAAATAAAGTGATTGCGGCCATTGATCCCAAAAAGGATGTGGATGCTTTTCATATTCAAAATGTGGGGAAGATCATGCTTGGTCAATATGATTTTTTGCCCTGTACTCCCGCCGGTGTTATGAAGCTTTTGGAATACAGCGGAATCGATGTGGCAGGAAAGGATTGTGTTGTGGTAGGCCGAAGCAACATTGTGGGAAAACCGCAGGCAATGCTGCTGCTTCATGCAAATGGAACTGTGCAGATCTGCCATTCCAAAACTAAGAATCTTGCAGAAAAAACCGCTTCCGCAGATATCCTTATTGTCGCGATCGGTAAAGCTAAATTTATCACCGGCGATATGATCAAAGAGGGTGCTGTGGTGATCGATGTGGGAATGGACCGGGATGAAAACGGAAAACTTTGCGGGGATGTGGATTTTGATTCCTGCTTTGACAAAGCCTCCTACCTTACCCCGGTTCCCGGCGGCGTCGGTCCTATGACAATAACGATGCTTCTTAGAAACACCCTTTCCGCTGCTAAACTTTCTATGAAACAGGATATAAAATAATGGATAATATTATCTCTAACCTGAATATTGCGATCCCGGCTATTTTTATGGGTGCTGTGATTCCCTGCGCTGTTCTAATTGGTTTGCTGATCCGTGGCAGAAAAAAGCAAATTAGCTTTGTTCCGGTTTTATACGGCTTTGGAACTTTTTTTGCAGCATTGATCGCTGTTGCCGTGCTTGCCTTGGTCCTTAGCCAGATATTTTTTCCTTCTATTGCGCTTTCAAACACTTCGGATGCAAAGGTCTATATCTATGCCGGAGGAGCGATCATATTACTGCTGCTTTATCTTTGCACGGAAGCCTTGAAGCTCATCAGCTTTCAAACGGTTCTAAAATCTGAAAAGAAGGATTGCGCCGGGGTTACTTTTGGCTGCGGGTTTGTTTTGGCTCAGAATTTGCTGATCTTCGGCTTACTCTATACCGGTGATATGGATCTGAGCCAGGCGATTGCTTTTGGTTTGCTGATGCTGATCAGTGGTGTGATTTATATTTTGATGTCTGTGATCGGCTATCAGTTTGCAATGGAGAAGCAACGTTATGCAGGATCTGCGATTGTATTTCTCTACTTTTTGATGTTTGCCGTGATGCTTCTTTTTGCGAACATCTATATCACCTATGGCTATATCGTATTACTTTTAGCATTTGTTTTAGTGATTTCTTATATCACTTTGCCGCTTCCCTTTAAGAAGAAAAAGGAGAATATAGAATGATTGAAATTTTGCTGTGCTATATTTTTGCTTTTCTGGTTTGTATTGCCGGGTTGGCCGGAATCTATCTTTTTTTTAAAAAGAAACTGCAGGTCAAACTCCATTGGGGCGCCCTCTCTATCGGAGTAATTACTGCAGTAGTATACTTTTTTATCATCATGCTGTTGTTTCAGGCAACCTTCCGCACTGAATATTATTATAACACACCCTTTTTTCGCAGCATGGTGGGCGGCTTGTTCTTGGCTTTGCTTGCGCTGGCAAGATATATGCTGGTGAAGGTGATTTGTTTTAACCGTTATAAAGAGGATCTGGGATATTCTTTTTCATTTGGTTTTGGTGCGGCACCGGCTGTATTTCTTGCAATTTATCTTTTGATCATGGCTTTGGTTATTGCAGGAAATGGTATTTTTAACGGTCCATGCGTGATCGAAGAGGAAGGATATCTCAGTTTTGCGGATAATACTATTATCAGTGTATTCCGCCCGGCAGCAGGGCACATCTCTTTTGCGGTAATGTTTGTTTTATTGCCTGTTATGATGCTTCTTTCAGCGCATTTGCTGTGGCGGATCAGCGAAAAAAAGTATAACGCTGCGGTATCTGTTGTGTGGGTCATTCTTTTTTCGTTGTTAGAAACGATCGCGATTCTGCCGATCCCATTTATTAACATGTATGCATTAAAGCATTGGCAGCTGTTGTTGATCGTTGCTGTAACAACTGCCATCGGCGTTATTTTGCTGAAATTTATGCCGAAGGAAAAGAAGCCTTCTAATTATATAAAGCAGTTTGAATAACAGTGGGTATGCTTTCTTTGAAGCTGATGCCTTTTTCCGAAAGACTGATCTGATCAAAAGGAACTTCCAATAAATCGTTTAGTCCTGTATATTCGTCGATATAGGGGGTTGCCGCAGCCGCGGGCAAAGTGTAGCCGGAAAAGGTAATTGTATCCGCAATAAAACACCCGTTTCCTCGGTCGTTTTCTCCCACATGGCCTTTAACCGTTAAAGTTTCATTTTTTAAGGCGCTTAATAGTGCGGAATAAGGTTCTAATTCGTTGCAGATAGCGATCAGTCGGTCCGGCTCGGATAATTGCCCTTTCAGGATGAACTTTCCTTCATCTTCACCCTGAAAACTGATTTCGTCCAGAAAACCCAGTTCGGACAGGTTATCTTCAATTAATGAGCTAAAGGCCTCATTTGAGTAATAGCCTGCGCTGTTTTCGATGGATGTGTCCTGGGGTGTCTGCTCGGATAATTCCCCTTGAGTTGATTGCGGGCGCATCATATATAGCACGGTCAGGCCCATGCCTAAAATAAAGACCGTGATGAAGAAGGCCGTCCATTTCACTTTATAGTAGCTCCATGTCTTTTTCATTTGCTTGATCCTTTCATTAAAATACGGAGGTTTTTGTATGAAAAATAAACGTATAATTGCTTTGATTTTTGCATTGATCTGTTTCTTTGTACTTCTGGGGGTACTGCTTTGGTCGATCTTTCGGGAACCGGAGAATAACACCGTTGAAACAGGGTCATCCTCCCAAACGCAGGAACAACCACAGAAAACAGATGAAAATCAATCTCCCGAGAATACAGACACGGAAGAGCCGTCTGATTCTAAGGAGGATGATAAAAAGGAAGATACCGTCACGTCAGCCGGGCAGAATGATGATCCTGCACCGACAGAGGATCAGCCTTCTTCTCCCGAAAAACTAAATCCCAATCCGACCACAAAAGAGGAAATTAAAGCGGTATTGAATGATCCCTTTATGATTCTTATAAATAGAGATCACAAAGTATCGTCGGATTATGTTGGGGACGATCTGGTGACCTATTCCGGTGCATATAAGTTGAACAGTACCTGTGCTGCTGCCTTGAGAAAATTGATCAATGCGGGGCAGAAAGCCGGATACAGTTATACTTTGTACTCCGGGTACCGTTCTTATTCAAGCCAGTATAATAAATATTATAATAAAATTGCTTATTGGGAAGGGCAGGGATATTCCAATGAGGAAGCTGTTCGCCTAACAAATGAGTATTATGCTCCGCCCGGTGCCAGCGAGCATCATACCGGCCTTGCTGCTGACGTTTGTATTCCGGAGATCGTTAATAAGTATGCGTGTCTGCATGAAAATTACGACCAAACAGAAGAATTTAAATGGTTTTCTGCGCACGCTCATGAATATGGCTTTATTTTACGTTACCGCAAGGGAGACGAAGATATCACAGGCTACAATTATGAGCCATGGCATTACCGCTATGTAGGTGTGGAGGTTGCCACAGAGATCTATAATCGGGATATAACCTTTGAGGAGTATATCCAGGATCTTGAAAACAGACTTGCTGCTCTTGAATAATCAGTTACTATATACCCCCGGAAGAACAGATTCTTCCGGGGTTGTATATTTTGGAAGGATCTGATAAGAATATACACCGAGGTGAAGTGGTTTGCTGGTAAGTGTTTTTCGGTGCATTGTGCTGTATATTGCGGTAATTCTTGCGGTACGCATTATGGGAAAACGGCAGATCGGAGAATTGCAGCCTTCGGAATTGGTGATCACGATCATGATTTCCGAACTTGCCGCTTTACCGATGCAGGATCTTAATATGCCTTTGCTCTGGGGGATCATGCCAATGTTTTTGATGGTTGGTTTAGAATTGCTGTTGTCCTCCCTTACGCTGAAATCCATGAGGTTTCGGGCTTTGTGTTACGGTAAACCGGTTTTGCTGATTTACCAGGGCAAGATCAACCAGCAGGAACTTTTAAGAACAAGAGTATCCATGGAGGATATTATGGAGGCAATGCGTGGGAATGGAATTCTTAAGGTGGAGGATGTGTGGACTGCGGTGCTTGAAACAAACGGAACCGTTTCGATCATCCCGAAACCGGAAGCTGCTCCGCCGACTTCACGGGATCTGAATATTCAAGTAAGCGAAACGGGAGGAATTCCCATGATCTTGGTTATGAACGGTTTTATACTGCAAAAAAATTTGCTGGAAAGATCCATATCTGAAATCCAGCTGAATGAAATATTAAATGGTTATCAAATTGAACTTGAACAGGTTTTTATGTTAACGATAGATGACAGCGGTAAAACCTTTTTGGTGAAACAGGAGATCCGATGAAAAGAACCATGGTGAGTCTTATATTGATTATTCTTTTTATTTTGGCCGTTGTTCTGGGGGATCTTTGGTTTATGAGCAGCTACGCCGAGGGGATGAACGATCGCTTAGATGCCCTTTTGGAAGCAAAAACATTAGAAGAAAAGAAAAGCTGTGCTTTGGATTTGGATGCATTTTTTGAAAAAAGAAATTTCTGGGCCCATCGGTTGGTGCCAACGGGGAGAATGGAAGAACTGGAAACGCTTCTTCATAAGCTTAATGCATATTTGAAAACAGATGATGCCCATGAGGTGGAGGCAACAGTTGCTGAAATACGTTCAAGGGTCAATCTGCTTTATTCCACCGCCATCTATCATTGGCACCATCCTACGGAGTTTTGCATAGAATAAGGCAAAGAATATCCTTAGGAAAGGAGCGTAGATATGAAGAAGCACCATGTGTTTAAAACTGTTGCCTTAATAGCAGCGGCAGTTGCTTTGGGAATTCTGATTCAGATCTTTCTGCCGGATATTCTGATTATTGCAATCAGCTGCGTTCTGGTTTTGATCATGGGCGTTGTGATTGCAAAATTTACATAAGGGGTGACGATAATGCAAGTGGTAGTTGTGAAGCCTCCGAAGTTTTTGCGGGGAATTTTAAAACGGATTTTTAAAATACATAATGCAGACTAAGCTGTTATATTTCGCGGGAGCCCGGCATAAATAGTAATAAAAAACAAAGGAGCCGTGGCCCATGGAGTGCAATCAGCAACAGACAATGGTTGCAGCGACCAAAACGCTGTATGAAAACTTTATAGAAGAAAAATGTGAAAGCGACCTTCTGATCCCAGACTACTTTCCGGCTGCCGAAAAAATCATTCAATGCTGTGCGGTGCCTGTGATAACCGGAAAAGAAATAGAGGGAGATCGTTTGAATCTTGAGGGAAATTGCAAGTTTTCAATCATTTACCAGGGAGAAGAGGAAGGCGGGATTAAATCACTGATAGAAACGGTTACCTTCAGCGAAAGTTTTCCATTGAAGGATGCGGGGAATCATGCCTGGACTCAAACGGTGGTGAGAGTGGCAGGCACCTCCTGCCGTTTGCTAAACCCGAGAAAAATCAGCGCAAAAGCCACTGTTTCCATTGCCCTAAAGGTAAAAGATCAGCAGATGACAGAGTCGATTGAGGAAATTGATTGCAATGAAGCAGAGGCTCTTTTTGTTCCAAAGACGGTATTTACCATTTTGGATCATGTGGCGGATACTACAAAGGTTCAGGGTGAAATAGAGGTACATACCGATATTCAGGATATTCTGAAGAGTGAGGGTTCAATTTGTATCAAAGATGTTAAGCTTTTGCCGGGAAAGGCGATGGTAAAAGGGGTTGCCGATATCTATATTTTGTTTACACCAGAGGCGGATCCATGCAGAGTTGAAAGCACCTCCACGGCTATTCCTTTTACACAAATGATCGATCTTCAGCAACAAAATGACGGCGGGTTTATGGAAGCAGCTGCGGTGATCCAAACCTTGCGTACAGATGTTGAGACGGATGATGAGGGTAAAAACCGGCTGATCTCCGTTACTGCAACATTGATTACAGAGGGCGAGGTTTACGATAATCGTGAGCATCGATTGTTGACAGATGTTTATTCCAACCGGTATCCTATTAATGTACAGAATGGGCAATTGACGGTCGAAGAAATGAAGGAGCAAATTGAGCTGAACGACACGGTGCGTCATGAGGTTCTGCTGGATTCCAACGACGTTGAGGTGATCCAGGTGCTTGGGACACCGGTAGTACAAAAAATCACCGGGCAGGATAAAACCTTATCTATTGAGGGCATTCTGGATGTTTCGATGTTTTTTCGGGAGGGGGAGCACTATCGGAGCGTCGACAAGGGATTGCCCTTTACACTCAAAAAAGAACTGAGAAGCCTTAATAGCCATATGCGCTGTGAAGTCCATCCGTGTGTATTGGGGATGGATTGGTCGGTCAGCAATGAACGTGTTGATTTGAGAACAGAGCTCGGTTGCTCTATGATGGTTTTTTCTAAAGAGAATATAGATGTGGTCTCTTCTATGGAATTAGATGTGGATCATCCCATTGAAGCTGTGAAAAACGCTCCTTTGATCGTTTATTACGGAGATAAGGGAGAGCGTCTTTGGGATATCGCAAGAAAGTATTCTACTTCGGTTGCGGCTATCAAAAGCATCAATGAATTAGACCGTGATATTCTGGAAGAGAAACGCTTGATTTTGATTTCATAGAATAGAATAAACTGTGGTTTTCTGACTTTTTTGTCGGAAAACCACGTTTTTTTCTTTAATATTTATTGAAACTTTATAGATATAATGTTATAATTAATTAATATTTTTGCAGAAGGAGGATTGCATAATGCGCAGTTGGAATATTAAAAAGCAAGCGTGTCATCAAGTGGCTGCATTATGCGATGCACTTCATTGCTCTCATTATTTTGCAAGAATTCTGATCAACCGTGGATATGATTCTCCGGAAAAAGCGAAATTGTTTTTGAATATTGATCATACAGAGCTTCCGGATCCTTTTTTGTTCGATGGAATGAAAACTGCAGTGGAACGAATCGGAACAGCCATTCAAAACGGAGAAAGAATAACTGTATACGGCGATTATGATGTGGACGGTATTACTTCGACCGGACTTTTGGTGGAGGTGCTTCGCGAGCTGGGTGGAACTGTCGACTATTATATTCCAAGCAGATTTACAGAGGGCTACGGAGTAAACAGCGATGCTGTTAAAACGATTGCTTCAAAAGGGACCCGCTTGCTGATTACCGTGGATACCGGGATCACGGCTGTAAAAGAAGTAGAAGAGGCAAAGAGTTTGGGGTTGGATGTCATTATTACTGATCATCACGAATGTCAGGCTGTTTTGCCGGATACCTTGATCATTAATCCTAAGCACTCAGAAAGCGGATATCCTTTTGCTGATCTTGCAGGCGTTGGTGTTGTTTATAAGCTTGTTTGTGCATTGGATCAGCAGTTTGGTTTGGGTGTTGGAAAAGAGCGGTATACCTCCTTTGCTGCTGTTGGAACTGTTGCAGACATCATGCCCATGCGCGGGGAAAATCGGTACATTGTACGCAAGGGGCTGGAAAGCCTGAAAGAGACGGGATGTATCGGTCTGCGCACCATGATCGATCGATGTTTAGGCGACCGTCCTATTGATACATCTGCAGTTGGCTTTGTGATCGCGCCCCGCATCAATGCGGCCGGTCGTATGGGGAGTGCATCTGTAGGAGTTGAGTTACTGACGACCGATGACCATATATTGGCTGAAAAGTTGGTGGATGATCTTTGTAAGGAGAATAATCGCCGCCAGGAGATAGAAAATAAAATTTTAGAAGAAGCAGTAGCCATGCTTGAAAATGATCCAAGCCTTGCTTGCCGAAACGCGATTGTACTTTGGGGCGAGGATTGGCATAACGGCGTTGTGGGAATCGTTGCTTCCCGTTTAAAGGATCGATATGGTAAGCCATGTATTCTATTTTCGGTAAACGGCGATCATGCTAAGGGCTCCGGGCGCAGTGTTCGTCCCTTTAATCTTTTTGAAACATTGGAGCGTCTTTCAAGTTATTTGGAAAAATTCGGCGGACACGCATATGCGGCGGGTGTTTTGGTTCATACTGAAAAATTGGAGGCATTCCGCGAGGCTTTTTGCGAGGAAGTTGATCGTTTTCTGGAAGGCAATGATTTTGATGAGAGCATAGAGGTGGATTGCGTACTACAGGATGTTGATCTGACATTGGATCAGATCAAGGATCTGGATCGTCTGGCTCCCTTTGGACGTGATAATGAGACGCCGGTATTTTGTATGCAGAAGGTTCATATTTTAGATGCAGCGCCAACCACAAACGGGAATCATATGCGTTTGGTTTTGCAATGCGGTCATCTGCGTGTAACGGCCTTTTACTTTAATATGCCGCCTTCAAATTTTCCCTATCAAAGCGGAGATTGGGTGGATATTGTTTTTGAAGCAGATATTAATACCTATAACGGAAGGCAGAGCGTTCAGCTTTCTTTGAAGGATGTGCACTATGCCGAGGATAAATGCAGGTGGGTTCTGGATGAGATCTCCCGCATAGAAAGAGGTAAGCTTACTCTCGGAGATGTGCCGGCACGGAGACATACTGTGGCGGTGTATCGTTATCTGCATAAACGAATTCTGAAAGGAAATTCAGCATTCGATTTTTATTCGTTGCCTGAGCGTATTGTGCATGAGCAGCAATGCCCGGATATTTCTGTGGGTAATATTTATTTTTCCTTGCAGATCCTACGCGAATTGGGCGTGCTCACATATAATAAAACCGGGTCTGTATTGATCAATGTGCAATTTCATGCAGAAAAACGAACCAATCTGGAGGATTCGAAGATTTTGAAAGAGATCACAAGTAAGGTAGGTGAGAGTGCGTGGGTATAGAAGAAAAACTGTTTATTGATTTTTTGGAGATTCTGAAACGGGATGATAAAAAGTTTGATTTGGATAAAATCGAGCGTGCATACCTGCGTGCAAAGGGGTGTCATGAGGGGCAGACCCGTTCTTCCGGCGAGCCTTATGTTTGCCATCCTATTGAGGTTGCAAAACTTGTTTTTGAATTTGGGTTAGATACAGATTCTATTGCTGCGGCATTTCTTCATGATACCATTGAAGACACTGAGCTTACCTATGAAGCTGTGAAAAAGGAATTCGGGGTTGATTGTGCAAACCTGGTAGACGGAGTGACAAAGTTGGGGCAGATTCCTTATACGACGAAGGAAGAGGCTCAGGTGGAATATCTGCGCAAGATGTTTCTTGCTATGGCAAAGGATATCCGCGTTATTCTGATCAAGCTGGCTGACCGTCTTCATAACGTACGAACCCTGAAAGCCCGCCCGCGTGATAAGCAGCTGAAAACTGCACGTGAAACGCTGGAAATCTATGCTCCGCTTGCGCACCGTCTCGGTATGCAGAAGGTGAAGCAGGAGATGGAGGATATCTCTGTTTCTTATCTGGATCCTGATGGCTGTAAGATGATCAATGACCGTTTGAAGGAGTCGGCCGTTAGTAGCCAGGAATTTATTGAGAATACCAAAAGAAATATCTGTGAAAAATTAGCGGACTATGATATTCCGTTTAAATTGACCTATCGGATCAAACATACCTTTAGTATTTACCGCAAATTATTTACCCAGAACAAAACTTTTGAAGAACTTTATGATCTTTATGCTTTTAGATTGATCGTCAATACGGTAAATGAGTGCTACTATTTGCTGGGTGTGATCCATGATCTGTATAATCCCATTCCAGGGCGTTTCAAGGATTATATTTCTACCCCCAAGCCCAATATGTATCAGTCCCTGCACACGACAGTGATCGGAAAAGAGGGAATTCCTTTTGAAGTGCAGATCCGTACCTGGGATATGCACAATACGGCTGAATACGGTATCGCTGCCCATTGGAAATACAAGAACAATGTGCAGGAGAGCAAAGCAACTCTGGATGATAAGTTGAAATGGGTGCGTACATTGCTGGAAACCCAGGAGGATGTTTCGGATACCGAGGATTTCATTAAAGCATTGAAGATCGATCTGTTTGATGATGAGGTGTTCGTATTCACACCGCGGGGAGATGTGGTCAATCTTCCGGCCGGAGCTACAGTCATCGACTTTGCGTATGCCATCCACAGCGCTGTGGGCAATAAAATGGTGGGAGCAAAGGTAAACGGTAAGATCGTTGGGATCGAGTATCAGCCTCAGAACGGTGAGATCATTGAGATCCTTACAACCTCTTCTGCCACACATGGGCCTTCCAGAGATTGGCTGAAGATCGTTAAGACCAGCGAAGCTAAAAATAAGATCCGCCATTGGATCAAAAATGAGCGGCGGGATGAGAATATCGCTGCCGGTATGGATGATCTGGAAAAAGCTTTGCGCCGCAGCGGAATTCGGTTAAACAAAGAAAATCGGGATGATGTTCTTAAGACCGTGGCAGGACAATTGCATTTTAATGCGGTTGAAGATATGTTTGCGGCTGTGGGGTACGGCGGTTTGCCGGTGGCAAAGGTGGAACGCCGGGTTCGCGATTATTGCGATCAATTAGAAAGGGAAAATCGCCCTGTAAAAATCACTCCTATCTCCCACCCGAAGGCAAGCGCGGGCGGTGTTGAGGTTGAAGGAATCGATAACTGCTTGATCAAGTTTGCAAAGTGCTGTAATCCTTTGCCGGGGGATTATATTTGCGGTTTTATTACCAAGGGGTACGGCGTTTCGATCCATAAAACCGATTGCCCCAATGCACGCAGAGGCATGGAAATGGAAGCGGACCGTTGGTTGAAGGCGCATTGGAATACTTCTGATGCAAATAGCTTTACTACTTCTTTGCTGATCCATGTGAAGGATTCTATTGGTGTTATGGCGAATTTGACGCGGATCTTTGCTGATTTGAAGGTGAATATTCGCAGCATTGCTTCCAGAGAGGAAGAAACGGGGATTTCGGTGGTCTCTATCAGTATTGAGGTTAAAAGCGTGGATCATTTGAATTTCATTGCATCAAAAATCAGAAAAGATCCGGACGTTTTGGATATTCAGCGTGCAAATCAATAGGAGAGTAATATATTATGCGAGCAATTTGTACTGTAGTGAAGCGTGCGTGTCTGCGTGTGGATGGAGAAATGATTTCTGAGATCGGGAAAGGCTTGTTGGTTTTTTGCGGTTTTTCGGAGCAGGATAATAAAGAAAGCATTGAAAAAGCCCTGAAAAAAGTTGCCGGTCTTCGGGTTATGGATGATCCGGAGGGGAAATTGAATTGTTCGCTTGCAGATGTGGATGGTGAAATGCTGTTTGTTTCCAATTTCACGTTATACGGAGATGTTCATAAAGGATTTCGCCCCTCCTTTACTGAAAGCATGAAGTATGAGCCTGCTGAACAGTTGTATCAATATGCCTTGGGTAGATTGAACGAACTGGGGGTTCGGGTAAAAGGTGGCGTATTCGGCGGTGATATGAAGATCGAGGCTCTTCACGATGGCCCGATCAACATCATCATTGACAGTGAGGATCTGAAATGAAACTGATCAGCCTTGAAGTTGGTGTTATGCACAGCAATAATTATATTGTAGTAAACGAAGCGTGCGATAAGGGGGTTTTGATCGATTGCAGCGGTGATGGAAGTGAAGTTGTACTTGCCGCTCAACAAGCGGGGATCACCATCTCTGCAATCATCCTTACCCACGGGCATTCCGACCATATCGAAGGGATCGACAAGGTGGTTCAGGCATTTGCCTGTCCGGTCTATATTCATTCCCTTGATCTTGGCTTTTTGGATCGCCCGGAGTATAATCTTTCGACACAGCTGTATGGGAAACCTTTAACAGTTGAAGCAAGGGCGATTGCTGTGAGTGACGGCGATGTGATCGAAGAGGCCGGCTTGGCGTTTGAAGTGATCCATACCCCGGGTCATACGCAGGGAAGCATTTGTTTACTCTGCGATAAAATTTTGTTTACTGGGGACACTTTGTTTCGAAATTCCATTGGGAACGACTTTCCTCCCTTTGGTAATATCAATACAGAGATCGAATCGATTCAAAGTTGTTTGTTTACCCTTAAAAAAGACTATGCTTGCTACCCCGGCCATGGGGAACCGACAGAATTGTTTTACGAAATGAAGAATAATATGTATTGCAGGATCTGATATGGAAATCAAAATCATCGGACATGAATTTGAATATGATGTAACCGGTATGTCTCTCCTCTTTTTTCCGGGGGAATCGGTTGTTTTTTCTAAAAGGCCTAAGGGAGAAGACTGGCTTTCGTCACGGGTGGTGAATGGAAAGAACGGACTTTCTGCAAAAGCAACCTTCCGCTATCGAGGGAGGGTTTTGGAGAGTGAAAAAGCGATCCGTAAACTTCAACGGGAGGACTTGCTGGTGGCGGTGAAATACACCATTTATCAGGTGTTTCACCGTGCTACGGGTATCACGCCTCCCTGGGGGATATTAACAGGGATCAAGCCTACCGGGATTTACCGTCGCTTGCTGGATGAAAAGGGTCCGGGAGAAACAAGGCGTTATCTTTTAGAGGAATACTGTATGCAGCCGGAGAAGATCCCGCTGCTTCATCAGATATGTAAGGTGATGGAAACCGTTAAGACAGATAGCAGCAAGGAAGCCAGTCTTTATGTTGCAATTCCATTCTGCCCATCCAGATGTACATACTGTTCTTTTATCAGTGTTGCTGCAGAAAAAAGCAACCATCTAATTGAACAGTATTTGAAATGTCTGGAAGAGGAAATTAAAGAAAAGTGCGCAGTTATTCAAAGACATAACCTTGCTGTAAGATCTGTCTATGTTGGGGGTGGGACCCCTGGTATTTTGAACTGTGCGCAGATGGAACGGTTGCTTTCAGTGGTGCAAAGCTGTGCCGGGAATGATTTGGCGGAGTTTACCTATGAACTTGGCCGCCCGGATACTGTGACCAAAGAAAAGCTTCTTTTGCTGAAGCAAATGGGCGTAACGAGGATCTGCATTAATACACAGACAACCAATGATGATGTTTTATCTGCTGTTGGACGAAAACACACCAGAGCACAATACTTTGACGCAATTTCTTTAACCAAAAGTTTGAATTTCAACAGCATTAATACTGATCTTATCGCTGGACTTCCGGGAGAGGATGAGAACTCTTTTGCCAATTCTTTAGAGGATGTTTTGGCGGCAGGGGCCGATAACGTCACCATCCATACTCTTGCGATAAAGCGTTCTTCTCGCTTGCATGACACCGGGGAATACTTTGATCCGGCCAACGATCATGTCCAGCGTATGCTTGATCGTGCCTACAAACGGCTATTAGAGTCCGGATTTGTGCCCTACTATATTTATAGGCAGAAAAATACAGTCTCTAATGGTGAAAACATCGGCTTTGCCCGTCCTGAAACGATTGGATTATATAATTTGTATATGATGGAAGATCTTCATACAGTGGCTGCCTGCGGGGCCGGAGCATCTTCTAAGATCATTTCGGGGAAAGATGGACGGATCGAACGGGTGATCAATATGAAATATCCCTATGAATATATCAATGAAAATGAAAGGATTCAAAAAAACACCCTTCTTTTGGATCAAAAACTTAGCCAAAGCATTGAAACTTGAATCGGCCTGGAAGGGCGGCTTTCCGATGCTTTTCGGCTCATTGTCGCCAATAGGCGTCAGCCTTATTAGCTCCGCTTCACCAAAAATCATTCAAAAAACCACACTTTCAGGTCGCAGAATTTTGGAACAACGGATTTTTTGTCGGGCGCGGCACAAAACACAGCAAATCCTGACGGATTTGCGAGTATTTTTAAGTGACACCCCCAAATCTTCGATTTGGTTGGTGGAACTTATGCAGAGAAAACAAAGCCTCAGCGGAAAATACGTGTTCCCAAATTCGGTTCAAGTATCAATGCTTTGGCTAAGGAGAATTTATGACATTTAATGAGGCGAAAAAAGAAGTTGAACTGCTTACTGTGCAGCTTAATGAGCATATTTATCGCTATTATGTTGAGGATGCCCCGGTCATTTCGGATTATGAATATGATATGTTGATGCGTCGCCTGGCTTCGTTGGAGGAGGAATATCCCGAACTTCGGAGTCCGGTTTCACCAACCCAAAGAGTGGGCGGGTCGGTTGCAGAAAGTTTTGAGTCCTTTCATCATGAGGTTCCATTGCTCAGCTTGCAGGATGCCTTTTCGTACGACGAATTAGTAGCATTTGATGAGCGTGTAAAAAAAATCTGCCCGAATGCTCAGTATGTGGTGGAATTGAAGATCGATGGATTATCTGTGGCGCTGACTTATGAAAAAGGTGTTTTTGTGCGTGGAGCTACCAGAGGAGACGGTCAAACAGGGGAGGATGTGACGGAAAATCTTAAAACCATCGGTAGTATTCCGATGATTTTAACCGAGCCTTTAGATATTGTTGTACGCGGGGAGGTGTTTATGCCTCAAAAAAGTTTTGCCTATTTGAACGAGCAAAACGAACAGGCAGGGAAGAAACTCTTTGCCAATCCCCGCAATGCCGCCGCCGGTTCTCTGCGGCAGCTGGATAGCAAGATCACGGCGGAACGTCGTTTGGATATTTTTATCTTTAATATCCAGAAAGCCTCTGGAGATATTCCCGGAAGTCATGCAGAAGGGCTGACCTATCTCAAAAAGCTTGGCTTTAAGGTAAGCCCCTATTATAACTGTTTTGCAGATATTACAGAGGCCTTTGCGGAAGTAGAACGGTTTAATGCCATCCGCGATGAATTGGGCTTTGATATCGACGGTGCTGTCCTTAAAGTGGACAGCCTTTCCCATCGTACTTTATTAGGAGAAACGATTAAGGTACCCAAATGGGCAATTGCCTATAAATATCCCCCGGAGCAGAAGGAAACCCTTTTGAAGGATATCGTGATCCAAGTGGGGCGCACCGGGGTTTTGACCCCCAACGCTGAGCTGGAACCGGTGAGATTGGCTGGAACCACGGTCTCCCGTGCCACTTTGCATAATCAAAATTATATTCGTGATCTTGATATCCGGATCGGTGATACTGTGATGGTTCAAAAGGCCGGCGACATTATTCCGGAAGTAGTTCGGGTCGTTTTGAGCAAAAGAGCCAAAACCAGCGAGCCGTATACCATGCCGGACGTTTGTCCGGTATGCGGGGGTTCTTTAATGGCGGATGAAAGCGGAATTGCTTTGAGATGTGTAAATGAGGAGTGCTCCGCTAAAATACAGCGCCGATTTGAGCATTTTGTTTCCAAGGCGGCTCTGGATGTAGAAGGCTTGGGCCCTGCAATCATTGAGCAGCTGCTTGATAAAGGCTTGATCGAAAGGGTCGATGATCTCTATCGTTTGAAGAAGGAGCAGCTTTTGCAGTTGGAGGGATTTGGTGATAAATCGGCCGAAAATCTTCTCTCTGCTTTGGAGCACTCAAAAGAAGCGCCTTTGGATCGCGTGATCTATGCTTTGGGAATTCGCAATATTGGCGCAAAGGCTGCAAAAATATTAGCAGATCATTTCGGAACAATGGAGCAGCTTATGGATGCATCAGCGGATGAGATTTCCGGTTTGTATGATTTCGGCGATACAATGGCGGAGAATGTTATTGATTTTTTTGCAAGAGAAGAAAACCGGTTTTTAATTCAGCGGCTTTGTGATCTTGGTTTTAAAATGGCATATGAGAAGGAAGCAGTTTCGGACAGTCTGGCGGGCAAGACTTTTGTTCTGAGCGGCGGCTTGGTAACCATGAGCCGCGATGAAGCAACCGCAGCCATTGAAAAACTTGGCGGTAAGGTCTCCGGCTCTGTTTCTAAGAAAACTTCTTATTTGGTATTAGGCGATAAACCCGGCAGTAAGCTTGTAAAGGCTCAGGGCTTGGGAATCCCTGTTATTGAAGAAGAGGACTTTTTGAAGATGATTCAGGCGGATGGTGCGGAATGAAAGATTATGAAATTGTAATAGGTCTGGAAATTCACGCTGAGTTGAATACAAAGACGAAAATCTTTTGCTCTTGCCGGAATAGCTTTGGAGAAAAGGAAAATGAGCAATGCTGCCCGGTTTGTACCGGTATGCCCGGTGCATTGCCTGTTCTGAATCAAAAGGTTGTTGAATATGCAATACGAATGGGGCACGCCACCAATTGCAAGATCAATTCCCTTTTAAAGCAGGATCGCAAAAACTATTGTTACCCGGATCTCCCTAAGGCGTATCAGATTTCCCAGTATGATCTACCCGTTTGCTATGATGGGGAAGTGGAATTTGCGGTAAACGGTGAACCAAGAAAAGTCCGGATCAACCGAATCCAGATTGAAGAAGATGCAGGGAAGCTTTTGCATCAGGAGGGTGTTGCCAACACTTTAGTGGATCTAAACCGTTGCGGAGTGCCGTTGATTGAGATCGTTACGGAACCCGATCTTCGATCTTCCCGGGAAGCCCATGAATTCCTTGAGACGATCCGCACGATTTTAATGTATATCGGTATCTCTGACTGCAAGATGCAGGAAGGATCCATTCGCTGTGATGTGAATGTTTCTGTTCGACCTAAAGGTTCAGAAGTCCTTGGTACACGCTGTGAAATGAAGAATATAAACACCTTTAGCGGAGCGCAGCGTGCAATTGATTTTGAGGCGGCACGCCAGCTCTCCATTCTGGAAAACGGAGGGGTGATCGTTCAGGAGACCCGGCGATGGGATGATGATGCTGGACGCAGTAGTTTGCTGCGTTCCAAAGAAGATGCGCAGGATTATCGTTTTTTTTATGAGCCTGATATTCCGCTTGTTGCGTTGGAAGAGGCTTGGATCGATCAGATTAAGGCGGATGTTCCGGAATTGCCGCAGGAGAAGATAAAGCGGTATGTGCGGGATTTTTGCTTATCAAAAACAGATGCCGGTAATATTTCGCGAAATTATGAACGGGCCCTATTCTTTGACGCATGCACTTTGATCGACGATAAATTGGCCAAAAATGCTGCCAATTGGATTTTAGGTGATATTTCGAAATATTTAAATGAACGAAACGAAGAGATCGATGCATTTCCGGTGCGTCCGTCCCGCTTAATGTCGTTGCTCCAACTTGTAAATAAAGAAATTATTTCAGGATCGGCTGCAAAAAAGGTCCTGTCGATCATGCTTGAGGATGCTGCAGATCCCATGGCGATTGTTGAACGTGAAGGCTTGTTACAAAACAGCAACGAGGAGGAAATGCTTCGGATTGTGGAGGATGTCCTTGTGGTAAATTCTCGTGCAGTTGAAGATTATAAACAAGGAAGAGCAAATGTTCTCGGCTTTTTAGTTGGGCAATGTATGAAGCAGTCGAAGGGAAAAGGGGATCCGAAACTGATCAACCGGCTGCTTACAGAACGTTTGAAATAAGAGGCGGATATAAAACTTCCGCCTCTCCTAAAATTTTGCAAAAAAATCCTTGACTATTATAAATTCATGTGCTATAATACTAACTACCTGCCAGAGGGCTTATTTTTTTGTGCAAAAATTTCCCCTCCAATTTAATGCAGGGAGGCCAAAAACAGGAGGTGCCGCAAATGAGAGTCAAGATTACGCTGGCTTGCACGGAGTGCAAACAAAGAAATTACGACACAATGAAAAACAAGAAAAACGATCCCGACAGACTGGAAATGAACAAGTACTGCAAGTTCTGCAAGAAGCATACCTTGCACAGAGAGACCAAGTAAGTTTCCAATTAAGAAAGAGAGGACGCAATCATGGCAGAAAGCGCTAATAAGAAAAAGTCCATCTTTTCCAGAATCGGTAACTGGTTCCGTGAGGTTCGCATTGAGATGACCAAGAGAATTATCTGGCCTTCTTTCAAGCAGGTTCTCAATAATTCTATTGTCGTTATCGTTTGCGTTGCTGTTGTCGGAGTATTTATTTGGATCTTCGACTTGCTTTTCTTCACCGGAATTCAGAACCTGACCAACTGGTTGGGTGGCTTGTTAGGCTAAGTTAATTTAGGAAAGGAGCAGATTGATTTATGGCTGAAAAGGCAAAGTGGTATGCGATCCATACCTATTCTGCATACGAGAATAAGGTTGCAACAAATCTGCGTACCATTATTGAAAACCGTAAATTAGAAGAGGTCATTCAGGATATTTCTGTTCCTACCGAAACCGTTGTTGAAACGACCGAAAAGGGTCAGAAGGAATACGAACGCAAAGTTTTCCCCGGTTATGTGCTGGTGAAGATGATTTTGACCGATGAGACTTGGTATATCGTCCGGAATATCCAGGGCGTTACCGGTTTTGTGGGCTCTACATCGGAGCCTTTACCGCTTACCGATGCTGAGATCGAAAAGCTCGGCGTTGAAAAGCGGGTGGTTCATACTGATTACAAGAAGGGTGATTCTGTACGCTTCGTAGCTTCCAACATGAGCGGTTTTGTCGGCGTGGTGGACGAGGTTTATCCCGAGTCTTCCAAGTTGAAGGTGGTTGTTTCCATGTTCGGCCGTGAAACTTCTGTAGAAGTTTCCTTCGAGCAGGTAGCACCCGTAGATTAAGGCTGAATCGCACATATGTGCGTTTTCGCAAGTGGGAGGAGAGTACTTTTTAATCTTTCCGCTATATTACCACATTGAAACACGAGGGAGGTGTTTAAAATGGCTCAAAAAGTAACAGGGTTCATTAAACTTCAGATTCCGGCAGGTAAGGCAACTCCGGCACCCCCGGTTGGCCCCGCACTGGGTCAGCATGGTGTCAACATCATGGCTTTTGCTAAGGAATTCAACGAAAGAACAAAGAATGACATCGGGTATATTATCCCGGTTGTAATCACTGTTTATGCTGATCATTCTTTCACTTTTGTTACCAAAACTCCGCCTGCTGCAGTCCTGATCAAGAAGGCAGCTGGCATCGAGAGTGGCTCCGGCGTCCCCAATAAGACCAAGGTTGCTTCTCTTACCAAGGAGCAGGTCAAAAAGATCGCCGAGCAGAAGATGCCCGACCTGAATGCAGTTGATATTGAGGCTGCCATGAGCATGATCGCAGGTACTGCGAGAAGCATGGGCGTTACCGTTGAAGAGTAACCCCCGAAAATCTGTGGGAGGAAAATTCCGTAATACCACAAAGGAGGATTAATTAGGTGAAAAGAGGAAAGTCTTATATTGAAAGCACCAAGCTGATCGACTCTACTAAACTGTATGAAGTTGAAGAGGCTATGGAGGCTGTTACCAAGGCTGCACGTGCTAAATTCGACGAAACTGTTGAAGTTCATGTAAAGCTTGGTGTTGATTCCCGTCATGCAGATCAGCAGGTTCGTGGTGCAGTCGTACTGCCCCATGGTACCGGTAAAACCACCCGTGTTCTGGTTTTTGCAAAGAATGCAAAGGCCGAAGAGGCACAGGCTGCCGGCGCTGATTTTGTTGGTGGCGAAGAACTCATTCCTAAGATTCAGAATGAGAACTGGTTTGAGTATGATGTAGTAGTTGCTACCCCTGATATGATGGGTGTTGTTGGCCGTCTGGGTCGTGTGCTCGGTCCTAAGGGTTTGATGCCGAATCCCAAGGCCGGTACTGTAACCATGGATGTTGCTAAGGCAATTGCTGAAATCAAAGCCGGTAAGATCGAGTATCGTTTGGATAAGACCAATATTATCCATTGCCCAGTCGGTAAGGTTTCCTTTGGTAAGGAAAAGTTGACTGAGAACTTTAACACTCTGATGGGCGCTATCATCAAGGCTCGTCCTTCAGCTGCTAAGGGTCAATATGTAAGAAGCTGTGTTGTGGCTTCTACCATGGGCCCTGGTGTTAAGATCAACCAGTCTAAGTTTATGTAAAAAATGTCTTGACAATGATACTTCTTTGTGGTATCATTGTTAAGTCAAAAAATTGCTTCGCAGACAGCTGGTGCCATTTTGGCTTAATATCCCGCCGAGGAGTGCTTTTTAATCTTAGGATTTCTATGCTCCCAAGCGTGTTTTGCGTGTTTGGGAGTATTTTTTTGAAATTTTAATGGAGGTAATCAATTCATGGCAAATGATAAGATCATTGCTCAGAAACAAGCGATCGTTGCCGAGCTGAAGGATAAGCTTCAGAATGCTGTGACCGGTGTATTAGTAGATTACAGTGGTATTAACGTAGCTGACGATACTGCTCTTCGTGCAAAGCTGAGAGAAGCAGGCGTTGAATACGGCGTTGTAAAGAATACTTTGACCCGTTTTGCTGCTAAGGAAGTTGGTCTGGAAGAACTGTCGGATGTACTGAACGGCAATACTGCACTGGCTGTTTCTAATGATGACGTTGTTGCTCCTGCCAAGGTTCTCTATGAGTTTGGTAAAGAGCATGAATACTTCACCATCAAAGGCGGCTTTGTGGAAGGCAAGGTTGTTTCTGTTGCAGAACTGGAAAAGCTGGCTACTATGCCCAGCAAAGAAGGTCTGCTCTGCATGCTGCTCTATGCTCTTAACGGTAATGTTTCCGGCTTGGCTCGTGCTCTGCAGGCAGTTGTCGATCAGAAGAACGACGGCGAAGAAGCTACTGCTTAACTTTTAATTTAATTTTATTTGGAGGATTAAAGAAATGGCTGATATTAAGAATATCGTAGAAGAAATCAAAACCCTGACTGTTATGGAACTGGCTGATCTGGTTCATGCTATTGAAGAGGAGTTCGGTGTATCTGCTGCTGCTCCCGTTGCTGTTGCTGCTGCTCCCGGTGCCGGTGCTGCAGCTGAAGCTGAAAAGACTGAGTTCGATGTAATCCTGGCTAGTGCTGGTGCTTCCAAGATCAACGTTATCAAGGTTGTTAAGGAAATCACTGGTCTGGGTCTGAAAGAGGCTAAGGACCTGGTTGACAATGCTCCTAAGGCCATCAAGGAAGGCGCTTCCAAGGATGAGGCTGAGGAAATTAAGAATAAGCTGACTGAAGCCGGCGCTACTGTTGAGCTGAAGTAATTAAAGCTGATTTGCCCCGGTCGGTATACCGACCGGGGCTTATTTTATATGAAAGAGGTTCATGCGATGCTTTTTTCCCCGTGTGGATTGATTGGTCTTGCGCCAATGGCCGGACCCGGTGATAGCGGCTTTCGAAAAATTTGCCGTGAATGGGGGGCAGACTATACTGTTACAGAAATGATCAGTGCAAAAGCAGTTCGTTTTGGTTCTGAAAAAACGATTTCTTTGGCACGTTATTCAATGGAAGAAACCCCAATTTTAATTCAATTATTTGGCAGAGAGCCTGAATCTATGGAATATGCAGCTGAGTTTATTTCAAATCAATTTGATCCTGCCGGTATTGATTTGAATATGGGCTGCCCGGCACCGAAGATTTTTAACAATGGCGATGGCAGTGCTTTACTGAAAGAACCAAAACTTGCCGCTGAATTAGTACGTTCTGCCGTGAAGGGGAGTTGTGTTCCTGTAAGTGTAAAAATGAGAATTGGCATTGATAAGCCGGATGATTCCTTGACTGACTTTGCGCGTATGATCCAAGATGCCGGCGCTTCCTTTATTACAATTCATGGGCGTACAAGAGAACAATTTTATGCTGGACAGGCTGATTATGATATGATACGCCGTATTAAACAGGCAGTTTCAATTCCTGTGATTGCAAATGGAGATGTGGTGGATGGTCCCTCAGCAAAAAGAATACTGGATTTAACCGGTGCCGATGGAATAATGCTGGCGCGTGGTGCATTGGGCTCTCCTGATGTTTTTAAACGGATCAAACAGTATTTAGATTGCGGTGAACAAACATCCATTTCCCTCGAGGAGCGCTTTGAAGTATGCTTGAAACAATTGCAGTATACGATAGAAGATAAAGGGGAAGAAAAGGCCTGTATTGAATTCCGCAAGCATATGCTATGGTATTTAAAAGGAGTTATCGGTGCCTCGTCATATAAAGTTGCGGCAGGCCGGATTGCTTCATATAATGATTGTAAAAACTTAATTGACCAGATACTTTTATCTCAAAAACATTAAAACCGCTTTTGGATCCAAAAGCGGTTTTAATGTTTTTATGAATGGTTATCGAATGCAACGTACACGCAGTACACCGTCTACAGCAGCTAATGCATCAATAACACGATCGCCGATATCTTCGTTACAATCGATCAGTGTATATGCATAGTCGCCCTTAGATTTGTTGAGAAGATTCTCAATGTTTACACCAACTGCAGAAACGATAGCGGAGAGAGCAGAAAGCATATTGGGAATATTGCGGTGACAAATACAAATTCGCAGTGCGGAATTGAAGGGAGTGGAAACGTTGGGATAGTTTACGGAATTGGTAATATTGCCGTTCTCCAGATAATCACGTAATTCCTTTACCGCCATGACGGCACAGTTGTCCTCACTCTCGGGGGTAGAAGCGCCCAAATGGGGAATGGGGATAGCATTTTTCATGGTCAGGGTCTTGGTATTGGGGAAATCGGTGACATATTTGGCTACCTTACCGGATTCCAGTGCGGCAGAAATATCATCGTCGTTGACCAGATCTGCACGGGAAAGATTTAAAATACGAACGCCATCCTTCATAAGTGCAATGGAATCCTTGTTGATACAATGCTTTGTCTCAGCGGTTAAAGGTGCGTGCAGACAAATATAGTCGCAGGTTGTGAAAACATCGTTGATGTCAGCGGCCTTGCTTACATGATGATTCAGGTTCCAGGCGGATTGAAGAGAAATATACGGATCATATCCATATACCTCCATGCCTAAATGTTGCGCTGCATTGGCAACCTGCACACCGATGGCACCTAAACCGATGATACCCAGCTTTTTGCCCATAATTTCAGGCCCTACAAACTGAGACTTGCCTTTTTCCACCTGCTTTGCAACATCGTCGCCGGTAAGAGTCTTGGCCCATTCAACACCACCGATAATATCTCTGGAAGCTAATAAAAGAGCAGAGATGGCTAATTCCTTAACGGCGTTGGCGTTGGCACCGGGAGTGTTGAAAACAACGATTCCTTTTTCAGCACAGGCATCCAGAGGAATGTTATTTACGCCAGCACCGGCACGTGCAACAGCCTGCAGGGAGGCGGGGAGTTCCATATCGTGGAGAGAAGCGCTGCGAACTAAAATACCGTCGGGAGCATCGCAAGTGTCGCAGATTTCGTATTTTTGATCAAAGCCATCAAGGCCGATCTTTGCGATTTTATTCAGGGTTTGGATTTTCATGATTACTTGTTTTCCTCTTCAAATTTCTTCATAAAGTTTACAAGAGCTTCAACGCCTTCATAAGGCATTGCATTGTAAATGCTTGCACGCATCCCGCCAACAGAGCGATGGCCCTTGATGTTTACAAAGCCGTTTTTAGTACATTCTGCAATGAACTTTTTATCCAATTCATCGTTGCCGGTAACAAAAGGCACATTCATCATCGAACGGGAGGCCCCCATAACGGTGGGATGGAACATTTCGGAATGATCCAGGAAATCATAAAGCAGGGCGGCCTTCTTCTTATTCTTTTCTTCCAGAACCTTAATGCCGCCGATATTTTCGATCCACTCCAATACTAATTTTAAAATATAAATGGCATAGGTGGGAGGCGTGTTGAACATAGAACCATTGTCTGCATGGGTTTGGTAAGTGAACATGGTGGGGGTGATAGCCTGAGGCTCCCCGATGAGATCTTCGCGGATGATAACGACGGTAAGTCCTGCGGGCCCCATGTTTTTCTGGGCTCCAGCGTAGATCATACCAAATTTTGATACATCGATTTCTTCGCTGAGGATGGAGGAAGACATATCTGCAACCAAGGGTACATTGCCGGTTTCAGGCAATTTATAATACTTGGTTCCGTAGATGGTGTTATTGTAGCAAATATGGAAATAGTCTGCGTCCTTGTCGAAATCGGCGCTGTTCAGCTCGGGAATGTAAGAGAAGGTCTTATCTTCGCTGGAAGCTACTGCTCGGCACTGACCGTAGCGACAGCCCTCTTTATATGCTTTTTTAGCCCACTGACCGGTGATTACGTAATCAGCCTTACCGTTTTTGGTCATCAGATTTAAGGGAATCATTGCAAACTGGCTGGAAGCGCCACCCTGCAAAAACAGCACTTTGTAATTATCGGGAATGGAAAGGACTTTACGGAGCAGACATTCCGCTGACTCAATGATAGCTCCGTACTCCTTAGATCGATGGCTCATCTCCATTACGGACTGGCCTGAGGCACCGTACTCCGTCATTTCACTGGCGGCTTTTTCCAGAACCTCAAGAGGAAGCATGGAGGGACCTGCGGAAAAATTGTAAACTCTCATGTAAATTACACCTTTCTTTATAAAATTTGATATATATTATATTCTCTTTATTGGAAAAAGTCAACTTATCTCTTGATTAATGAATCAATATATGTTATAATCAACAAATAAAGGCGATGATTTTTGCGGAAATTATGCAAATTCATAAAAGGAGATCGAACAATGAAGCTTTCAAAGGTATGTGAACTGCTGGATGCGGAGGTTCTTTGCTGTGAAGAGGGGCTAGAGGGTGAAGCAAAAAGTGCGTGCGGCTCTGATATGATGAGCGATGTGCTTGCTTTTGTAAAGGACCAAAGTATTCTTTTGACCGGACTTGTCAATCCCCAAACAGTGCGTACTGCACAGATGATGGATATGAAATGTATTGTATTTGTGCGCGGGAAACGTCCTGAAGATCCTGTGATTTCCTTGGCCGCGGATAATGGCATTACAGTTTTGGCAACCAATTATCGCATGTATACTGCATGTGGGATCCTCTATGCCAATGGACTATTTAGTGAAGGGGCTGACAAGGTTTAATGGAACCGATCGTATTAACATATCAAGTGGATGGAGAGGACTTTAGCGCAGCGGGAGAAGCGTCTTCATCGGTCAAAAAAACATTAAAACAATTGGGCTTTTCGCCGGATGTGATCCGTCGTGTTGCCATTGCAATGTATGAGGGCGAAATCAACATGGTGATCCATGCAGACGGCGGTGAAGCAAGGGTTGAAATCACCCAGAGTACGATCTGCATCATTCTGGCTGATAAAGGACCTGGGATTAAGGATATTAATCTTGCAATGCAGGAGGGCTACTCTACTGCACCGGAGGAGGTCCGTAATTTGGGATTTGGAGCCGGCATGGGTCTGCCTAATATTAAAAAGTATTCGGATGAATTAAAGATCGATACCGAGCTGGGTGTCGGCACAACGTTAACCATTTTGATCAATACATGAGGTGATATAATGGAGTACTTCCATTCCGTTACTCTTGATGCAAAACGCTGCCGGGGCTGTATTACCTGCGTAAAACGCTGCCCCACAGAAGCGATCCGTGTTAAGAATGGAAAAGCAACGATCATTAAAGAACGCTGCATAGATTGCGGGGAATGTATCAGAGTTTGCCCCCATCGTGCAAAAAAAGCGGTTTTTGATAAACTTTCTTTATTGGATGAATTTGAATATAATGTATCTTTGCCTGCGCCTGCTTTATATGGGCAGTTTAATAATCTGGATAATGTGGATTACATTTTGAATGGCCTGCTTGATATTGGTTTTGATGATGTTTTTGAGGTTGCCAGGGCTGCAGAATTGGTTTCTGAATGTACAAGAAAGATCATGAATGAACCCAATCAGCCGAAACCGATTATCTCTACTGCCTGCCCTGCGATCGTCAGATTGATCCGTGTGCGTTTTCCGAAGCTGATTCCTCATCTTTTGGGGGTCAAAGCGCCTGTTGAGATCGCAGCCAGTATTGCACGTATCGAAGCAGAAAAGAAAACCGGGCTTCCAACTGAAAAAATCGGCGTTTTCTTTATTTCACCTTGCCCGGCTAAGGTGACTGCGATGCATCAGCCTTTGGGAACAGATGATACAGACGTAAGTGGTGTTCTAGCAATTTCGGATGTATACAAGCCGTTGCTTGCGGCAATGAATAAAATCCAACAGCCCAAGCCTCTTTCGGAATGTGGCTTGACCGGCATTTCTTGGGGATACACTGGTGGAGAGGCAACAGCTCTGCTACGCACCAGATATCTGGCTGCTGACGGTATGGAAAATGTTATTAAGATCCTTGAGGAGATCGAGGATGATAAACTTTTAGATGTAGATTTTGTGGAACTGGGCGCTTGTGTTTCCGGTTGCGTTGGAGGATGTCTGAATATTGAAAATCCCTATATTGCACGCACCCGTGTACGCCAGCTGAGGAAATATATGCCTGTCTCCAGCAATCGAATGAAGGATTTTGATCTGCCGGCTGAGGATTATTTTTGGCATAAGCCTATCGAGTATGATCCTGTTATGCAATTGGATCAGGATCTGCAGAAGGCAATGATGAAAATGCAAGAGATTCAGCGCATCGAAAAGGAGTTGCCGGGAATTGATTGCTCTGCCTGTGGCTCGCCATCTTGCCACGCTTTTGCTGTGGATGTCGTGGAAGGAACTGCAAAGTTTTCTGATTGCTTGATCGTTTTAAAAAATCGTTTAAAGGATATTATGGAATGATGAATGTACATGAACTTGCAAAAGCCTGCGGTTTTACATATTTTTCCGGTGCAAATGCTGAGGCCCGGCCTGTTTGCGGAGCCTATTGCTGCGACCTTCTTTCGTGGGTCATTGGTCGGGCCGGTGATGAAGATGCCCTGGTTACTGTGATGTCCAATACCAATGTAATGGCCGTTGCTGTTATGGCAGATCTTCCCTGTGTGATTTTGAGTGAAGGCGTTAAGCCAGATGAAAGAGCCTTGGAAAAGGCGATAGAAAACGATATTATTGTTCTTTCTTCGCCGGATCCTACCTATGCAACTGCCGTTAAAATATATGAAGTATTAAAATCAGTTTAAAGGAGCGCATTATGGAGCTGCGGTATGATCTTCATATTCATTCTGCTTTATCTCCTTGCGGAGATGGGGATATGACCCCTAATAATATCGTGAATATGGCGATGATCTGCGGCTTGGATATGATAGCGGTATCCGATCACAATACTACCGGAAATGTTGAGGCTGTAATGTGTGTCGGAAAGGAGGTGGGGATCACAGTAGTTCCTGCCATGGAGCTTGAAACAGCAGAGGAAATTCATGTGTTATGTTTATTTCCTACCCTTGAAGCTGCAAGGGCTTTTGATGAAGAGCAGGTAAAGCCGGCCTTGCCGCCTATCCGGAATGATCCGAAAATATTTGGTTTTCAGCACCTTATGGATGAGGAAGACCGTGTGTTGGGTGAGGATCCGCGTTACCTAATCAATGCAACAACCATATCACTGGACGGTCTGCCCGAATTGGTCGATTCCTATGGAGGGGTGGCGGTTCCGGCACATATCGATAAGCAAACCAAGAGCCTTGTCGGCAACTTTGGTATGGTAGGGGATTATATGGGTTTTCATAGTTTTGAGCTTTCGCGTAATCTTCCGGATGCATTCTTGATCGCAACGCCCGGCCTCGGTAAAAGACCGTATGTTTATATTCATGATTCCGATGCTCACTATTTGCAGGACATCGGGGAACATTCCGGAGAAAACTTGTTGGATTTGCCGGAAAATACAGCTGATTCTTTAATAAAATATCTCAAAAATGAGAAAACTTTATGATTTTTAAAAATTTTAAAAAAAGATGTAGAAATTAACATGAATATATGTTAAAATTAATACGTTTGTTTTAGTTGGAGATTACTGCCAAGCAGTTTCAATACTAAGGAGGATAAAACATGAGCAACAAGTGTCCCGTTCCTTTTAAAGGAACAAAAGAGCAAGAGCAGCAGTTGCATGAAGTAATTGCTAAGCACAAGGATCAGGATGGTCCTCTGATGCCTGTACTTCAGGAGGCTCAGGAGATCTATGGTTATCTGCCTATCGAGGTGCAGAAAATTATTTCCGAAGGCCTTAATATTCCTTTGGAGCACATCTATGGGGTGGTAACGTTCTACGCCCAGTTTTCCTTGGCTCCCAAAGGAGAATATAAGATCGGTGTGTGCTTAGGTACTGCCTGCTACGTTAAAGGTTCCGGCGATATCCTGAATAAGATCAAGGAAATCATCGGTATTGATGTGGGTGAGTGCACTCCAGACGGTAAATTCTCTCTTGAGGCAACCCGCTGCATCGGTGCTTGCGGTTTGGCTCCGGTTATGACCATTAACGAAGAAGTATATGGCCGTTTGGTCGTAGGTGATATTCCTGATATTCTGAAAAAGTATATGGACTGAGTTCCATGAAGGAGTTATCACTTAATATTCTTGATATAACCTATAATTCTATTAAAGCAAATGCGGAAAAAATTGAGATCAGCATCTCGGAAAGCATTTCGGCGAATCTGATTCAAATTGAAATAAAAGATAACGGCCATGGGATGGATCATGAGTTACTTGAGAAAGTAACGGATCCGTTCGTTACAACACGTACGACCCGTAAGGTCGGCTTGGGAATTCCCTTGTTTAAGCAAAGCGCAGAGGATACAGATGGAAAATTTTCCATTTCCTCAAAGATAGGGGAGGGGACTGCAGTATATGCGTCCTTCCGGCTGGATCACCTGGACCGTGCTCCAATCGGTGATATAAGCAGTACCATGGTCAGTTTGATTCAGGCAAATGATCAGATACATTTTATTTACCGGCATTCAACCGATTCCGGAGAGTTTGTTTTGGATACGGATGATTTGCACGCTCAGTTAGGAGATGTTCCGCTTTCTGAGCCCGCTGTTTTAAGTTGGATTGGAGAATATATCAAAGAAAATCTGGAAGACATTCAAGGAGGAAAAATATAAAATGAAATCTTTAGCTGAATTACAAGCCATCAAAGAAAAAATGCAGAACAAGGTCAATCTTCGTGCATCCGAAGACGACAATACTGTGCGTGTAGTAGTTGGTATGGCGACCTGCGGGATCGCTGCAGGCGCGCGCCCTGTGCTTAATGCTTTTTTGAAAGAGATCGAAGATCGTCATCTGGGAAATGTGATTTGTACACAGACTGGTTGTATCGGCATCTGCCAGTATGAGCCTGTTGTTGAGGTAATCACTCCTGATGGCACTAAAACCACTTATGTAAAAATGAATGAAGATAAAGTGGCTAAGGTCGTTACTGAGCATATTGTTAACAACAAAGTTGTTCAGGACTTCACCATCGGCGCTTATCAGAAATAAGGGGGAAATATAAAATGATTAGAAACCATATTTTGATTTGCGGCGGTACAGGCTGTACATCCTCCGGCTCCCATAGCATTATGGAAGCTTTAAACACCGAGCTGAAAAAGAACAATCTTCAGGATGAGGTTAAGGTTGTAATGACCGGCTGCTTCGGTCTTTGCGCTTTGGGCCCCATCATGATCGTATATCCTGAAGGTTCCTTCTACAGCCGTATCGATGCTTCTGCGATCCCGGAAATTGTATCCGAGCACATTATTAAGGGCCGTATTGTTAAGAAGTATCTTTACAGTGAAGTGGCTGAGATGGAAGAAAAGGGTGTGCATGCATCCTTGAACGATACTAAGTTTTATAAGAAGCAGAAGCGTGTTGCTTTGCGGAACTGCGGTGTGATCAACCCCGAGATCATTGATGAATACATCGCATATGACGGTTATCAGGCTTTGGGTAAAGTTCTGACCGAGATGACTCCGGCTGAGGTAATTCAGTGCATCAAGGATTCCGGTCTGCGTGGCCGTGGCGGCGGCGGTTTCCCCACCGGCCTGAAATGGGATCTGGCTTCCCGTACCAAAGCAGATGTCAAGTATGTTTGCTGTAATGCAGACGAAGGTGACCCGGGTGCATTCATGGACCGCTCCATTTTGGAAGGCGATCCCCATGCTGTTATTGAAGCAATGGCAATTGCTGCTTACGCTGTTGGCGCCTGCAAGGGCTTTGTTTACATCCGCGCAGAGTATCCCATCGCTGTAAACCGCTTGCAGATCGCCATCAATCAGGCTCGTGAATATGGTCTTTTGGGCAACGATATTTTTGGTACAGGCTTTAATTTTGATATGGAGATCCGTCTGGGTGCCGGCGCATTCGTATGCGGTGAAGAAACTGCTTTGATGACCTCTATCGAGGGTAACCGCGGTGAGCCTCGCCCCCGTCCTCCTTTCCCCTCTGAAAAGGGTATTTTCGGAATTCCTACCATGAACTGTAACGTTGAAACCTATGCCAATGTTCCTCAGATCATTCTGAACGGCGCTGATTGGTTTGGTTCTATGGGTACCGAGAAGTCCAAGGGTACTAAAGTATTTGCTTTGGGCGGTAAGATCACCAATACCGGTCTGGTTGAAATTCCCATGGGAACCACTTTGCGTGAGGTTATCGAAGATATCGGCGGTGGTATTCCCAATGGCAAGAAGTTCAAGGCTGCTCAGACTGGTGGTCCTTCCGGTGGTTGTATTCCTGCATCTCTGATCGATACTCCCATCGACTATGATAATCTGATTGCCATCGGCTCCATGATGGGCTCCGGCGGTCTGATCGTTATGGATGAGGACAACTGTATGGTGGATATCGCCAAGTTCTTCTTGGAGTTCACCGTGGATGAGTCCTGCGGTAAGTGTACTCCCTGCCGAATCGGTACCAAGAGAATGCTGGAGTATCTTGAGAAGATCACTTCCGGTAAGGCCACTATGCAGGATCTGGATGATCTGGAAGAACTGTGCTATTACATCAAGGCAAACTCCCTTTGCGGTCTGGGTCAGACTGCTCCTAATCCCGTACTTTCTACTCTGCGTTACTTCAGAGATGAATATGAAGCACATATTCTTGAAAAGCGCTGCCCTGCCGGCGTTTGTAAGGATCTGATGCGGTATGAGATCACCGACGCTTGTAAGGGTTGTACTTTGTGTGCCCGTAACTGCCCTGTTAATGCGATCAGCGGTACTGTTAAGAATATGCACACCATTGATCAAAATAAGTGTATTAAGTGCGGCGTTTGCGTAAGCAAGTGTAAGTTTAAGGCTATTATCCGGAAGTAAAGGAGAGTAATGTAATGATTAATTTAAAAATTAACGGCACTCCGGTCAGCGTACCTGCCGGTACCACTATTCTGGAAGCTGCCAGACAAATGAATATCGATATTCCCACTCTGTGCTTCCTCAAGGAGATCAACGCTATCGGTGCTTGCCGTATCTGCGTTGTTGAAAACAGAGTGAACGGCGTCGGCCGCTTGGTTGCTGCTTGCGTTTTCCCTGTGGCTGAGGGTATGGACATTTACACCCATAGCCCCATGGTTTTGAAGGCCAGAAAGCAGACTCTGGAACTGATCCTTTCCAATCATGAAAAGAAATGCTTATCTTGCGTGCGCTCCGGTGATTGCGAGCTGCAGCGTCTTTGCAATGAGTACAAGGTCGAGAAGGAAGATAAGTTTGACGGCGATGTAAACTTCTATGAGGAGGATGCTTCTGCTGTTCATATGGTTCGTAACAACAATAAGTGTATTCTTTGCCGTCGTTGCGTAGCCGTATGTGAAAAGAACCAGGCTGTTTCTGTGATTGGTGCCAATGAAAGAGGCTTTGCTACTCATATCGGCTCTGCATTCGATGACGGTCTGGGCTTGACCTCCTGCGTGGCTTGCGGTCAGTGTATTGTTGCTTGTCCCACCGGTGCTCTGGCTGAAAGAGACGACACCGATAAGGTTTGGGAAGCTCTTGCTGATCCCACTAAACACGTGGTTGTCCAGGTTGCTCCTTCTATTCGTGTTACTTTGGGCGAGGCATTTGATATGCCCATCGGTACCAATGTTGAAGGTAAGATGGTTACTGCCTTGAAGAAGCTGGGCTTTGATAAGGTATTTGATACCGATCTTTCTGCCGACCTTACCATTATGGAAGAGGCAAACGAGTTGATCGACCGTGTTCAGAAGGGTGGCGCACTGCCTATGATCACCTCTTGCTCTCCCGGTTGGATCAAGTTCTGTGAGCATAACTTCCCCGATATGATTCCTCATCTTTCTTCCTGCAAGTCTCCTCAGCAGATGTTTGGCGCTCTGGTTAAGACCTACTATGCCGAGAAGAATAATATTGATCCCAAAGATATCGTCAGCGTTTCTGTTATGCCCTGTACTGCCAAGAAATTTGAAGTGGGTCGTGAAAATCAGAATGCAGCCGGTGTTCCTGATGTGGATATCTCCATTACCACTCGTGAACTGGCCAGAATGATCAAAAGAGCTGGTTTGTTCTTCACCAAGCTGGAGGACAGCGAATTCGATAATCCTCTGGGTATCGGTTCCGGCGCCGGTTTGATCTTTGGTGCTACCGGTGGTGTTATGGAAGCAGCCCTGCGTACTGCAGTAGAAACCCTGACTGGTGAGGAACTGGGTAAGCTGGAGTTTACCGATGTTCGTGGTACTGCTGGTATCAAAGAGGCCTCCTATAAGGTGGGCGATCTTGATATTAAGGTTGCTGTTTGCTCCGGTTTGGCGAATGCTAAAGAACTGTTGAAGAAGGTTCAGGCCGGTGAGGCAGACTACACCTTCATTGAAATTATGGGTTGCCCCGGCGGCTGTGTAAACGGCGGCGGTCAGCCCTTCCAGCCTGCATCTGTTCGCAACTTTGAAGATCTGCGTGCAATGCGTGCCAAGGCTCTGTATGATACCGATGCGGCCATGACCCTCAGAAAGTCTCATGAGAATCCCATGATTAAGGAACTCTATGATACTTATCTGGAGCGTCCCGGCAGCCATAAGGCTCATGAACTGTTGCATACCACCTATGTGGCAAGAAATCGTTTCGGTGAGCAATAATCAATTCATAAAGAGTCCTTCGAAAGAAGGACTCTTTGAATTTTATTTACATATTTTTTACTAATTCCTTATTCACAAAACGAAAAATATAGTGTATAATATATGTATTGTATTTTTAAAACACGGAGGTTTTACCATGGGTAAAGGACAACGGGTACGCGCTGAGCGCGCTGCCGAAAAAGAAGCAAACAAAATTGCGGAAGCAAAACGCGCCAAGAAGCAAAAAATAACAAAAGTAGCCGTTACTGTTATTTCAATTGTTTTGATCGTATGTCTTGTGGGCGGTTTGGTTTATAATGCAGTTTATTCTGCTGCATTCAGAAAGGGAACGATTCAAAGAGATACAGTTGTACTCGAAACCGAAAACTATTCTGTTGATGCGGCTATGATGTCTTATTTCTTCTATTCGCAGTACAATAATTTCTTAAATACTTATTCATCTTACCTTGAAGCCTTAGGCCTGGATACATCGGTATCCTTGAAAACGCAGGATTGCACTTTCGAATCAGGCTCGTCCTGGTTTGATTATTTTGCTAATCAGGCAGGAAGTGAAGTGAAAGAGTATCTTTATCTCGCCGAAAAGGCACAAGAAGAAAAGATGACCCTGAGCGATGACGATCAGGCAGATATTCAGGCAACTATTGATCAGTTATACTCCGTAGCTGAAGAAAATAAGATTGAAAATGCAAAATTCTTAAGTGCAGTTTTCGGAACTGGTGTAAACGAAAGTGATGTACGGAAATGCCTGGAATTGCAAAAAATGGCTTTGAATTACTTGAATAAATTCCAGGATTCCCTGAGTTATACTGATGCAGAACTTGAACAATACTATACCGATAATATTGATACATATCGTTATGTAGATTATTATAGTTTTACAATTGCTGCTGAAGATACTAAAGATACAACCACATATGCTGCGGCGAAAACTCAGGCTGATGCACTTGCTGCTGTAAAGGATGCTGCTGCCTTCAGTGCATGGGTAGAGAACTATTTGCGTGCGAATAAAACGATTTCGGATGACTATACTGAGGATGAGCTTAAATCTGAAGTTTCCGCAGTTGCAGTAACAAAGGCTCTCTACAATGATGAAGATTCTGCGTCCGAATGGCTTTTTAAAACTGCTAAGGTTGGAGAAACCTTTATTTACGACGATGAAACCGGGAGTTATACGGTTTACTTGTGTACTGCTACACCTTATCGTGATGAATCTGCAACCCGTACGATTCGTGATATTGTACTGACTGAGAGCACCTATTCCGAAGATGAGATCCAGCAGAAGGCAACCGATATTTTGAACGAGATGAAAGCTGCCGGTCTCACTGAAGAAACCTTCAAGAAGTATGCGGCTGAGTACAGTGAAAACACCTCCAGCTCCGCAAACGGCGGTTTGTGCGAAAACTATAAGGAAAGCTCTTTTGAAGGAAACATCGGTGCATGGGCTTATTCTTCCAACCGTAAGGTTGGGGATTTCGAAGCGATCGAGATCGATGGCGGCTATGCGATCTGCTATTATGTTGGAGAAGGGATTGCTGCTTGGAAATCTGATTGTATCTCCGATAAGAAGAATGCTGATTATGAGGCGGCATATGAGGAATGGACCAAAGCTATTTCCTTGGAAGAAAACGAGAAGGGCTACAGCAAGATTCCTAACAATGTATGATAAAATGGGCATCCCAATCGGGATGCCCATTTGAATTTGTATTTATGTGAGCTTTTTACGCTTTGATAAGATTTTTTTCCAATCGATCTTATAACTGATGATATAAAGGGGAATGGAAAGAGCGATTGCACCGTAAAGATCCAAAATAGAATGCTGCTTTACAAATACAGTGGAAAGACAGATCAAAGTTGTAAGAATTGTTGCTCCAATGAGAACGGGAGTGTGCTTTTTGCACCATTCATTTTTTGCAAGCGCAATATTCATGCCGATGGAATTCAGGCAATGAATACTGGGAAATACATCGTGAGGTGAATCGCCCATCTGCAGCAATCGAATGGCTTCGATCAGGAAGTTGCTTCGACCCAGAGCTTCGTAATCTACACGTAATGCCTGATAATTTGGAAAGATCATATATATGATTAGGCATGTGGTCATTCCGATGTAAAGAAAAGCACACATTCTTAAAAAATCGCTTCGATTATTAAAGAATAAGAATACGTACCCAACTGCAATGTATGCAAACCACAGGAAATAAGGTATCACAAATAGCTCGCAAAATGGAATCAGGTCATCTACCCTTGAATACATCTCGGTGAGGTTTTCTCTTTGCGGAGTGAAGCCGTTTAACCATGTAAACCAAGGCATATAAATGAGAAAATATCCGAGCATTATCACGTGGGAATACTTTGTTTTAATCAGCTTGAATAGTTTTGACATAAAACACCTTAATTAAATTTATAGATTTTCTGCACTATGCGGTATCCTGCAATGGTGACTTTGCGTACAAATTTGTTGGTGTACGCATATAATCCAGCCAAGGAGCGATAGCGTAAGTGGCCATAGATATCCGAATGTTCTTCTTTTAAGTATTTCCAATAGTCTTTTAATTTCGCCAGCGCTTCTGGGGAACCGTCCAGCGTTAGTAGAAGTGCAGCGATCAAAACCATAACGCTGACATAGTTGATCATATAGCGATAAAGTTTAGGGCGGGATTGGCGGATCTTAAGTAGATCATGCTTTTCCAAAAGGATCTTGGAAACCTTGATCTGCTGATCCACACGTTTGATCATAACTGCTTCGTTTACCGATTGGTCAGAGCGGCCAATATAGTAGCGGTAAAAATCTGTATCGCAATAATAAATCGAATTGACCAGTGGAAGGGGTGTGTATAGAAAGACATTATCCACATAGAAGGTGTGCAGAGGAATTTGAAGATTACTTTCCCGCACAAGCTCAGTTCGGTAGAAGATGGAATGCATGATCATATATCGGGTAATGTCGAAGGGGCCACATTCAGACCAAGTGAACTCTTTTTCTCTGGGAAAAATGCCACGATAATGAATGGTGTGCGGTTTCTTTCCTTCATTTTCATATACATAGTTGCATACAATTAGATCCAATAAATTTCCGCGGCTCATAAAGGATTCGATCAGTGCCAGTATTTGCTGCAGGGAATCGAGATCTGCCCAATCGTCGGAATCGATAACCTTGTAATAGAGCCCTTCGGCGGCAGCAAGGCCTGCCATGATTCCGGAGCCGTGCCCGCCATTCTCTTTATGGATCACCTTAATAATATTCGGATATTTTTCTTTGTATTCATCAGCTATTTCTCCGGTGCGGTCGGTAGAACCATCATTTACCAAGATGATCTCAACTTTATCTCCTCCTATCAGTAAGGAATCGATGCACCTGCGCATATAGCCTTCACTGTTATAGCACGGAACAGCAAATGATATCAACTTCATGTTATTTCTCCTTATTTTTGTACATCTTATCTCTTCGATAAGTCTATCACATTAGGGGTATAAAATCAAGTTTCGGAAAAGAGATTATTTATTAAATTTTGTTTAAGCGCCGCTGTTGCGTTAAAATCAGTACCTTTCGCATATTCCTGTTCAATTCTCATATGAATATTTCTTGCATCTTCCAATTTGCTGCAGGCAAGATTCAATATTTCACGTTCCAACCGTTTGATGAAAGCCAATTTGTTTTTGTTTTCTTCTATGAAGCTTTTATCGACCATGCTCTGTATTGATATTCTTTTTATGATGCTTTCGTCTGCAACATCCGATTGAAAAATGCCGTCTTTTGTTACAATAGATAGATTTGCATCCGGAATGATCATGTGGTGCAAAATACTTTTTCCAAGCAGCGGATGATAACTGTTGATGTGAGCGATGCCGTTTTCCGTTAATTTGGCATCAAGGAGCTGCAGAAAGAAATTGCTGATCATCCATCGGTCGTCCAGAATGACAGCATTCTTGCCGAGCTTTTCAAAAGAATCAGTAAGGGTGATGCGGCCTTCCGGAGAAATGCCAGACAAGAAACGGTATTGCACTTGTGCAGGCTGTTCCCGTTTCTCCCACAACGCATTTTGACGCAAGATCTTATCAATCAAAGCCTGTGCCTTTGAAATTGAAAAATACTTGTTAATAGGGAAGAAAACACCTGTATGAATACTTGCCGCACTTTTTAAAAGGCTATAACAGCTTTTGTATATTTCTTTTTTCTGATCTGATAGTTCTATGATTGCTTGTTGATCCATTTTGGCGGGAGTCCAGCCTTCACCCAAATCGATCATATTTCCTCCGACAGCCGGGTATTGTGGTTCGTGGCTGTGTGGACTTGTTGCATCGATGATCACGGCATTCTGATCCGGAAGAATAACACCGTCTAAGCTGGCAGGATCGCCCGAGCAATATATCAGCTCTGCATTCTCGGCTTTTGCGGAAATCTCCTTAAGAAGGGTACTTTTTCCGCTGCCGGGTCCGCCTTTTATGTAATAAACTTTATGCTTTTTTTCGTCTAATATTGTATCAAAAAAAGATATAAATCCTTCTCCGCTGTTAGCGGCGCAAAAACTGCTGTATTTCATATGATCACCTCTGTTTATCTTATGTTCGGAATGGCGTTGTGTTCGTATAAGATAAGTAAAAGTTGGAAATAATGTGTTTGAAAAAACAAAGCGGAGGAAGATATGATCAATAAAGTTGTGATCAGCGGTGTGGATACCTCGAAATTGCCAATACTTTCGAATGATGAAAAAAATGAATTGCTCAGACGTATCAAGGAAGGAGATAAAAAAGCAAAGGATAAATTTGTTGAAGGAAATCTAAGATTGGTGCTTTCTTTGGTTCAGCGGTTCGCCGGAAGAGGGGAGAGCATGGATGATCTCTTTCAGGTGGGCTGCATCGGATTGATTAAAAGTATCGATAATTTTGATCTAAGCCTCGGTCTGCGGTTCAGCACCTATGGTGTTCCGATGATTTTGGGAGAGATCCGCAGATATTTACGTGATAATAATATGGTTCGTGTTTCCCGGGCAACACGCGATCTGGCCTACCGGGCTTTGACTGTGAAGGAAAGGCTGGCAAATGAGAAAAATCGGGAGCCTACTGTTTCGGAAATTGCTAAAGAATTAGACGTTAAAAAGGAGGACGTTGTAATGGCACTTGATGCCATTGTTGATCCGATCTCTCTTTTTGAACCTGTATATTCTGATGGAAATGATGCGATCTATGTGATGGATCAAGTAAGCGATGGACGGGGAGGGGATGATTGGCTGGATGAGTTATTGATCAAGGATGCGATCAATAAATTGCCGGAACGTGAAAAAAACATTATTGAACTGCGATTTTTGGAAGGTAAAACACAGATGGAGGTGGCAGCTGAGGTTGGGATCTCTCAGGCGCAGGTATCTCGATTGGAAAAAGGTGCTATGGAACGCATCAAGGGGCAGTTGTGAGTAACAATTGTCCCCTACTTTCATATTCTGTAAAGAGTGTATATTTTTTGATGGGAGGGTATCGCAATGCTTGTAAAGGTGTTGGATGAAAACAGAGTCAAGATCCTGATGGAGGATCACGATGTGGAATTATATGATCTTCCATTTGAAAAACTCAATTATGACGATCCCCTTTCACGTGCTTTTATTTATGAATTAATACAAAAAACTTATGATCAAACCGGTGTAAATTTCCAGGATTGCCGTGTGATGATCGAGGTGGTTCCGGGAGTTTCCCGTACTTATTATATTCTTCTTACACGAATGGAGCGGGAAGGGCGTGAAAGAATTGAATTTGATAAAGCAGACAGAGCCGACGCAGAGATGTATATTTTTAGAGTAACGAATGGATCTGATGTATTAAAACTTTTTCATTATATGGATAGATTCAGACCGGAGATCAGCGAATTGTATCGTTACAAACAGCAGTATTATATATTGCTTTCTTTTTCTCCGGACGTGATGCTGGATCCGTATTTCCCGAGCTTTTTATCCGGTTTAGAGGAATTTGGAGGTCGATGCCGTTTTCATTATATCAATGAGTCGATCCTGAAAGAGTGGGGCGAATTGCTCTTGGATACGGATGCTTATGGAACTTTAGCAAGATAAACTTGAATCGCAAACATGCCGAAAAAATTTTCGGCATGTTTTTTGATCTATAAACATCTGTTATTTTATTACATAGAATAAATGGGTACGCATATAAAGGAGATGATAAAAATGGAGCTTCCTGTGAAAAGCGCTACCTATGCAATGAAAGGAAAGCAATTGCTGCATCAGAACGGCATCAAAGCTTATGTGGGAAAAAGAAGCGGAGAGGCCGGCTGTTACTATTATTTGAATGTTTCTGAAAAAAATATGGATTTGGCAAGAAAACTGTTAATGGAGCATAATATTTCGAAATAAAACTATATTCGGGGGAATTCACATTGATTTATTTTGATAACGGTGCATCCTCCCATCCAAAGCCTCCGAGCGTCACAAAAGCTGTGGGAGGATGGCTGCAAAAAAATGGGGCAAATCCCGGAAGAAGCGGTCATCGATTATCGATGAATGCTGCGGAATTGGTGTATAATACCAGGGTTGCGCTGGGAGATCTTTTTGGCGTTGATAAACCGGAAAATGTTATTCTCGTGCCGAACGCAACCTATGCGTTGAATACGGTTTTGCTGGGCCTCTTTGAAAAAGGGGATCATATTATTACAACCGATCTTGAGCACAATAGTGTTCTGCGTCCTTTATGGTATCTTCAAAGCCGCGGCGTGGATGTTTCAGTGGTTCGTGTGGATTTTGAGGATGATGATGTAACAGTTGAGCGTATTCTACGGGCAGTAAAAAATAAGACCAAAGCAATTGTGTGTACGCAATGCTCAAATGTATGCGGACGTATTCTTCCGATCGAAAGATTGGCTGTAAAAAAACCTGAATCTGTGCTTTTGATTGTTGATGGTGCGCAAGGTGCCGGTTCATTGCCTATTGATATTGTAAAAACGGGGATAGATTATTATTGCGCACCTTCTCACAAGGGCTTACTGGGACCGCAGGGTGGCGGTATTATTCTTGTGAACAATCGTTTGCCACGCCCTTTGGTTTATGGAGGTACCGGAACGGAAAGTCTGAATCCGGAACAACCGATCGATCTGCCGGAGCACCTGGAGAGCGGAACGCTTCCCACCCCGATTTGTGCCGGAATGTTGGCTGCTGCGCAATATATTGATGAGATCGGTCAAGAAAACATCTATCGTCACAAGCGAAGGCTGACTGATTATGCATATGACGAATTGGAGTTGATTCCCGGTATTGAGCTGTATATGAAGCAAAATAGTAATAAGTGTTTGGGTGTTATTCCGCTAAATATTGCCGGATATCACTCGGGGGACTTGGTTTCTTATCTGGATAAAAACGGAATTTATGTAAGAGGCGGAATTCATTGTGCCCCGCTCTTCCATTTGAGGATGGGCACGGAGCAGCGGGGAATGGTGCGAATCAGTTTCGGATACTTTAATACAGAGCGTGAAATTGATCAGTTTGTAAAGATTGTTAAAAAATTTGCTTAATTTAAGAAAAGGTATTTATTTTAAAAAAATATTATGATATAATAGTTCATTATAAAAAGATGGAGAAGAATATAGGGTGTCAATGATAGCTGATTTTTTTGATCACGTTTTAAATGTATTTCGCACCGTTCAGGCTAAAGATTTTATTGATATTTTAGTTGTTGCTTACCTGATATACAGTGTTTTGAATTTTATTATGCAGACAAGAGCGGGCCACCTGCTGCGCGGTCTTGGCATTTTGCTGCTGCTGATCATTTTATCTCAATGGATGGAGCTGAGCGCAGTTGGTTATTTGATGACTAATGTTCTTCAGTTGAGTTTTATTACGATCATTATTGTATTTCAGCCGGAGCTCAGGTCTATGCTGGAAAAATTAGGGCGTATTGATCTTTCGAAGGTGTTATCCTTTTCGAAGGCTGCAAATTCCGAAACGGATCGCATTAACGGTGCCATCAAGAGTGTCTGCGATTGCTGCTCTGATTTATCAAATCGCAAGATCGGCGGCTTAATGGTGTTTGAAAAAACGACAAAGCTGGGGGAAGTTGAGGTCACTGGCACCTATCTTAACAGCGATCTTACTGCCCAGATTCTAGTTACCATCTTTTTCCCCAATACCCCTTTGCACGATGGTGCTGTATTTATCAGGGATTTCCGTATTATTTCTGCGGGGTGCTTGCTTCCTTTGAGTCAGCGTCTGGAGATCAGTAAGGCCCTGGGAACCCGTCATCGCGCGGCTGTTGGATTGAGTGAGATTTCCGATGCATTGGTCGTTGTTGTTTCAGAGGAGACCGGGAAGGTCTCTTATGCACAAAACGGAGAGATCCACATTGGAATTTCAATAGACGAGCTTCGAAAGGTTCTTACGGATAATTTCCTCTCCGATAAGTCTAAGAAAGTGGCGGAGGTGGAAAAATGAAATTGAATATTAAAGAAAAGCTGATTGGTCTTTTCCGTAATAACTGGCATCTGAAACTGATCTCGCTGTTTCTTGCGGTCGTTGTGTGGTTTTTGATCTGCGAATATGTGGATCCTGATACGGACGGTTCGATCAGTAATATCAAGATCTCTGTGGATTATGAGGGGTCCGTTCCTCAAAAGGAAGGCCTTGGTATCATGACAACTATTGAAGAAACCGTTTCTGTTCGCGTTAGCGGTTCCCGTGATACCATTGCCCTCATGGACCACACAAAAGTAACTGCATCGGTTGATTTGAGCAATGTTACCCGGAGCGGTGAATATGACCTTCCTGTTAAAATCAACATGGGAAATCAGAATTTGAAGCTGGTATCCCAATCTGTTGAAACAGTAAAGGTTTGCTTTGATGAAAATGTTGTTTCAAATATTCCCGTTAAGGTAACGGTAAACGGTGGGGTCCCGGAAGGCTATATTCTGGAAGAACCCACAATGCTTAATAACTTTGTTACAGTTACGGGACCCAAGGCAATCGTAGATACTATCGAATCAGCACAGATCGAGATCACGCAGGAAACTTTTGCGGAAACCAACACCTTTAACTGTTCATTTACGTTAGTGGATGCCGATAAAGTAGTTGTTCCTAAAACTTTTTTGCAGGTCAATGTTGAGACCATTGACGTTACGGTTACAGTTGTGAAGGAAAAAACAGTTCCTCTAACTGTTACGATCGTGAACAGCAGCGGCGGTCTTGACAGTTCTTTCTGTGTTGCTAAGGTTGAGCCTGAAAGTATTACGATCTCTGGCAACGAAGAGGTGCTTGAAAAGATCAATGCTGTGGATCTAGGCGTTATTGATGTGGCTGAGCGCACAGAGAACTTTGAAACCAGCCTGCCTGTTGTGCTGCAGAACGGTGTAAAAAATATCAATAATTTAGAAACGGTTAAGGTTTCTGTAACATTTAATGATGTTCAGACCAAAACCATTCGTGTAAAAAAACTAACACTGGATAATCTGCCGGATGGCACAGATGCCAAAATTCAGGAAACTGAATTGACCATCAAGGTGCGTGGTATGGCGGAGGATCTTAAACAGCTGAACGAAAACAATGTGTCGGTTATTGCGGATGTTCGTAATCAGGTGCTTCCGAATGGCACAAACCGTATAACCGCCGTTGTGGATTTTCCGGATAATTTAAAGGTCGGTGCTGTAGGGAAATATCAGCTGACAGTAGTTGTTTCATAGTCTTGATCCGGCCTTTGCGTTGGTAAAGGCCGGATCGCTTTGTGTAGAGTGGAGATCTGAATCGGAGGTCGATTTTTCTGGAAACAGAAGGAAAGGTTCTGCAAGCAAATGGTTCTACTGCAATTGTGCAGGTTATCAGAAGAACTGCTTGCAGCGGTAACTGTGTGGATTGTTCGGGCTGCCAAAAGCAATCTGTGGAGATTTCGGTGAATACAAAGTATTTTGTTAAGCCCGGGGACCGGGTGATTATTGCTTCTGAACAGAAACCGATCTTATTTGGACTTTTTATTGTGTTTATTCTACCGTTGTTACTTCCGGTCGTAGTTTATTTGCTGACCGTGAACAGCGGATTTGGTGGCTGGTTTGCCGGATTTTCAGCGTTTGCTGCAATTGCCCTGATTTGGGGATTGAGCAAAAGTCGATGGTTTTTAGAGCAAACAAAGCCGAGGATTAAGAGAGTAATTTCAGAAAAGAGGTAAAGTATGGTAAGTTATTCCGATGCAACTAATGAAGAACTTTTAAACGAACTTGAGGAACTGCGGCGGCAGTATGCTCGTTATAAAGCAGATATCATTCGTTTGGATATGACCAGAGGAAAGCCCAGCGCTGATCAGCTGGAATTGAGCGAAAAAATGCTTGGCATCATTCAGACAAACGCAGACTGTTTTGATGATAACGGTCTGGATTGCCGTAATTACGGCCTTTTAGACGGTATTCCTGAAGCTAAAGTATTATTTGCTGATGTTTTGGGCGTGCGGCCTGAACAAGTGATCTTAGGCGGAAATTCCAGCTTGAATATGATGTTCGATACATTTGGACGTGCCTTTTGCTTTGGAAATTTGAACAGTTTAAAACCTTGGAGCCAAGAAAAAAAGGTGAAATTTCTTTGCCCTGCTCCTGGGTATGATCGCCATTTTGCTATATGCCAGCAGTTTAATATTCAAATGATTCCTGTTCCGATGCTGGCTGATGGGCCGGATATGGACCTTATTGAGAAACTGGTTTCAGAAGATGCTTCGGTAAAAGGTATATGGTGTGTGCCTAAATATTCCAATCCTACCGGCACAGTGTATTCTGATGAGGTGGTTCGCCGTTTTGCCCATTTGAAGCCAAAGGCTTGTGATTTCCGGATCTTCTGGGATAATGCATATGCAGTTCATGATCTGTATGAAGAAGCCCCGCAGATTTTAAATATTTTGGATGAATGTGAAAAGGCCGGTAATCCTAACATGGCCTATATGTTCAGTTCCACCTCGAAAATTACCTATCCCGGCAGCGGTGTTGCTGTTTTGGCAGCTAGCGTAGATAATATTGAGCATATTAAAAAGCAGATCGGCGTTCAGACGATAGGTCCCGATAAATTAAATCAGCTTCGTCATGTACGTATGTTTAAGAATAAGGATATGCTTTTGCAGCAGATGAAAAAGCACGCTGATATTCTGCGGCCTAAATTTGAAACAGTTCTGCATATTCTTGAACGGGATCTGGGCGGCAAAGGAATTGCCAAATGGAGTAAGCCGTTGGGCGGCTATTTTGTGAGCGTAGATGCTCTGCCCGGATGTGCAAAAAGAATCTATCATCTTTGCGATGAAGCGGGTGTTTCTTTGACCATGGTTGGAGCCACATTCCCGTACGGCAATGATCCCGAGGATTCCAACATTCGGCTTGCACCTTCTTATCCGCCTGTTTCGGAGCTTAAAATTGCTATGGAGCGTTTTACGGTTTGTGTAAGGATCGCCGGCATCGAAAAGATCCTTGCAGACAGAGAGATCTCTGCCTGCTGAAAAAAGGGGGATAAGAATGGAAATCGGAATGTCTCTGGCATGCTTCTATCCAATGGAGCCTGAAAAGGCGATTTGTGAAGCTGCTGCATTGAATATCAATGTTTGCGAGGTCTTTTTAAATACTGTCAGCGAATTGGATGAAGAATACCTACATATGATTCGTGATGAGTGCGACCGTTTTGGAATTCGCATTTATTCCATTCATCCCTTTACCAGTTTTTTGGAAAACTATCTTTTCTTTTCTGCGTATCCCCGGCGAATTGCAGATTCTGTTATATTTTACCGGCGTTACGCAGAAGCAGCTAAAATTCTCGGCGCCGAGGTGATTAATATTCACGGTGATCGGGGCATTGGTCTTGAAAATCTGGATGATTACGTTGATTATATTACACCTTTAATGAAATTGCAGGACGAGACCGGAATAATCTATTCGATGGAAAATGTTTTTTTCAATAGTGTGAATTATCCCGATTTTACCGCAAAACTGCGCCAGAAGGTGCCTAATGTACGTTTTACATTCGATGTCAAGCAAGCCTATAAGGGAAATCAGGATCCATATGCTCTTGCAGAGGCGATGGGTTCCTCTATTGTTAATTTTCATGTGAATGATCGTAACGCTGATCATGTATGCTTACTTCCGGGAAAGGGTACGGTGGATTTTGGCCGTATCGGCCGCATTCTTTCGAATAATAATTATAAAGGTCCCGGCCTGATAGAGGTCTATAGCCAAAATTTCAAAGATCGAAATGAAATTGCTGATGCAAAATCTTTTCTTGAAGAAAAATTTCTCTTGCAAAATGACAGAATATAAGGTATAATTACTTTTACAGTTATTTGAAAGGTGGTGCTTCTCTGTGAAATGTCCCTTCTGCGGGTGCCCTGAGAGTAAGGTGATCGATTCTCGCCCTACTGATGATGAGGAAAAGATCCGCCGTCGCCGTGAATGTATCAGCTGTAGTAAGCGGTTCACCACCTTTGAGGCAATTGAAACCATTCCCCTTGTTGTGATCAAAAAGGATAAAACCAGGGAACCCTTCTCAAAAGATAAAATTATGAAAGGCCTGCTGCGTGCGTGCGAGAAACGGCCTGTTAGTGTTGCTGATATGGAAAAAATCGTTTCGGATGTTGAATCGGTTCTTTACAATTCCATGGAGAAGGAGATCACAACAGAATATATCGGTGAGCTGGTTATGGAGGCCTTAAGAACTCTGGATGAAGTTTCCTATGTGCGGTATGCCTCTGTTCACCGCCAGTTTAAAGATATTAATTCTTTTTACGAAGAAGTTTTAAAATTGTTGAAGAAAGGCTAAAGTTTATGAAGCAATGTGTTCCTGTTGTCGCAGAAGAATACGACGGCGAACTGCGTTTTTCCATCATTGAATCTGAAATCACCGGAAACGCGTGCGTTTTGACCCTCGGTGCTCAGGACGATGATGAGATTGTTGGATTTAAAATTGAGATTCCTATTATTTCCAAACGTCTGGGCTTTAAGAGCTTTCAGCTGATCTATCCCGCAGGAACCGTTAAGGTATCTTCTATTGGGCAAAAGAGCGATAATTTAATCGCAACCTTAGTGAAATATTTTCAGCCTGCATATGAAACTAGTGATGCTTTTGCGGATGATCCCATTGAAATTGATTATGCACTCCAGAACAAGGGCGCATATGATTTGAATCAGGATAAGATCTATCTGAAACTTTTTTATGATGAGGAACAGGATGAAGATCTTCCCAAAGAGGAGCGAATTCATTTGAACATGAATTTTGCTTTTAATCTCAGCAGGGAAGTGGCAAGTCTGATCGAGACTAAAGAGGGCTATTCTGCTGATTTGGTTGCATTTTTAATGAAATAATTTTTTACTGCGGATCAACCGCAGTAGATATGCTGGAGTGGCGCAGCCGGTAGCGTAACTGATTCGTAATCAGTAGGTCGTGGGTTCAAATCCCATCTCCAGCTCCAAAAATCCCTCAGACTTTCGTCTGAGGGATTTTTACTTAATAGCTAATCTTGCTTTTGTGGTCTCCTAAGCCGGAAAGGATAATCGCAATAAGACCAAGGGTAACACCGACTATCAAATTTACTGTTAATGTATCGTTACCTGTGAGAGTTGAAACGATAGCCGTTACAACTGATGAGAAAGGCATCATTATTGCTACTACTGTAGCATCTACAACCTTCATAGCGTTGGTGCGGATCAGCCAGCAGATTGTAGAAGAAATAAACACAATAACGATATTTGCCAAAATTAGCCGCCAATCAAAGTCAAACACAATCTTTTCAATTTCAGTAACATCGAAAATAATGACACCGACGAAGGAAACTATTACCTCTGTGAACATTTGTATAGTTAGGTACAGCGGAGTGTGTAATTTTTTTGCAAAAGCGCCTGTGCCGGCAATATTGACACCGTAGAAAATGCCTGCCAATGCGCAAAGTAGATCACCGACTACGGAAACACCGTTTGTAACAGTGGTCATTCCTGTTAAAATAAAGCTGCTGAACAGGCATAAAATAGCAGAGAATATAGTCAAAAAGCTCGGTTTCTTTTTCAAAAAGAAGATCAAAAGAATCGGGACGACTATGACCGATAGATTTTCTAAAAAAGCATAGTGGGTAGGTGTGGTATACTGAAGCCCGATCTTTTGAATGATATTGGCAAGCGACATGAAAAAACCTGTGGGTACGGCAATAATAAAATATGTTTTATTCAGTAAGTTGAGCTTCCTACGCGATATGATAAGCAGTGCTATTGCGCTGGTAAGAGCGCCGAAAGATATTCGGATCGTTGGCGAATAGTATTTATAGAATCGCAAGGTAATCAGCGGACTGATTCCCCAAATTAAGATTACAAATACAAGTCCTAAATAGGCAAGGTGCTTGTTTTTAGTGGCAACCGATGTACTTTTCATGATTTTTTCCTTGGCAATTTTAATTTATTTGCCAAAATTGTAACATGGCACTTGCATTTTTAGAAGCGGATATTTATAATAAGGATGTGAAAATTTTTCAACACAGGTGAAGCATGGATACATTAAAGATAAAAGCGGTGTTGTTAGCGGTAAAATACAAAAGCCTTTCCAAGGCGGCAGAGGAGTTTTCCTACACTCCATCAGCGCTCTCTCATAGCGTGGATTCCCTTGAAAACGAGTTGGGTGTAAAGCTCCTTAATCGATCCCATACAGGCGTGGAACTATCAGAGGAGGGCGAACTTCTGCTTGAAAAGTTATCAGCAGTTGTGGATGCAGAGAATGAATTGATCAAGTGTGCTTCTGCCATTTCCGCTTCTAAGCATAATCGGTTACGGATCGGCACATATTCGAGTGTGTCGGTCAATCTTTTGCCAAAAATACTGAATGGATTTAAAGAACGTCATTCGGAAATTAGTATTTCCATTACCGTGGGTAATAAGATTAGCGATTGGCTGGATAAGGATATCGTCGATGTTCTTTTCGGCATAGAAAACGCAGATTACGAGTGGCTCCCTATTATACGAGATGATTTTGTTGCTGTTGTCCCCAAGATGCTTTTTCCCGATAGGAAGAAGATTCGTTGTGAGGAATTGTATCCATATCCATTTATTCTAACGGGAAATTTATTAGATGTTACCCGTAATTTTGAGTTAAATAGTTTTAAAGAGCTTATCAGCCTTACTTCTGAGGATGATATGTCGGCCGTGTCGATGGTGCAGGAGGGAATGGGGGTAACGGTTTTGCCGTCACTGGTTTTAAAAAAACAGCAAAAGGGGATCCGCACCATTAAACTGGAGCCGAGTTTATATCGCACTCTGGGGGTATCGTATAAAAAAGAACTTCATACTTCATCCGGTGCGATGAAGTTTGTGCAATACTTGAAATCCTTATACTAATGAGTTTGATTCCCATCAATAGATAAGCTCCTGGAATTTAAAAAGTAAAGAAAATTAGGTCGTCAGACCGGTTTCATTTTGAGTCTCGGGCCCAAAGCAAAGATCCGTTCTCGTAAGAGAGCGGATTTTTTGGTAGATTTTTTATGATTCTTATTTATTAAGTCTATTTTAAAAATATAATACTATACTTATCTTGATCATATTTTATTTGAGGGATAAGATGGATAACTATATAAGTACTTTTTTAAAAGGCCTGTGGATTGGAGGAACTCTAACCGTTCCCGGTGTTAGCGGCGGATCCATGGCGATGATTTTAGGAATTTATGAGCAATTGATCGATTCGATTAATAAGCTGTTTCATCGTGATGAAAAAAAGAAAAAGAGTCTTTTGTTTCTGGCCGTATTCACTTTGGGCGGATTAGCCGGAGTGGTTGCTTTATCAGGCGTTGTTGCATGGCTGTTGAAGTGTTTTCCAGCGGCTATGATTTTTTTCTTTTCGGGAGCCGTTGCAGGAGGAATTCCTGCAATCTTTTTCGAGATGAGGCGGGAGATATTTAAATGGTACCATGCGCTTTATTTTGTGGGCGGTATTCTGTTGGTGGTTTTTCTGTCTATGATGCCGCCGGGGGTCTTTCGAATTAAATCAAGCTTTGATATTAACAGCATGCTTATGCAGTTCTTTGGAGGATTAATTGCTGCCGCTGCATTGGTTTTGCCGGGGATCAGCGTATCGCATATGCTGTATGTTTTGGGAATTTATGAGAGCTTGATTGATGCAATTGCATCGTTTGATTTTTTGTTAATTCTTCCTTTTGCAATCGGTGGGGTAATTGGGATCGTATTAATGGCAAGAGCTGTATCCTGTTTGTTCCAAAGATGGAAGACTCAAACCTATTTAGCTATTCTCGGTTTTGTGATCGGTTCTGTATTTGAATTGATCTCCGGTGTTAGTCTGCATGAAATATCCTTGTTTCATTTGCTGATATTTTTTATGGGATTTTTTGGTATTTATCTATTGTTTAAAAAAAGCAATGCCGGCACTTGATGTGCCGGCATTTTTTAACTTTTGCTTGCATTTTAATACAAAAGATATTAAAATAAAAACAGTCTGTGTAAAGGATGATAATTTTTGAACGAAATAATAGTAATTGGAGGAGGTCCTGCAGGGATGATGGCGGCATATGCTGCTGCATCTGCCGGAGCTTCTGTCGCATTAATTGAACAAAACAACATATTAGGAAAAAAGTTGTTAATTACCGGGAAGGGACGGTGTAATGTTACCAATTTCGCCTCGGAAGAAGAATTGATTAGCCAGGTAGTAACAAACCCGAAGTTTTTATATTCAGCTTTTTCTTCGTTTAATGCCTATGATGCTTATGCACTTTTTGAAGAATGGGGCGTTCCTTTGAAAATAGAGCGGGGAAATCGGGTGTTTCCTGTTTCAGATCGTGCAGCTGATGTTCGTAATGCCATGAAAAAGGCCTTGATCAAAGCCGGTGTTCAGTTGATAGAGGATCAGATCTTACGCATTTCAGCATCCCCTTTTGTATTAACGGGAAGCAATGGGGAATACCAATGTAATAAATTGATTTTGGCTACCGGTGGATGCTCTTATCCGCTGACAGGATCGACCGGAGACGGTTATCGCTTTTCAAAGGGATTGGGTCATAAGGTGATCCGACCTGCTGCGGCGCTGGTTCCTTTAATTGAAGAGGGCAGGATCTGCAAAAGATTAATGGGCTTATCGCTTAAAAATGTGCAGCTTTCTGTACATGACTGCAAAGGAAAAATACTTTACGATGATTTTGGTGAGATGCTGTTTACCCATGAAGGGATTTCGGGCCCTATCGTACTATCAGCTTCATCCCATCTTTGTGAGGAAGACTTTCCTTGCTTCGCTGAGATCGATCTAAAGCCCTCTCTGGATGAGGAAACTTTGGATAGAAGGCTGCTTCGTGATTTCGAAGAGTTTTCGAATAAGGATTTCCGGAATTCATTAGGGAAACTTTTGCCCAAAAAGCTAATTCCTGTAATTGTGGAGCAAAGCGGTATTTTGCCGGATACCAAAATTCATCAAATTACACGGGAACAGCGTGATAGACTTATACACATAATTAAACATTTTAAGGTTAAAATTTTAAAAAAAGGCAGCTTTTCGGAGGCGATCATCACTTCGGGTGGGGTAGATGTAAAGCAAATCGAACCCCGTACTATGCAATCAAAATTGATCCCGGGGCTTTATTTTGCCGGAGAATTGATGGATGTGGATGCATTGACCGGCGGATATAATCTGCAAATCGCTTATTCCACCGGATATGTGGCGGGATTATCAGCTGCAAAAGGAGAATGATCTATGGGAATTAATATTGCTATTGATGGACCCAGCGGTGCCGGAAAGAGCACTCTGGCTCGGAAGCTTGCGGAAAAATTAGGTTATATTTATGTAGATACAGGTGCTTTGTATCGAACGATCGGTTTGTATGTATTAAGAAATAAAATTGATCCTAAAGAGCCTGATGCCGTTGCTGCCGCCTTGCCGAAAATCGATGTTTCTCTTCGTTTTATTAATGGGGAACAGCATGTCTATTTAAATGGGGAAGATGTTTCGGCCGATATCCGCCTCCACGAAGTGAGCCAGTATGCATCTTTAGTCAGTGCGATCCCGGCAGTTCGGCAGTATCTTTTTGATACTCAGCGCAAAATGGCAAAGGAGCATGACGTAATTATGGATGGACGTGATATTGGAACCGTTGTGTTGCCTATGGCAGATGTGAAGATTTTCTTGACTGCCAGTGCTGAGGTACGCGCCCGTAGACGTTATAACGAGCTTCTGGAAAGAGGGCAAAATGTAGTTTATGAAAAGATTCTGGAGGATGTAAATCTTCGGGATGAACAGGATATGAACCGCTCTGTGGCGCCTTTGAAACCGGCACAGGATAGTGTGATTGTAGATACCTCTGATTGTTCCTTTGATGAGTCACTGGCTATTTTGTATAAAACTGTCAAGGAGAGGCTGAATAATAAAAATGAGTGTTGAAGTAATTGAACACGCCGGTTTTTGCTTTGGTGTTTCCCGTGCCATCGAGTTTTTAAATAAAGAGATTGATGCAGGGCATCGCCCGATATATACTGTTGGTCCGATTATTCATAATCCGCAGATCATTGAGGAGATGCAGCAGAAGGGCGTGCAAATCGCCGCGTCTGTTCGAGATATTCCAAATCATGGTATCGCTGTTATCCGTGCACATGGAATACCCAAAGAAGATCTGCAATATTTGAAAGAAAACAAAATTCATTTTGTTGATGCAACCTGCCCATTTGTTGAAAAGATTCAGAGAATTGTAGAGCGGGAATCGGAGCATACCGTTTTGATCGGAGGCAACCCGGATCATCCTGAGGTGATTGGGATCCGTAGCTACGGCGGAGAACATACTTTTGTTTTTCAAAATGAAAAAGAATTAGGGAAAATGGCCCAAGAGATACGGTCTTTTTCGTCAAAATACATAGTAGTTGTTTGGCAAACGACCTTTAATTTAATCGAATTCGAAAAATGTTGCAGATTTCTCAAAAAAAACTTTGAAAATTTGAAACTTTATGATACAATATGTAAAGCAACTCAAATCAGGCAGCAGGAAACTGCTGAACTTGCTTCAAAATGCGACGCCATGATTGTTATTGGCGGTAGGCAGAGTTCAAATACGGCAAAGCTTTTTTCTATTGCGAAGGAAGTATGCCCCTGCACGGTTTTAATCGAGCAGGCAAATGAGGTACCAATAAATTTATCATACAAAGAGAGGATTGGTATTGCAGCCGGGGCTTCCACACCCGTCTGTATCATCGAGGAGGTAAAACGTATTATGTCGGAACAAAATGTCAACTTGGTTGAGGAAGAATTAACCTTTGAGCAAATGCTTGAAAATTCCTTAAAAGTAATTAATAATGGAGATAGGGTGAAAGGCATTGTTGTCGGAATTAATCCTTCTGAAGTCAAGATCGATCTTGGCACAAAGTATTCCGGCTTCATCACCAAGGATAATTTCTCCAATGATCCTTCTGTAGATTTGATGACTGCTGTTGCAGTAGGTGATGAAATTGAATGCATCGCGTTAAGAGTAAATGATGTTGAGGGTACTGTTGCCCTTTCCAAGAAGAAGGTTGATGCTCTGGCCGGCTTTGAGAAGCTGGAGAAGGCCTGTGAAGAGAAGGCGACCTTAGAAGGTAAGGTTGTTGAAGTTACCAACGGCGGTCTGACCGTTATGATCGATGGCTCCCGGGTGTTTGTTCCCAAGTCCCTTTCCGGTAAGCCCCGCAACTTTGATTTCGAAACCATGATGAATGAGACCATCGAGCTGCAGATCACCGAGATCTCTACTGTTCGCGGCCGTAAGAAGGTCATCGGTTCCATGCGTGCTCTGGAGGCTGAGAAGCGCAAGGCTGCCCGCAAGGAGTTCTGGGACAATGCTGCTGTTGGCAACCGTTATAACGGCGTTGTTAAGTCCTTGACTACCTTTGGTGCGTTTGTTGATCTGGGTGGTGTTGACGGTCTGCTGCATATTACTGAAATGTCCTGGAAGAAGATCAAGCATCCCAGCGATGTTATGAATGTTGGCGATGAGATCGATGTTTACATCAAGGCTATCGACGAAGAGAAAAAGAAGATCTCTCTTGGCTTCAAGAAGGCTGAGGACAATCCTTTTGTTCTGTTCACCAATCAGTACAGTGTTGGCGATGTTGCCACTGTAACCATTATGAATTTAATGCCTTTCGGTGCTTTTGCCCGTATCATCGACGGTGTGGATGGTCTGATCCACATTTCTCAGATCAGCACCAAGCACATTGCAAAGCCTGCTGACGTTCTGAAGGTTGGCGATGAGGTTCAGGTTAAGATCGTTGATATCAACGAAGAGACCCAGAAGGTTGGTCTTTCTATCCGTGCATTGCTGGAGGAAGAGACCGAAGCTGCTGAGGCTGCCCCTGCCGAAGAAGCAACCGACGCCGAGTAATTTTATTGTAATTTTGCAGCATGAAAAGGAAACTTTTCATGCTGCTTTTTTTATTTCTCTTATAGACAATATTATATTATTATGTTATACTTATAAATAATATTTATTATGGAGCATTATGTACTGATGAATGTAGTAAAAAATGAGGATAAGGAGCGCGGTATTGCAATGGAACAGATTCGTTCCATTGTGTGTGCAGGGAACATAACGCCTAAGGCTTGCGTGCGTACCTATGGCTGCCAGCAAAATGTGGCTGATAGTGAGCGCATTAAAGGAATGCTTTCTCAAATGGGATACGATTTTACGGAGCAAACAGAAGAGGCTGATCTGATCCTTTTTAATACCTGTGCGGTTCGCGAGCACGCCGAATTAAAGGTTTACGGTAACGTTGGTGCTTTGAAATCCCTAAAGGCCGCAAAGCCTGAAATGCTGATTATTATGTGTGGATGCATGATGCAGCAGGAAACGGTGCAAAATCAAATACGTGAGAAATATGCCCATGTAGACATTGTTTTTGGACCGTCTATGATTCCCCAGCTTCCTATGATGATGGCGCAGGTTTTAACGGAGCGAAGCAGAGTTTTTACCCGTTTGGAACTGCCCGAGATTGCCGAGGATCTTCCTATTGTTCGGGATGATGCTCATAAGGCTTGGGTTTCTGTTATGTATGGATGCAATAATTTTTGCACTTATTGTATTGTCCCTTATGTAAGGGGGCGGGAACGAAGCAGATCTAGCGCTGAAATTATAAAAGAGATCGAAGAATTGGTCGCATCCGGTTATCGCGATATCACTCTTCTGGGGCAAAATGTGAATTCCTATGGCAAAGATTTAGAGGGGGAAATGGATTTTGCCGATCTGCTTGCTGCTATTGATCGGATAGAGGGAAACTTTTGGATCCGTTTTACAACCAGCCATCCGAAGGATTGTAGTATTAAATTACTGGATACCATGGCCTCCTGTAAAAAGGTATGCCATCAACTGCAGCTTCCATTTCAATCCGGAAGCAATAAAATCCTCAAGGATATGAATCGGCATTATACGGCGGAATCCTATTATGATTTGATCAAGTATGCCCGTAAAGTGATGCCGGATGTGGTTGTGACCAGTGATGTGATTGTTGGATTTCCAGGCGAAACTGAGGAGGATTTTCAGGCAACTCTGGATCTTGTAAATAAGGTTCAATTTGATAATTTATATACATTTCTTTATTCTAAGCGAACCGGTACAAAAGCAGCACTCGCTGAAAACCAAGTGGAAGAAAGCGTTAAAAAAGAGCGTTTTAATCGCCTGCTTGCCCTTCAGCACCCGGTTTGCCTTGCTAAAAATCAAGAAATGGAAGGGAAGGATTATCCCGTTTACGTTGAATCGGTAAGCAAAAATGATTCTAAAGTACTTTCCGGAAAAACCATGGGTGGAAAGACCGTCGATTTTCCCGGCTCTGCCGATCTGATCGGTCAATTTTGTACAGTAACTGTTACTAAGGCCAAATCCTGGTCCTTAGAAGGAAAAATAAAGGAGTAAGAAAATGCGAGAAATTATTGAAAAAGCAAAAGAATTAGGTGCTTTGCTGCAAAGCAGCGAGCAGGTTCAAAAATATAACGCTGCTAAGGATGCTTATAATCAGGACGAAGAGGTCCAAAAACTGGTTCATGAGTTCAATCTTCAGAAAATGACTTTGATGTCTTTATCCGAAGCGGAAGAGCCTGATCAGAACCGTATTGCTGAGATAGAAGAACGCATCAAAAGCATTTACGCAAAGATTATGGAAAACGAAAAGATGAAAAGAATGCAGGAGACCGGCAAGGCTGTGGAAGAAATGCTTGGTCAGGTCAATGGCGTGATTTCTTTTTATGTCACCGGGGAAGAGCCTTCAAGCTGTACGCATGATTGCTCCACTTGTGGCGGCTGCCATTGATCGGCAGATCATCAGGAGGTTATCAAATGGGCAAGCTTTCACCGATGATGGAGCAGTTTTTTGAAATTAAAAACCGCTATAAGGACTATATCCTTTTTTATCGGGTCGGCGATTTTTATGAAATGTTCTTCGACGATGCTATAGCAGCATCCCGTGAACTTCAGCTTACCTTGACTGGTAAGGATTGTGGCTTGGAGGAACGGGCGCCGATGTGCGGTGTTCCTTTTCACAGCTACGAAAATTATGCCGCAAAATTAGTAGCTAATGGCTATAAAGTAGCAATTTGTGAGCAGGTTGAGGATCCAAAAAGTGCAAAAGGATTGGTGCGCCGCGATGTGATCAAGGTGATTACGCCCGGTACTGTTACGCAATCCAGTATGCTGGACGACAGTAAAAATAACTATCTGGCTTGCATTTGTTTCAGTTCTGCGAGAGTTGCGTTGTCTTTTGCAGATATTTCCACAGGAGATATCGAGATGACGGTTCTGGAGGGCACGGATAATAAAGAGATCATCAATGAGATCGGTCGTTTTTCTCCCAGCGAGATTTTATTCGGCGGGCAGGCATATGATTGTCAGGAAATTTTAGATTATGCTCGTGAGCGTTTGGGGGCTTTGGTAACACGCTTGGAACCGGACGATAATGATGCCCGTGAGCAAGCGTTGCTGGATCATTTCCGTGCAACCGATCTGGATTCTCTCGGCATTCCGCGTCACGAAGAAGCTATCGATTGCTTGTTTTACTTACTGGCATATATTGCGGAAACGCAGAAATGTGATATCGGTTATCTGGATAAGCTTAAGGTTTTTCAGCCCGAGCAATATATGGAATTGGACGCATCCACACGCCGGAACCTGGAGCTTACGGAAAGTATTCGTCGCAGCGACAAAAAGGGTACTCTTTTTTATGTGTTGAATCAAACCAAAACCTCCGCCGGTGCCCGTTTGCTGAGGGCTTATCTGGAGCGTCCTTTGGTGAATATCAGCGAGATCAATCGCCGCTTGGCGGCCGTTGAGGAACTGAAAAACCATGTGATGCAGCGTGATGAGCTTCGGCAGCTCCTCAGTAAAACCTATGATATGGAACGTCTGATGACCCGTGTCATGCTTGGTACCTGCAATGCCCGTGATTTGAATGCTCTTGGCCAGACCTTTGGAATGTTCCCGGAAATCAAAGCGGTTTTGTCCGATTTTGGTAGCAGTCTTTTGAAGCAGGCCAACCTTGATCTTTCAGATATGGGCGATCTTCACCAGCTGATCACCAGCGCCATTGCAGAAGAGCCGCCTCTTACTATTCGTGAGGGGGATATTATTCGTGATGGCTATGATGCTGAGGTGGATGAATGCCGCACTATGACAAAGGATTCCGAGCAGATCATGTGCGAATGGGAAGCGGAGGAAAAGGAAAAAACCGGCATTAAATCCTTGAAAATCAGTTATAATAAGGTTTTCGGCTATTATATTGAGGTTACAAAGCTATATTATGATCTGGTACCGGAGCATTATATCCGCAAACAGACGTTGGTGAATTGCGAGCGGTATATTACTGAGGATCTGAAAAAGCTGGAGACTAAGATCTTATATGCGAATCAACGGTGCCAAAGCAGAGAATATGAATTATTCTGCGAAGTGCGCAATACAGCGGGCAAACGCTTGAAGGATATCCAGCGGGCGGCATCGGCACTTGCTGTTTTGGATGTACTTTGTTCCTTTGCTCAGGTGGCGCAGGATAATAATTATGTTAACCCCGTTGTGGATGAAAGTAATGAGATCCGTATCGTTGATGGGCGTCACCCTGTGGTGGAAAGTGTTTCCAAAGGAACACTTTTTGTGCCGAATGATACGGTGTTAAATCAGGCCGACCAGCGGCTTGCCTTGATCACTGGCCCCAATATGGCAGGTAAATCGACTTATATGCGCCAGGTGGCGGTAATCGTGCTGATGGCCCAAATCGGATGCTTTGTTCCTGCTAAGAGTGCCCACATCGGCGTTGTGGATAAGATTTTCACCCGTGTGGGTGCGTCAGACGATCTTTCCTCCGGTCAATCCACCTTTATGGTGGAGATGACAGAGGTGGCGCATATATTGGATCACGCTACCTCTGCCTCCTTGCTGATCTTTGATGAGATCGGCCGAGGGACCTCTACATATGACGGCATGAGCATTGCCCGGGCTGTGATGGAATATGTGAATGATCCCAAGAAATTGGGTGCCAAAACCTTGTTTGCTACCCATTATCATGAGCTATGTGCATTGGGAGATCAGGGGACAGGCATTGTAAATTATAATATTGCTGTTAAAAAGCGTGGCGATGATATTATTTTTCTACGTAAGATCGTATCCGGTGGTGCCGATGAAAGCTATGGAATTGAAGTGGCAGCATTGGCCGGTGTTCGTTCTGAGGTCGTTAAACGTGCTAAAAAGATATTAAATGAAATTGATAAAGGTATCGCTAAACCCGAGCGTCCCGCTCGGCAAGTGCAGGAAGAGGATGCTCAGATCAGCCTTGGTTATATGGAGCAATGTGCCATTATTGAACGATTAAAGGAATTGGATGTCACCACTCTGACACCTATTGAAACCATGGGGATTCTTTATGAATTGGCCCAAAAAGCAAAGGAGCTGTAAGGGAATGCCGAAGATTCATGTTTTGGATCAGGAAATTGCCAATAAAATAGCAGCCGGTGAAGTGGTTGAGCGGCCGGGCAGTGTGATCAAGGAATTGGTCGAAAATGCCATGGATGCCGGAGCGCAGCATATTACCGTTGAGATCAAAAACGGCGGGGTTACATACATGAGAGTGACCGATGATGGCTGCGGGATGTCGATGGATGATGCCCGGAATTGCTTTTTGCGCCATGCTACCAGTAAGATCCGTGATATATCCGATTTATATGCTATTGAAACCTTGGGCTTTCGTGGTGAAGCTTTAGCGGCTATCTCCGCTGTTTCCCGCATTGAATTGGTAACCGTTGCAGAAGGAATCGGAACCCGATTGGTTTTGGAGGGCGGTAAAGAGATCAGTTGCGAAGAAACAGGAGCACCTCAGGGAACAACGATCACGGTGCAGGATTTGTTTTTTAACACGCCTGCCCGTATGAAGTTCTTGAAGACTGACCGTGCTGAAAGCAGTTATATTGCCGCATTGATGGATCGTCTCGCTATCTCCAATCCTCAAATTGCATTCAAGCTGATCCAGGATGGAAAGGCAACTCTTAATACAGACGGAAGCGGCAAGCTTTTGGATGTTATCTATGCCGTGATGGGGCGTGAGGTAACCAAAGGGATGCTTCAGGCAGACAGTACTGTGCAGCAGGTGCGAGTGTACGGCTATGTTGCGGAGCCTACTGTTACGAAACCCAACCGAAATTATCAGTTATGCTATATTAACGGTCGTTTGGTGCGTAGCCAAACAGTCTTTGCCGCCATCGATCAGGCCTATCGTAACGATTTGTTTCATGGCAGACAGGCGATTTGTGTTTTGAAGATCAATCTTCCTTTCGGCTTGGTGGATGTGAATGTTCATCCTAGCAAAATGGAAGTGAAATTTTCCAATGAAAAACTGATCTTTGAGGCGGTTTATTATGCAATAAAAAATGCATTAAAGAAACAAACGTTAAAAAAGGCTGAAGAGGAACCGACAAAGCCTATTGCCGAGGAGAAAAGCTTTCCTGTTGCTCCAAAAACCGCTGTTGTTTTGCCCGCAAAAAAGGAACCTGTAAATTCCTTTGGAGCGGTTACGGTTCTGAGCAGACCCGAACCCATTCAACCTGTCAAGAAAACAGAAACCGTGATAAAACCTTCGCAGGAAATTCAAGAATCCCCGGATGATCGTGTGGTGACTCTTCCGCCCAGATCTCCTTTTGCTTCAAAGAATTCTTTTTTACATGACAATCCCGTAAAGCCCATTCCTCCTGAAAAAGAGAAGAAAGAGGAGCCTGCTCCTGCCGTGGAGCAGCAAACGATTGTAAAAGTTGAATCTGAACCCATACAGCAAACCATCGTTGCGGAGGAAAAGCAGATCCCTTATCGTTTTATTGGGGAGGCCTTTGCGGCGTACTTGCTGGTTGAAAGCGGTGATCAATTATATTTGATTGATAAGCACGCTGCCCATGAACGAATGATTTTTGAACGGCTTCTGAAAGAGAATAAGGCAGAGAAGAGGGCGCACCAACGTATGCTTGTACCGGAACGGATTCGCCTTTCTCAGGAAGAACTGTCTTTTGCATTAGAGCACCGCGAGCACTTCGAAAAGCTTGGATTTGAAATCGATGAATTCGGGGATCGCCAGATCGTTCTACGCAGCAGACCGGTTTGTCTTACAAGTGAATCGGCAACCGAAGCATTCACAGAGATTTTATCCGGTTGGCTGCAGGGAGGACGTATTAATAGTACTGAGCGTGAAAACCTGGCATTAAAAACCGTTGCCTGCAAGGCGGCTATTAAAGCCGGTAATATCAATGATATGGAGGAACTGAAGGCGTTGGTTTCTAAATTGATCCGGGATGATGAAATTCATCAGTGCCCTCACGGACGTCCGATTATGATTGCATATAGCAAGAAAACCATCGAAAAGGCCTTTAAAAGGATATAGGTGGCGAATATGCAAAAGGTTATTGCAATCGTCGGTCCTACAGCATCGGGAAAAACCGGGCTGTCTGTTGCTATTGCAAAGCATTTCGGCGGCGAGGTCGTATCTGTCGATTCCATGCAGATCTACCGTGAGATGAATATCGGTACTGCCAAGCCTTCTTTGGCAGAGCGGGATGGGGTGCCGCATCATCTAATGGGGCATATTAGCGTTGAACAGACTTATAATGTCGCTGCATATATTCAGGATGCACATCATGTTCTTGCAGATCTTCGAGACCGAAAATGCCTCCCGATTCTTTGCGGCGGGACCGGTTTATATATGGATCATTTGCTGAATGAAACGGATTTTTTTGATATTCCGCAAAATGATTCTGTGCGGAAAAAGTATCAAATACTTGCCGGGCAGCAGGGAAATGATGCGTTATATCGCTTGTTGGAAGAGTGTGATCCTGTTTTGGCAGCGAAGCTTCATCCTAACGATTCCAAGCGTGTGATTCGTGGATTAGAGGTTTTTGAGGTTACCGGACGTCGTTTGTCGGAATTCCAAAAGGAAAGCCATCGTGAGAGTCCTTTTGAGGTTCTTTGGCTGGGTCTGAATTTTCGCAATCGCCAGGCGTTATATGATCGCATCAATTTACGCGTTGATCTGATGGTCGAAAACGGTTTATTGGATGAAATTCGGGGCTTGATGAGAGGGTATAAACTTTCGTCTACCGCCAGAGCGGCCATTGGCTATAAAGAAATCATCGATGCTATTGAATCCAATGGATCTGTTGATGATGCAGTAGAGCTTGTGAAGCAAAAAAGCCGCAATTATGCAAAAAGGCAGTTAACTTGGTTCGGCAGAAATAAAAATATCCAATGGCTTTATCGGGATGAAATGTCGGATGAGGAATTGGTGGAATCTGCAAGCGCTTATGTTACAGATTTTCTGAAAGGAGGAAACGAATGAAAAACAGTGGATTGGGTTTTATTAAAATTATTACTGGTGTTTTAGCTATTTTTGCAGTTGTTGTGATCGGTTATCAACTGTATAAATATAATTTCGTTTCCATCAAGACAGAAAGTGCTGTGATGGGAGAGATGGAAGAGGTTATTAAGTCTACTGGGATCTTTTTTCGAAATGAAAAATTGGTTGATAACTCAGGATATGATTTCTTGGATGTGATTCGTTCCGAAGGGGAGCGAGTCGCTGCAGGCGGTGTTATTGCCCGCGTTTATGAGGATGAACACTCTGCAAAGGTGCGTAAAGAAATTCGTCAGATCGAGGAAAAGATCGCTACATATGAGGAAGTCCTTTCCCATAGTGGCTCCTATCAAAGCGCCGCAAGCAGTATTGATCAGGAGATCTATACAAATTTAAGCGAGATCGCATTTTCTGCACATCAAGGCAACGCCGCTGAATCCTTTGATGGCGCCGAAACGATGGTTATCAATATTATGAAGAAAAAAATCGCATCCGGGGATCTGGTTAGTTATGATACCTTACTGGACGAACTTCGCGGAGAACTGGCTTCGTTAAAAACTTCCGGGGGAGATAGTGTTAAAACGATTACATCAAAGGAAAGCGGTTACTTTTCCTTAGGCACGGACGGGCTTGAGGATCAATTCGATTACGAACTCCTTGAAACGTTATCCGCAGAAAATTTTGATGATACTATTGCTTTGTGTAACAACACTGTCAGCGGCGGAGACAGTTTGGGCAAAATGGTCTATAATAATGGCTGGTTTGTTGCGATGAAGGTCTCTTCGGATTCTATTGCTCGGCTTGAGGTAAAGGATACGGTTTATATCCGGATCCCATCCTTTGGATCAGATCGTATTAAGTGCACGATTACCGATATTCGCAAAAACGGGGATGAATCTGTAATCATTCTGAGTTCTTCTATTATTTCTGATAATATTTTGACTCTTCGCCAGGAAGAGATCAGTTTGATCGTTAAAACCTACAGCGGTCTTTGCGTCCGGCAAAGTGCTTTGCGCAAAGTGGATGGGGAGGACGGTGTATTTGTTAAGGTCGGTTTGCTGCTTCGCTATAAAAAAGTAAATATTCTTTATAATGATGGCACAAATGCTGTGATCGAATACAATGTGGCAGAGGAGAGCGGGCTTCGAATATATGATCAAGTGGTTTATAAAGGCTCTAATCTCTATGATAGAAAGGCGGTTTCCTGATGAGTTTTGAAAACATTGAACATAATATAAAAAAAATCCTTCTGGATATCGGGGATCGGAATACCAATCTTTTAGCAGTGACCAAGACTCGGACGGTAGATGAGATCAATTATGCCATTCATTGCGGAGTGCGTCATATTGGCGAAAACCGTGTACAGGAGTTACTGGAAAAATACGATTCGATCGAGAGGGACGGTGTATCCATCCATCTGATCGGTCAATTGCAGACCAATAAAGTGAAATATATTATCGATAAGGTGGATCTGATTCATTCGGTGGATTCGCTGCGTTTGGCGCAGGAAATTTCAAAACGTGCGTTAGCTGCCGGCAAGATTCAGGATGTTTTGATTGAGGTCAATATTGGTGGAGAAGAGTCGAAGGGCGGCGTTGATCCGGATGATTTAGTTCCTCTCTTGGAAAATATTTCAAAATTACCCGCAATTCATGTGCGCGGATTGATGTGTATTCCGCCTATTGCAACCCAAAGGCATCAAAATCTAAAATATTTTTTGAAAATGAAACAATTCTCAGTTGACATAACGGAAAAAAAGATAGATAATATTGATATGGATATCTTGTCTATGGGTATGTCCGGCGATTATGAAGATGCCATTGAAGCCGGCAGTACTTTTATTCGTGTGGGCCGTGGTATATTTGGCCCTAGAAATTGATCGGAGGTATAATATAATGGGAAAATGGGACAAAATTAAAACATTTATAGGAATTCCGGATGACAGTGATGTTGTGGGTGATAATGAGCCTGCAAACGAACCTCGGGCAGCTGCTTCTGTTGAAGAGCCGGCTCCTGCAAAGAAGGAAACGCACCGGGCTTCTGCACCTAAAACTGCGGCTCCTGCTTCATCTAAGAGTGAGGTTAATATGGTGATTATTAAGTCCAGCGATTATGCCGATGCACGTACTGTTGCTGATCATGTGTTGGGGAACCGTGCTGTTCTTTTGAATTTGGAAAACTGCAATAAGGAAATGGCTCAGAGAATTCTGGATTTTCTCAGCGGTGTTGTTTATGCGCAGGGAGGCGATCTGCAGCGGGTGGCGCACAGTACTTATGCGGTAACGCCCCGTAATGTTGGGCTGCAAGGGGAATTGACCGACGATTTAAAGGAAGAGGAGTTTTAATTTGCTCAGTATTCTTATCGAGCTTTTAAAATGGCTCATTAGTATATACGCAACATTTATGTTGGTATATTGCCTGCTGACCTGGTTTATCCGCGATCGCAGCAATTCTTTTATGCGCGTGCTTGCAGGGATTGCTGAGCCTCCGCTGCTTCCGATCCGGAACTTTTTGAACCGGTTTTATTATTTTCAGAATTCTCCAGTTGACTTTTCACCGCTGATTCTTTTCTTTTTTCTTCGCATTATAATTTCCCTTTTGACCTGGCTTTCGAGGTATTTCTGATGAATGAAAAGAATTACTTTGCCGGTAAAATCGAGGATATGATCAGCCGCGAAGCAAAAGGAGAGGCGATGGTCTTTTCTTCTTTTCTAACCGCTGAGGAAGGTGCAGAAGCATCTATGATCTGCCGCCGGGCTAGTGCCCCTTTTTGCCTGTATGGTGGCTATGATGGAAGTGAACGAAAGATCCTTGCGGTCTCCTCTTTGGATCAGGAGGTTCTGCTGCCATGCTTTCCAATCGTTTTAATGCAGATACAAGGCGGTGATCTTTCAAAAATCACAAACCGTGATGTTTTGGGTGCTTTGATGGCAACGGGGATTCGAAGAGATGTACTGGGAGATATTATTGTGCGGGATGGATTCGCGCTGTTTTTCGCTGCCGATCACATTAAGGATTTCCTGATACAAAATGTTACCTCAGTTGGCCGGCAGAATGTGAAGCTTTCAGAGGCATCCGAAGATTTTCAAATTCCAGAACCGCATTTTGAAATTTTACGGCTGACAGTTGCATCCTTGCGGGCAGATGCTGTGATCGGTGGCCTTGCCCGTGTTTCAAGAGAACAAGCTAATCGTTTGATCGATGGAAAATATGTTTTTGTTAATCATACCCAGTTAGAAAAGAAAACAAAGGAAATTTCTGCAGGGGATAACATTGTTATCAGAGGATCCGGAAAGTGGATCGTGGATGAGTGTGGAGACTTGACCAAAAAGGGCAGAACAGTTCTTATATGCAGAAAATATATTTAGGAGGATGTTTAGATGTTAAAACCTGATGTAATTCAGAATAAGGAATTTGAGCAGAGTGTTCTGGGCGGATATCGCCGGGATGAGGTGGACGCTTTTTTGGATGAGGTTGAAGCGGATTATCGTAAGCTTTATAATGAGAATATCGAACTGGTTGAAAAGCTCAAGGTATGCCTTGCTAAAATTGAAGATTATAAAAAGGATGAAGAGTTTTTAAAAACAGCCATTATTAATGCGCAAAAACTGAATGAAACAACTCTTAAAGAAATTGAGCTTCGTGAAAAAGAAATGGAAGTCTCCTCTAAAGCTAAGGCTGCCGAGATTATTGCTGCTGCTGAAGAGCACGCGAAGGCGATTGTATTAAAGGCTGAGCGTGAATCTGCCGATGCTGTTCGGGCTGCTCGTGAGCAATGCCGCCAGGAGATTGAGGCTGAGCAGGCAAAATCTAATGCTGAAATTCTGCGTATTCACCGTGAGACCGAAGCGGAGCAGAACAAATTGGATCATCTGCGCTCACAGGTCGCTGAATTTAAAAACACTATTATTGAACTTTATAAGGCGCATCTTACTTCCATCTCCAAACTGCCTGATTTCAAGAGCGCAGAAGAAAAATCTGCTGCGCAGGAAGCGCCTAAAGCTGAAGAACCAAAGGAAGAGCCTGCTTCCGTTCAGGAAGAACCTAAAACAGTTGAGCCTGAGGCGAAAACTGAAGAAAGCAAATCAGATGATAATACTGTAGAATTTAAGCTGGCAAAGAAGAACAAAAAGGAAGAAGAGCCAAAGCCGGCAGGTAAACCGCTGAAATTTGAAAATTTAAAATTTGGCGTGGATTATGACGTAAACAACGACGAATAAGGAGTACCCTTTTGAAATTAATTAAACGGTTTTATTGGATCATTTTATCGATCGTTTTGGTTTTAATCGATCAGTTGACGAAATTTTGGATCGTTAAAACAATTCCTATTAATGATTCCAAAGTCTTGATTTCTGACTTTTTTTCTTTAACTCATGTACGTAATACAGGTGCTGCTTTTGGAATGCTTTCCAATCAGCGCTGGATCTTTATGCTGTTTACCTCCGTCGTGCTGATCGCAGCCATGGTTGCTTTATGCTCCGGAAGGGTCAAAAATCATTGGGGGGTCATTTCGCTTTCTTTGATTATAGGCGGTGGCGTGGGCAATATGATCGATCGCATTGCTTTGGGCGAAGTGGTTGATTTCTTTGCCTTTAATTTCTGGGGTTATCAGTTTGCTGTTTTTAATGTGGCAGATGTTTTTGTCTGCTGTGGTACAGCCATTCTTGCGTTTTATATATTTTTCTCTCAGGATTTTAATGAAACGAGATCGGCTGAGGATTTGTCCAATGGAGCAGATTGAACTGGTTGTCGAGATCGCCGATCTTCGTCTTGATGCTTTTCTTGCCTCTCGGTTAGAGCAGCTTTCTCGTTCCAGAATTGAGTCCTTGATCAAATCTGAAAATATTCTGGTAAATGGACACCCGGTTTCGAAAAGTTATCGTGTTCATGCGGGCGATTGTATTTCTGTGTTGATTCCGCCGCTGGAGGATGGAGCTCCTGAACCGTGCGAAATGAAACTGGATATTGTATACGAGGACGAACATCTTCTTGTTTTAAATAAACCCAAAGGGGTAGTGGTTCATCCTGCTCCCGGACATACCGGAGATACCTTGGTAAACGGGCTTTTGGCCCATTGCAAAGATAGCCTTTCGGGAATCAATGGCGAAAAGCGTCCCGGCATCGTTCATCGAATCGATAAAGATACAAGCGGCTTACTGGTGATTGCCAAAAATGATCGGGCTCATCAAGGTCTTTCGGAACAATTTGAAAAACATAGCATTGATCGTGTTTATGAGACTGTTGTTTTCGGGAAAATGCCGGCAGAATCCGGTGTTATAGATGCTCCTATCGGGCGGAGCCAAAAGGACCGGAAAAAAATGGCTGTAGGTGTCCGTAATACGAAACGTGCCGTAACACATTATCAAGTTCTGCGTCAATACCGAGGTTTTGCCCATCTTGCTTGCCGATTGGAAACCGGTCGTACTCATCAGATTCGTGTTCATCTTTCTTCCATCGGTCATTTTGTTTTGGGCGATTTGGTTTATGGCCATTCTGTTCCCGGAATCAATCTTGATTTTGAGGGGCAATGCTTGCACGCTCGTGTTTTGGGTTTTGATCATCCTGTTACAGGGAAGCATTTGATTTTTGAAAGCCCATTGCCGGAATATTTTGAAAATATTCTTCTGAAACTGGAGCGTATGAAGTGATTTGAAGAAACGTTTCGAAATGAAACGTTTCTTTTTTTGTAAAATACTTTACAAATGACCCCATAATATATTATAATAATTAAAAATATATCTTCTGGGAGTGTGAGGTTTTATGGCTGATATTGCATACCGCAGAATTCTTCTGAAACTGAGCGGCGAGGCTCTCGCCGGTTCGGGAAAATCTGGAATTGATTTTGATTATGTTTTAAAAATCGGCTCTTATATCAAGGAATGTGTTGATAAGGGTGTCCAGGTTGCCATTGTTGTGGGCGGCGGCAATTACTGGCGGGGGAGAAGCAACCAGCAAATGGATAGAACCCGTGCCGATTATATCGGGATGTTGGCTACCACTATGAATGCCTTAACGGTGCAGGATGCGTTGATTCAAAATGGTGTTGAATGCCGCGTGATGAGTGCGATTGAAATGCGGCAGATTGCAGAACCTTTTATCAGAAACCGTGCTATTTCTCATTTGCAAAAAGGATATGTTGTAATTTTTGCCAGCGGTACTGGGAACCCCTATTTTTCAACTGATACTTGTGCTGCTCTTCGTGCTGCAGAAGTAAATGCCGATGTTATTTTTAAGGCAACCAATGTAGACGGTGTTTATACTGCTGATCCCAAAAAGGATCCAAATGCAAAAAAATTGCATCATATTCGTTATATTGACATTTTGAAGGATGAGCTTGGCGTAATGGATAGCGCTGCAGCCGCCCTTTGCAATGAAAATAATATTCCGATCTATGTTTTTGATATGTCCGACCCTGCAAATATTGTTCGTGCGGTGTTGGGCGAAGATATTGGTACAACTATTGATAGTAAAGGAGAATAAAAATGGCTAATTACAATGAATTTGAAGAGAAGATGAAAAAGACCCTGGTTGCTCTGGGTAATGATTTTGCCGGCCTGCGTGCAGGGCGTGCAAATCCCGCAGTACTGGATCGTTTGCGTGTAGATTATTACGGTGCGTCCAGCAAAATTAATGAGGTTGCTGCCATCAGTGTTCCTGAGCCCCGGATGCTGATGATCCAGCCTTGGGATGCTTCTTTGGTAAAAGAGATTGAAAAGGCTATCCTTGCATCTGATATCGGTATCACTCCTTCTAATGACGGAAAGGTGATCCGTTTGAATTTCCCTCAGCCTACTGAGGAGCGTCGTAAAGAATTGGCGAAGGAAGCTAAGAAGCTCGGTGAGGATTCTAAGGTAGCTATTCGTAACATTCGCCGTGATGCTTTGGATAAGTTTAAAAAGCAGGAAAAAGCCCATGAGATCACGGAAGATGAGTTGAAAGGGATCGAGACTGATATTCAGAAACTTACCGATAAGTACATCGCTGATGTAGATAAAATGGTTTCTGAAAAAGAAAAGGAAATCATGGCTGTATAAGCAGGAGTTTTTACTTTGGGTTGGTTAAACAAAAAGAAGGAATCTATAGACCCCGATCGTTTGCCGGATCATGTTGGAATCATCATGGACGGCAACGGTCGCTGGGCGCAAAAACGTGGTCTACCCCGTTATGCCGGCCATGTGGCCGGAGCAAAAGTTTTCAAGACCATTGCCTATTATGCACGAGATATTGGGCTGAAGAATCTTACGGTATATGCTTTTTCTACTGAAAATTGGCAAAGGCCGGAGGAGGAAGTTTCCAGAATTATGAAGGTTCTGGAAGAATTTATTGACGATGCGTTGAATACCTTTGAAAAGGAACGGGTTCGTATTCGGTTTTTAGGGGATATGTCTGCCTTTTCCGGGGTGTTACTTGAAAAAATGGAGCGTATCGTTGAGGCGACAAAGGATTTTTCTGGTCTTACTTTAAATATTGCTATGAATTATGGCGGTCAGCATGAGATCGCTTATGCTGCTCGTGAGGCAGCCAGACTGGTTCAAGCAGGTCTTTTAAAGCCGGAAGATATTACCCCCGAAGTTTTTGGCAAAATGCTTTACTTTGATGATTGTGATTCGGTTGATCTTGTGATCCGACCCAGCGGAGAAAAAAGATTGTCAAATTTTTTGCTTTGGCAATCAGCATATGCTGAATTCTGGTATTCAGACATCCTTTGGCCTGATTTTAAACCAGAAGATTTAGATCAGGCAATTATTGATTATCAAAAAAGAAACAGGAGGTTTGGTGGAGTATGAAAAAGAATTTTCTTCAAAGATTATGGACATCATTTATTATCCTTGGAATCTTTGTGTTTTTATTTGCCATCTCCGCTTTTTCCCCCTTCTTTGAGTTGGCCATTGCTGCATTGATCTGTTTTTGTATTTATGAGGCGCTGACTTCCACGGGCTGTGTGACTAAAAAGCGTATGCTGCTCCCAAGCTTAATTTTCGGTGCAGCGGTTCCGCTATCCTTTTTGGTTCGCGATTTTCTTTATCCGGGCAGAAGTCCTTATTTCGGGGTTGTCATCATCTCCTTTGTATATTTGGTTGCGCTTTTTATTATTTTGATGGTGAATTTTCAAAAAACAAAGTTCAGCGAAGCTACTGTTGCAATGTTTGTAACCTTTGTGATCACTTGTTTTTTAAGTAATATCATTTTGATTCGCCGGATTGAGGATCATGGATTTTTCTTTATGATTCTTTGTATTGTTTGCAGTGCTTGGTGCACTGACATATTCGCCTATCTTACCGGTATTCTAATTGGCAAGCATCGCCCGTTTCCCAACATCAGCCCCAAAAAGTCTATTGAAGGATGTATTGGTGGTGCCGTTTTTTCAATTGCAATTTATTTTCTGTTCTGCTATTTATATCAGAATATAACCGGTGCTGATATCAATTGGCTGCTTGTGTTACTCTATAGCTTTTGCTGTACTGTTATTGGTCAGATCGGCGATCTTTCCTTTTCTTACATCAAGCGCTCCTATGGTATCAAGGATTTTGGAAAGATCCTTCCCGGCCATGGCGGTATCTTAGATCGGATGGATAGCTTGATTTTTATTGCACCAATGTTTTATGCTTTGATGAATACAGAAAGTTTTATCGGGTGAAATAGATGAAAAATATTTCTATACTCGGTTCTACCGGTTCTATAGGTACTCAAACGCTGCAGGTCTGCAAGGACCTCGGCATTGGGGTTTCTGCCCTTAGTGCCGGCAGTAATATCGATCTTTTGGAGCAGCAGATCAGGGAATTTCATGTTCCGGTAGCAAGCGTATATGATCCGGAACGGGCGGAGATACTAAAGCAAAGGCTGCATGATTTTCCTTGCGAAGTATATACCGGTGAAGAAGGAAACTGTATCGTTGCCTCAACTCCGGATGCATCGCTTGTTGTGACAGCCATGATAGGAATGATCGGTTTAAAGCCCACTTTAGCTGCAATTGAGGCCGGCAAGGATATTGGCCTTGCGAATAAAGAAACCCTTGTTTGCGCCGGGCAGATCGTTATGCCCGCAGCGGCACGCAAGGGTATTCGAATTCTTCCGGTAGATAGCGAGCACAGTGCGATTTTTCAATGCTTGCAGGGCTCTTCCGGTAATCCTGTTTCCAAGATTCTTTTAACCGCTTCCGGCGGTCCGTTTTATGGGAAGAAAAAAGAGGAACTTGAAGGGGTTGCGGTTGCCGACGCTTTGAAGCATCCGAACTGGAGTATGGGTTCAAAGATTACCATTGATAGTGCTACCTTAATGAATAAAGGCTTAGAATGGATGGAAGCCAAATGGTTGTTTGATGTTTCGGATGATCAGATTGAAATCCTTGTTCATCGTGAAAGCATTGTTCATTCTGCGGTAGAGTTTGCGGATCATTCTGTAATTGCTCAAATGGGTGTTCCTTCAATGTATTTGCCTATTAAATATGCAATCACATATCCGCAACGCATTGCAAGCGGAGATCATTCTCTCTCTCTGTTTGGAAAATCGCTTCATTTTGATGCGGTTGATGAAGAAACCTTTTTATGCTTAAAGTTAGCTAAGCAAGCAAGCCGCGCGGGCGGTCTGTATCCTACGGTTTTAAACGGAGCAAATGAGCAAGCTGTAGCTCTGTTTTTGGAAGGAAAAATCAAATTTTTACAAATTGCAGAATTGGTTGAAAAAGCATTGGCAGAAACGCCTGGGGGAGATGCTGAAAATCTTGATGATGTTCTGGCGGCGGATCGGATAGCCAGAGCGAATGTTTTTACGCACTATAAAGAAGGTAGGGTTTAATGCAGGTAGTTTTTAACATTGTCATTACTGTTCTGGTTTTTGGACTTTTGATCCTATCCCATGAGGCTGGTCATTTCTTTACTGCAATTTGGGCCAAGATTAAAGTTCATGAATTTTCCATCGGAATGGGGCCCGCAATTTATAAGCGTGATGGAAAGCTTTGCCGGTTTTCCATCCGTGCTTTGCCCATCGGCGGTTATGTCCAGATGGAGGGCGAGGATGGCGATAGTGATGATGAGAACTCTTTTACTAAAAAACCAAAATGGAAACGCTTTTTAGTTTTGGTTATGGGCGCTGCGATGAATATTTTAATGGGATTTATCCTCATTTGCTGCATCAATGCAACCATGGAAGCGTATCATACAACTGTTGTGGCTCAATTTGATGATGATGCTGTATCTGTTGCAGACGGTTTACAGGTAGGGGATAAGATTGTCTCAATTGATGGCTATCGAATCTTCTCTTTTATGGATATTTCCTATGCCTTGTCTAAGGACAGTAAAGCGGAAGATTTCGATATTACCGTTCAAAGAGATGGAGAAAAAGTTCAACTGAATGATGTCCATTTCCCTAAGGTTGAAACGGAGAACTACGGCTCATTTCACGATATAGATTTCAAGGTTTTCGGCAAGAAAAGGACAATATTTTCTCTTCTTGAGTTTTCTGCCGGATATACCGTTTCTGTTTCCAGATCCATCTATTCGTTTGTCGGTTCTATTTTTACCTTTGAAGCTGATTTGAATCAAGTGAGCGGTCCTGTTGGAACTGCGCAGATTATCGGAGAGAGCGCTACAACCGGTGGCTTAATATCGTTGCTGCTGGTCGTAGCCATGATTTCGATCAATCTCGGAATCATGAATTTGTTGCCGTTTCCTGCGTTGGACGGCGGCAGAATTCTTCTGTTGTTGATTGAGGCGATTCGAAGAAAGCCGCTCAATCCTAAGATCGAAACAGCGTTAAACGGTGTCGGCCTTGTGCTTTTGATGGGCTTGATGCTTTTAGTGACCTTTAAAGATATAATTGGGTTGTTTTAAGGAGGGCTATTTTGTCCAGATTGGTTCGTGTTGGAAATTACACATTTGGCTGTGGACATATTTATGTTCAATCTATGCTGAATACGCCTGCCGGCGATCATGACGCTGCTATCGAGCAAGCCTTAGCTTTGGAAAATGCCGGGTGTGAGATCCTTCGGCTAAGTGTGCCGAATATGGATTCTGTTGAGACTGTCCGTCGTTTAAAGAAGGCGGTGTCTATCCCTATCGTTGCAGATATTCATTTTGATTACCGCATGGCAATTGCTTCGGTTGAAGCCGGTGCAGATAAAATTCGGATCAATCCGGGCAATATAGGATCGGAAGAAAAGGTTCGGGCTGTAGTTGATGCCTGCCGGGCTAAGAATATTCCCATTCGAATTGGTGTAAACGGTGGTTCCTTGGAACGTGATCTGCTGGAAAAATACGGCGCTCCGGTTCCTGAGGCTTTGGTGGAGAGCGCTTTGCGCCATGTTCGTATCTTGGAGCGTTTAGATTTTCACGATATTGTCATTTCCATAAAAAGCTCCAATGTTCAGAATATGATCGCTGCATATCGTTTGTTGGCAAAGGTTTGCGATTATCCGTTGCATCTGGGGGTTACCGAAGCCGGTACCCGAGAAATGGGACTGGTTAAAAATGCAATTGGCATCGGCAGTCTTTTAGCGGATGGGATCGGTGACACTATCCGTGTGTCCCTAACGGCCGATCCTGTTGAAGAGATTTATGCAGGCTTTCGGATCCTGAAGGCTCTGGGTCTTGTGGAGGGTGCCTGCCAGTTGATTTCTTGCCCTACCTGCGGCAGAACCCGTATCCCGGTAATTGAAATTGCCGAAAAGGTGGAAAAGGCCTTGGAAACAAATCGTAGTGGTTTAAAGGTTGCTGTTATGGGCTGTGCTGTAAACGGACCTGGCGAAGCGCGCGAGGCTGATATCGGCATTGCAGGCGGTGATGGGGAAGGTCTTATTTTTAAAAAAGGGAAAATTATTAAGAAAGTTCCGGAAGATCAACTTTTTGACGCCTTGATGGCAGAAATTGATCAAATGTCAAGGGAAGTTTAAAATGGCAAATAAAGAATTGCTTAGTTTTTTCAGGCGTTGCTTGTTTTCAGAGGATGAGCAGCGTTTTCTTGCTGGCGCTTATGCCACCAAGGTTGAAGCAAATCAAGAACATAGAATGATAAAGGCACATGCTGAGTTTCCGATGTATGTGCCTTTTTCCCATATCGAAAAGTTGGAAGAAAAGATCAAGTCAACTTATGAACTTCACATGGTTGAAATTGATCCCACTTTTTTAAACACTTCTTTTTCTGCTGAGCATTGGTCCGATGTTGTGCTCTGTGCTAAGAAAAGAAATGCCGGGGTTAATGGTTTTTTAAATGACTCCACCGCTGAAGTACATGAGGGAAAAGTCACAGTTTTTCTAAAGTATGGTGGCCTGGATATTCTTACCGCTTTAGGTGTACAAAATACTTTTGCGGAAATTTTCCGCAGCTGGTACCAGGTTCCTTATCAAATCGAACTTTCTGGGGTTACGCAGGTTGCTCAGGTTGAACGTGAAGAAATTCCGGAGCCTGATATTGTGGATGTTCCACCTCCTCTTCCGGAGCCTGCTACACCCCCGGCTCCGCAGGAGCCCGCAAAACGGGAATGGCGGCGTTCCGCTCCGATTGTGGTTGAAATGCCAGATATTCCCTTTAAGCCTACTGATAAAACCATTCATGGAGAACGTATCGGTAAAAATTTCTATGCTTTAAATAAGGTGACGCAGATCGACGGTACGGTTTCTGTTATGGGAAACATATTTAAATGCGATAGCAGAACCACCTGGGATCAAAAAAACGTTCGCTTTTCGGTCTATATAACTGATTACACCGATTCGATCACGGTGAAATTTATGGTTCCTGCAGATAAGGCGGATGAGCTTTCCGGCCAGTTAAAGCCAGGCAAAGCCATCGGCGCCACAGGGCAAGCACTATATGATAAATATGAGTCGGATTATGTGATCAATGCGAAATGTGTATTTGAGGCAAAATATGTTATTCGCCAGGATACTGCAGATGAAAAGCGTGTTGAACTGCATCTTCATACCAATATGTCCTCTATGGATGCGGTGAACACCATCGAGGATTATGTTCGCCGTGCGGCTTATTGGGGTCATAAGGCGATTGCGATCACAGACCACGGTAATCTTCAGAACTATCCCAGTGCGCAGGCAGCAGCCAGCGATTGTGGTATAAAAATGATCTATGGCATCGAAGGATATCTTGTTGACGATACAGTTCCTGATTTTGATTTTAAGAAACTTGCACGTAAGAAAAAAGATAAATCTGCCGATGATGATTCCCGCATGAGTTATCATATTATCTTGCTGGTGAAAAACAAGACCGGTTTGCGCAATCTGTATGAATTGGTCACAAAATCCAGCATTGATCATTTCTATCGCAGACCCTTAATGTATCGCTCTGAAATTGAGAAACTTCGTGAAGGCTTGATTATTGGAAGTGCATGCGAGGCAGGTGAACTTTTTAATGCAATTTACCGAAAAAAACCGGAAGATGAGATTAAAAAAATTGCCTCTTTCTATGATTATTTAGAGGTTCAACCCATCGGAAATAATGCCTTTATGCTTCGAAACGGCATGGCTGAAAATGAAGAAGAGCTTCAGGGCTTTTGTAAGGAGATCATCCGTTTGGGTGAAGAACTGGATAAGCCTGTCGTTGCAACCTGCGACGTTCATTTTTTGGATCCCCGTGATGAAGTTTTTCGGCGCATTCTGATGGCAGGGCAGGGCTTTACAGATGCGGACCATCAGCCGCCCCTTTATTTTAGAACGACTGATGAAATGCTGGCTGAATTTGACTATCTGCCCTATCAGAAGGCTCATGAAATCGTTGTAGAAAATCCGAATATCATTGCAGATATGGTAGAGGAGATCATTCCCATTCCCTTTGGAATGCATGCACCTGAAATGGAGGGCGCAGAAGAGGAATTGCGCACCATTTCCTGGAAAACAGCCCATGATATTTATGGCGATCCGCTGCCCAAAATTGTTGAAGAGCGATTGGATCGGGAACTGAATTCTATCATTTCAAACGGTTATGCAGTTATGTATATGATTGCGCAAAAGTTGGTTATGAAGTCCAATGAAGCCGGATATTCTGTGGGTTCCCGTGGTTCTGTTGGCTCCTCTTTTGCTGCCTCTATGGTCGGGATCTCAGAAGTAAATCCTCTTGCACCCCATTATATATGCCCCAAATGTAAGCATAGCGAGTTCTTCACGGATGGTTCTGTTGGGTCGGGCTTTGACTTGCCGAATAAGGATTGCCCAAATTGCGGGGCGCCTATGAAAACAGACGGTCATGATATTCCCTTTGAAACCTTCCTGGGCTTTAAGGGTGATAAGGTTCCGGATATTGACTTGAACTTTTCCGGCGAATATCAATCGACAGCACATAAATATGTAGAAGAACTTTTTGGTGAAGGATATGTATTTAAGGCTGGCACGATTGGCACACTTGCTGATAAAACCGCTTACGGTTTCGTAAAAAAATATCTCGAAAGCAAGGGGATGAAGCTTAACAAAGCGGAAGAGCAAAGGCTGGTTGATGGCTGTGTTGGCGTTAAGCGTACTACCGGGCAGCACCCTGCCGGTATGGTCGTTATTCCAAAGCAATATAGTGTATATGATTTTTGCCCCATTCAGCACCCTGCCGATGATCAGGAATCGGATATTTTAACGACCCACTTTGATTTCCATTCCTTGCATGATACGATTTTAAAACTTGATATTCTGGGCCATGATGTGCCGACACTTCTGAAGCATCTGGAGGATCTTACCCCCTTGAAATTTGTGGATATTCCCATGAACGATCAGGAGGTTTACAGTCTACTCACAAGTCCCAAAGCACTGGGCGTTACTCCGGAGGAGATCGATTGTGAAACCGGCACGTTGGCCCTGCCAGAGATGGGCACTAAGTTTGTGCGCCAGATGATGATGGAAGCAAAGCCCAAGAACTTTTCCGAGCTTCTGCAAATTTCCGGTCTTTCCCATGGAACTGATGTATGGATCGGTAATGCGCAGGATCTGATTCGGGAAGGAAAGTGCGAGATCAAGGATGTTATCGGTACCCGTGATAATATCATGGTGTATCTCATTCATAAGGGTCTGGAGCCCAGCATGGCTTTTAAGATCATGGAGATCGTTCGAAAGGGAAAAGCAAAGAAGCAGTTAACAGAAGAAATGATCGCTGCCATGAAAAGCCATGATCTGCCTGATTGGTACCTGGATAGCTGTTTAAAGATCAAATATATGTTCCCTAAAGCACACGCTGCTGCATATGTTATGGGGGCCATGCGCTTGGGATATTATAAGATCCATTATCCCAAGGAGTTTTACTGCGCAACCTTTACGGTGCGTCCGGAAGGCTTTGATGCGGTAGATGTGATCAAAGGTGCCGATCATCTGCGCGGCGTTATACGGGGGTTAGAAAACCTTGGGAAAGCCAAAACAGCAAAGGATGATAAAACCATTGATACATATCAGGTGGTTATTGAAGCGATGGCACGTGGAATTCGTTTTCTGCCGGTAGATCTTTATAAATCTCAGGCAACAGCCTTTACCATTGAAGATGAGGGAATTCGTATGCCCTTCAGTGTTTTAAGCGGTGTGGGCGAAAATGCAGCTTATAGTATTGTGAAGACCAGGGATGAGGAAGAAATCTTATCTCAGGAAGAGTTCCGTGTTAAAGCGGGGATCTCTACCACGGTTTGTGAATTGCTGAACCGGGAAGGGGTGTTTGGTGACATTCCTGTAAGCGCTCAGATTTCATTGTTTGATTTTTAATGAGGTGTTGTATGGATTCATTTGTGAATATGTTAAATGAACATCAGATCCCTTTTCGGAAGGATTGTACTTTAGCTGAGCTTTCCACTTTTAAAATTGGAGGTCCTGTGGAGTATGTATTTTATCCGGAATCTGTCATTCAATGCAGGGCATTAATTCAGTTATCGAGGGATCAGGGGAAAAAACTTGTTTATTTAGGAAACGGCTCCAATATTTTGGGAAGTGATGCCGGGTGTGAGGAATGGATTCTAAAAACCGATCGTTTGGATGAGATTCGATTGTCCAACGACGGTGTGATGACGGTTGGTGCTGGAATTAAGACTGTAAAGGCCTCTTCCTTTGCAGCAAAAAGTGGATTTTCCGGGTTGGAATTTGCACACGGAATTCCCGGAACGGTTGGCGGTGCTGTTTTTATGAACGCGGGTGCTTATGGCGGAGCCATGGAACAGATCGTATTACGGACTCACTATTTGGATGATAACGGGAATGAACAAATTTTGGAAGGAAAGGACCATCAGTTTGGCTATCGGAAAAGCTTTTTTATCCAGCATCCGGAATATCTGATTGTTTCCGTGGATCTGCAGTTAAAAAAAGGTGATTCCGCTGAGATCTATTCTTTGATCAATGACCTTCAGCAGCGGCGCCGTGATAAACAACCGCTGGAATACCCCAGCGCCGGAAGCACTTTTAAACGTCCGGAGGGTTATTTTGCCGGTAAATTGATTGAGGATTCCGGGTTGAAGGGATTCAGGATTGGGGATGCTCAAGTTAGTGAAAAACATGCTGGATTTGTTATTAATCGGGGCCATGCAACCGGAAGCGAAGTGCGGCAGCTGATCAAGCATATACAAAAGACTGTTCAAGAGAATTATGGTGTTGAATTAGAATGTGAGGTGCGATATCTTGGATCGGAATGATTTTCCGGAGATTATGATCATTACCGGTATGAGCGGTGCGGGTAAATCCAGAGCTATCGAAGTTTTTGAGGATATGGATTATAACTGTGTCGATAATATGCCGCCCTCCTTGATTACCAAATTTGTTGAGATCTGCTGCGGGCCCGGTGCGCATTTCAATCGTTTATGTATCGTTGTGGACTGCCGGATCGGAGAACTTTTTGAATCGTTGAGCGGCGAATTAAAGGCTTTGAAAGCTATGGGGTTTCAATATCGTGTTTTGTTCTTGGAAGCCTCTGATGAGGTTTTGAAGCGCCGTTACAAAGAAACAAGGCACCGCCATCCGTTGGAAAAGCTGGCCGGTGGTGATATTTCAAAAGCGATCACCATGGAGCGTCAGATGCTGCGTCAGGCCCGTTCTGAGGCTGATGTTGTGGTGGATACATCTCTTTCATCTGCTAAAACCTTGAAAGAGCTGATTGCAAAAAAATTCAGTACAACGAACCATAATATGTCGGTTACAGTAATGTCCTTCGGCTTTAAATACGGCCCGCAGAATGATGCGGATCTTTTGCTGGATGTTCGCTGCCTGCCTAATCCTTATTATATCGAAGAATTGCGTCCTTTGACCGGTCTTGATGCGGAAATTTATGATTATGTATTTCAATGGGATGAATCCAAAGAAATGTTCAGCAAGCTTGCAGATCTGATCACCTTCTCTTTGCCTTTGTATGGAAATGAAGGGCGCAGTAATCTTACCATTGCTTTTGGATGTACCGGCGGGCAGCATCGCAGCGTTTCCTTTGCACGCAGGATGGGGGAATTGATCGAAAAAATGGGTTATAATGTATCTGTTATTCACCGAGATATTGAAAAATAAAGGAGCTGATACAGGTGTCTTTTTGTTTTGATGTAAAAGAAGAATTATGCAAAATTGAAGATAAAGATGATGCCTGTAAACTTGCGGAGCTTTACGGAATGATTCTTTTTGCTCAGGCTGTCAAGGAGGATCATGTAAAGGTATCCACTGAAAATGTTTTGGTAATCAATCGGCTGCAAACACTTTCCGCAAAGCTTCTCGGTGTTTTTTTTGAAATGAACGAAGCAGGAGTTACATATAATGCCACCATGAAGGGGGAGGCTCTGGCTCGTCTTTATCACTTGCTTCATATCGAAAACAGCCTTGAAATTATTGAAAGAATGATCCATTCAAATAAGCTTTTTGCTGCTTTTTTGCGTGGCGCTGTATTAAGCGGTGGCTATTTTAATGATCCGATAAACAGATATCATTTTGAACTTGTTACATCAAATTATTCAACTGCTAAATCCGCTCTTGAGATCTTTAATAATCGCAAAATCCCGGTAAAAATGGTGGTACGGCGTGCTAATTATGTTGTTTATTTGAAAGATAGCCAGCAGATCTATGATCTGCTTTATCGGTTGGGGGCACGGAATGCGGCCTTTGAACTGATGAACGTTAAGATAGAAAAAGAAACAAACAACAATAATAACCGCATGGATAATTGCGTAGCCTATAATATGGATAAAGCTTTGAATAAAGCGGTAGAACAGGTTCGCGCTATCGAACAAATTTGTAATACGGTCGGTTTATCCGCATTGCCGGATGATCTGCTGTATGTGGCTGTTTTACGCAGGGAAAACCCCACCAGCAGCCTGAATGAGCTTGCTGCTTTGTGTGAAGGGCGTCTCAGCAAGCCCAGCCTCAGCCGCAAACTAAATAAAATTGTTGAGTTTGCTAAAACTTTAGAAGGGTAGTTTCATGAGAGATTTTGTTCATCTGCATCTTCATACGGAGTACAGTCTTTTGGATGGTGCCTGCCGCATTAACGAGGTGGTTTCCCAAGCAAAGGCTTTGGGGCAATCTGCCTTAGCCATCACCGATCATGGGGTGATGTATGGTGTGGTCGATTTTTATAAGGCTTGCCGAAAAGAGGGGATCAAACCTATTATCGGCTGTGAAATTTATTTGGCTCCTCACGGAAGGATGGACAAGCAATATAATGTAGATGGTAAATACTCTCATTTGATCTTATTAGCGAAGGATAAGGTGGGGTATCATAACCTGATCAAGATCGTTTCCCGTGGTTTTACGGAGGGATTTTACTATAAGCCCCGTGCAGATTTTGAACTTTTGGATCAATATCATGAGGGTTTGATCTGTCTTTCCGGTTGTTTGGGAGGAGCAGTTCAGCAGAAGCTTCTGCAGGATGATTATAACGGTGCGAAGAATGAGGCGCTTCGCTATCGGAGCATTTTCGGGGAAGATTATTATTTGGAACTGCAAAATCATGGCTATAAAGAAGATGCAGTCATTCTTTCCGGTCTTATGCGTATTCACGATGAAACCGGTATCCCCATAGTGGCCACAAACGATGCACATTATATTACCAAAGAAGATGCCTATACCCAGAAGGTACTGATGTGTATTCAAATGAATAAAACGCTAAATGAGCCGGATGCTCCGGGATTTGATACAGAGGAGTTCTATTTAAAAAGCGGTGATGAGATGGAGGCGCTTTTTTCAAAGTATCCCGGCGCCATCGATAATACTTTGAAAATCGCCGATCAGTGCAATTATGATTTTGAATTCGGTCAATTTCATTTACCAAAATTTCAATTGCCTTCCGGCGTAAATGATAGTTTTTTCTATTTAAAGGACTTATGCTTTACGGGGCTTAAAGAACGGTATTCGACTATCACATCAGAGCTGGAGTCTCGTCTGAATTACGAATTGAATACGATCCATGACATGGGCTATGTGGATTATTTTTTGATCGTAAGCGACTTTATTTCTTATGCCAAAAACAATGATATTCCGGTAGGACCGGGGAGAGGAAGTGCTGCCGGCTCCTTGGTTGCTTATTGTTTAAAAATAACGGATATTGATCCTATTGCGTATGATCTACTGTTTGAGCGCTTTTTGAATCCGGAACGGGTCACGATGCCGGATATTGATATTGACTTTTGCTATGAAAATAGAAGTAAAGTGATCGATTATGTGATTGAAAAATATGGGGCAAACAATGTGGCGCAGATCGTTACTTTTGGTACTATGGCAGCAAAACAAGTGGTGCGTGATGTGGGACGTGCAATGGGAATTGCTTACGGAGAGGTTGATGCTGTTGCAAAAATGATTCCCTTTCGGTTGGGGATCACATTGCGGGAGGCAATCAATGATGTTCCTGCATTAAAGGAACTTTATGAAACCAACCAAACTGTTCAAAAACTTTTGAACCAAGCGATGAGGCTTGAGGGCTTTCCGCGGCATAATTCAACCCATGCTGCAGGGGTGGTGATTACCGAAAATGAGGTCAGTGATTTTGTGCCGATCTCGCTGAATGGTGAATCATATGTTACGCAGTTTACCATGACCACGCTGGAAGAGCTGGGCCTTTTGAAGATGGATTTTTTGGGTCTGCGTAATCTGACGATTATTCATGAAACAGAAAAGCTGATCCGGCAAACTGAACCGGAATTTAATATCAATGATATTTCTTTGAATGATTCGGAGACATACCGTACCTTGTCCAGCGGAAACACGATTGGTATTTTTCAGATGGAAAGCGCCGGTATGCGGCAGGTACTTGCCAGATTGAAGCCTTCGGAGTTTGAGGATATCATTGCGGTGATTTCTCTTTATCGTCCGGGCCCGATGGATTCCATTCCCACCTATATCGATAATAAAAACCATCCGGAACGTGTCCGCTACCTAACTCCGGAACTGGAACCTATTTTAAAGGTGACATACGGATGCATCGTGTATCAGGAGCAGGTAATGCAAATCGTTCGTTGCCTTGCGGGTTATTCCTATGCGAGAGCAGATCTGGTTCGCCGTGCCATGAGTAAAAAGAAAATTGATGTGATGGAGCGGGAACGAGAGATCTTTTTAAACGGATCTGTTGACGAGGATGGGAACATTTTGGTGCCAGGTGCTCTTCGGAACGGCATTTCCAAAGGAGTTGCCAATCGTATTTACGATCAAATGATCGATTTTGCAAAGTATGCATTTAATAAATCCCACGCCACCTGTTATGCGAAGGTGGCTTATCAAACTGCCTATTTGAAAACCCATTATCAGACCGCATATCTTGCTGCTTTAATGACGAGCGTGATCGGTTCAACAGACAAAACAGCTGAATACATTGAAGAATGCCGCCGCTTGGGGATCCCGGTTTTGGCGCCGCATATCAATAAGAGCTTTTCTCGTTTTCAGGCAACGCAGGACGGTATCATTTACGGTCTTTTAGCGATTAAAAATGTTGGCTCTAAAATGGTTGATGATATTCTTACAGAGCGGGAGAAAAACGGAGAATTTAAAGATTTTGTTGATTTTTGCAGCAGAATTGTCGGGCTTGATATTAATACCCGTGCCATCGATAGCATGATCAAATGCGGTGTATTTGATTGTTTTAAGTATAGTCGCCGTCATCTTGCATCTGTTTATGAAAACCTTCTAAATAGCTTGGCGCTGGAAAAAAAGAGCCAGATAGAAGGACAGATCGGCTTTTTTTCTATGCTGGAATCTACACCGGAGACAGGCGCCCGCTTTTTTAAGGAACCCATGAGCGAATATGAAAAATCCGAAAAGCTAGCCTACGAGAAGGAAATGATCGGCATACATTTATCTGATAATCCTTTTGAACCCTATAACCATATCTATTCCAGAAAGGATATTACTTTATTTTCGGATGCACTTTCTGATGAAACCACAGACGGAAAGGAAATTTGGGCCTTTGCCCAAATTGATGCATACAGATCAGTCAAAACGAAATCCGGAACAGAGATGGGTTATCTGACTCTTTCGGATATCAGTGGTAGTGCTGAGGGCATCATCTTTCCGAAAGTATATGCAAGATTTAGATCATCGCTGGCGAAAGGCTCTTTTGTATTTGTTCGGGGAAAAATTCAACATGATGAAGTTCGGGGTACCAAGCTTTTGATTGATGAAGTAAAATACCCGAGCAAAACTGAATTGCAGGAGAAAACAAAACGGCTCTATATCAAATTACCCAGCAGAAATTCTGCAAAGACCGATGATGTTCTTGAACTTTTGCGCTTTTATCCGGGGGTTCATGAATGTATCCTTTATTTTGCCGATACGAAGAAAAGTGTATCGACTTTGAATAAGTTTGGGGTCGATATTGAGGAAAAACTTTTGAAGGATTTGAAAAAAATACTGGGTGAATCGGAAATTGTAGTAAAATAGCATTGATTTTTTATATTTCATGGTGTATAATTCATCTGTTAATTTATGTTAGAAATAGAGGTTAATATTATGGAATCCAAGGTAAAAAAAATTGGTGTGTTGACCAGTGGCGGAGATGCTCCTGGTATGAATGCGGCTATTCGTGCCGTTGTACGCGCAGCCCGTTCCAAAGGGATCGAGGTCGTTGGTGTTCATAGAGGCTATGCCGGTTTGATCAAGGGCGATATCGTTGATATGGATGTACGGGATGTCTCTAATATTTTGCAGTCCGGCGGTACTTCCTTACTCTCTGCGCGCAGCAAAGAATTCTGCACGGAAGAGGGTATGCAGATGGCCATTGATAATTGCCATAAATTTGGCATTGAAGGCTTGGTTGTGATTGGCGGCGACGGCTCTTACCGTGGTGCAGGAGATCTTTCTTCCCGGGGCATTCATTGCATCGGTCTTCCCGGAACTATCGATAACGATATTAGTTCTACCGATTATACCATCGGGTTTGATACTTGTGTGAACTGTGTTGTGGATATGGTGGACCGTATTCGTGATACGATGCGGTCTCATGAACGTTGCTCTGTTGTAGAGGTAATGGGCCGAAATGCCGGTTACATTGCTTTGCACGCAGGGATTGCGACCGGTGCTGCATTTGTTATGGTACCTGAAGTAGATTCCTCTGTTGAAGATGTTATTGCAAAAATTGAAGAGGGCCGTGCTCTCGGAAAATATAACTTTATAGTGATCGTTGCAGAGGGTGTTGGCCATGCTGAGGAACTTTCTAAAAAGATTCAGGACGCTACCGGTGTGGTGACTCGTGCAACTATTCTGGGCCACGTGCAGCGTGGTGGTTCACCTACTGCCCGTGACCGTGTTCTGGCAAGCCGGTTTGGCGCTTATGCTGTGGATCTTTTAGCAGCCGGTAAGAGTAATCGCGTTGTTGGTGTCCGGAATGACAAACTGGTTGATTATGATATTCAGGAAGCTTTGGCGATGAAGAAAGAGTTTCCTATGGAGCTCTACAATATGAGCGATATTATCTCCATCTGATTTCAGAGAGCTGCTTTATAGCAGCTCTCATTTTTTTATTGAAAAAATAAGCACAGGATGTTAAAATGATAGAAAAGAAGGTGATATTATGGATTATACATTTAAGAACCCGGGGCGTTGCAGAACTGAAAAGCCTAATCAGGCCAGATTTCGTATGCATGCTCATGATTTATATGAAATATATTGCTTTCTTTCGGGAGATGCAGATTATTATGTGGAGGGCAATCCCTACCGTCTTCAACCGGGGGACATTATGCTGATGCGCAAAAGTGAATCCCATGTGCTGATGCTGAAATCAGAAGCCCCATATGAGCGTATCGTGATGAATTTTGATCTTCCTTTTTTGGAAGGCTTGGATCCTGATCATTATTTTATGCGGATATTTGATGATCGCCCTTTGGGGCAATATAATCACTACAGTGCGGCTCTTTTTCCGGATAATCATTGGGTGTATTATTTGGAAAAAATGTGTGAATTTCAGGAGCCGCATAAGCAGCTGGCATTTCTTATGCCATTACTTGCCGAGCTTTCGGAATGCTTTGAAACAGTCAAGGAGGCAAGCCGGCAGCAGGATCCCGACTCGATCACATCTGTTATTCGATATATCAACCAATATTTGACCGCCAATCTGTCCTTATCACTTCTAAGTGAACGGTTTTATTTAAGCAAAGCGCATCTGAATCGTATTTTTAAACAATCAACCGGGTCAACAGTTTGGAATTACATTGTGATCAAGCGATTGCTTTTGGCAAGAGAAATGCTTCTTTCCGGTCAAACACCCACAGAAGTTTACGGAAAATGCGGCTTTCAGGATTATACTACCTTTTTCCGTGCCTATAAAAAGCATTTCGGCACATCCCCTAAAAATGATCAAAGCCAGTAAAAGATTGCAGAATTTAGTTTTTAGTGATATAATAACTTAAACCGTTTGATGTAAGGAGTGAAAAAATGAAAAAGATCCTCGGTTGTTTTAAAACCTATCTTTTTTATGTGAAGATATTAGTAGTTGTCACCATTGCCTCTGCATTTATTCCTGTTTTAAATCCGTTGATAGCCTATGGTGAAGAAGATCACCATATGTTGTTTTCTATCTTTGCAGATCTCGGAGGTATTGAAAAATACTTCGAAAGTGTACTGAGCTCCTTTAGCCTTATGGGAAATGTGCTCTATGTAATGATGCTGCTTTTTTATGTAGGAATGGTTTGTTATTTTTGCGGCATCATTCTTCTTCTCGGAAAAGGTCAAGGCGGCAAACGCTCCATTTTTACCGGATCATTGATTTTTCTGATGGTTTATCTGGTACTTTTTATTGTGTATTTCAGTATAAATCGTGAACTATATCAAAATGCAAATGAATTAATTTCTTCGGCAGCAGACGTTTGGTTTCATATTCCTCCGGGGATCTATTATCATTTTATTTTGGCTTTAGCAGTAGCTGTTTTATCCGTTTTGGGCAGTGGAATCGATTTTAAAGCAGTTTGGTATGGAATGCGTTTGAATTGGATCCATCGTTTTAAAGGTGGCGTTCATCCCACACCGCATAAAAATACCCGTTCAAAGCCCATCGAAACACTTCCTCCGCAAAAGGAAATGATTTATCCATTGCTGCAGCATATCGGTGCGATCTGTGAACCCTGTGTCAAGGTGGGGGATTATGTTCGTGTTGGGCAAAAAATTGCTGATACTTCTGCTGCAGTTGCTGCACCTGTTCATTCTACTGTTTCCGGGACCGTGACGAAAATCTGTGATTGGGATCATCCTACCGGAAATCGCATTCCTGCTATTATTGTTGAAAATGATTTTGAAGATAAACGGGCTGAATGTTTTCAGGAATCCTGCCCAGATTACCAAAGTAAATCCCCGGAGGAACTGATTTATATGATCCGGGAAGCCGGTATTGTCGGTATGGGCGGTGCTGCATTTCCCACCCATATTAAGCTAGCTTCCGGGCTAGGCCGCGTGGATACTATCGTTATCAACGCAGCCGAGTGCGAGCCCTATCTTTCAAGTGATCACCGAGTGATCTTAGAGTCTGCTGATGAGATTTTAGGCGGGCTGGAGATCGTTCGTTACATCATGGGTGCTGCTCATATGTTTATTGGTATTGAGAACAATAAACCGGATGCGATCTCTTTGTTACACAAAAAGTTGGCAAAAAGCCATATTAAGGTTGTTATTTTAAAAACAAAATATCCTCAGGGCGGAGAGAAACAATTGATCCGTGCCGTGACCGGTAGGGTCGTTCCTTCCGGGAAATTACCTGCCGATGTGGGTTGTTTGGTTCTGAATGTGGATACTGTGATCGCCATTTACCGTGCGATTGTAACAGGCTCGCCTCTCATGCGCCGGATCGTAACGGTAGCCGGGCATGGGGTGGAGCGAACCGGTAATGTTCATGTTCGTATTGGCACTCCTTTTTCGGCGGTGTTAGAATACTTTGGGTACAAGCCATCTACGAAAAAGCTGATCATGGGCGGCCCGATGATGGGATCGGCACAGTATTCTTTGGATGCCCCTGTCATTAAAGGAACCTCAGGCCTTATCTGTATGACTAAGGAACAACTGACAATGGACCGTGATGTAAATTGTATTCGTTGCGGAAGTTGTGTTTCTGCTTGTCCCATGAATCTGGTGCCCAGCTATATTGCTCAATATGTTAAAAACGAGCAGTTTGATCAGGTCGAAAAGCTTCATGCAGGAGATTGTATTGAATGTGGATGCTGCTCCTTTACTTGCCCAGCAAAAATACCGTTGATCCAGTATATGCGGATCGGAAAACAAAAGGTCAATGAAATGAAACATCAAACCGCGGGAGGGAATAAAGCATGAGTGAATTGATCGTATCCTCGTCGCCACACTCAAAAGATCATCGTAATGTCAGTGCCATAATGGGATATGTATTGATCGCTTTGAGCCCGGCTGCTGTCGGGTCAGTGTTATACTTTAAACTGCAGGCGTTGCTTTTGATCTTGATTAGCATTTTGTCCTGTGTTCTCTTTGAATTTTTATATAATATGATCTGCAAACGTAAGCAGACGATTTATGATTGCTCTGCGATCGTGACAGGTGTTTTATTGGCATTTAATCTTCCGTCAACTGCTCCGCTTTGGCTTCCACCCATCGGGGCACTGTTTGCAATTGTTGTGGTTAAAATGCTGTTTGGAGGGCTGGGAAGAAACGTTTTTAATCCGGCTATTGCGGGAAGAATCTTATTATTTATTTCTTTTCCTCAATTTATGACTGGTTGTTGGGTTGCGCCTTTTGACAGTGTTTCTGCCGCTACACCTCTTGCATATCTAAAGAACAGTTCCGGTGAATTAGTTACCATTACAAGTAAATTCACTGTGGGGGATTGTTTGCTGGGGAATGTGGGAGGATGCCTTGGTGAAACCAGTGCAGCACTTCTTCTTTTGGGCGGTATTTTCTTGTTGTATAAAAAAGTGATCACTTGGCATATTCCGGTCTCTTTTATCGGTACTGTTGCAATTGTGACATTGCTGTTGCCTCGATATAACGATATCTCGGCCATTCAGTATATGCTGTATCATATTTTTAGCGGTGGACTGTTTTTAGGGGCTTTCTTTATGGCAACAGATTATGCAACAAGCCCCATAACACCAGTTGGGCGTATTATTTACGGAATCGGATGTGGCTTAATCACAGTTTTTATTCGATATTTTGGTGGTTATCCTGAAGGTGTTTCCTTTGCAATTCTGCTGATGAATTGCTTTGCAAACTATCTGGATAAGAAAACGATTCCGGTTCAATTTGGAGGTGAGCGTCGTGTTATCTGGAAAACAAAATCAAAGGATTGATATGCTCCGCATGGCGCTTACGCTTTTTGCGATTACTGCATCGGTGGCAATTTTGCTGGCTATTTCTAATTATTTTACCTCACCGATCATTGCCCGTTCTGCCAAAGAACGTTTGGATCAATCTTTGAATACATTAATTCCTGATGCAATTTCATTTGATGAAATCACAGACTTTGAAAAAGAAATCAACATTGGTTCAGCCAAAATCAAGGTTCCTGCGATATATGCCGCAAAAGGATCCGGAGATCAGCAGATCGGATATTGTATTTGGGTAACTCCGATGGGATATTCTGATGTAATTGATATGATCGTTGCCATTGATCCGAAAGGGTCTGTCAGCGGCGTTCAAATTATATCGATCAATGATACGCCGGGCATTGGGATGAAGGTACAGTCGGATGAAGGATTTCAGAATAGTGTGATTGGATTAAATGATTCTGCAAAAATTGTAAAATCGGCCCCTGCAGCGAAAAATGAGATTCAGGTGATTGCCGGGGCAACGGTTTCTTCCTCTGCATATATCAATGGTGTCAATGTTGCATTGGAAGTGGTTCAGATGCTTAAACAGGAGGTGTAAAGGTGAAGATCAAGGATATTTTTAAATCCGGTATAATTACCGATAATCCTGTATTCATTCAGCTTTTGGGTATGTGCCCTACCCTTGCGACCTCAACTTCATTGATAAATGCCATTGGAATGGGGCTTTCAGCTACCTTTGTGTTGGTATGTTCTAATATGCTGATCTCTCTTTTGCGTAAGTTTATTCCCCAAAAGATCAGGATCGCTTCCTATATTGTGATCATTGCCGGCTTTGTTACTTTGGTTGATATGCTGCTGGAAGCATTTTTTTACAGTATTTATAATGCTTTAGGCGTGTTCATTCCGTTGATCGTTGTCAATTGCATTATTCTTGCACGGGCCGAAAGCTTTGCTTCAAAGAATAAGGTTTTGCCCAGCATTTTGGATGGTTTAGCTATGGGGCTTGGTTTTACTGTGGCGCTTGCTATTTTGGGCGCTATCCGCGAGGTCCTCGGAAGTGGAACCATCCTTGGGTTTGAATTGTTTGGAGGCGTGGCACCTCTTTCTGTATTGGCGCTTCCGGCTGGTGGCTTTTTGGCCCTTGGATTTGTGATTGCTGCGGCGCAGCATTTGATAAATCGTAAGAGGGGAGGGGCTGATTAATGCAGGAATATAATATTGGAACCATTCTTGCCTTTGCCATAAATGCTATTTTGATCGAGAATATCGTTCTTACGCAATTTATGGGCTGTTGCCCGTTCTTTGGTGTATCTAAAAACAGTGATACTGCCTTAGGTATGGGAATGGCAGTAACCTTTATTATGGGATTGTCCTCCATTGTGACATACGGAATTTACCAATTGGTATTAGTCCCGTTGAAGTTGGAGTATCTCGAAACGATCGCCTTTATTCTGGTGATTGCATCCCTCGTTCAATTGGTAGAAATGGCTCTTAAAAAGTTGGTTCCGGCCTTATACAATGCGTTGGGGATTTATCTACCGTTGATTACAACGAATTGTGCGGTTTTGGGAATCTGCCTTACCAATATTCAAAATGGATATGACTTTCTTTCATCCTTTCTGAGTTCTATCTTTACGGCCATCGGTTTTACCCTGGCGATCTGGATCTTTTCCATTGTCCGTACCCGTATGGAAGAAACCTGCGATATTCCCAAGGCGTTCCAAGGCTTTCCCATCGCTTTGATTACTGCCGCTCTTTTATCGTTCGGTTTTATGGGCTTTAATGGCCTTACGCTCTAAAACAGGAGGATAAAATATGCTGATAGATGTGTTAAAAGCTTTTCTTGCTCTCGGTATTATGGGATTGATTTTTGGCGTTGCATTAAGTATTGCCGGAAATGTTTTTTATGTCCAGGAAGATAAAAGAAAAGAAAAAGTATTGGCGATCCTTCCGGGGGCTAATTGTGGCGGCTGCGGCTACGCAGGCTGTTCGAACTATGCGGATGCAGTAATCGCCGGGGAGGCCCCCTGCAATAAATGTCTTGCGGCAAAATCAGAGGGTGCAGCTGCAATTGCAGAATTGCTCGGCGTTGATTCAGTTTCTGTAAAACCTATGGTTGCCCATATCCGCTGCCATGGAAGCCATGAATTTGCAAATAAAAAATACATTTACTACGGAATGAATGATTGCTTGGCTGCAAGCCGATTATTAGGGGGATATATGACCTGCCAATACGGTTGTCTTGGTTTTGGTAATTGCGTGAAAAAATGCCCGGAAAATGCGATCAGTATTCGAAACGGCGTTGCTGTGGTAGATAGGGACGCTTGCATCGGGTGCGGATTGTGCCTGAAGGCTTGCCCTAAAGGGGTGATTGAATTGATCCCCTTTGACGGTGCAGTTTTTGTTGATTGTTCCAATAAAGATCGAGGTTCAAGAACCCGCGAGGCTTGTAACATTGGTTGTATTGGATGTAAAATATGTGAAAAAAGCTGCCCGGAAGGTGCTATCCATTTGGAGGGTAATGTTTCATTGATTGATTATGAAAAGTGTACTGGCTGCGGGATTTGCGCACAGAACTGCCCTCGAAAGATCATAGAATTAAATTAAATAACAAAATGTCCATGGGTTTTTCCATGGACATTTTTATTAGTATTGATCTTCGCCCATCAGTTTGAGGGCTTCTTTTGCTGCCATTTGCTCGGCTTCTTTTTTACTTTTGCCGGTTCCGGTACCCAAAAGATTGCTGTTTAAATAACAATGTACTTCAAATGTCTTCGCATGATCCGGGCCGTTTGCACTGATCAGTTCATAATGGATCAGTTCACCGGGATTTTGCTGGGCGATCTCCTGAAGGGTCGTTTTATAGTCGTAGCTATGACTGTTTTCTTCAATTGCAACAGCTCCCTGGATCAGGAAGGGAAGAACGAATTTTTTTGCACTTTCCAAGCCACCGTCCAGATAAATTGCCGCAAGAAGCGCCTCAAACGCATCAGAAACGATGGAGGGCCGGTTTCTGCTTCCGGAACGCTCTTCGCCATGACCAAGAAGCAAAAATGCTCCAAGGTCGAATTTTTGGGCAAATTCAAAGAGCGAACCTTCGCAAACCAATTGGGCACGTATTTTAGTTAGCTTTCCTTCCGGTAGATGCTTATAATGCTCAAAAAGATACTCCGCCGTGATCAAACTTAACACGGAATCGCCTAAAAACTCAAGCCGTTCGTTGGAGCCGGGAATTTCTGCACGGTGTTCATTGGCATAACTTGAATGTGCCAATGCGTGACGCAGAAGCGCCTCGTCTTGAAAACTGTAGTTTATGTTTTTTTGCAGTTGCTTAAGATCACACATGCTTATTTGCTGATATACTCAATGAGATCGCCGACGCTTTTCAGAGTTTCGAGATCCTCATCTTTGATTTGAACATCAAATTCATCTTCGATTGCCATGATCACCTCGACCATATCCAGAGAATCTGCACCCAGATCTTCCAGGGTAGTTTCCATAGTGATCATATCTTCATCGGAGATGCTCAACTGGTCAATAATAATAGCTTTAACTTTTTCAAACATAGTATTTAGTTCCTTTCAAAAATTCTAAATGATACAGTTAATATAGTACTCATTATCTTTAAAAATGTCAAGAAGTTTATTCTTCAGCAAGAAATTTTTCAATTTCCAGGATCATATTGCTTTCTGCAAAGGTGCAGGCCTGCCGGATGGCATTCTTGAAGGCTTTGGCATCGGAGGAGCCGTGGGCCTTAATGACCGGCTTGGTAACACCGAGCAGGGGAGCACCGCCGTATTCTTTGTAGTCCATCTTCCGGCGGAATTCCTTGATTTGGCTCATGATCAGCAATGCGGCAATTTTAGATTTGATATTTTTGGTAAGCATGTCCTTTAAGGCACCGGACATCAGTTTACCCCAACCCTCAGAAACTTTGAGGGTAATATTTCCGCTGAAACCATCTGCCACCAACACGTCGCATCCTCCCAGAGGAACATCCCGGCCTTCGATATTACCAATGAAATTAATACCTTGATTTTTCTTTAAAAGCTTGTGTGCATCTTGCTGTAATTCAGGGCCTTTGCATTCTTCTGTTCCGTTGTTCAGAAGGGCGACCCTCGGATTTTCCATTTTTAAGCAGGATTTCATATAAATGCTTCCCATGGTTGCAAATTGATCTAAGTATTCCGGTTTACATTCAACATTTGCACCGCAATCCAGCATAATATAAGGACCTTCCAGGGAGGGCATTACAGCACCCAGAGCTGCACGTTTAATGCCCCGGATCCGCTTGATCAGAAGGGTGGCTCCCACTAAGATAGCACCGCTGTTACCGGCGCTTACAAATGCATCAGCTTTATCTTCTTTCAGCATTTTAAACGCAACGGCCATGGAGCTGTATTGCTTTTCCTTTAGAATGGATGTGGGTTCATCCTCCATTGTTATAATATCAGGAGCATCCACGATTTCAATTTTTGAAGAAGGAAGGCCGTTATCAGTCATGATCTGCTGCAACTGGTTTTTTTGACCCACCAAAAGAATGGAAATATCTTTCAGTTCATTTACTGCCATGTAGCAACCTTTAATAATTTCCAGCGGTGCATTATCGCCGCCATGCGCATCAACTACGATTCTCATTCAATTTCTCCTTTAAAAAGAATAGATTTATTTTTGAGTTCTTCAATAATAGCAAGACTTCTTTGGGAGGTGGCTAAATATCGATCTGCCTTTTTCTTTACACGTTCCTCCAGCGAAGCGATAATGCCGAAATTAATGTTCATCGGCTGAAAGTTTTCGATATTACCGTTGCTGATGTATTGCCCCAGTGCACCGATGGCGGTTTTATCAGGAAATACAATTGGTTCTTCTTTTAGAATTTTTGCAGCAAGGGTCAGACCGGCCAACAGACCGGAAGAAGCCGATTCTACATAGCCTTCAACACCGGTCATTTGCCCCGCAAAAAAGAGAGTTTCGTTTCCTTTAACGCTGAAATCACGATTCAAAAGAGCAGGGGAGTTGAGGTAGGTATTCCGGTGCATGACGCCATAGCGTACAAATTCAGCATTTTCGAGCCCGGGAATCATAGAAAATACCCGCTTTTGTTCCGGAAATTTTAAGTGTGTCTGAAAGCCCACGATATTATATAGTGTACCGGCGGCGTTATCCTTTCTTAATTGTACTACGCCATAGGATTTGGCTCCTGTGCGGTCGTCCACCAGTCCAACCGGTTTTAAAGGGCCGAATCGCATGGTATCTTCGCCACGCCGTGCCATTTCCTCGATGGGCATACAGCCTTCAAAAACCTGATGATCAAAATCATGAAGCTCGGCACATTCTGCATTTTTCAAGGCTTGATGAAATGCTCTATACTGCGCTTCATTCATGGGACAATTGATATAGTCCGGCGATCCTTTATTGTAGCGGGATGCAAAGAACGCTTTGCTCATATCGATGCTTTCGAAGGTAACAATGGGCGCTGCTGCATCAAAAAAAGAAAGATGTTCCCGGCCAAAGAGTGCAGTAATTGCATCAGAAAGCGGTTGCGATGTCAGCGGGCCGGTGGCAATAATAACATTTTCAGCCTGAGGAATCTCGGTAATTTCTTGTTCAACGACTGTTATGTTGGGATGTTCACGGATCATTTGAGTTACGGTGGAAGAAAAAGCGGTGCGATCTACAGCTAACGCACCTCCGGCCGGAACCTGTGTTGCATCGGCTGACCGCATAATAACAGAGTCTAAACGCCGCATTTCTTCCTTCAGCAGGCCAACCGCATTGGTTAAGCCAGCACCACGAAGGGAGTTAGAACATACCAGTTCTGCAAAATCGGGATGATGATGGGCCGGGGTGTATTTTCGAGGCTTCATTTCATAAAGATCTACCCGAATTCCTCGCTTAGCCAACTGATAAGCTGCTTCGCATCCGGCTAATCCTGCGCCGATTACGATGGCCTTATTATTCATTTTTGGTCTCCTGCTTTCCGCACTCAGAATTAGAGCAATAGATTCCACGGCCCCGCCCTGAGCGTTTAAAGAGGGGAGCGCCGCATTTTTCACACTTTTTAGTCAAGGGTTCATCCCAAGTCATAAAGTCGCATTTGGGATTATGCTCACAGCCGTAATAGGTTTTTCCTGTTTTGGATTTCTTTTGCAGAATCTTGCCGCCGCATTTGGGGCAAGGGACCTGCGTATCGATTACAATCGTTTTTGTAAAGCGGCAATCAGGATACCCGGGACAAGCCATGAATTTACCATAGCGGCCGCTTTTTATTACTAGATTTTTGCCACAGTTAGGGCAAATCTCTTCTGTGACCTCTTCGGGGATCTTTACCCGTTCAGTAAGGCTTTTTTCTGCTGCATCCAGCGTTTTCATGAAGAGATTGTAGTAATTTTCTACAATGGTTTGCCATTCAGCAGAGCCTTCTTCGACCTTATCCAACTCTGTTTCCAAATGCGCGGTAAAGTCGTAATCCACAATGGAAGCAAAGTGCTCCTTCATTAATTGCGTTGTCACCTCTCCAAGCGTAGTCGGCTTTAAGGTTTTTCCCTCTCGCTCCACATACTCTCTGGCAAGGATGGTCGTTATGATCGGAACAAAAGTGGACGGCCGGCCAATCTCGTTTTCTTCTAATGCCTTGATTAGGGAGGCTTCGGTATAGCGGGAAGGTGGCTGTGTGAAATTCTGTTCTTTTTCCAAAGAACTCATCGTCAGTTCTTCGCCGATTTCTACCTTATAGAGCCTACGTTGATTTTTTTCTTTATCCTCGGTTTCTTGATATGCAGCTGTAAAGCCTTTGAACTTTACAACTTGGCAGCTGGATTTGAAGATATATTTCCCTTCGCTGATCTCAACGGTCAGGGTATCGTAAACAGCCTCGGCCATTTGGCTTGCGAGAAAACGGTCATAGATCAGTTTATAAATACGGTATTGTTCAGAGGTGCAGCTTTGTTTTACCTGATCAGGGGTGATCTCAATATTGGTAGGTCTGATTGCTTCATGAGCATCTTGCGCACTTTTCTTTGTTTTGAAATAGCGGCGAGAAGGGGGATAGTATTCGGCACCGAAGGCCTCTATAATGTGATTTTTTGCGGCAGCAGCTGCTTCATCAGAGATACGCAGGGAGTCGGTTCTCATATAGGTGATCAAACCAATCAGGCCGATTCCGTTGACGTTTACGCCTTCATAAAGCTCCTGGGCTGCCTTCATTGTTCGTTTGGCTTGAAAATTGTAACGGCGAGATGCCTCCTGCTGCAGGGTAGAGGTGGTAAACGGAGGAGCAGGGCTTTTCTTCTTTTCGGCGCGTTTGATATCCCGAATGAAATAAGTTCCGTTTTCCAATTCGCTGTAGAGCTTAGCGGCTTCATCTTCGGTGTGAATTTCGATGGCGCCATCTGTTGTACCGTAAAATTTGGCGTCGATCTTACCTGTACTGTTTTTTTGATTGAATACGGCGGATATATTCCAGTATTCTTTGGGTACAAATGCGCGAATCTCTTCCTCGCGGTCTACGATCATTGCTGTGGCAACAGACTGGACACGACCGGCGGAAAGTCCTTTTTTGACCTTTTTCCAAAGGAAGGGGCTTAGTTTATAACCTACAATTCTATCTAAAACACGGCGTGCCTGCTGGGCATCAACTAAATTCATATTGATCTCTGTGGGGTGCGCCACTGCATTTTGAAGCGCGCTTTTGGTGATCTCATTGAATACGACCCGCTTGCACTGGCCGGGTTCTAAGCCGAGCAACGTTGAAAGATGCCAGGAGATGGCTTCGCCTTCACGATCCGGGTCGGTGGCCAGATATACCATATCGGCTTTCTGAGCCTCTTTTTTCAAGGAACGGATCAGCTCGCTCTTGCCTCGGATCGTGATGTATTTGGGGGTAAAATTATTTTCTGTATCAATTCCGAAATCGCTTTTGGGTAAATCACGGATATGACCCATAGACGCCATAACTTTGAATTTTTTTCCTAAGTATTTTTCTATGGTTTTGGCTTTTGCAGGGGATTCTACAATGAATAGGTTAGACATTAATGGACCTCACTTATAGGATAACTTTAAATTTACTGCCCGGGCAGGAAACAGCAAGCCCTTGAAATTCTAATGTTGTTAAAATTTGAAGAACCTGTTCTACCGGAAGCCCGGATTTTTCGATCAGATCATCGGTGGTGCATTCCTCCGTTGATAAAAGAGAGAATACGGCCCGCTCTGCATCTGATAAATTTTTGCTGTACTTTTTCTTATATGCTGCCAGTTTATCTTCGGTTAGTTCCTGTTGTAGGGAAAACACCTGCTCCTGGGAGCTTGTGAGCTCTTTGAGTTGATCGCCGAACTGTGGAAGATATACTTGAAGGATATCGGTGTATTCGGTTACTGGATAGCATCCGTCCTTGATCAATTGATTGCTGCCTTCGGATTCCGGGCAAGCATTTGACATCACAGCAAATAGATCTCTGTTTTGCTCAATGGCATAATTGGCTGTCATTAGGGCACCGCTTCGCTTAGGCGCTTGAACAACTAGTGTTCCGTGGGACAGCCCGCTTAATATGCGGTTTCGTTCATGGTAAGAGTATTTATGGGAGCCATTTCTGGGAAAAACCTCGGAAAGAATGGCACCGTGAACCAGAATATCCGGAAAATCACGGGTAAGCATTCCTTGGCTGAATAGATGCCCAAAAGGCAGAACTACCAATGGGCCGCTATTGGCTCGAAGCACGCTTTCGCGGGCAAAACGGTCAATACCATCTGCAATCCCGCATACGACGGAAAAACCGCATTGGCAAAGAGCGGTAACGATCTGCTTGGTCATCTCTTCACCGTAGCCCGTGCTTTTTCGGGTCCCCACAACGGTCAGCAGAGGCTGTTCCAGGTAGCTTCTTAAATGCCCTTTGAAAAAGAGCGGGGAGGGGGGATTTGTGATTTCGAGCAAAAGAGATGGGTAAAGACTATCATCTAAGGTCAGGATTCCGATTTGATTTTCTTCGCACTCACCATAAATCTCCCAAGCGCTACGCAGATTTTTCTTGCCCAGAATATGCTGTTCCTTTTCGGTTAAAAATCTGCATTCTGAAAAATCATCTGCTTCATATACTGCATGAACAGAATTAAAAAATTCAATGAGCTTTAAGGTTTTCTTATTATTATAGCTAAGACTTTCCTTGATCCATAGCCATAAAACATGATGATTTATCTCCATTTTGATTGCTCCCAAAGAATGATCGAGGCAGCCACGGCTGCATTTAAGGATTCATTTTTTCCAAGCATGGGGATAAAAACACCGCTGTCACAATGTGTCATGATCTCTTTTGAGATTCCGTTGGATTCGTTGCCGATTATCATAATTGATGGTTCTTTGAAAGAAACATCCGGCAATTCAAGATAATCCCGATCCAATCCGGCACCGTAAACACGATATCCCTTTGATTTATGATCCTCCAAAAAATCGGAAAGATTTCCTTTTAGTACCGGAACACGAAAAACGCTGCCCATTGCTGCCCGCAGAACCTTAGGTGAATATAAGTCTACACATCCTTCGCTGAGATATACAAGCTCGGTTCCAAATGCCTCTGCTGAACGCAGAATGGCGCCCAGATTAGAAGGGTCGGCAAGATGGTCCAATGCAAGGATAAAATCCGGTGTTTGGGGGATGGCAGTTGTTTTTTGCTGCACTACCATAAAGATCCCGGGCACCGTGTCCATGGTACTGAGTTTTTTTGCAATGTGATCAGAAACAATAACGGTTTTGCTTTGTATTTCGTGAATCAACGGGCTGCTTTGCTCTTTTTCCGTAACCAGACACCGTTCAATTTCCCAGCCGCTTTTCAGCGCTTCGGCGCAAAGCTTTTGCCCTTCAATAAGGAATAATCCGCTTTTGCGTCGTTCTGCTGCAAGATGCAGCCGGCAAAGTTTTTTTATATATTCATTTTGTAAGCTTGTAATACGTTCCATCATTCCTGAGATACCCGCTCAATACTTTCATCCGGTCCGATAACGATCAGCCCATTTTCGGGTACAAGGGGCATTTTAGGATCAGGTGATATTCCGATCGATCCGTCGGCTCCTCTTAAGGCAATTACATTAATGCCGTAATTGGCACGAACATTCAGTTCGATCAGGCTTTTGCCCGCCCATGATCTAGGTACATGAATCTCCATTATAGAGTATTCATCGGATAGGTCGATGTAATCCATGATATCCGTATTGTTCAGACTTTTGGCCAGGCGCTCACCCATATCCTTTTCGGGGTAGATGATTTTGTCGGCCCCGACCTTGGTTAAAATGCGTCCGTGAATATCACTGGTGCATTCAGCGATCACATTACGCATTCCCATCTCTTTTAGCATTAGGGTTACCAGGACACCGGATTGGATATCTCCGGTTAGTGCAACGATGGCCACATCGGCGTTTTTAACGCCGAGGGAACGCAGCACATCTTCATCGGTAGGATTTCCGATTGCTGCGTGGGTAATATGATCTGCCACATGGCGTACCTTTTCTGCATCCATATCGATGCCGATCACTTCATTGCCCATTTTTTGCAGATTGATTGCTAAATTAGATCCAAATCGATCCAAGCCTATTACGGCAAATGTTCTTTTTTTCATTTCTGTGCTCCTAACCAATCAAAATGTTTGCTTTCGGATAAGATATCTTATCTTTATTTCTGTTTAAACGAATCATAATTGCAAGTGTAATGGATAGAATTCCTAAGCGGCCCATAAACATCAGCAGGATCAGTATGATCTTACTTAGCGCAGGCATAGAAGCTATATTATAAGCGGCGCACCCCACGGTGGCAAAGGCCGAAATGCAAGTAAACAAAATATCGATCAAAGGGGCTTTCGGCGTGAGGAAACCCACGGATAAAGTGCTGGTTAAAACGATTGCGCAGGCGATAAAAAAGAGGGAAAAGGAACGGTAAATATCCTCTTGCGCAATGGATCTTCCTCGAAATTGTATTTTACTTCTTCCGCACGAAACCTGAAGAGCAGTAATTAATAGAACAAAGAAGGTTACTGTTTTAATACCTCCTGCTGTCGAACCGGAAGAGCCTCCAATGAACATCAGAAGAGAAGAAATGATCTTTGATGGTTCATTAAAAAGGGAAAAATCAAAGGTGGCAAAACCAACCGTTCGCATAGTGACAGAGGAAAATAAAGCATTTAAAATTTTACCGCCAACAGACATATTACCAATGGTTGAAGGGTTATTCCATTCGGCAAGCAAGTAAAATACCGTACCAAAAAGGAGCAGTGTTCCGCTCATTACTAAAACCATTTTGGAATAAATGGATAATTTACGGTTGATCAGTTCCTTCCAAACAATAAAGCCAAGACCACCGATGATGGTGAGAAGAATTAAAATGGTTAATACATATCCGTTGCCGCGGATGGATGCCAGGCTGTCTCCGTTGCCGAGTATATCGAATCCGGCATTGCAGAAAGCGGATATAGCGTGAAATACAGATTTCCAAAGTCCGGAGAAAAATCCATATTTGGGAATAAAGTAAAAACTCAGTAGAAGGGCTCCGGTTCCCTCGATGATCAATGTTCCGCCAACAACTAATCGTACGAAAGCCAGAATTCCACCGGCAGATGAAAGACCTAAAGAGGAGGAGAGCACAATTCGTTCGCTAAAGGAGATGGCTTTGCGCATTACCATCATCAAGATCATGGCAAGGCTCATAAAGCCAAGCCCTCCTACCTGGATCATGCAGAGTATTACGAACTGACCGAAAAAGGTGAAAATTGTTTGTGTATCGCCGATGGTCAGTCCGGTAACACAGGTAGCACTTGTGGCAGTAAATAGGGCCGAAAGGGGAGAGAGCCATTCTCCATTATTATTTGAAATTGGGAGCATCAGCAAAAAGGTACCGGCCAAAATGATTGAAATAAACCCAATAATGACTAAGATCATGGGGTTATGAGAAATAAAATTAGAGAAAAATTTTCCTTTATTTTTCAATGAATCGGCACCTCCTTTTCGAAAAATCAAACTTTCTTCCTATATATAATACAAATTATTATAATGGATTTTTTGCAAAAAGCAATACCTTTTATAAAATTAAAGAAAAACAGAGCAAGAAGAATATCTTGCTCTGTTAAATTAATTACTTAGCCAGCTGCTTTTTAACATTATTAACCAGAACGGTGAAGGCTTCGGGATCGGATACTGCGATCTCTGCGAGCATCTTTCTGTTCAGGTTGATCTTAGCAAGCTTCAGGCCATGCATGAACTGAGAGTAGTTGATGTCGTTCATGCGGCAAGCAGCAGAAATTCTGGTGATCCAGAGAGCGCGGAAATCTCTCTTCTTCTGCTTTCTGCCAATGTATGCATTGGTCAAAGAACGCATTACAGCCTGGTTGGCAGTTCTGAACTGCTTGCTCTTAGCACCATAGTAGCCTTTAGCGAGCTTTAAAATCTTTTTTCTTCTTTTGCGGGTAGTAACCGCACCTTTAATTCTAGCCATTTATTTCAGCCTCCGTATCTTTAGATTATTTGTAGGGGATCAGCTTTTTCAAAGAAGCAGCGTTGGTTGCATCAACATAAGCTTCCTTGCGCAAGCCTCTCTTACGCTTGGTGGTCTTCTTGTTCAGAATGTGAGATCTGAAAGCGTGGCTTCTTTTGATCTTTCCACCTTTAGTGATCTTGAAACGCTTTTTTGCACCGCTGTGGGTTTTTACCTTAGCCATTTTATTGCCTCCCTTATTTTTTTTCTTTCTTTGGCGCTAAAACCATGATCATATTACGCCCTTCCAACTTGGCGGGCTTTTCGATCACGCAATTTTCTTCGGTCAGGGAACAGAAACGCTTTGCAATATCGTATCCCAGCTCAGTGTGAGCCATTTCACGACCCTTGAATTTTACTACAACCTTTACCTTGTCGCCAGCCTGTAAAAAGCGATTGGCGTGTGAGGCCTTGGTTTGAATGTCATGGGTATCGATCTTCAAGGTTAGCTGGATTTCTTTAACAGAAACAATGTTTTGATTTTTTTTAGCCTCTTTTTCCTTTTTGGCCTGCTCATAGCAATACTTACCAAAATCGATAATTTTGCAAACAGGGGGCTGCGCCTTAGGCGCAATCATTACCAGATCAAGCCCTTTACCTTCGGCAATTTTCAATGCATCGGCAGGGGACATGATTCCCAGCTGGCTTCCGTCGGAGTCAACGACCCGGATCTCTTTTTCGCGGATAGAATCGTTGATACTTAATCCTTTTGCTTCTTTAGCGTTAATGTTTCCACACCTCCAAAAAATAGTAAAAACGAGCAAAATAATTGCTCGTTTCATAACATAGTGAACCAATATAGATCGGTTTTGAATGTTAACCGCTGCTGTTTATGAACGCAGGGTGAGAACAGAGCAAACTATTCTACTTCTTTTTCGCTTGTATAGATTACCACACTTGAATACGAAAGTCAACAGTTTTTTGCAAAAACTTTATTTTTTTAAAAAATCTCTTTACAAATCAAAAATAGTCGTGTATAATAGGGAGGCGTTTTACGAAAAAGCATATGGCCTGGTAGTTCAGTTGGTTAGAACGCTAGCCTGTCACGCTAGAGGTCGTGGGTTCGAGCCCCATCCAGGTCGCCATATGCTGCTATAGCTCAGGCGGTAGAGCGCATCCTTGGTAAGGATGAGGTCGCCAGTTCAATTCTGGCTAGCAGCTCCAAAAAATAAAGCACTTCTTCGGAAGTGCTTTATTTTTATCCAATCCGAAGGATTGGTATGTAATCGCCGTAAGGCGTATGTAATCACGCATAGCGTGCATGTCATCGCCGTTGGTGTATTTCCTTCGGATTGATTACATACCACCTACGGTGGATTACATCCAACACTTCGTGTTGATTACATACAAGGCTCCGCCTTGATTTATAAGCAGTTTTCTGCTATACTATCAAAAGAGGTGAGAGTATGAAAGATAATCCGTTGCTAAAATATGCCGAACTGTTGGCGTTTGATATTGAATTACTTTGCAAAAATTTAGAACATAGAGGCAACTCAAATATCATATTTCAAATTCGCAAATCCTCTTTGGGTTTGTGTCCGCAGGGCATAAACTCTTGCATCCCTACTGCTGGTATAGTATAATATATCCAACATAGAGTTGGAGGATAAATATATGAACTTATCTGTTTGTGGAATTAACTGTAACGCTTGTAATTATTTTGTTGAAAATAAATGTAAAGGTTGCCGAATAGTCGCACCTGAGGGAAAATGCGTGTGGAACGGTAGATGTGATTTGTTTGATTGTTCGGAAAAAGAAAAACTTGACCACTGTGGCAAATGTAATAACTTTCCTTGTGATATGTTGAAGGAATGGGCTTCAAGCGAAAACACAGAAAGAATACAAAATCTTATTGATTTAAATAACCAAGAAAAATAGTTGTTTAAGCTTGAAACACAAAAAATCGGTTAGAAGCTTTAAAAGAAATAATGAATGCTAAGGGAATTGTCTTTTATGATAGAGATAATGTCCATAGCTTAATTAGAGATAATTCTGACTTCTTTGAAAAGGCGTCGCTTTGTGAACTGCCTCAATTTGTGCAGACAGCATAAAAGGGCACACTATGGTAGTGCGTATTGAATTTTAAGCGACATACTGACTTCGTTTTTCAAGCGGAGTCAGTTTTGTTTTTATCTGTATTCTTTCGTGATTGTAGAAATTAATGTATTCACTTTTGAGTTTGGTGCGGTAAATACACTCTGTCTTAAGAATAGAGAAAAAGTTTTCAGCCATCGCATTGTCATGAGGTTTTCCTCTACTTGACATTGAAGGCGTTATGCCGTATGATTGTGTTAGTTTAAAATATCCGTGTGAGGTATATTGAAAGCCTTGGTCACTGTGGAGTTGCAACTCTGCGGTGACCTTTTCTTTTTTCTTTGCTTCTTTGATTGTGCCTAACACAAGGTTGATGTTTTGCTCTGTTCCTGTTTTGTATACAACTATGCTATTGTCGAACAAATCTCTGATGATAGATAAGTACATTCTCCGTAATTTCTATACCTTTTTCTCCTAACTACTGACAACAGATTCTATTTCTGCATTATTCGTAAAACTGTCTTTGGGTTGCAATAAATTCCATTTCTTTCAAGCCATATATGTACTCATTTCACTAATTGAATACTTATCTTTGTGACGATAGATTATCATATATTTTACGTTTGTTCTTACTTCCTTTCTGTGAGCAAGAGAAAATCCCGCAACAATTCATTTTCCATTTTTAATCGCTTATTTTCATACTTATATTCCTGCAAGGTCTTTACAGGTTTTCTTCCTCTTGCCTTTGGAATTCGTTCATGGTCTTTACTTAAACCGCACCAAGTTTGAATTGCCCATCGGCTTATTCTGTATTCTTTTCTTAACAATTTTACCGATTGACCGTTTTTACTGGACTTGTTCATTTGTTGCGGCACCTTTTTCAATGAGAAAAAGTTAGATATTCATTTCAATAAAACTTAACACTTCAAAAACATTGACGGTTTATAATTTTCCTATACGGGGAGGAAAGCGTAATAACCATTATGAAAGAAATTTTTGAAATTAACAAAACTCAAACATTTCTTAAAAAACTTACAAACAACCGAAAAGTATAATAAAGTCACAAAAATCAAGAAAAGGAGATTATTAAAATGTCTAAGTTCGTAGAAGTAAATGATAAGATCGCAGAGAAGGTAGTCGAGGGTTACAAGAAAATTGAGGACGGCGTTGTTGATGGTTACAAGAAGATTGAAACCGGTGTTGTTGAAGGCTTCGGCAAAGTAACCGATAAATGCGTTGAGAAGTTCTTCGCCAAAGAGGGCGAAACCGTTGAGGATGCCAAGAAAAGACTTTCCGGCGACAAATAATTTAGTGAATGTAATGGGGATACCAATGAATCAGGATACAACATTTATTTATAAATACTCGGCAAAAGAAAATAAAGAAGTGCAAGAAATCCGAAAAAAGTACCTTCTCTGTGAAGAAAGCAAACTTGAAGAACTCAAGCGGTTAGATTACACTGTGCAGAACTCAGGAATGATCGAATCCCTCTGTGTAGGCATCGGCGGTGTCTTGGTATTTGGGTTTGGACTCTGCTTGGCAATGCAGGTGATCGGAAACAATGTGTTTACTACTATGATCGGTGTTATTCTTGGGATCATTGGTATGGTTGGTATGATCTTCGCTTACCCGGTATATCGCAAAATTTCGCAAAAAGCAAAATCAGAATACACACCCCGTATTTTGAAACTCACAGATGAGCTGATGATAGTAAATTGAAAAGGAGATTTTGAATATGCGAATTGATAACCCTAAAGTAACACTTGCAGACGAGGCGAGAAACGGTGTTAAGGAAGAAGTCAGAAGCGGCTTCCTTGACTGGCTGTATGAATTTAATGTAGAAGGTGATGATGGCGAGCTCTATGCGTTTGGCGGTTCCATCCTTTCTCTTGCACTTGAGAAAATGGATATGGTAAACCTTTGTTATGCCAAAGGTAAAGGTCATGTAAAGCAGCTTAAGAACTCTATTTACAAGCTGGCCAAATATCCCGGTCTATGTATGAACCATTTCTACAGAAATCCGCAGGGTACGCTTAAAATCGAAAAGAAGGAAAATAGTGTGGTCGTGAGTTGTGGCGAAAACTACACCGTTGAGTGTTTTGATAATGGTACTTGGCATCTGATTTTGGATACCTGTGACGGTGAATTTAAGGGCGACCTTTATCACAGAGCGCACGGTTATCCTCTGTGGTACGGCAGAGAAAAGCCTTCCTATCTCACACAGCATTCCGTTACCTACGGATATAACTGGTCCGGCGATGTTGACGGAACTGTATGGATCAACGGCAAAGAAATCAAGGTAAAAGGAACCGGTCAGCGTGAACGTTATGTGGCTGTTGATTCCTCCGCAGCTGAACTCGGTGCATGGGAGGACTGGGGATACATCACTTTTAACGAGATACATTCTTCTATGTATGATATGCGTGCCGGTATGAAGGATTATTCTATTTATGATCTCGAAAGTGAAAAGCACTATACCTCAAATGGCGATCTCATGGGAGGTGACCGTGATGTTACCGAAATGGAAATCCTCCATGAGGATTGGGCATTTATGCGTGAACTTGACGGTTTTGTGCCTACCTACTATAACATCAGAATCAAAACAGAAGATGGCGTATATGAGGCAAGAGCACATGTATGCAACGCTCGTCCCTGGGGTGTGACCTATAAAGTTCCCGACAATCCGGTGGCAACACTGATTTTCGACAGCGTTGAAGGTAGGTTTATCTACAATGACGGTACTGTAAAAAAATTAACAGGCGGTCGTGGTGCAATGTCTGTCCGTCAGTGGCATCAGTATCCTAATATGCTTCCCCGTGAGCTGTACTGTGATGATGAACTTACCGGAGAAAAATTTGAGACGCTTTAACAAAACTTAAACATTTCTCAAATCTTTCAAAAACATAAGTACAGTATAATATGTATGTAAAATAAGGAAAGGATAAAGGTAAGTACAATGGCAAACTTTTTCAAAAAAGCATTTCAGGATATGAAGGAAAATGCAAAGGCTCAGCACGAAGTAGATAAGGCCAATATGGCTGCTGTTAAGGCTGAGTCCAAGGCTCAGTGGGAAGAAGCTAAGGCTATGGGCGATCCCGAAAAGCGCAAGGCTATGATGCAGGCAGAGCGTGATGAGCAGATTGCTGAGGCACAGAAGCGTCAGGCGGAAGCTCAGGCTCGTATTGATGCTGTGAAAGGAAATAAATAAGTGATTAGACATAAGCGAGGTGCCAAAGGTGTCTCGCTATTGTTGCATATCGGAGGAAACTCATGGAAAAGACTATAAACAGAAAGTCTGTTGAAAAAATGAACGCTATTGAAATCAAAAATCTATCTAAAAGCTTTCGTGGGATGTATGCGGTAGATCATTTGAATATGACCGTTCCCGTTGGGGCGATTTATGGCTTCATCGGTGAGAATGGATCGGGTAAATCAACTACAGAAAAACTCATCTGTGGACACCTTGTTCCGGACCAAGGTGAAATAAAGCTGTTCGGTAAGGATTACACTGATCCCGGTGTGCGTGTCAGAGTCGGCGCACTTATCGAAAACGCAGGTTGCTTCCCGAACTCAAGTGTGTATCAAAACCTGCGTATGCAGACCATTAATTTAGGGTTACAAAATCCCAATGAGGAAATTGACCGTGTGCTGAAAATTGTTCGTATGGAGGATTCAGCAAACATCAAATTTAAAAGTTGTTCTCTTGGTATGAAGCAGCGTATTGGTATTGCTATGGCTTTGCTTGGAGATCCTGCACTTCTTATTCTGGATGAACCTATCAACGGTCTTGATACGGATGGTATGAGCATTATGCGGGAAATTCTCGTTGATATTACGAAAAACTACGGTTGTACGGTACTTATTTCTTCCCATATCCTCGGCGAACTTGAAAAAATTGCAACCCACTACGGCATTATTCGTCAGGGCAAGATGATAATGGAGCTGTCCGCCGAAGAAATGGACTCAAGAGCCCAGGTGTTCGTATCCCTAAAAACCAAGGATATGCACGGCGCCAAAGCCGTTCTTGCCGCAAAGTTTGCCGATGTCCGTGAAGAAGATGGGTATATCCGAGTGTACGATGTGGACGATACTGCTGCTATTGTGCATCATTTAATGAAAAACGGTCATGTGGTGAGCGAAATCAAGAAGAACAAGATCGGCTTGGAAGAATACTACATCGAACTGATGTCGGCAAAGGAGGAGAAGTAAAATGGCAAAAGAACTGAAATTCAGAAACCCGAGCTTTTCGGAGCGAATCAAAGGTATGCTCGGCGTTGACTTTTACCGCCTGTTCCACACCCCTATGTTTTATATTTTTCTTGTAATTGCTGCCATCATTCCTGCTATGGTGTCAGCAATGACAATGATGCCCGGACCGGATGGAAGTGCTGCTACCCCTTTATATTCTAGTGTGTGGCAGATTATAGCCGCCACCGAACCGCTTTATGTAATTCGTAGCATTGCCGATTACGCTAATATGAATATGGTGTTTATTTTCGGCGGTATTATGGTTTCTATTTTTATTGGGCACGACTATAAGTCCGGCTACGTAAAGCAACTCTTTACCACCCACGCCAAAAAGCAGGACTATATGATTTCCAAATCTATTACCTGCGCTTTCGCTATGGCTTGTATGTGTATTACTTACCTGGTCGGCGGTACTATTGGTGGATTACTCGTCGGTTACTCCTTGGAGGTCAATGTTGGTTCCCTTATTTTTGCGATATTTGGCAAGATCATTATGAGTCTCGGCTGGGCAAGCTTTTATACCTTCCTCAACATTATTTTCAGAAGATACTTCGGCATTTCTATTGCTTCAAGTTTCTTCTTTGGTACCGGTATTCTTATTATTGGTTTGGCGGCAATTGTGGAGAACCTTTCAATTCCTACTTGGTTCCTTAATATTTTTCTTTATGGCTCGTCGGTAAACGCTTGTCTTGTCAGCAATGTGGGAACGCTGATTATTTGTGCTGTTGTATCTGTTGCTTGGGCATTTTTCTATAACGTGCTCGGTACACGGATTCTCTCTAAGAGTGATGTATATTAAGGAGGTGGCTTGGATGAACGCGGTTGAAATAAAGAATTTATCCAAAAATTTCGGCTCAAAACAGGCGGTTTGCGATCTAGATATGACCGTTCCGATGGGTGCTATTTACGGCTTTATTGGGGAAAACGGTTCGGGTAAGTCCACTACCGAAAAAATGATTTGCGGACTGATTCCTAAAAGCGGTGGGTCCATCAAGCTATACGGAAAAGACTATACCGATATCGATGTCAGAGCAAAGGTCGGAGTACTTATCGAATCGCCCGGTTGTTTCCCCGGTCTTACTGTTTGGGATAATTTGATGCTTCAGGCGGCGAACCTGAGCATCCCCAATGGAACGGAGGAAACTGTCAAAGTTTTGAAGATGGTCAGAATGGAAGGGGCTGCAGGTAACAAGTATAAAAATTGCTCTCTTGGTATGAAGCAGAGAGTTGGCATTGCTATGGCGCTGCTCGGGAACCCGACATTGCTTGTTTTGGACGAGCCTTTGAACGGTCTGGATGCTGACGGTATGCGCATTATGCGAGAGGTATTTACAGATATTATTAAAAACGGTAAGCGCAGTATTATCGTATCTTCCCATCTGCTTGGTGAACTGCAGAAGGTTGCTACCCACTACGGCATTATTCGTCACGGAAAAATGATTTGTGAGATGACCTCTGACGAACTGGATGCAAACTGCCGCACTTATATTGCACTGAAAACTGACGAAATGAGCAAAACAAAAACATTGCTCGGCTGTAAGTATTCCCGCGTTGAAGAAGATGAAGCCGGAAATATCCGAGTTTACGACCTGACCACACCCGAAAATGTTGTTACTTACCTTTACGAAAACGGTGTCACGGTTACCGAAATCATGACTGATAAAATTGGTCTTGAAGAATACTATATCGATCTTATGAAGGGAGGCAAATAAAATGGAAAATACAGTAAATTTCCCCAAAAACAACTTTGGTAAGCGCATGAAAAGTATGCTGAAGGTCGATTTTAGAAGAATGCTTAAATCAAAACTTTTTTACATTTTAATTGCCTGCGCGCTTGTTATTCCGATTCTTATGACAGTTATGATGACAATGATGGACGGCTCTGTTTCAATTGATCCTCAAACAGGAGTTGAAACAGTAATGGAAGGACCCGAAAATACATGGCAGTCCATTGGCACCTTACCTACCGCTGACGGTGCGACTATGGGCGGTATGGACGTTATGGCGATGTGTAACATCAATATGATGTATATGCTTGCCGCGGTATTTATTTGTTTGTTCATATCAGATGACTTTAGAAGCGGATATGCCAAGAATCTTTTTACCGTTCGGGTGGAAAAGGGCGACTATGTGATTTCCAAAACCTTTGCCGGTTTTGTCTGCGGTGCGCTGTTGCTGATGTTCTATTTTATTGGTGCAATGCTTGGCGGTGCCATTTCAGGTCTTTCCTTTGACTTACAGGGTTTAACTGCGGGAAATATCGTGATGTGTATGATTGCAAAGGGTTTTCTTATGCTTGTATTTGTTTCGATCTTTGTACTTGTCAGCGTAGCGGCAAAGCAAAAGGCTTGGCTTTCCATCTGTGGCTCTTTGGGTGGCGGTATGCTTCTCTTTATGATGGTATCAATGATCACACCTCTTGGCTCTACGCTTATGAATGTACTTCTGTGTCTTGCGGGTGGTGTATTGTTCGCATTTGGGCTTGGTGCGATCGGCAACACTGTATTAAAGAAGACAAGCTTGGTATAAATGCTTGAAGGCAACGCTATAATTGGCGTTGCCTTTTTAAATTGTCAGCAATCAAATTATTGAAATAAAAGTACTTTTATGAAAATCCGGAAACGAAAAAATTTAACATTTGGAGGTTGTATTGTATAATGAATTAGATTAATAAGCGGAGGGGTGTGATTTTTAAGATATTGATTGTTGAGGAAGATAAGGAACTGAACAAGACCGTTTTGAAAAAATGTGTTTTGAAGTGATAAACAATCACATTGTTTTTAATAAATCGTGTAACTAAACACAGTAGCGGCAAGGACGTAAAAATCCTTGCCACTACTTTATTTTTACATTTTTGCAAACTCTCTTGACAAATCAAAAAATCGAGAGTAAAATATAACAGTGTTATATAACACTGTTATATCAATCGAAGGGGGCGGTAGATAGAATGAGTGAGGCAGAACTGTCAACACTGGAACAGATACATACAGCGGCGAAAAATGAGTTTCTTGAAAAAGGCTTTAAGTCTGCCTCTTTGCGTAATATCGTTAAGACTGTTAGCATGACAACCGGTGCCTTCTACGGCTACTACAAAAGCAAGGAAGAACTGTTCGATGCTTTGGTTGGGGAGCAGTACAACACCTTTATGGAAAGGTTCAAGGAATCACAGTTGGCATTTACCTATCTTTCACCTGAAGAACAGCGAGATAATATGGGTGAGATTTCCAGTGACTGTATGGATTGGATGACGGATTATGCCTATGAAAACTACGATGCTTTTAAGTTACTCCTTTGCTGTTCCGAAGGAACGAAGTATGTCAATATGGTACATGAAATGGTGGAGATCGAAATCGAAGCCACTCACGCTTATGTAGATGTGCTTAAAAACCTCGGTAATTCCACATACAGCATTGATCCGCAGCTTGAGCATATGCTTGTCAGTGGTATGTTCTCTGCTTTCTTTGAACTCATCATACACAATGTACCGCATGAAAAGGCAAAGAATTATGTTCGGGATCTGCGGGCATTCTACACTGCCGGTTGGCAAATAATTATGGGGTTATAAAACCCTTTAATTTTTGACCATAAGTTAGCGATTGCTAACTGCATATAAGGAGGTTCATTTTGCAATGGAGCAAGAAAAGAAAAAATCATCGATCGGCTGGATCATGTCCTTTGCCGGTCAAAAAAAGAAGTTGTATGTTGTAAGCGTTCTGCTTGCGGTGTTTGGCGTACTGTGTGGTATTGTGCCGTTTATACTGACGGGCAAGATCATCCGAAATCTGATTGAGGGCAACCGTGAATGGTCGTTCTATCTAACGAGGGGGCTTTTGATGGCCCTCTGCTTCATCGGGAAGATCTTGGGGCACAACATCTCCACCACCTGCTCCCATGTCGCAACTTTCCATGTGCTTGGTGAGGTTCGCAAGCTGCTTTGCGAAAAGCTATCCCGTGTTCCACTCGGCTATGTCAAGGATACGCCGTCGGGAACGTTGAAAAACATTATGATGGAGCGCCTTGACAGCATTGAAACCACGTTGGCACACGTTCTGCCGGAGTTTACATCTAATCTGCTGGCACCTGTTTGTGTTTTTGTCTATATGCTGACAATCGATTGGCGTATGGCGCTGATCACCTTGGTTCCGCTTGTTCTCGGACTACTGTGTTATTGCACAATGATGTTCGGCTATGCGGAGAGTTATCAGAATGCCATCAACAAGACGAAAACACTTAACGACACCGCTGTGGAATATATCAATGGCATTCAGGTCATCAAGGCGTTTGGCAAAGCAGGTGCATCCTACGAGCGTTTTGCCGTGGCGGCAAAGGAGGGGGCATCCTGCTATGTGGAATGGATGCGGAAAAATAATATTCCGTTCTCGCTTGCTATGGTTTTAGCACCTTGCACGATGATCACGGTGCTCCCACTCGGCGGTCTGTTCGTGATGAATGGCAGTCTTGCGGCGATTGATTTTATTATGATTATTCTGTTGTCGGTTGGACTGATTCAGCCGCTGATCACCGTTATGGGTTATTCTGATGATTTGGCAAAGCTCGGAACGATCGTAGGTGAGGTAACAAGTATTCTGACACAGGATGAATTGGTTCGCCCCAAACAGGACAAGGAAGTTCCCACGGATAACTCCATTTTGCTTACTGACGTTACTTTCGGTTATCACGACAAGGAGGTACTCCACGGCATCAATATGGAGATACCGAGCGGAAAAGTCTGCGCTTTGGTCGGCCCAAGTGGAAGCGGAAAATCTACCATAGCCAAACTGATCGCCTCGCTTTGGGACGTAAAGGGCGGCAGTATCAAGATCGGCGGTGTGGATATCCGTGATCTTTCTTTAGAGGAATACAATCGTAAGGTCGCTTATGTGGCGCAGGATAACTATCTCTTTGACGATACAATCCGTGAAAATATCCGTATGGGACGCTTGGGAGCCACCGATGGGGAGGTGGAAGAAGTTGCAAGAAAAAGCGGCTGTCACGATTTTATTATGGCTTTGGATAAAGGATATGACACCGTTGTCGGCGGCAGCGGCGGACACCTTTCGGGCGGCGAGCGACAACGAATCGCCATTGCCCGTGCTATGCTCAAAGATGCGTCTATTGTAATTCTTGATGAAGCTACCGCCTACACCGATCCCGAAAATGAAGCCATTATTCAGGCATCCGTGGCAAAGCTAGTCCAAGGCAAATCGCTCATTGTCATTGCTCACCGTTTGTCAACCATTCAGGATGCAGACCATATTTTCGTAATCAAGGATGGAAATGTGGTTGATTCGGGAACGCATACGGAGCTGCTTGAAAACGGCGGCTTATATAAAGATATGTGGGCCGCGCACATCTCCGTCAAGGACACAGCGGAAGGAGGTGCCGTTCATGCTTAAAATCTTAAATAAATTCTTCAATTTTTGCGGTAAGGAAAACAAGGGCAAGTTTTACCGTTCCATTGCTTACGGTGTGATTATGGCGCTGTTTGAAGCTTTGAAAATTCCCGCCATCATCGTGATGCTCGGCTCTGTTCTCGGCGAAGGTGGTACACCCGTGGCAATTTGGGCGAGCCTTGGTATTTGTGTTATCAGCGTTCTCGGCGCATTTGTCGTCAAATACCGTTCCACCATGCTCCAATGTGAGGCGGGTTACGGTACTGCCGCAGGGAAGCGTATCGAGATCGCAGAACATCTCCGTTACGTTCCGATGGGATATTTCAATAAAAACAGTCTCGGCTATATCACCTCCGTTACCACCAACACGATGGAACAGCTCGGGGATATTGCGACAAGAGTGGTGATGCTCACAACACAAGGTGTTCTGACCTCCTTGCTGATTGCGTGTATGCTTCTTGTTTATGATTGGCGAATCGGTATTGTAGTACTTGTTGGAATCGGATTATTCTTCCTCGTCAATAGTCGACTGCAGAAGAAGTCCGAAGTTCTATCCCCGAAAAAGTTGGCTGCAGACAGCTCGCTTGTCGAGAAGCTGCTTGAATACATACAGGGCATCACAGAGGTCAAAGCCTACAATTTGACCGGTTCAACTTCCAAAACGTTGAACAATGCTATTGACGAAAACGTGGATTGCAATATTACACTTGAAAAGACATTTATACCGTATATGGCAGTTCAGTCCTTCGTAACCAAAATGACGGGCGTTGTTATGGCGCTTCTGTCCGTATGGTTCTATCTGAACGGTACGATGGAACTGATTGTTTGCATCAGTATGATGATCTCTGCCTTTATGATCTATGCAAGTCTGGATTCGGCGGGTAATTATTCCGCACTTCTTCGCACAGTGGATGCGAGCGTGGATAAGGCGCAGGCAATTCTTGGTGTGAAAACGATGGACATCAACGGTGTGGATAAAACGCCTGTTACATTCGATATTGACGTAGAGAATATTAAATTTTCTTATGATGAGCGCAAAATCATCGACGGCATCAGCATACACATTCCGCCAAAGTCAACTACGGCTATCGTCGGCCCAAGCGGAGGCGGCAAAACTACACTCTGCAATTTGATCTCCCGTTTTTGGGATGTAAACGATGGCTCGGTGAAGCTCGGCGGTACGGACGTGAGAGAATACAGCATGGACAGTCTGATGAAGAATTTCAGTTTTGTATTCCAAAACGTGTACTTGTTCCAAGACACCGTTGCCAACAATATTCGCTTCGGTCATCCCGATGCACCGATGGAAAAGGTGATCGAGGCAGCCAAGAAAGCCTGCTGTCATGACTTTATCATGTTGTTGCCTGACGGTTATGAAACGGTCATCGGCGAAGGGGGTGCAAGCCTTTCGGGCGGCGAAAAGCAGCGGATCTCTATTGCCCGTGCGATGTTGAAAGATTCGCCTATCATTATTTTGGACGAAGCGACCGCTAACGTTGATCCCGAAAATGAAAAGGAACTTGTTACTGCTATTGAGGCGTTGACGAGCGAGAAAACCATTATTATGATCGCCCACCGCCTCAAAACGGTTCGCAACGTCGATCAGATTCTTGTGGTCGAGCAAGGGCGTATCGTTCAGCAAGGCAAGCATGACGAGCTCATGCAACAGGACGGCATCTATAAGCGTTTTGTCAACGCAAGAGAAGCCGCCACAAGTTGGAAACTGTAAATAAACTTATAGCGGCAGGGAGAAAGCGTTATATTCTCTGCCGCTTTTCTGTAACTTTTTTCATAAATGTCTTGAGGTAATTGACTTTTTAAAACAAAAGGTATATACTTTAATATCGAGTTAGCGACGGCTAATTTGGCCGTCGCTAATTTTAAAAACGTGAGTTAGTTGATGCTAACTTTTATATAGGAGGAGTCATTATGGCCATTGTGGAATTTAAGGATGTAACCCGTGTTTATACAAGCGGTGATCATGAACTAAGGGCGCTGGACGGAGTAAACTTTACTCTTGACGAGGGAAAATTTGTTGTTATTCTCGGTCCTTCCGGGGCAGGAAAGAGTACGCTTCTCAATATGCTCGGAGGCCTGGATAGCCCAACAAACGGTACGATCACCGTAAACGGCAAGGATATTTCCAAATTATCAAACAACGAGCTTGCGGATTACCGTGCCTCTACCGTCGGCTTTGTGTTTCAGTTCTATAACCTTATTCCGACGCTTACGGTTTACGAAAATGTCGCTCTTGTAAAGGACATTTCCAAAGATGCCATCGACCCGAAAAAGATGATCGCCGAGGTGGGGCTTGCTGACCATCTGCACAACTTCCCGTCAGAGCTGTCGGGCGGTGAGCAGCAGAGAGTTTCCATTGCCCGTGCCCTTGCAAAAAATCCGAAGATTTTGCTTTGCGATGAACCGACCGGTGCTCTTGATTCCAAAACGGGCGTGCTTGTACTGAAGCTCCTGCTTTCGATGGCAAAGAACTACGGCAAGACCATCGTTGTTGTTACTCACAATCAGAACATTGCAAAGATGGCGGATGTAGTGATCCGTGTGAAAAATGGCAAGATTAAGTCCTATGAGGAACAGATTGCTCCTATGAATGCCGATGAAGTGGAGTGGTAAGTTATGTTGGTAAGAAAACTGTTCCGTACTGCGTGGAGCTATAAAGCGCAGTTTATTTCGATGATAATAATGATCGCCATCGGTGTGGGCATTTTCCTCGGCTTCAATATTGAGTGGAAAAGCCTTGAACAAGATGCATTCACATTCCTTGATGATACAAACTATGCCGATTTTCGAATCTATTCCGAAACCGGCTTTGCGGAAGAGGATATCAAAGCCATTCAGGATATCGACGGTGTTGATGCCGCAACTCGCTATTTCAATGTAAATGTAGGAATTAAAGAAACCAAAAAGTCTGTTGCCCTCAACATATCCGAAAACTATACCGTTTCTACTATGATGATTATGGACGGTGCGGACTATGACAAAGATTCAGAAGGTATTTGGCTGTCGGATAAGTTTGCAAATGCCAACAGCATCAAAATCGGCGATGAGCTTACCTTTACATATACAGGCATTGAAATCACCGGCGAAGTAGTCGGACTTGTAAAAAGTGGTGAAAATTTGATCTGCGTAGCCGATGAAAATCAGCTTATGCCTGATTATGAAGCCTTCGGCTTTGCCTATATCACGCCGAAGACGTTGAAAAAGACGCTCGGCATGGCGTTCTATCCGCAGATCAACATTATATCCGATATTGATAAGGCAGACCTTGAAGAAAAAATCAAGGATGCCACGGGCACGACATTCCTTGTCACGGCAAAGAATGAACACTATTCCTATGCAGGCGTTATGAGCGAAGCGGAAGAAGGCAAAACGATGGGTTCTATTCTGCCAGTACTGTTTCTTGCAATCGCTATTCTTACGATGGTGACCACCATGCACCGAATATCTGTTAACGAGAAGGTGCAGATCGGCACGCTCAAGGCTCTCGGCTTCCGTGATCGCAGGATACTGATGCACTATACCTCTTACGGACTCATGATTGGTCTTGTAGGATTGGTACTCGGCGTTGGGCTTGGCTACCTTGTGGCATCGCTTATTATCAGTCCTACGGGTATGATGAGCACCTACCTGGATCTGCCTGCATGGGATCTTGTAATGCCGGGTTTCTGTAGTCCCGTTATGGCAGTGATGCTTGTATTTCTGACATTGATCAGCTTTTTGTCAGTAAAGAAAATGTTAAAAGGAACTGCCGCTGATGCGCTCCGTCCTTACACTCCCAAAGCGATGAAAAAGAGTGTGATCGAAAAATTTCCCTTCTGGAATAAGCTGCCTTTCGGTACAAAGTGGAATGTACGTGATATTTTTCGGCATAAAGCCCGTAGTGCTATGACACTGGTAGGCGTGATCGGCTGTACCATTCTGCTTGTAGGCGGACTCGGCATGAAAGATACAATGGAAAGTTTTCTTGATTTGCTGGACAACGACATCAGCAATTACACCACCAAGATCGTTCTTTCGGAGTCCGCTGCGAACGAGGATGCTATAGCTCTTGCCGATGATGTAAACGGTGATTGGCAGGCTTCAAGCGGTATCAGTTATGAAGGAAAAACCATAACTCTTGATATTTATTGTACAGACGGCGGCAAGATCGGTTTTCTTACAGAAGAAAACGAAACAATGAAACTGACCGATGATGGTGTTTATCTCTGTTTACGGTTGAAAGATGCCGCTAAAATCGGTGCCACCATTGAGTTTTCTCCTTACGGCAGCGAAGAAACATATAAGGTAAAGGTTGCAGGCTATACACGGTCTCTCGTTAGTGAATGTATCGTGATGACTGACGCCTACGCTGATAGCCTCGGTATAGCGTATCATATCGGCTCTATTTATACCGATATGGAATCGGAAAACATTAAAAACTCTGCCATTATTTCCGGCAAGCAGGATAAGAATATGATTATGGACAGCTACGACACCTTTATGGAGATCATGAACGTGATGATCGTGGTATTGGTAGTGGCCGCCGTGGTGCTTGGTATTGTCGTTCTGTATAACCTTGGTGTTATGAGCTATGTGGAACGCCACCGTGAGCTTGCAACGCTCAAAGTCCTCGGTTTCCGCGACAAAGCTATCGGCAAACTTCTTATTAGTCAGAATGTATGGCTGACCGTTATAGGCGTACTGCTCGGCATTCCTGCCGGTGTGGGTGTGCTTCACGTACTGGTCACCGCCCTAGTCAGCGAATATGAACTGAGCCTTACGCTCGGCATAATGACCTATATGGTCAGCATTGCGCTGACCTTCGGTGTGTCGCTGCTTGTGGGGTTGATGGTTTCGAGAAAGAATAAGAAAATTGATATGGTTGAGGCTCTGAAAGGAGCAGAATAAATGATAGATAAGAATTTACTCCGTTTGCTCGGAGGAAACAAGAAATATATATTTTACACCGTTGGTCTGATGGTTCTCGGTTTGTTCGCCAATGTCAGTATCACAGCGAGCATCTGTTGGGCAATCGATCTTGCTATCCACTATGATGAGCATAGCGGTGGTACGGTTATCTTTCTTTGGCCTGCTGTCTGTGCGGTTATCGGCATTGTGATCCGTTATACCGCATCCCGTTTGGTAGGCGACCTCAAGGATCTGCTTGGCAGAAAGGCGAAGAAAGATCTGCGTGAGAGAGTTTATAACAAAATTGTCAAGCTGGGCGTTCGTTCTACCGATGGTATGAGCATGGCAGGATTGACACAGGTTTCTATGGAGGGCGTAGAACAGCTTGACCTCTATTATTCCTCTTACATTCCGCAGTTCTTTTATGCAATGCTCGCCCCGTTCATTCTGTTTGGTATCACTGTATGGATCGAGTGGCGTGTGGCGGTAGTTTTGCTTTGCTGTGTGCCGCTGATTCCCGTTTCCATCATTGCCGTATCCAAATACGCAAAGAAGATATTTGCAAAGTATTGGGGCAAATACACCACTATGGGTGACTCCTTCCTCGACAGTGTTCAGGGCTTAAAGGAACTCAAGATCTTCAAGGCGGACGAAGCGCAGCACGCAAAAATGAACGAAACGAGCGAGGATTTCCGCAAGATTACAATGAAAGTTCTTGTTATGCAGCTTGCCAGCACCACCATTATGGACCTGGTGGCATACGGTGGCGCAGGACTTGGTATTGCAATGGCAATACTGTCGGTCGTTCATTGGAACCTTGCGCCGATTGCAGCTTTGTTTCTCATTCTTGTTGCGGTTGATTTCTTTCTTCCTCTGCGTGCCTTTGGCTCGGCATTCCATGTTGCGATGAATGGTGCGAGTGCTGGGAAGAAGATACTATCTCTTCTTGAACAGCCCGATCCCGTTTGGGGAGAAGAAACTGTTACTGATACTGAAATCAAAGTAGAGAATGTAACCTTCTCTTACGACGGTAAGCGTGATGTACTGAAAAATGTTTCTATGACCTTCCCGAAAACAGGTATGACCTCTATCGTGGGAGAAAGCGGTTGCGGTAAATCCACCGTTGTTAATATTCTGTTCGGTGCGTTTCGACCGAAAAGTGGTGCTGTAACAGTTGGTGGAAAGGAACTTGAAAGCCTTTCCCGTGAGAACTATTATTCTTACCTCGCCGTTGTTAGCTACAACACCTATATTTTCAATGAAACCGTGCGGTCGAACTTTATGCTTGCAAATAAAGCCGTAACCGATGAAGAAATCTATGCGGCACTTGAAAAAGTGAACCTTGCAGAGTTCATCCGTGATGACGGTGGCCTTGACAAGGTCATCACCGAGGATGCTGCTAATATTTCGGGCGGTCAGAAGCAAAGACTTGCTCTTGCGGTCAACCTCGTAGCAAACAAGGATATTTACGTGTTCGACGAAGCAACAAGCAACATCGACATTGAAAGTGAAGCCATTATTATGGCAAATATCAAGGCTCTGTCGAAAGAAAAGGCGGTTATCGTTATTTCGCACCGTCTTGCTAACGTAGTTCCGTCTGATCTCATCTACTATATGGAATCGGGCGAGCTGAAAGAAAGCGGAACGCACGACGAGCTGATGGCAAAGGGCAGCGGATATGCCAAGCTCTATGCCACACAGAAGAATCTTGAAGAAGGCTATGTGGAGGTGAGAGCATGAGTAAGAAACAAAATCTCCGCAGAAGCGGCGCCAAAATTATGGCAAGTCTTATTCTGCTTCTCGGCAGCCTTGCCTATATTATGATCCTTGCCGTCATCAACGGCTCGGTTGGCTTTATCTGCGCTATGGGCGTTACCTTAATGGGTGCGGTCGGCGTAGCCAAAGCACTTGGCGAAACCATTACGCTTTCCTACGGAATGATTATCGGACTTGCCATTGGTTGCGGCGTGCTTCGTGGTCTGCTTCGTTATTTAGAGCAGTACAGCAACCACTATATTGCCTTCCGTCTGCTTGCGGTGCTCCGTGATAAGATCTTTGGTGCGCTGCGCACGCTTTGCCCAGCCAAACTGGAGAGCAAGCAAAAAGGAAGTATTATTGCTATGATCACCTCAGATATTGAAACGCTTGAGGTATTTTATGCCCATACCATTTCACCCATCTGCATTGCAGTAATCGTATCTATTGTGGTGATTCTATTTATAGGCTTTGCTTCGAACTGGTATCTGGCACTTATCGCCCTTGTGGGATTTATAACCATTGGAATCGTTGTGCCGATGATATCCTCCGGAAAACTTAAAGCCTCCGGTGTAAAATACCGTTCAGAATTTGCATCCTTTAACGCCTATTTCCTTGACAGCATTAAGGGCATTAAAGACATTGTTCTCAACAATGCAGGCAAGGAGCGCGAAAAGAAAGTCAATGACCGTTCGGACATTTTGCTGTCTGAAACTAAGAAGATGAAACATGACACCACGAAGGCAAGTGCAACTACCGAGCTTTGCGTTTCGCTGTTTATTATTGCTACGTTGGTGGTTGGAATTGTACTTGTTGCGAACGATGCGCTGTCGGTTGGCAGAATGATTATCGGTGTAGTTGCCGTTTTCGGGTCCTTCGGCCCCGTGATTGCAATTTCAGCTCTGCCCGGAAATTTGACACAGACCTTTGCGAGCGGTGATAGAGTGCTGAATCTCCTTGCGGAAGAGCCAGCCGTAACACCTGTAAAAAACGGCAAGAAAATCATTTATAACGACCTCAAAGTAACTAACCTGTCTTTTTCCTATGATGGACAGACGCAGGTGCTTTCCGATGTCTGTATGCACGCCGAAAAAGGTGAAATTATCGGTATTGTCGGTACGTCGGGATGCGGTAAATCAACGTTTCTTAAATTACTCCTTCGTTTCTGGCAAAAGAGCCGCGGCGAAATTTCCTATAACGGTATTGATATTGATAACGTTGACGGTGACAGTTTACTCGACAATGTAACAATGGTCAGTCAGGTAACATATCTGTTTGACGAAACAATAGAAGATAATCTCCGCATTGCAAAGCCAGATGCTTCGCAGGAGGAAATTGTGGAGGCATGCAAGCTTGCATCCATTCATGATTTTATCCTCACCTTACCGGATGGCTATAAAACCCGTGTCGGTGCTTTGGGAGATAACCTTTCTGCAGGCGAAAAGCAGCGCATCGGACTTGCCCGTGCGTTTCTGCGCGGAAGTGAGTTGGTTTTGCTTGATGAGCCGACCAGTAATGTGGACAGCATTAACGAAGGAATTATTTTGAAAGCGATCAAAGAACAGAAGAACAAGAAAAGTATTATTCTTGTATCCCACCGTGAGTCTACGATGGCAATTGCAGATCGTATTTATCGTGTAGACGGAGGTAGGATGTATGAGCAAAAATAACGTTAAATCAAAGCGTGAACGAGAAAAACGCACCGTCGACTTAATGATCCGCCTTTACTGTAAAAAGAAACACGGGACAAAAAAGAAAACTCTTTGTCCCGATTGCGCGGCGTTGACACAGTATGCAATGATGCGAAGTGATAAGTGTCCTTTTATGGAAACCAAGACCTTCTGCTCCAATTGCCGTGTGCATTGCTATAAACCTGAAATGCGTGAGAAGATCCGTGAAGTGATGCGCTTTTCGGGACCTCGGATGATATTTAACCATCCCATTATGGCGATACGGCACGTCATCGAAAGCAAAGAAGAAAAGAAACGATTGGAGAATGAAAATGAAAATTAAAACGATATTATGGATCACTCTTGGTTTTATCGGACTTGGCATCGGTGCTGTCGGTGCGGTTCTGCCTATGCTTCCTGCGTTTCCTTTTCTGCTTCTTGCTGCGTTCAGCTTCGGCAAAAGCTCGGAGAAATTACACAAGTGGTTCATTGGCACAAAGCTCTACAAGAATAATCTGGAATCCTATGTAAAAGGTCAGGGAATGACGTGGAAAACTAAAATTAAGGTTATGATTACTGTTACACTTTTGATGGGATTCGGCTTCTTTATGATGTTCCGCAAGGACTTGTATATCCCTTGTGCAATCCTTAGCGGTGTATGGATATTTCATATCTTGTATTTTATTTGTGGCGTGAAAACTCTGGACAAAAGAAAATAGATATAAAAGGTATGTACCTATAGGGCGAATGATCAATGCAGATGTGGGGTGCTTTCGGTGCACTTCGAGTAATGATCGATCTTAACCAATTAGGCGAAGCGGCAGGAGTGGCGGCATACCTCTCTTTGCAAAAAGACAACAAAATATCGGAGATCCTTGTTCTACGAAAAGTCAAGACTTTGGCGAAATAAATTTTGCACCGTAGTAGACGAACAAAAATAACGAGAGCAACAGCGTGTTGCTTGTTATTTCTGCACGATTATGATATCATAAAGACATAGCAAACGAAGGCGGTAAATTATATGGAAGCAAAGGAAATCATTCTTGAACTTAGAACGAAAAAGGGATTCTCCCAAGAGGAACTGGCAGAGAAAGTGTTTGTAACAAGACAGGCAGTATCCCGTTGGGAAAACGGCGAAACGATCCCAAACACCGAAACACTCAAGCTTTTATCAAAGTTGTTTGATGTATCTATCAACACGCTTCTCGGCTCACCGAGAAATCTTATCTGCCAATGTTGCGGTATGCCTCTCGACGATTGCAATATCAGTAAGGAAAAGAACGGACTTTTTAACGAGGAATATTGTAAATGGTGTTATGCCGACGGCGAATATACCTACGATAATATGGACGATCTCATCGACTTCTGTGCAGGACACATGGCAAACGAGCATTTTACACCTGAACAGGTTCGTGCATATATGAGAGATATGCTTCCAAAACTCAATTATTGGAAAAAGTATACCGAACTTGGGGGAGCAGAAAAGTTCGAGCAATTCAAAAAACAACTTATTGGCGAATTTAACGCTTTGTATATTGAGGGCATGCCCGAAGTCAAGGAATTAAACGCCCTCGTAGGCGGCTATGTTAATCTTGAATACACTTTGCCGAATGGGAAGACCGCCCGGTTCTTAGATGATGGTGCCACATATCTCGGAAGCCAACTTGAAAGTGAGTTGGGCGGCGACCGATGCTTTGGTCTTGTTGCAAACATGGAATTCTTGCTCGTATGCACTTATGAAGAAAACGGTGCGAACCCCGAACTTGTAATATATAAGAAAAGATAAAAAATGCCGATGAAATGGATTTTTCCACCTCATCGACGTTTTTTGTTTATCTTACAACAGTTGAATGACTATAGATATAGAATTCCTCCTGGCTCTGCATCCACGCCTTATCTTTGGGCGGGAAGGTTGCATCAACCGCTTCCACAGCGGCTACATCTTCGCAACAGTCGGCGGCAGTAGTAGGGTATATCATTAGCGTTCAAACTAAATTTCTTTCGCGATGATGATATAAGATTATAAAAAAATGCATAATAAAATTCCTACAACAAAACATCCGCCGGCAACAGCTATTTTAGGAATGCTTAACTGAGGCTCTTGATTACGATATTTTTTTTCAACTTCATAGGTGTCTTTACCCATTGCTTCCAAAATTTCCAACTCTTTATAGCAATAGACTGTGCTTCCGACCAGGTAAAGACCATAGAGAAAAAACATGGGCATAACGGTGATCATCGCCAAGGTACTGCTTTCGCAAAAAATGGCAATATAGGCAAATACAAGCACCCAGCACACACAAATGATGGGAACAAAGGAATCTAAAAGTTCGATCGTAGTCATTTTGTTGGTTTTTTTGGACATAATATGTAATCCTCCAAATCTTTTAATGATATTATATCATAATTGATAGAAAAAGTGTTAACAATTTTTAAAAAAGGACCCGAATTGGGTCCTTTTTAGAGTTTAAGTTCTTCACTCCATCTTCGGGTAAGCTGGACATCATCATCCTGAGGAATTGACACTTTACCTTCTTTGGTTTTGTGATCTGCCTGAAGCATCGGTAAGGTACAATAATAGGGGATAACATCTGGTTTTTCTTTGGATTTCATAAAAACTCCTCCGTTATTATGATAATAAAATCAGAGCTTAAAATACCAAGAAATTATTTCCGAAATGAACTTATAATTCGGCAGCCAGCTTTAATGCATCGTCGATGTGGGCACAGAATCGGTCAGGGCCAACAGAATCGTAAAAACCGGCCTTTTTCATGGTTTCGAGAGGCTGGGGATTTACATGAGAAAAAATTAGTTGAACATTTTGCGTGCTACATTTTTTATAAAGCTGCTCCAAAGAGTTCATAGCAGTTGCATCCAAGGCAGGAACCGCTCTCATGCGCAATATGAGGCAATGGGTATAGTCTTTTAAAGTGATATCGAGGATCTTATCCGCGGCGCCGAAGAAGAGGGGACCGCTGATCTCGTAAACACGAACGTTTTTAGGCACAACGCGCAGATCGATACTATCAGCATCTTCTTCCGAATCCACATATTTCCAACCGGTAACAGAGGTTTCTTCACTCATGCGTTTCATGAAGAACATGGCAGCAAGCACCATGCCGACTTCGATGGCGATTACCAGATCAAAGATCACGGTAAGTGCAAAGGTAACAACCATTACAAAGGTATCGCTTTTAGGCGCCGCTTTAATGGTGTGTACAAATTTTCGCCACTCACTCATATTGTATGCCACAACAAAAAGAATAGCAGCGATTGCAGGCATAGGAATCAACGCGGCATAGGGCATAAGGAAGAGCAATACCAGCAGCAAAACAACTGCGTGAACCATTCCTGCAACAGGGGTCCGGCCGCCGTTTTTGGCGTTGGCGGCAGTTCTTGCGATGGCTCCGGTGGCAGGAATTCCGCCGAATAAAACAGAGGCAATATTGCCTACGCCCTGCGCCACCAATTCTGCATTGGAGTTGTGCTTGGAATTTACCATACTATCGGCAACAACACAGGAAAGCAGAGATTCGATCGCAGCAAGGATCGCGATGGTAAAGGCGCTGGGAAGAACCGCTGAAATCTTGGCAAGGCTGAAATCGAGCCCGCCGAGATCCACCTTGGGTAGCCCGGTGGGGATGGTATACAATTCGCCGATGGTAAAGACACCGTCATCTAATCCGGGAATGAATTTGACCATTAAAGCGCCCACAACAACCGCAATCAGGGAAGGAGGAACACGCTTTTCAAATTTGGGATATATTATTAAGATTGCAAGACAAACAGCACCGACTAATAAGGCTTGCCAGCTGAAGGTGCCAATTGATTCGATGTTGGCGGTAATCTTTTCGATGGTTTCAATGGGCTTGACCCCTTCTGCATAAGTAAGCCCCAAGAAATCCTTGATCTGCCCAACAAGAATTGTTACTGCAATACCGGCAGTAAATCCGGTTGTAATGGTATAAGGGATAAATTTAATGAGAGAACCCAGCTTGAAAACGCCCATTAAGATCAGCATGATGCCAGCAAGTATGGTTGCAATGATCAGGCCGTCCATCCCGTGGGTGGCAACGATTCCGGCAACAATGGTTGCAAACGCTGCAGTAGGGCCTGCGATTTGAACCCGGCTTCCGCCCAAAAGGGAGACCATAAAACCTGCTGCAATGGCAGTGTAAACGCCGCAGGCGGGTTCAACACCGGAAGCCAGCGCTAAAGCGATAGATAGCGGCAATGCTATGATGGCAACGATGATACCAGCCACAATGTCCTGCACCAATTGCTTTTTACTGTAGTTTTTAATTACAGAAAAAAACTTGGGTTTCAGATAAAATTTCTTCAAATTTCCCACTCCTTATTTTTATTTAATGCAAATTAAAAACCCGAATGCATCTGCATTCGGGTTTTTGGTACGCCCGACTGGATTCGAACCAGCGGCCTTCAGAGTCGGAGTCTGACGCGCTATCCAACTGCGCTACGGGCGCATTTACATTTTGATATTATACTATTACTTTTCGAAAAATGCAACCTTTTTTTGAAATTAGTTTAAGATTTTAAAAATGTTGCTTTTTTTTGAGCTTTATGTTATCATATTTTATAATATAAAATGACGGAGGCGGATTATGCCGAATACGGAGATATTTAAAACAGTATTTAAAGGTTATAGCAAGGAAGAGGTTATAGCTTACATTGATAATTTAAATCAACAAATGTCTATGCTTCAAAAGGAACTAGATGAGGCTAATGCCCGGTTGATCCAGCTTGAGGATGAACGGAAGGAAACTTGTGAGCAGAGGGAGCATGAGGCACTAGACGAAGAGGCTTTGCGCCAAAAGATCGCGGAAGAAATCACGCCTATCCTGGCAGAAAAGATTCGCGAAAAGGTAGAAGCAGATCTTCGGCCGAAGATCGAGGCAGAGCTGCGGCAGAAGATCGAAAAAGAGATGGCTGCAAAATATGAAGAGGCGGCCCGTTCCGAAATTAATCAACGGCTTCACGGGCAGCTTGGGGAGCTGCAGGAACTGCGGCGCCGCGCCCAGCTTTATGACAGTAATCGGGAAGTGCTGGCCGAGTTGATGATCAAAGCGAAGAATGATGCCGCTGAGATCGTGAAAGATGCTGAAACCCATGCAAAGGAATTGCGAATGGACGCTGAACAGCGCTACAAGCTTTTGATTTCGGACTATGAGCTTTTGAGATCTAATCTTCTGATTGCCAAAAATGAAGCTTCTGAGAAGTTGAATAATGCTTTGAGGAGTCTGAATGATTTTGAAAAACGTTTTTCCTGCTCTGATCAGGATGTAGCAAGATCCAAAGAACATTTGGAAGAACAGTCGTGAAATGAACCCACCTATTCAAGGGTGGGTTCTGTTTTATTATCAGGAAAACGGTATATACTAACACGGGTGATATTCAATGATGAGAAGAACCGGTGTTTTTTATCTTGCTATGGTTGCTGCCTTGATTGGCATAATTTTTCGGGTATTCTGGCTTTCGATCGGTGAGAATGCAGTGCGGGCAGAGGCTGTGATGGCAAATCGTGAAAGCGAAATAATTCTTTACCGTACCAAAGGGTTAATCTATGATGAAAATTTAAATCCATTGGCCGGAAACCAGCCTTGTTGGTACCTTCTGGTGGATCCACGCAATTTTCAATCGGATAACCTGGATCTATTGATCGAAATGACGGAGAGTAACCGGGAGCAAGTTCAAAATAAGCTGAAAAAGGAAACGCCTTTTGTTTTGAAAACAAAAACTGATCCGAAAGCTCTGCCGGGGGTTCAAGTATTTGAAGGAGTGGACCGTTACTGTGGATTAGCCTCTCATTTACTTGGCTATCTGGACAGTGCCGGTGAGGTGGGGCTTTCCGGTGTCGAAAAGGAGTATAATGAATTTTTGAATTTATTTTCCTCATCGGTTTGTGTCTCTTATAATTCTGATGCTCTGCATGGTGCCATTTCCGGTTTGGGAGTTGAAGCGGTGGAAGCAGAGACGTCCGAAAATGGATTGGTTTTAACATTGAATAAAGAAATCTGTGAGGTCTTAGATCAATCAATGGAGAACTACATTGAAAAAGGGGCTGCCATCGTGATGGATTGTAAAACCGGTGCGATCAAGGCAGTAAGTTCGATGCCAGATTTTGATGCTGATGCAGTTTCATCTTATTTGGATTCAGGAGAGGGAGAGCTGATCAACAGAGCTTTTTCTTCACAAACAGTAGGTTCTGTATTTAAAATCATTCTTGCTGCCTGTGCGTTGGAAAACGGAATGGAAGATTTTCTTTATACTTGTAATGGCGGAATTGTTATTAACGATAGGACCTTTGCCTGTCATAATCACGATGGGCATGGTGAAATCGGTCTGCAAGAGGCATTTGCCCAATCCTGTAATGCCTATTTTATTGCTCTGGGGCAGTTGCTTGGCTATGATAGCATCGCTGAAATGGCCGAGCGATTTGGATATGGCTCTTCGATAACAATATTGGACTCCATGAAAACATCCACCGGTAATTTTCCGGTCAAAAGCAGTAATTTAGCACTGGCGAACCTGAGTATTGGCCAAGGGGAACTGATGGCATCGCCGATGCAGATCGCAATGATGACAGCAATAATCGCAAATGGGGGCATTTTACCGGATGTGCATTTATACAACGGAATATATTTAAATGGTAAATTGAAAGCAAATACCGAAAATACGGAGGAAAAAAGAGTTATTTCAGCTGAACACGCAGAGATGCTAAGGCAGTTTTGTGTTTATACGGTCGAAGAGGGAACCGGAAAGAGCGCAAAGCCTTCATCCGGGTCTGCAGGCGGCAAGACGTCCAGTGCCCAAACAGGAGTGATTGTGAATGGGGTCGAGAAACTGAATGTCTATTTTACAGGTTTTTATCCTGCAGAAAATCCTGAATATGTGATCACGGTATTTGCCGAAGGAGGAGAATCCGGCGGTAAAACCTGCGGCCCGGTATTTCGGGAAGTCTGTGATTTTTTGGCTTCTTAGCTTTTGGGGCTTGTTTTTATCGGTTGTATGTAGTATAATAATATTGTAATAAAACACGACGTTTTGGGTTTAAAAATTCTTTTGTTCGTGAAAATCGTTAAAAATTACATGAAAAGGAAAAATATTTGTTGACAAGAGGGGTTTTTGTCATTATAATATTATCTGCTATTGATTTTTCCTTTTTATTTTGGGGAGAGAATAGTGAGAATCAATCTTAAAGACGCATTTATACTGGATCGTTATGAAAAGAAAATTGACTTTCAATTGTCGGCAGGCAAGGATGAGGATCTGAACACTCTGGCTGCCTTCGAGAAAGATCCTCAGGTTTCTTTTTCCATTTACGGAAAATATGGTCTTGTAATGTGTGATTCCGTCATTGATCTGGAATATACAAGTTACTGCAGCAGATGCTTGGCGCCTGTGAGTGGTAAGTTGCATATTGAAAGTCGGCGGCGTGTGATCACAGATCCCCTAAAAGAGGATGAAGATACGATCTTGATTGAGGATAACTATATGTTCTATCCTGATTCAGAGGCGAAAAATCAGATTATACTTGAATTTCCGGAGCGTTTTCTTTGCGCGGATGATTGTAAAGGGCTTTGCCCTGTATGTGGATGCAATCGTAATATAAAAGAATGCGGCTGCGAAAATTGAGTATTTCCAAATTTGTTTTAAAATATGGTATCATAAATGGAGGTAAGATAAATGGCAGTTCCTAAGAGAAAAGTTTCTAAATCCAGAAGAGACAAGAGAAGAAGCAGTGTTTGGAAGTTGGGTGCTCCCACCCTGGTTGAGTGTCCCCAGTGTCATGCACTGAAGGCTCCTCACAAGGCTTGTCCTGAGTGCGGTTATGTAAACGCTAATCTGTCTGTTAAGGAAGGCAAGATTGCTGTTAAGGCCGCTGCTGAGAAGAAAGAAGAAGCCACTGTTGCTGAAGAAACTTCCGCAGAATAAAGAGTTGGAGTTTATGATAGAGAAGGCGGGTTTTCTGCCTTCTCTTTTCGTCGTTATGGATTTTTTCGGGAAGGAGGTGCCGAATGTCTGCTAAAATTTCCGGGATCACGCCCGGCTCAATCGGCGAAGAGCTTGGAATCAAGGTTGGTGATGAACTTCTTTCTATGAATGGTCATGCCGTTCGTGATGTGATCGATTATATGTATTATGAAGCCTCCGCTGTTCTTTCTCTTTTGATGATGATCGACGGGGAAGAGGTCCTTTTTGAAATCGAAAAGGAACCTGAAGAGCCTTTGGGTCTTGATTTTGAGGATTATCTGATGGATCGCCAAAGAAGCTGCAAAAATAAATGTATCTTTTGTTTTATTGATCAGCTTCCCAAGGGTCTCCGTGATACATTGTATTTTAAGGATGACGATGCCCGTCTCTCCTTTTTGATGGGAAATTATATTACCTTAACAAACCTTACTGAGGAGGATCTGGAGCGTATCATAGAAATGCGGATCTCGCCCATCAACATTTCGGTTCACACCACTGACCCGGAATTGCGTGTTAAGATGATGGCAAATCCCAATGCTTCTAAAATCAACAATATCCTTAGACGCTTTTATGATGCAGGCATAGAGATGAATTGCCAGATCGTTCTTTGCAAGGGTGTGAACGATGGGATTCACCTTGAAAAAAGCTTGCGGGATCTCGCGGCACTCGCTCCTTTTGTGCGCAGCACAAGTGTTGTTCCTGTTGGGATCTCCCGCCACCGCCAAGGGCTTTATCCGCTGGTTCCTTTTGAAAAAGATGATGCCATACGAGTGATCGATATGATCGAAAAGATTGGGGAAGAGCAGCTGAATATTAACGGCATCCGTGGTTGCTACCCGTCGGATGAGTTTTATGTTTTAGCCGAACGCGAGGTTCCAGACGAGGAGTTTTATGACGGCTATCCTCAAATTGAAAATGGTGTCGGCCTTCTTCGCTCCTTGCAAAAGGAAGTTGAGGATGCATTGGTGCTTGAATCCGGAGATGATCTCCAACGGGATGTCGGGATCGTTACCGGTGTTTTGGCTGCAGACTATATGAGGATGCTTCTTGAAAAGATCCAAGCAAAATTTCCGGGTCTGAAATTTGAAGTATATCCCATTTTGAATCATTTCTTTGGGGAGAAGATCACGGTTTCCGGGCTTGTGACCGGAACTGATATTTTGGAGCAGTTGAAGGATACGGATCTGCCTTCGAGGCTCCTGATTCCAAGCAGTATGCTGCGGGCAGAGCAGGATCTGTTCTTGGATAGTATTTCTATTGAACACGTTTCCGAGGTGTTAGATCGTCCGATTTCGGTTTCTTTGAATGACGGCGATGACCTTTTGGATAAGATATTAGGGAGGTGATTGCATGAGAATGCCGGTTGTTGCCATAGTCGGACGCCCCAATGTGGGGAAAAGTGCATTGTTCAATAAATTGGCAGGAGCCCGTCTTTCTATTGTTGAGGATACTCCGGGTGTTACACGGGACCGTATATATGCCAACGTAGAATGGCGCGCCAAAACATTCATGCTGATCGATACCGGCGGTATTGAACCGATGCGGGAAGATATTATTTTAACTCAGATGCGCCGGCAGGCGGAGATGGCCATTGATACAGCTGATTGCATTGTTTTTTTGACCGATATTCAAACCGGTTTGACTGCGGATGATCAGCAGATCGCAAATATGCTTTATCGTTCCGGCAAACCAGTTGTTTTATGTGTGAATAAGGTGGATCAATTAGGTGCTCCTCCAATGGAATTCTATGAATTCTACAATTTGGGTTTAGGTGATCCTATTGCAGTTTCTTCCGTTCATGGAAACGGAACCGGAGATCTGTTAGATGCAGTGTTTGAACATCTGACATTTGAAGAGCAGGAAGAGGATGGAGATGCTCCCATCAAGGTTGCGTTACTGGGCAAGCCGAATGTGGGGAAATCTTCGCTGATCAACCGCCTTTTGGGGGAGGAACGTTGTATTGTTTCAAACATTCCCGGAACGACCCGGGATGCTGTTGATGCGCTCTATACTTCGGATATCGGTAATTTTTCCTTGATCGATACTGCAGGAATTCGCAAAAAGAAAAAGGTAGAGGATGCAGTTGAAAAATACAGCGTTATTCGCTCGTATATGGCAGTTGAACGCGCGGATGTATGTGTAATCATGCTGGATGCAGCTGAAGGCGTTACAGAGCAGGATACTAAAATTGCCGGTTATGCCAACGATCAGGGCAAAGCTTTGGTTATCGCTGTGAATAAATGGGATTCCATCGAAAAGGAAACCAATACTATGGAACGCCTTCGTAAGGATATTCAACATGAGTTGGCCTTTATGTCCTTTGCGCCGATCGTTTTTATTTCCGCTTTGGAAGGGCAGAGACTTCCTCAGCTGATGCTTGCTGTAAAGGAGGCTGCGGCAGAAAATAAACGCCGTATCTCAACCGGCATGCTCAATGACGTACTGAACGACGCTACTGCAAGGGTTCAACCTCCTTCCGATAAAGGCAGGCGGTTGAAGATCTACTATATGACGCAGGCATCTGTCCAACCGCCTACTTTTGTATTTTTTGTAAATCGAAAAGATCTTTTTCATTTTTCGTATCAGCGTTATCTGGAAAATCGTATTCGTGATACCTTTGGTTTCAAAGGCACACCGATTCGGTTCATCATTCGTGAGAGAGGAGAGTAAGGATGGATACACTGATTTTTATCCTCGTCATTATTGCGATCGGATTTGCATCTTACTTGATAGGAAGCATAAACTGCTCCATTCTCATTTCTAAAATCTTTAAACAAGATGTACGGAATTCCGGATCGGGCAATGCCGGAGCAACTAATATGCTACGTACCTTCGGCCCAGCTGCCGGTGTGATCACGATGCTGGGGGATTTTTTGAAAACATTGATTCCGCTGGTGGCTACGCGCATCATTTTTAAGGATGAGGAGTATTGGCAAGCAATGGTTGCTTTCAGCGGTTTTTGCTGCTCAATGGGCCATGCCTTTCCGATCTATTTCGGATTTCGCGGCGGAAAAGCTGTTACAGTTGTTGCAATGGTGTTGTTTGTCGTAGATTGGCGATGTTTTGTGGTTGCTGTCAGCCTCTTTGTGTTAACGATAGCTTTAACAAGATACGTTTCCCTCGGTTCCATGATCGGTGCATTTTCCGGGCCTGTCACCATGTTTTTTATTTCTCATGATAATTTGGCTAATCGCTGGTTTGTGGTGGTTTGTTTGCTTGCGCTTGCAATCATGATCCTTCTTCTTCATTGGGAGAATGTAAAACGTCTTGTTAAGGGAACGGAACGTAAATTCAAGTTTAAAAAGGATTGAAAAAAGTTGCACTTCAAATAGAGGTGCAACTTTTTTAAAATATATTAAAATTTTTCTTGATTTTTTATTTGTTATCGATTATAATATTAACGTTCTAACAAATGCCGGTGTGTTGGAATTGGCAGACGAGACGGACTCAAAATCCGTTGTCAGTGATGGCGTGTGGGTTCAAGTCCCACCACCGGCACCAAAAGCACTTGATGATTCAAGTGCTTTTTCTTTTGGATTATATGGTTGCTTCTTTTATAGCGCGAGCTATGGCGTCCTCTGTTTTTGAATCGCATGGAACGAGGGGGAGTCTTGGTACGCCTACAGGAAAGCCGATCATCTCAACAGCTCGTTTGATGGGGATTGGATTGACCTGTGAAAATAAAGTACGAATCAAGGGAATCAACTGTAGTTGAAGATCTATTGCCTTTTGTATTTCGCCATTTTGGAAATGCTTGCAGATCGCCTGGACATTTCTGGGAACAATATTAGATGCAACAGAGATGATTCCTTCTCCGCCCAGGGATAGAATTGGCAAAATCTGATCGTCGTTGCCGCTGTATATGGTGAGTTTTGGGGCTTGCGATGCGATGTCTATGGTATAGCCGATCTCTCCGCTTGCCTCTTTGATCCCGATGATATTGGGATGTTCTTCCAACCTTCTGCAGGTCTCCGGAGATATTTTGACTCCGGTTCGAGAAGGTACATTATAAAGAATAATGGGAGTTTTAACACAGCTTGCGATTTTAAGATAATGTTTCCTTAAGCCTTCTTGTGTTGTTTTGTTATAATAAGGCGTAACGATCAACAGACCGTTTGCGCCTCTTTTTTCTGCTTCAAGGCTTAATTTCAGGGCAGTTGCTGTATTATTGCTGCCGGTGCCGGCAATGAGAGGAACACGGTGCCTGATGTATTCATTTGATTTGGCGATCAATAGACTGAATTCTTCAAAAGACAAGGTGCTTGCTTCGCCGGTGGTTCCGGCAATCACAAGAGCGGAGATCCCGTTTTGGATTTGAAACTCGATCAGGTCTCTCAAACAATCAAAGTTAATTTCGCCCGATTCATAAAATGGGGTGACCAATGCGGTTGCGGCACCGGTAAATAGTTTTGTTTTCATTCGTTTCCCTCCGAAAAAATATATTGAAATATCTTTGGTTTCCGTTTATAATAATATGAATAAATAGATTACGGTCATACCGGAAAAAGAGGTAATAATAAAGTGACGGTTAATGAATTCGATTATACACTGCCGGAGGAACTGATTGCTCAAACTCCGCTGGCACAGCGGGATCATTCCAGACTTCTTGTGTTGCATCAAAGTGATGGTGCTTTAGAGCATCGCCATTTCTATGATATTGTTGAGTATTTGAATCCGGGCGATTTACTGGTCGTGAACGATTCGAAGGTGATTCCGGCCCGTATCTTTGGGACCCGTGCCGGAACCGGTGGTTTGGTAGAAGTGCTGCTGTTGAAGGCTTTGCAGGAGGATGTCTGGGAGGCTTTGGTTAAACCCGGAAAGAAAGCCCGTCCCGGCCAGGTTCTTGAGTTTCAGGAGCAAATGACCGGAACTGTTTTAGAAATACTTGATGACGGAAAGAGAAAAATTCGCTTTTCTCATGATGCCTCATCAATCTATGAGGTGTTGGATCGGATCGGAAAAATGCCACTTCCGCCATATATTACCGAACAGTTGAAGGACCAGGGGAGATATCAGACTGTTTATGCCAGAGAACTTGGCTCTGCTGCAGCTCCCACTGCAGGGCTTCATTTTACAGATGAGTTGCTGAAAAAAACACGTGAAAAAGGGATTCAGATCGCACCGGTCACCTTGCATGTGGGGCTTGGAACCTTTCGGCCTGTAAAGGAAGTGGAGATCACAAATCATATCATGCATACGGAATATTTCTCAATTCCGGCTGAAACCGTACGTTTGGTTCAGGAAACCAAAGCGCGCGGAGGACGTGTGATCTCTGTGGGAACAACGGCGACTCGCACGTTGGAAAGTGGGTTTGATTCCTCGTTAAATTGTATTCAGGCTTCAGGCGAAACCGGAATATTCATTTACCCGGGATATCAATTTAAGGTGATCGATGCGTTGATCACGAATTTTCATTTGCCCAAAAGTACTTTGATGATGTTAGTAAGTGCCTTGGCTGGGAAAGATAAGATCATGGCCGCCTATCAAACGGCCGTGGAGGAACGTTATCGTTTCTTCAGCTTCGGCGACGCAATGTTTATCTGTGATTAGGAGAAAATAATGTTTAAAATTTTAAAAAAGGAACAAAGAGCAAGGCTTGGAACCTTTGAAACGGTACATGGTACGATTCAAACACCTGTTTTTATGAATGTTGCTACCTGTGGCGCCATCAAAGGGGCGGTCTCTGCATTGGATCTGAAGGAGATCAAATGCCAGGTTCAGCTTTGCAATACCTATCATCTCCATCTTCGTCCCGGTGATGATGTGGTTAGAGAACTGGGAGGGCTTCATAAAATGACCCGTTGGGATGGGCCTATTTTGACTGATAGCGGTGGTTTTCAGGTGTTTTCTCTTGCCAAGTTGCGTAACATTACTGAGGAAGGCGTGACCTTTGCTTCTCACATCGACGGCCATAAAATCTTTATGGGCCCGGAAGAAAGTATGCAGATTCAATCCAACCTGGGCTCTACGATAGCGATGGCTTTTGATGAATGTGTTGAAAACCCTGCAACCTACGAATATGCAAAAAAATCAGCAGAAAGAACGGTTCGCTGGTTAAAAAGATGCAAGATTGAGCATGATAGGCTGAATAAACTTCCGGGTACCTGCAATCCAAAACAAATGCTCTTTGCTATCAACCAGGGAAGCACCTATCATGACCTGCGGATCGAGAATATGAAGCAGATCGTGGATGTAGGAGCCGATGGGTATGCCATCGGCGGTTTGGCTGTGGGTGAAACGGCAGAAGAGATGTATAGCGTATTGGATGCGGTGATTCCGTACGCACCGGAGGACAAGCCTCGCTATTTGATGGGGGTCGGTACTCCTGTCAATATATTAGAAGGGGTTGCCCGGGGAGTTGATTTCTTTGACTGTGTAATGCCGGCGAGAAATGCACGTCATTCTCATGTTTTCACTCATGAAGGTGTAATGAATCTTTTAAATAAGAAGTATGAGCTGGATGAGCGTCCCTTGGATGAGCACTGTGATTGCCCTACCTGCAGAAATTTTACCCGTGCCTATATCCGTCATTTATTTAAAGCAGGGGAGATGCTTGCGATGAGGCTTTGCGTGCTGCACAATTTGTACTTCTATAATGATTTGATGGAGCAGATTCGCACCCATCTGGCAGCGGGTGATTTTTATGAATGGAAGGAGAAAAAGGTTTTCGATTTGTCTAAACGAATTTAATGGTTGACAATGAGGAAAATTTTAGATATAATCTTGATATTAAATATAAAGGAGAGTAAAAATGGCTGAATTTTTAACAAGCTATGGTCCCATGCTTTTGATCCTGGTAGTGATGATCGGATTTACCGTTGTGATGAGCAAAAAGGATAAAAAGCGCCAGCAGGAACGCCAGAATATGCAGAATAATCTGGAGGTTGGCGATACAGTTTTGATGGAGTGCGGTATTGTGGGTAAGGTCGTTTCTACCAAAGACCTTGAGACAATCGTGATCGAAACTGGTTCGGATAAAACCAAGCTTCGCTTTAAAAGATGGGCGATTGCTTCTAAAATTGACGAGTAAAAAAGTATATTTAAAGGCTTCTTCTCATAGTTTATAGTACCAACTATGTAGGAGGGCGTTTGAATGAAATATCAGGAGTCTAAAAAAATCACAGCGCTTGGCGTTGTGATTTTTTCTTTTGTCGCATTATTGATCTGTTTTGCTATTGTGTTGCTTGTGGATATGATCTTTGCACTGATCGTATTAAAAACAGCGATTCCCGAAGGCTTTCTTAAAGTGGGGAATGTGATTGGAAGTGGGTTGGGTATCATTGCATCAACTGCTATGTTGACGGCCAAAAGCGGAATTAAAGGGATATGGGCTTCGGCAATTATGGCGTTGTGTATAGCGGCGATCAAGGTGCTTGGAAATTTAACATTAGCTCTTGGCGGTTATTTGAATGTGAACGGTTTGATCGGCATGATCTTCGTTTGCGTCTTTGCCTTGATTGGGGGAGTGCTTGGCTCTGCACTGAAGGGAAGGTGACATTGTCATTTTGCATAAAATGATGGAATGGGAAGAAGATTTTAAATTTGCCTCTTGACTTTTAAAAATAACATCATTTTGGATTTTTTTAACTGTTGCAGACTATATCTTGTGGATGGATTTACTTCGAGTATAAGTTTACATAATAATTAACACATGGTTTACATAATTCGAATTAGGCAAGATTTACAAAAATATAAATTATCCAAAAATACCCTTGATTAAGTGTGAAAAGTGGAGTAAAATGATTACGCTGTCCAGAAAAGACGGGCAGCGTATTTCTTTACATAATTTTTTTGCATATCGGTGGACAATCCCTCATATGTTATTTTGAGGTGATATTATGAATCGTTTTTGGTCTGCCGTAAAAAGAACTTATTTGCAGGAACTGCCCATTATTCGTCTTTATTTAATTTTGTATTTGATCGGCGTTTTTGTGGGAGCATTTGCTGCGGTGATTCTAAAAAACTATTTTTCTGCTCAAGCGCAGCTGCTTTTTTATCCGGAAAATTCTGTTGGTTTTTTCTCATCCTTGCTTCAGCAAATTATTTGCTTTCTGTTTTTGTTTTTCCTTGGATTAACGGTGGTGGGAATTCCACTTTTGCCGTTATTTCCTTTGTATAAAGGCTTTTCAATCGGGCTTTTGATTGCACTTGCAGTTGTATTTTCCGGCGTGCGGGGATTATTTTTCGGCACGCTGGCCTTTTTCGCCCAAAATGCCATTTATACTTTGCTGGGATTTTTTATTTGCTATTCCTCTGCACGTCTTTCTGTTGTTCTATTTGATCTGTTGAAGGGCCGCGGTAAACACGGTGCCTCTTACCGTGCTTTTTTACATCATATTTATTGCTTTTTAATCATTCTTCCTATTCTTTCCTTAGGGGCATTATGGGAATGGAAGATGGTTCCATTATTTTTAAGTTTATTCTAACTCTTGAAAGGAGGATCTATTTTGGAACGGACATATGTAAATTTTTGCAATTATTTAATGACCAAAAAGAATACATCTGCCAATACGCTTGCCTCCTATCAAAGAGATCTTCGCCAATTAATGGTTTATCTTCAGTCTAATAATATCCATTCCTGGGCTGCTGTTTCAGATGAGGACTTAAAGCAATACTTTGCTTCTCTGCGTAAGGCTGATAAAAGCGAGGCTACCATTTCTCGCTCCATGTCCACGATGAGATGTTTTTACAAATACCTTGTTTCTAAAAAGGTAGTTGCCGCCAGCCCTATGGCCGGGATCAAGGGTGTTAAAACGGAGGCAAAGCTTCCGGAGGTTCTCACCAATGAGGAAGTTGATCTTTTGCTCTGGCAGCCGGATATCTTAACAATGAAAGGGATTCGTGATAAAGCAATGCTGGAGGTTCTTTATGCATCCGGAATCCGTGTGAGCGAGCTCCTTTCTCTGAAGGTTTCGGACGTCAATCTGGATGTTGGTTATTTAATGATGAACCATCATGAGGATAACGAACGGATCATTCCGATCTATACTCTTGCAGTTCAGGCTCTTAGAAATTATCTTTCCGAAAGCCGGCCGCAGCTTCTTAACAATCCAAAAGAGAATACACTTTTTTTAAATGCAACCGGACAACCTATGACTCGTCAGGGCTTCTGGAAGCTGGTGAAGTATTATACTGCCGCAGCTAAAATCGAAAAAGATATTACCCCTAAAACTTTGCGCCATTCATTTGCAACGCATCTTTTGGAAAACGGTGCAGATATTAACATGGTGAAGGATATGATGGGTCATTCCTCCATTACCTCCACCAAGGTTTACGCAAAGCTGCTGAAAAATAAGTATTTATCCACTTACGAAAATTGCCACCCCCGTGCAGTAAAGGCTGGTGAATAAAAATGGGGCTATTTAATAGTTATCAGAAGGAAGGGAAGGGTGTTAGTAAGGATCAAAAAGCACCACGCCCGATCCTCTTTTTCCAAATCTTTTTTCGCAAATTCTGGAATCTCTTGGTTTTGAATATGCTTTACCTGCTGTTCTGTATCCCCATCGTAACCATAGGTCCGGCCACAGCCGGATTCACAAAGATCCTTCGTAATTACGCCAGGGAGGAGCACGCTTTTTTGTGGGCGGATTTTATTGAAACCTTTAAAAAGAATTTTAAGCAGGCCCTTGGATATGGCTTATTGGATCTGTTTGTTGTTGCTTTTCTGGTGCTTGATCTTTTGGCCATCCAGTATGTTCCAAATAAGATCATGGTATACCTTTCCTTGGCTGCGATCTTTTTATCGCTGACGGTCTGGTCATTCATGAGATATTATATCTATAGCATGATGATTACCTTCCGCCTTACCTTTAAGCAGCTGCTGAAGAATGCATTTATATTCTGCTGGGCAGGCTTTTTTCGCAATCTGCTGTTAACTGTGATTTTGGCTGTTGTTACATTTCTTGGATTTCAGTTCCTTGGCTTATTCATGGTTTTTCTGCTGCTGACGGTATATGTTTCTTTTTGTGGTCTTTTAGTTAATTTCACGGTGAACCCTTTGATCAAAAAGCATATGATTGATGGATTTGACCCGAAAACCGGCGAACGTCTCGAGGAGGAAAAGTATGAAGGTTTTGAGGAAGAATACGAAAAAGACGAATTGGATGATCCGAATGAGAATTAAAAAGTGCTTCTAAGCCAAAAGCTTAGAAGCACTTTTTCAGTTTTCTAATTCATGAAGCCAGATCTCGGAAGAAGCATCTGTAGGCATTTGAAGATCTCCCCGAGGGGAAAGGGACACAGAACCAACTTTCGGACCATCCGGTAAGCAGGAACGCTTGAATTGCTGATTAAAGAACCGGCGCAGGAAGGTGCGCAGCCAATGGGTCAGCACCTCGTTGGTATAGGTATTTCCAAAAGTGTATTTGGCCAGCCGAAGCAGTTTTTGCGGCTTGAAACCAAACCGGAAAAAGTGGTACAGATAAAAATCATGAAGCTCATAGGGGCCAACAAGATCTTCGGTTTTTTGTGCGATCTCTCCATCTTGATTTGTTGGTAAAAGCTCGGGCGAAACGGGGGTATCCACAATATCGATCAGAGTCTTGCGCAACTCTTCCTGAGAGTGTTCGGCTTCATACCGTACCAGATAGCGGACGAGAGTTTTGGGTACAGAAGCATTTACGCCGTACATGGACATATGATCCCCGTTGTAGGTGGCCCACCCAAGCGCCAGCTCGGATAGATCGCCTGTTCCGACCAAAAGTCCGCCCCTTTGATTGGCGATATCCATTAACACCTGCGTGCGTTCCCTGGCCTGAGCATTTTCAAAGGTAACATCATAATTATTTTCATCCTGACCTATATCGACGAAATGCTGCTGAACTGATTTTGTAATATCCACTTCCTTTAATTCAACCCCAAGCTCTTTACAAAGGGAAAGGGCGTTCTTTTTGGTTCTGGAGGAGGTGCCGAAGCAGGGCATAGTTACAGCCAAAATATCGCTGCAGGGTCTGTTTAATAGCTTCATGGCACGTACGGCCACAAGCAACGCCAGAGTGCTGTCTAATCCGCCGGAAATGCCGATAACAGCACATTTGGCATAGGTGTGGCTCAATCTTTTTTTAAGGCCGTATGCCTGGGTTTGCAGAATAGATTCAGCTCGTTTTTTGAGGTTCTCCAAATCAGACGGAACAAAGGGATTAGGCTCGTAATACCTTGTTAGTTCAGTTTTATGTACATCCTGGGAAAAAACAACAACAGAACAACCGTCATATTTCATCTGATAGCCGCTGTCTTTTTGGCGGTCGGCAGAAAGGCGCTGCAGATCGATTTCGGATATCAGCAGATCACTGCACTCAAAGGACTTGTTTTCGGCCAGAATTGTTCCGCTTTCCGCAATCAGGTGGTTCCGGGAAAAAACTGCATCTTGGGTAGATTCTTCCGGGCCGGCATTAGCATTAACATATCCTGCATAGAGCCGTGCGGAGTTGGCAGAGAACATCAGTTTTCGGTATTCATCGGTTCCGACAGTCTCCGTTGCGGCAGAAGGGGAGGCGATGATCATGGCGCCGGCAGCAGTTAGACGCTCGGCTGCTTGATTTTGAGCCCATACATCTTCACCGATTTCAACGCCGAAGCAGTATTCGGCAAGTTGATCGTGCTGAAATAGCAGATCTGTGCCAAAAGGAATTTCTTCACCGTTGAAAAAGAATACTTCATTTCCTGTTAGTTCAGCACTGGAAGTGAATTGACGGCTCTTAACGGTTTTTTGGGGAACGATCCCTAAAATACTGCCTTGAGAAAAAACGGCGGCACAATTGAAAAGCTTATTCTGATATTTTATAGGCAGCCCTGCAATAACAGTAGGGTAGGTATTTTCAGTAGATGTGCAGATTTCGCCGAGAGCTTCCAAAGCGTTATCCAGCAACAAATTATTATAAAACAGATCCCCGCAGGTATATCCGGTGATACAAAGCTCAGGCAAAACCAATAGATTCGCCTTACTTTGATCGGCTAACCGAATGATTCGGATAATCTCCTGTGCATTCTTTTGCGGATTACCAACCGTTACAGCAACGCTTCCGGCAGCAACTTTAATAAAACCGTCCTTCATTGATATCACTCCTGAATTTTTAATAATATAATTTTATGCGTATTTTTATCTTTTGTCAACCGATTATTTCTTTTATAAAAAGTATTGTTTTTTAGGTCATTTTTTGTTATAATCAATTAAAATGCTTTGAAGGGGTTTTCTATGAAGAAAAAAACCATTTTTTTAATCGGAATAGCAGTTTTTTTATTATTTGTCGTTATCGGATGCATCATTCTTGTTCCGAAAATCAAGGGTTATTTGCCCTATTACTATGATAAAAACGGCAAAAATCAAGAGGACAAGCCGTATACATTAACGATTGAAAAAACCGATTTTGAAAATGAGGTTGCTGCCGAATTGGCAGAAAACGGCATCATTTGTTCTTCTGCTCGTTTTTTGAACTATATCAAGGAAAATTACCCTAATTTCGTGTGGTATAACGGTATATATCATCTGAATGCAAATATGTCTTACAAGGAATTGTGCGAAGCGTTATCGGAACCGGATGAAAAGCTTGATTATGTAAAATTCGTTGTTCCGGAAGGGAAGACCGTTCGCGAAATTGCAAAGATCGTTGCAGAAAGCGGGCTGTGCACCGAAGAGGAGTTTCTGGCTGCGGCAGATAGCTATGATTACGACTATTCCTTTGTGAATGAGCTGAAGAAGCGGGATCAAAGCCTGATCGGTTACAAGCTGGAGGGATATCTGTTCCCGGCAACCTATGAGTTCCGTGCAGATACAGTTACATCTCATGAAATTGTAAATAAAATGCTGAAAACCTTTTCGGAATATATAACAGATGAAATGTTCTCCAAGGCCGGTACTCTGGGCTTATCGTTAAATGAATTTATTACATTCGGGTCTGTTGTTCAGGCAGAAGCATTTGGGAAGGATTCTATGGTAAAGGTTTCTTCGGTCTTCTGGAACCGTTTGAATTCCAATGATATGCGTCTGCTTCAATCAGATCCCACCACGAACTACGCCCAATCATTAAATGACCTGGAGCGTTATTCTGCCGACATGAAGAGGGCTTATGATACCTATAGTTGTATCGGGCTTCCAGTGGGCCCCACGAACTGTCCGGGAATTGATGTACTGAATGCCGTTTTAGCACCGGAAGAAACAGATTATTTTTATTTCGTTACAGATAAGAATGGCAATTTTTATTTTAATAAAACACTGGCAGACCATAACCGTACTATCAAATCACTTGTAAGCCAGGGACTTTGGGCATAAAATGATTCATATTCTATCTCAGCCGACTCTTGAAAAGATCAAGCCTGATGCAACGTCATTTAAGGATCCTTATCTCCAAGCCTCCGCATTTTGCCAGGAAGAGATCACCTATCAGCTTGTGCTTTGCAGCGATGAAATGTGTGGCGAAACAGTTTCATATGAAGTTTTACCGGGCTTTACCACTAAACTCTATCAGGTGAAGCCGGTATGCGTTTCGTGGCCTCATTATAACGATGACCTCAAAAAGGATTATTGCATCGATTCTCCCGGCTTTTTACCCGATATTCTCGATCCCATTCCGCTGAAAGGAACTTTGCTGATCAATAATAATATTACGGTTCTCTGGGTCAGTATTTTGGCGCGCCAGCCGGGAAACTATATTCATTCGATCCGTTTTAAAACGCGAAATTATGAACGAACCGCAAATTTTTCCGTTCATGTGCTGCCCTTAAAACTACCGGATCCGGAATTCTGCCTGGTTCCCTATATTGATCCGCAAAGTATAGCCGATTCCTATAATGTTCCCCTTTATTCCGATGTATTTTGGGAACTTTTAGAGAAATATTTCAAGATCGCACACGATGCCGGGGTCGATACCATCATTCTTCCCATCTTTCCGGTAATCTATGACCGGGAAGTGGAATTCAAGCCCGTTCAACTGATCAGAGTAATTGAAGAAAATAAAAAGTACCGTTACAACTATGACCTGCTGGATTGCTGGCTTTTTCTAATGAAAAAATGCGGAATCAATAATATTGTTATTCCGCCGATCTTTCCATCCTTCAGAAACATTCAGTGCCCGGAGATCATTTGCCAGTCCGGCAGGATGGAGACTGTACTGTTCGACGCGAATGCTGATATGCGTTCCTCGGAATACACCACTTTTATTCGCAGATTCTTGAAGGCGTTTCTTCTTCATCTGGAGGAATTTAAATTTGATGGGGAAGTAGAGTTTCAAATCAGCAGCCGGCCGCTTTATATTGATACAGAAGCCTATAAGGATTGCCGGGCTGCAGTTTTTGATGCAATTAAACGGCGTAAAGTAACGGACGCTTTGGTGGATATCCATTTTTATGATACAAAACTATCGGCAATGCCGTCGATTTATTTGCATGATTTAAAAGAATTTTTGCGGGATGATATTACCATTACCTGCCATACTGTAAGTCTCGATATCAATTCTTCCGCAGATGTTTTTAACTTTCTGATCGCAGCGCCCGCAGTACGTCTGAGATCCATGGGGTTATTTTCGTATTATCACAATATATTCAGAGTTTTAAATCTCGGATTTAATCTATGCCTGAGCAAGGATGGAAAGGCGGTAGATCTCAAATTGGATACAGACAACGGTGGTTCCTATCCTTCTGGAAGCTGTTCTTTGGTATATCCCGGCATGAACGGGCCACTTTCTTCAGTTCGTTTGAAGCAGATTCAATTGGCGGCGCAGGATTTCAGACTGTTGCGACTGGTTGACAGATACATTCCGCGCAGCAAGCTATTAAAGCTGCTCGAACGGGATTTTGGGATCACGCCGGAATACCTCGATGTTACTGCCGAGTCTTACCTGAAATTTAAAGAAAAAATATATGAGTATATTGAAAAAGAGTTTTTAAAGGAATGAGGTTTTTTAAATGAAGCTTGGAATTGTTGGGTTACCTAATGTTGGAAAAAGTACACTCTTTAACGCCATCACAAATGCCAAGGCGCAATCCGCAAACTATCCCTTTTGCACCATTGACCCCAATGTGGGTGTTGTCTGTGTGCCTGATAAACGGCTGGATGTCCTTGCAGAGATGAATGCATCAAAGCGTGTTGTTCCGGCTGTTATCGAGTTTGTAGATATTGCCGGCCTTGTGAAAGGCGCCTCCAAGGGCGAAGGCCTCGGTAATAAATTTCTCGGAAATATCCGGGAGGTGGATGCCATCGTTCATGTGGTACGTTGCTTCGAGGATGATAATATTGTTCATGTGGATGGCTCTGTGGATCCCATTCGTGATATCGAAACGATTAATCTTGAATTGATCTTCTCTGATCTTGAGGTCGTTGAAAAGATGCGTGACCGTGCCGCAAAGCTGGCAAAGGGAGATAAAAAGCATCTGGCAGAGGTTGCCCTTTTTGATAAGATCAAGGAAACCCTTGAGGCTGAACGGTTTGTGAATACCATTGAGTTTACTGAAGATGAAATGGAGATCATGAAAACAGTTTCTCTGTTGACGGATAAGCCGGTCATTTATGCAGCTAATGTTTGCGAAGAGGATTTCAAAAACGGAAAATTGAGCAATCAATATATTCAGGCCGTGCAGGAAAGAGCATCCCACGAAAATGCGGAGGTACTGGTAATCTGCGCACGGCTTGAAGAAGAGATCAGCGAATTGAGTGAAGAGGAAAAAGAACTTTTCCTGGCAGAGCTTGGCTTTGAACACAGCGGTCTTGATCGGATGATCTCCACCTGCTACAGTCTTTTGGGTCTGATCAGCTATATTACAAGCGGTGAAATGGAAACAAAAGCCTGGACCATTACAAACGGTACCAAAGCCCCTCAGGCAGCAGGAAAGATCCACACGGATTTTGAGCGCGGTTTTATCCGTGCCGAGGTTGTTGCGTATGATGATCTGATTGCCTGCGGCTCAATGGTTGCGGCCAAAGAAAAAGGTCTTGTGCGCAGCGAAGGAAAAGAGTATGTGATGAAGGATGGCGATGTTGTTCTTTTCCGATTCAATGTATAAAATTAAGCGGTCCGTTCCGGACCGCTTAACTATTTTAAAAAACAGATCAGAATAAGAATAGCGACCAAAGCCAGGGAAGCAAAGAATCCGATTTTCCACCAGTTATGGGCCGGTGGCTCCTTTTGCGCCTTGATATGATGATTCATCATCCGCTCACATTCTTTAACTACATCTTTATACTGCACCTTATCACCGGATCGTAGTATAAAGATTGCTTGCTCAAAAATATCGCTATCTGTATTATTCAACAGAACGATCTGTTTACCAACTCCTTTGATCATACCAACACCTCTGTTTTAGTATTGAGAGTTTTGAAATACTTATTCAATATTTTTTTCAAAGCGGCATACCATTACCGTAACATCGTCGTTGGTATTACCGTTTTCTTTTGTGAGATGGTATAAAATTTTTTGAGCAAATATCCGAACGTCATTACATTGACTTTTTAAAATCACCTCTTCAAGCTGGTCGTTCAAAATGCTTAATCCATCGGAGGCCAGGATCAGGTAATCCCCGTCATCTATCTTAATGCTTGCGTGCCGCAGTCGGTCTTTTTCACTAAGCCCAAGAGGAATTCCGCCGCCTCGGATCAGATCTATGCGATTTTGATGCAGATGAAAGCTATCGTAAGCTCCCGCTTTATAAAGATTTGCTGTTCCTTGGCAGAGATCAATGGAACAGATATCGATGGTTGCAAATACAGTGTCCTCCCGAAAGCGTGCAACAGAACGGTATACATTCAGAGCGCCGGGAACAGATAATCCCCCGATGATTAATCTTCGAATACTGTCGATGGTCAGATCACTTTGTATTCCGGCCTCTTTTCCGCTTCCCATCCCATCGGCAAGGATCAGGTAATAAAGATCTTTGCCGGCAGAGAATCCAAGGGCTGTATCGCCGCTGATCTGCTCGCCACTTTTTGTTTTGCAAAGGGCGGCACAAGCTACGTTATAGCGGCTGCTTTCCTTTATGTGAGCGATATACTCGGTATCTGTCTCGATTATTTTTAAGGATAAACTGTTTTGAAAAAAAGGCGCGACCACTTCTTTGATAATATTTTCATAAACGATCTCATCGTGGAGTATAAAGCGAATATCACATTTTTTACAATTGCGTTCATCAACTATAAAGTTAATTTCCTTTACAGATATTTTTCTCTTTTCAAGCAATTCTCTGATTATATTTTCTTCCTCATCCAGAAATTGAATCGGTTGATTGGAGGCTGTCATTTTAAGCTCCATTTTTTTGGAGAGATGATTCAACTGTTCCACAAGATCCTCAAAGGATTCTGCTTGGCTGAATAACAATCTTTTTTCTATAATGTCCGCCATTGCATGGGGCTTTATGCAAAAAGGGATTGCAGCTTCGATATCGCCGAAATTTTCTGTTTGCGCATAACGGTTGGAAAGCATCTCCAGCGCATCCGCCAGCTCTTTGATGTTTTTTTCATAGCATACTGCAGCTTTAGGGCAAATACTCTGGCAATCCCTGGAGCAAGCCCGGATCAATTCCCGATCCGGTGCCTCCCGTTCGACAGTTTTGTTTTGTTTTACTGCGATATAGACCGATAAAAAGGTGCGCAACTTGTTTTTGGGAACCAAAAAAGCAATGGCATAGGAAATTAATGGCTCAGCGAAATAAAAATAATTCCAAGGAAACTTACCGAAAAAGAACAGCACCACAAAATAAACAAGAATATATGCCGTTAACGCAAATCGATCTGAGAATGCCGAAAAGACACAGGCTGCAAGTGTTCCTACGATCATGGCTGTAAAAATGGGCTCTCCGCCGTTTCCAACCGCCGAAAGGATAATTCCTAAGCAACATCCGAAAACGGCAGTATGGCTTGTTTTAAAGCAATACAAAGCCAAAAAAAGAAGAAAAATTGCAACAATTCGAGCAACACTCATACCAAAAAGGTAAATGTTATGTAATGAAATGATGGTAAGCAGGATCGTGATTGCTGCAGAAATGATCTCCCGGGAGGAGAGGTAGCAGCAGTTCCGAAAAGCTTTTATGGCAAAAGAAATAAAGAATATGCAGCAACAGATCAATATGCTTTCGCAGATGAGCATTAATATATTAAATAAATCAAGCTGCCCCACCAACAAAAACAAAAATCCTGAAACAAAGCATGCGGCGGCAGAAAGCACAGCAGTTTCACTTTTACTTACTTTCAGTGATTTCTTAAAAATGATGTAAATGATATAAATAATCGTTAAGGCAGTGATGTATTTGAAAACAGACAGATCGAAAGATTGGAGTAAAAAACCGAAGGTGCTGCCCAAATAGCAGAAGGTGGGGAAGAGCCCCATATTTCCGCTTACAGACAGCAGAATAATAGAAAACGGCGAGAAATTTTCCAGCAGCGTGCAACGTGAAGTGATCAACCCCAAGCCAACAGAAAGAACGATCCTCAGTATATAGTAAAAAGCTGATACCAAGATACGCTGCAGGCGATCCAAATGATTTTGAACTTTGATCATGTGAGACTCCTTTAAACGTTTGTTTTTTTCATTATAGCTTTTTGGAAATCTCGAATTTGTCATATTTTGGTCCGAACAAAAATATTTTAAAAAAATTAATAGATATTTGAGTGAATATCCGTTATAATTAGGTCATGGAAATGAAAATGGATAATAAATTAAATGAGATCGTAATTCCTCTGTTAACATGGTACAGAATTTACCGGCGGGATCTTCCGTGGCGGCATGACCCAACCCCATATCGGGTTTGGGTTTCAGAGATCATGCTGCAGCAAACAAGGGTGGATCCTGTAATCCCATATTATTTGCGCTTTATGGAAATATTGCCGGATGTTGAAGCATTGGCGGCTATTTCAGAAGATGCTTTAATGAAGCTCTGGGAAGGGTTAGGCTATTACAGCAGAGCACGTAATCTTCAAAAGGCTGCAAAACAGATCGTGGAGAACGGCGCTTTCCCCGCGGATTTTAACGGTTGGCGTTCTTTGCCCGGTATTGGTGACTATACCGCTGGTGCCATTTGTTCCATCGCAATGGGTTTGCCGACCCCTGCCGTTGACGGGAATGTCCTGCGCGTGCTTTCCCGTATTCTTGGATCCTATGAGGATATTGCCGCTCCGGCAACAAAGAAAGCTTTTACAGAAGCATTGCGGGAAGTCTACCCCTTAGGTGCTACCTCTGAATTTACCCAAAGCTTGATGGAATTGGGCGCAATAATCTGCCTGCCCAACGGCGCTCCGTTGTGCGAGAAATGCCCTTTAAAGGAGTTATGTACAGCAAAAAAAGAGGATCTGATCGATCAGATCCCTGTTAAAAGTGAAAAAAAGAAGCGAAAAAAAGAGGAAAAAACAGTATTTATTCTGCGTTTTGGCAGCAAAATTGCCTTAAACCGCAGGCCTGAAAAGGGATTGCTTGCCAATTTATGGGAGTTCCCCAATATAAACGGCCACCTGAGCCAAAAAGATGCGTTGGATCATTTTGCGGCTGCAGACCCGCTCAGTATAACCCGCCTTTCGGAGTCTTTTCATATCTTTACCCACATCGAATGGCATATGCAGGCGTACGAAATCGTTGCCCGTTACCCTTCAGAGGAGTATATCTGGATGGAACTTGATGATGTTTTGCTGCAAAAAGCAATACCAAGCGCCTTTCGTTGCTATACGAACTATTTAAAAGAATCCAGATACAAGGAGATACAAGAATGAAACATATTTTCAAACTTTCCGGTGCCCTGCTGATGGATCAGCTGATCGGTGTTATTGCCGGCTTTATGTGGGTATTATGTATTACGATTGCCAATAATATGCTTTTTAAAAACGATCTGATCGGTTACGCCTTGGCACTTATCATCTGTTTTGGATTATTCGCCTATATTACATATAACTCAGCCTTTAAAAGCGGATTTCACGACAGTCACCGTGCCATAAAGGATATGGAGTATAAAGGATATTTATATAAAGGAGTTTTTGCCGGTATTATTTCAGCAGTTCCTCTTTTGATCCTTTATATGATCTATCGTACAACAGGTTCCGGGATCGTTGCAGTATATTTTCAGCTGGCAAATATGTATTGGACCTGGCCCATGATCAAAATTTTTCCCAACCACTTGCAGTTGGTCATGGTGCTGGCTTTTGTTCCGATGGTTATTATTCCCTGGATCGGATATATCGCCGGGTACAAAAACTTCATGGTAACAGATATTTTACTGAAATGCTATAAACGTTATACCGAAAAAGAATAAAATCAAACGGCTATGATTCATCATCATGGCCGTCTTTTCATATAATTTGAGGAGGTGATAGATTTGAGCAGCAAAAGAATACATGGAATCGTATCAGTTATGATGATTTGCGTGGCTTTTACCTTGATCATATGCGGATATTCAAGAGTGATCGGCCGAAAGGTATCAGGCGAAAACATCCGTTACATTATAGATGCCGGGCACGGGATCCCAGATGGCGGAGCGGTCGGTGTTGATGGAACGACGGAGCAAGAGCTGAATCTGGCTATTGCTTTAAAGCTTTCCACCCAGCTGGATCAACGCTCTGTTGCCCACATGATGACACGGACGGACGAAAACAGCATCTATTCTGAAGGGGAGACCATTCATGCCAAAAAGGTTTCTGATGTAAAAAACAGAATATCCATAGCGAATGAAAACAGCAGCATTCCTTTGGTAAGTATTCATATGAACAGCTATCCCAACAGCTCTGTGCATGGAATACAGGTTTTTTATTCGGATGGAAATACACAGGCCAAAGATCTTGCGGATCTGCTTCAGAATTCATTTAATACCGCTGTTCAGCCCGAGAATACCAAGGTTACAAAAGCAATTTCAAAAAATGTTTATCTATTTTCCCATGTTTCTAATCCGTCAGTTTTGATCGAGTGCGGCTTTGTTTCAAACAGTGATGAACTAAATAAACTGAAAACAGAAGAATACCAGCAGCAATTGGCAAACCTTATTGCTGACGTTTTGGCTTCCTGCGGTTGACTTTGCAGCATGAATGAAGTAAAATAATAGAAAAAACAAAAGGCGGTAAAAGAATGCCTAAGATCAAACAAGTGTATATATGCACACAGTGCGGTTATGAAAGCCCCAAATGGTACGGGCAATGTCCTCAATGCAAAGAATGGAGTACCTTTGAAGAGAAAACTGTTCAGCAATCCTCTCAGGTCAGTCCCGCCGGAAGTTCTAAAGCCTTGGAGATCAAGCCTATCGGTTCTATCAAAGGCAGCAGCGAGATGCGGTTCTCAACAGGGTTAAAAGAACTGGACCGTGTTTTAGGCGGCGGGCTTGTTGTGGGCTCGCTCACCTTGGTGGGCGGCGATCCCGGTATCGGAAAATCCACCCTTATGCTGCAGATCTGCCAATATTTGGGGCAGGATAAAACCATTCTGTATGTTTCCGGCGAAGAATCCATGAGTCAGATCAAGCTGCGTGCAGAACGGCTGCAGGTCAACACAAACAATCTATATCTGGCCTGTGAAACAAATGTGGAATCGGTTCTGGCCGCCTGTTTGCTGAATCAACCCGAGATCCTTATCGTGGATTCAGTTCAGACGATGATGTGCGAACGGGTCTCCGGAACGCCGGGGAGTGTATCCCAGATCAAGGAGGCAACTGCTGCATTTATGCACCTGGCCAAGGAGCAAGGGATCACAGTATTTGTAATCGGTCACGTTACCAAGGAAGGCGCGCTGGCCGGTCCAAAAGTGCTGGAGCATATGGTGGATACGGTGCTGTACTTCGAGGGGGATAAGAACCTGAACCATCGTATTCTCCGTACCGTAAAAAACCGTTTCGGTTCCACCAATGAGATCGGCGTTTTTGATATGCAAAACGGTGGGTTGATAGAGGTGGACAATCCTTCTAAAATGTTTTTGGAGGGGCGACCGGAGAATGTTCCGGGGACCTGCGTTACCTGTATTTTGGAGGGGACCCGGCCGGTACTGGCTGAAATTCAGGCTTTGGTTTCCAAAACCGGTTATCCTGTTCCTCGCCGAATGGCAAGTGGCATTGATTTTAATCGCATGGCATTGTTGATTGCTGTTTTAGAGAAGCGTGCAAATTTCGTTTTGTACAATCAGGACGCTTATGTGAATGTGGTAGGCGGATTCAAGGTTTTGGAAACTGCTGCCGATCTGGCGATTGTGCTGGCTATCGCTTCCGGATTTTCGGATTTTGAAATGCCGGGGGATCTGATCGCAGTGGGGGAGATCGGGCTTTCGGGGGAAATACGTGCTGTTTCTTTCTTGGAAAAACGAATCAAGGAAGCGCAGAAGCTGGGTTTTTCCAAGATTATGGTTCCGTCCAGAAATAAACTGTCCCACCCCATTGAAGGAATCGAGATAATCAGGGTCTCTTCTGTTTCCCAAGCGATCTATAAGATCAGAAATAATCTTCAATAAGTAAAGCCCTCTGTGTTGAACAGAGGGCTTTGATCATCGTTTTTCTTCTAAATAAAGGGAGGCTTCCATATCCGAAGTAGCAAGTGCAAAGGCGAGAGGGTACATCTCGAAGGCCTTGGAGCAGTTGCGAATGTCTTTTTCTTCGGAAAATCCCATATGATAGCGAATAGCAAAGGCTTCTTCGCGTGTGAGCTTCATAAATCCGCCGATAATATAAACGCTTTTTTCGCCGTGGCCGTAGGGGAGATTATCATCGAATTCATAATAGGGGACCTTTTCCCAAACGCCTGCATCATTTTTAACATTGCGCATAGAAGTCTTATATACATTTACTTTGCAAAGATCGTGAAGAAGAGAGACGATGGCGATGGATTCCTCGCTGTATTCATTCTGAAAAAGCTGCTTGGTGTACGGGCGTGCTAAATATTCACACAAACATTGATATACATTCATGCTATGTTCGCAGAGACCGCCGGGATAGTTTCCGTGAAAACGTGTACTTGCCGGGGCGACAAAAAAATCCGAACTGCTGCTGCAAAGATAATCCAACAATTCCTCTGCACCGTCACGGTGAATTTTGGATCGATAAAGGCCGCAGAATTTTTCTTTTAAATCATGAAGTTCCATTGTTTTCTCCTTTTTCAGCGGTTTTCCAGAGATGGATCTTGCCGCTTTCGTGCAAATTCTTTAAAATAACGACTGTGATAGGAATTAAGAACATTCCGCCAAAGCCAAAAAGCTTCAATCCGACCCAAATGCAGAACAGTGTGAGGATGGGAAGCATTCCTACATGATCGCCGATCACCTTAGGCTCCAGGATCTGGCGAACAATGGTAATAACGACATACATACAGGCCAGAAGCAGGGCTCGCCAAGGGGATCCGCTCAGCAAACAGAAGGCAGCCCAAGGGATCAAAACGGTTCCGACACCCAGCACGGGAAGAATATCCACAATGGCAATCAAAAATGCCAGAGTCAACGCAGGTTTAAAACCGAAAACCAGGAAGAAAATCAGCAATTCAACAAAGGTAATCAGCATTAGCATGGAATAGGAGCGAAGGTATTTTCCAATGGTAGAAAACAAGCTGTGCTTGATCTCAATGATGAGTTCCTGCTGCTCCGGGCGGAATTGAGCCAAAGCAAATTTCTTTACAGTAGGGAAGGCAATGGACATAAAAATACTGGAAACCACCGATACAATAAAGAAAATAAGGATGTTGGGAATGGATGTAACAACATTTCCGGCATAGCCCAAAATGACACTTCCCAATGAACCTTTGAATAAGGAACTGTAATCGTAGTTCGAAAGATAACTGATCGCTGTACTGAGGGTCTCCTCCGGAACCATTGAAAAAATGCCTCGCCCGTTTTGAATGATATCCTTCATATATTCGATGGCCGATCGGATGTAGTCGGGAATACTGGATAAAAGCGTTTTTGCCTCTGAGATGATGGTGGTAGACAAAAAGGTGCCCAAAAGGATCACGGCAACCAATAACAGTACAATGCTGACCGAGCTGGCAAGTCCACGGGGAAATCTCAGCTTATTGACCAATAGGTTCACTAAAGGTTCCACTAAGGATGCTGAAATAAATGCAATAATGAATGGGGCAATGGCACCGAAAATGTAGCGAAAAGCCAGATATACAATAAAGATAAAAACTGCAATATATGCAATCTGAATCAAATAATGCAACCGTTTATAATCACGTTTTGAAAGCATTTTTCTCTCTCCTTGGTTAATATTGTTATTATATCATATTTATTCTACAAAAATAAAGATGTATTTCAAATTTAATAAAATTATTGAATTCGGCAGGGAAGTGTGGTAGTATTGTAGTTGATTAGATGACATATGATTTCAATGAAAGGACAGTGCGGATGAATCAGGAATACTATTTGATCGATAAAAGTGTACTCCCGGAGATCTTCTCGAAGGTCATCGAAGCTAAACGGCTGCTGCAGACGGGCAAGTGCAAAACTGTAAATGATGCCGCAAAAACGGTGAATATTTCCAGAAGTGTTTTTTACAAATATAAAGACAGTGTTCACGTTTTTGTGGAAAAGGATAAGCAAAATATCATTACGATCATTTTGTACTTATCCGATGAGATCGGTGCTTTATCCAGAGTGCTTACATTGATTTCGTCTGTTGGTGCAAACATTCTTACGATTAATCAAAACGTTCCCATGAACGGCATCGCACCGGTTTCAATTTCCTTTATTACATTGAACATGAATATTGAATTGGAGCAACTTTTACAGCAGATGGAAAAATTAAATGGTGTTATAAGCGTAAAGCCTGTGGCAAAAGAGCGTGGATGACCATATGATGAATTGGGTTTAAATCGAAAGATGTTATCCGTTTTTGATCCGGAAAATATAATTTTATATCTTTTTAGGAGGATTCTATGGGACTGATTGTCCAAAAATTCGGCGGAACATCTGTCGCCGACCGGATCTGTATATATAATGTTGCAAATATTATTGCAAGAAGAATGAAAGAGGGGAATCAGGTCGTTACCGTCGTATCTGCGCAGGGGGATACAACGGACCATCTGCTGGCCAAGGCGCAGGAAATATCCGATCATCCCTCTTTGCGGGAATTGGATGCTTTGATCGCTACCGGAGAGCAGTCTTCTGCGGCGTTGATCGCGATAGCTTTAGATAAATTAGGGGTTCCGGCAATCTCGCTAAACGGTGCTCAGGCCGGAATTCAAACCAATGGAGTCTTCGGCAATGCCGAGATCGTTAATATTGATGAAGAGAAGATCCGGAGCTATTTAGCTCAGGGCTATACGGTAATCGTAACCGGCTTTCAGGGAATCAATGCCGCAGGAGATATAACGACATTAGGGCGAGGCGGCTCTGATACCTCGGCAGTTGCCATTGCTGCAGCGTTAAATGCCGATTCCTGCCGCATTTATAAGGATGTAGACGGAATCTATACAGCGGATCCGAGAAAAGACCCCCATGCCAAAAAGATCAATCACATCAATTATGATGATATGCTGGCGTTATGTGATGCGGGATCGGGTGTTTTACAGCGGAGAAGCGTAGAACTTGCAAAAAAACATTCCATCGAACTGCAGATTCTTTCAAGTTTTCAACTGATGGAAGGAACGATAATCAACGAGATATAAGGACAAGTCAGCGGTAAAATTACCGCTGACTTAATTTACGTATATAAGCTGCGCAGGCGCTCCAGCGCCTTTGTTTCGATTCTTGATACATAGCTTCGGGATATCCCGAGTTTGGCAGCAACTTGCTTTTGGGTCATGGGGGTGGTGTTGTATAAGCCGTATCGCATGATCAGGATCTTTTTTTCCCGCTCCGGTATTTTCTCAATAAACTGATAAAGCTTTTTGCAGTTGATTTTTAAATCCAATTCTTCAGCAAAGGATTCTTCTTCATAAACTACATCCATGAAGGTCAATGCATTTCCTTCGCCGTCCATTTCGATGGGATCGCTGATATTAACATCGTTTTGGCGCTTTTTTTGATTGCGGAAATACATCAAAATTTCATTCTCTATGCAGCGTGCAGCGTAAGTCGCCAGCCGAGCGCCCTTTTTATGATTAAAGGTCGAAACGCCTTTGATCAGGCCGATTGTTCCAATAGAGATCAGATCGTCCTGATCTTTGCTGGTAGCATAATACTTTTTTATGATGTGGGCCACTAACCTAAGGTTTCGTTCGATCAGGATATTCCGAGCTTCCATATCTCCATTTTGGAATTGCTCCAAGTAATAACGTTCTTCGGCAAGTGAGAGGGGTTTCGGAAAGGTCGCACCGCCGGATAAATACAACATTAAGAAGATCGTACGATCCAAAAAGCTTTGTAAAGGAATTAACACTGATAAATCACCTCTTTATGAAAACTTATGCAAATATACGCTTGTCACTTGCAAAAAAATGAGGTATGATTTATAATAGTATAAAATAAAAAATCTGCAGGTATTTTATGATTGAAATCAAAAAAGTAAGAGATATTGAATTGGCCCAAAAGATATGCGGGGATAATGGTGTGGATTGGAATCCGCAGTATCATATTATTGCGACGATTGAAAACGATACTGTTTTGCAATGCGCTGTTTTTGATTATGAAAATGAAGACGGAGAGATCCTGGTAATTGACGGCTTTGACGGCGAAATCAGCTTATTGGACGGATTATGCAGGGCGATTCTGAATATCATGGATATCAACGGCGTGAAGCTGGTTACAATGCCTTTGAAATATAAAAAAATAGCAGATCATGTTGGTTTTAAGCTGCAAAAAGAAAACTATCAATTGGAGCTTGAAGGCTTTTTTCAATGCGGCTGCTGCAAATAAAAGAAGGGGAAATTTATATGCTGAAGAACAAAAAACTTTTTTTGCTTGACATGGATGGAACGATCTATCTGGATCAGGAGCTTTTTGACGGAACGCTTGATTTTTTGGAGTATGTAAAAAAAATCGGTGGACGGGCAATGTACTTAACGAATAATAGTTCAAAAAGCGTCACAAAATATATTGAAAAATTAGCCTCTATGGGAATTAATGCAGAAGAAAAGGATTTTACGACATCTGCGCAGGCAACTGCATTATATTTATTAAAAACTCATAAAGATGATTTATTATATGTATTCGGTACAAAAGCACTGAAAGATGAATTCGCGCGTTACAGACTAAAAATTACAGACAAGCTTTGTGATGATATCAAGTGTTTGGTCATGGGTTTTGATACAGAACTTTGCTTCAGCAAGCTGGAAGATGCGTGTATTTTGCTGAACCGCGGTGTGGATTATATTGCAACAAACCCGGATTGGGTATGTCCGACATGGTATGGATCTGTACCGGATTGCGGTTCGGTGGCTGAAATGCTGTATAATGCAACCAAAAGACGTCCGAAATTTATTGGTAAGCCTGAACCTACAATGATCGAATTAGCCATCGAGCAAACAGGATTTCTTAAAGAGGAAGCCATCATATTGGGTGATCGCTTGTATACAGATATCGCAAGCGGAAGCAATGCCGGAATCGATACTGCTTTGATGCTGAGTGGTGAATCTACAATGGATGATGTAGAAGCATTTGACGGAAAAAAACCCACCTATATTTTTGATAATATCAGATGCTTCTTGAATGCCATTCAAGAGTAAAAAACAATATCTCAGGGCCGGAATTGCTTTCTTGGTCCTGAAAATCCTCCCATTAACTGCACAAAATTTCCATTTTGTGCAGTTCAAACAGAACGGAAAGTACAAATCCTTCCCCCTCAAAGGAGCTGTTTATTTTTGATCGATTACGAGTTAATGCCTCAGACAATTAAGGATTTTATCTTCTATCTTGAAGTTGTTTTGGGAAAATCAAAATCCACGACCTATGAATACATTTTGGATCTTGCAAACTTTTTTCGGTATATGAAGATCCTCAAATGTGATCTCCCCAAAGGTACAAAGCTACACGACGTAACGATTCACGACATTGATGTTGCCTTTGTTGCCCAAATTACGCTGGCAGATATCTATGAGTACTTTTATTATTGCCGTGAAAAACGCGGAAACGGTTCTAAAAGCATTGCACGAAAAATGTCATCCTTGCGAATGTATTTTAAATATATGACGCAAAGAATGCATCTATTGAGCAGCAATCCTATGGAAAATGTTGAAACTCCTTCCCTGCCTAAAACACTTCCTAAATATTTAACCTTAGAGGAAAGCACTGAACTTTTGCGTGCAGTTAAAAGCAGCAGGCGCGATTATGCTATTTTGACAGTTTTCTTAAATTGCGGTTTACGTCTGGCTGAGTTGGTATCCCTTGATCTAAAGGATATCAAGAATGAATATGTCGTCGTGACCGGCAAAGGCAACAAGCAACGTACGATCCATTTAAACCCTGCCTGCCGCGATGCAATCGACGATTATATCGCGCATGAACGTCCGACTGAGGGGTTGAAGGATCCGGAGGCGCTTTTTATCAGCCGAAATAAATGCCGCATCTCCCGCAGGGCGGTTCAAAATATTGTGGATAAATACTTAAAATTAGCCGGGCTGGACGAGCGTAATTTATCGACACATAAGCTTCGCCATACAGCAGCCACTTTAATGCATCGTCACGGCCATGTGGATATCCGTGTGCTTCAAGAGATTCTTGGTCATGAAAACCTCGGCACAACGCAGATTTACACCCATGTAGATAGCGAAACCATCAAGGAAGCATCTATGAGCAATCCCCTCTCTAAGGTTCGAAGAAAAAATAGCGATGAATAAAGAAAGAGGAGCGTGAAATCAACGCTCCTCTTTCTTATATAATAAGTAGATCTTTGGATGAAGAGGTCAAATTTTCATAACCGTCTTCTGTAATATGTACCATATCCTCAATTCGAACACCGAATCGATCAGGAAGATAAATGCCGGGTTCAACGGTAAGGATCATTCCTGGTTTTAAAATAGTCTTATCAATGGTATTAAAGGAAGGACCTTCGTGAATTTCAATTCCTACACTATGCCCTAAGCCATGACCAAAGCAACCTTCAAAACCGCTTTTATAAATGTAAGATCTTGCAACCGAATCAATTTCGACGCATGGAATTCCCGGTTTAATGCAGGAAAGCGCTATGTGCTGCGCTTCAAAAACGGTGTGGTAAACGCGTCTCTGTTCCTCTCCGGCATAGCCTACCGCAACGGTTCGTGTCATATCGGAGCGATAACCTTCGATAACGGCTCCGAAATCCATCGTTACAAAATCTCCATTCTCTATTATTTTGTTGGTAGGCACACCGTGAGGTAAAGAGCTATTTTTGCCGGATACAACGATAAAATCAAAGGATACACCCTCGCTTCCCTGCTTGCGCAGATAGAACTCCATCTCCAACATGATTTCTTTTTCGGTTTTTCCGGGGCGAATATAGTTCAATATGTATTGAAATGTTTTATCGGTGATTTTTTGCGCTTGTTTTATTTTATCCACTTCATCAGCGGATTTCATACTGCGATTTTTAAGGATAAGATCATTGATCGTATTCTCTGCAGAGAGATCGCAATCTTTTAAAGCAGAATCAAAGGATTTGAACTGATCGACCGTAATATAAGAGGTTTCAACAAATACTTTTTTGATCCCATGGCGAATGATCAACTCTTGAAGCTGGCTGTAAAGCTTATTTGCAAGCAAAACATCACAATGAGAAATGGTTTTCTCTGCCTTCTCATAATAACGAAAATCAATCAAAAAAACAGCGGATTCCTTTGTTATGAATAGTGTGCCAGCAGAAGATGAAAATCCGGTTAAATACAGGCGATTCGGATCGCTGATTATGATAATGGCCTCATTCCTTTGAAGTGCCGCTTGAATAGCGCTGATTCGGGTTTGCATTTGATGTCTCCTTTCGTTGAAAAAAGCCTAACGCTGATGCGTTAGGCTTTTATTGGAGGTGCCAATCGGATTTGAACCGATGAATAAAGGTTTTGCAGACCTTGGCCTTACCACTTGGCTATGGCACCATATGAGAAAAGGAATATGAAACATATTCCTTTTCAATATGTGGTGCCTCCGGGCGGAATCGAACCACCGACACGGGGATTTTCAGTCCCCTGCTCTACCTACTGAGCTACAGAGGCAAAATGGCGACCTGGATGGGGCTCGAACCCACGACCTCTAGCGTGACAGGCTAGCGTTCTAACCAACTGAACTACCAGGCCAACTGCGGCGATCTGTGCGTTACACTCTCGCTGCAACGATAGATATTTTACAACATATACTCTCAAAAGTCAAGTGTTTTTTTAGAAAAATATCATTTATTTTTTTGAGCCCTGAATTAAGAGTTTTTTCATATCTTCCGGAGTGAATTGGTACTTAGCATCACAAAAATGACAGCACAGCTCAACCGGCTTTCCTTCTTCGATCAAAGAGGCTAGGTCCTTTTTGCCAAGGCTCAGAAGTACCTTTTCTGTACGCTCCCTGGAACAGTTGCAGAAATAATCCGCACCCCATTCCTCTGTAATATGAAATGGGATATTTTCCATCAGGATGTTGGCGATCTCTTGGTTTGAGGTATGTTCAAACATAGAAGAAACATTCTGCACCTTTTGCAGATTGTTTTCCAGAGCGGTGATCACTTCATCATCAGCACCGGGTAAAAGTTGCAAAAGAAAGCCTCCGGCAGATTTAACAGAATAATCGCGGTCTACCAGGACCCCAAGTGCGCACACTGTTGGGGTCTGCTCACTGGTGGCATAATAGTGGGTAATATCCTCTGCAATCTCACCGCTGATCAGTTCGGTCCGACTGACATAAGGCTCTCCTTCCCCATTGTCACGCAAAACGTTAAGAGTGCCCAAGCCGATGGCGCCGGAAACATCCAATTTGCCATTGGGTTTTAAGGGGATATCCACGATAGAAACCCCCGGATAACCCTTGACCTGCCCTTTGCGGTTTGCGGTTGCAAGAATGGTTTTAACGGGACCTTCTCCTTCAATTTGAAGTGTCAGGAGATCGGAATCATTTTTCAGCATCTTTCCCATCATGGCTGAGGCTGTTAAAAGTCGCCCCAAAGCTGCTGTGACCACAGGGGCCGTTTGATGATATTGAAAGGCCTGCTGCACGATATTTCTTGAATTTAGAAAGAATCCGCGCACCATTCCATTATCGGATAAAATGGTCAATCCGTTATTCTTCATTTTTCAGTCCTCTTTCTTAGCAACAAAGGTTAATCGTTGGGATTTTTCATTGGGCGCTTTTTCGGAATAATCGTCAAAAATACCCAGAAGCTTGAAATTGTATTTCGCGAGCAGATCTAAAAGATCCTTTTGCGAATAATACCGCTGCAGTTGTTCTTCATCAGAACGTGCGTAGCAATTATTTTCTTTTGAAAAAAATGAAAGTTGATGGCTACACAGAGTGCCGTCGAACTGACTTCTCCAGGCCAGAAAAACATCGTCGTCCTCGAAAATCTCGCAATGCTGATCCAATAATTCCTGATATTTATATAATGTATTCACATCAAAAATCAATAAGCCCTCTGGATTTAAATAATTACGAAACCAATAAAATAATTGATCCAGATCTTCTTTCGATGTGAGATAATTCAGGGTATCGAGGGTCGATACAATGACGTCTACCGTGCCATAAAGCTCAAATTCGGGCAATTGCTGGCAAAGAAAAAGCGCCCGGTCTCCGTTCGGGAGATCAGCACGTTTATCCAATGCTTCTGTCAGCATATCGATGCTGCCATCGATCCCGATCATATCATACCCTTTTTCCAAAAGAGAAAGAGCCAATGTTCCGCTGCCACAGCCAATGTCGCAAACAAGGGAGGCCTCCGGAAATAACGCTTTGATTTTTACATCAATAAATTCAGCTATTTTAGGGTAATCTGCGCCCACAAAACGGTCGTAATATTGGGCAAGGGCAGTAAACTCATTCATCTTGCTTCATACGCTCAAAAACACAGGCATAACCATCTGAGCCGTAATTCAGACTGCGTTTCACACGACTGATGGTAGCGGTGGATGCACCGGTTCTATTGACGATCTCCTGGTAGGACTCCCCCTGAGCTAAAAGATATGCCACCTCAAAACGTTGAGACATTGCCTTGAACTCGGAAACGGCACACAAATCTTCAAAAAAATCATAGCATTCATCAATGTTCTGGAGTTTTAAAATTGCCTCAAAGAGGTGATCACTGTTCGGATCCTTTAATTTTTGGTTCATATCAGAACTCCTTTTTAAATATTTATCATATTTTAACATATTAAAGGATGAAAATCAATAGAAAAAATAAGGAACCGGCCCTATATTTCAGCGCCGGCTCAAGATTTTATCGAATATAATCAAACTCCAGATCGCCGATCCGAACGGGATCGCCTTCCTGAATTCCCATCTCTTCCAATTTTTCAATAATACCGTTGCTTTGCAATACTCGCTGGAAGAAATTCATGGATTCATAGTCGTCAAAACGAATGGTTTCGATGATCTTGAAGAGCCATTCTCCCTCGACAACATAGGTTTCGTTCTCTCTGCGAACTGTAAAGGTTTTATCCTTTTCGGCCTCAACGATCGGTTTAACAAATTCGGTTTTGAATACTCGAACCTTGGGAAGGGTTTCGAGCAATTCGCCGGTCTTCCCCAGCAAAGGATCAAGCCCTATTTTGGTTGCAGCAGATATGCAGAAAACAGGATAGCCCTGTTTTTCCACGTGATCGATGAAGCGTTGTTTCATCTCTTCATCGTAGACCGCATCGCATTTATTGGCAACCACGATCTGTGGCAAAGCTGCAAGTGTAGGAGAATACTCCTTTAACTCTTTATTGATGATCTCGAAATCCTCGATCGGATCACGGCCTTCGGTTCCGGCTACATCTACAAGGTGAAGAAGCATACGGCAACGCTCTACATGGCGCAAAAAAGCCGTTCCGAGGCCTGCACCGCCGGCAGCACCTTCAATGATACCTGGAATATCCGCGATCACAAAACCATTGCCAAAACGATCTACAACCCCTAAGTTTGGAGTCATCGTTGTAAAATGGTAATTGGCAATTTTAGGTCTTGCTGCTGAAACAACAGACAAAAAGGTGGATTTTCCCACATTCGGAAAACCGATCAACCCTACATCGGCGATCAACTTCAATTCAAGCTGGATATGATATTCCTCCCCCGGTTGTCCGGGCTTGGAAAAACGGGGGATCTGCCGTGTGGGGGTTGCAAAATGCTGATTCCCCCAGCCGCCATTTCCGCCTTTGGCAGCAACAAAAGGCTCTTCGTCGGATAGATCTTTCATCAAAAGGCCGGTTTCAGCATCCTTGATCAAAGTACCCAACGGGACCTTAATGATCAGGGGCGGTGCACCCGCGCCGGTACATTGGTTGGTCCCGCCGTTTTTGCCATCCTGAGCTACATACTTTCTTTTATAGCGGAAGTCCATCAAGGTATTCAGATTGCGATCGGCCTGGAAGATGATATCTCCGCCTTTTCCGCCATCTCCGCCGTCTGGCCCGCCGGCATTAACATATTTTTCACGGTGAAAGGCAACTGCGCCGTCTCCACCTTTTCCGGCTTTGATCCATATTTTGGCTACATCTACAAACATGGTCAAACCTCCTTTGCATTTGGATTACACAAAAAAATCCCGGATAAGATCCGGGATTCTTAAGGTTCTTACTCTTCAGCGTAAACAGAAACCTGTTTTCTGTCGCGGCCAACACGCTCAAACTTTACTTTGCCGTCGATCAGAGCAAACAAAGAGTCGTTGGATGCACGGCCCACGTTGTTACCGGGATGGATCTTAGTCCCTCTCTGGGTAACCAGAATGTTACCGGCCAGAACAAACTGACCGTCAGCTCTCTTTACACCAAGGCGCTTGGATTCAGAGTCTCTGCCGTTCTTGGTAGAACCCATACCTTTTTTATGCGCAAAAAACTGAATATTAAACAACATTTGTTACACCTCCATTATTTCAAGGTTAAAATACATTGCATATTCTTCTGCAATGCTCTGCCCCAGCTCCACCAGAATTTCAATATGCTTTGAAAACTGAGCATCCGGTTTTTTACTGAAGCAACGAATCAACGCAGTTTCCTGATCTACAGTTAACTGCAAAGGGATCCGGTCGATCTTTTCACCGCAATTAACACAATACTGCACAGCAGTTGAAATAGCAGCGCAGACAATATCGCTGCCCGCTTCGCTATAGCCACTGTGCCCTTCGCATTCAAATCCGGTAAAAAGCTTTCCTTTACGATAGACCCGAAGGACTGTCATACAATCATTCTTCTTCCTTAGCGGCAGTGGGATTGATTGCGGAAATCTGGATCTTGGTATAGGGCTGTCTGTGACCCTGCTTTCTGCGGTAGTTCTTCTTGGGCTTCATCTTATAAACGATGATCTTCTTTTCTTTACCGCTCTTGATCACGGTCGCTTCAACAGTAGCACCCTTAACGTAGGGCTTACCGATCTTCAGCTTCTTGCCCTCGCCAACACTTACCACCTTGTCGAAGGTAACAACACTGTCGTTTTCGGCGTCCAGCTTTTCAATGAAAAGAGTATCGCCTTCCTGCACTTTGTATTGCTTACCGCCGGTTTCAAAAATTGCGTACATTACAAAGCACCTCACTTTCTTATAGAAAACTCGCTATGGCAGGTAGGTTTCCCATTGACCTGACATATGCGGCTAAAGGAGATTATAGCATAGGAAAATACAAATGTCAATCCTTATTTTTAGAATTCGTAATAATTTCTTTGGCACTCTGCAGCAAGGTTTCGGTAAGCTCCTCACCGCCCATAATACGAGCCACTTCCCGAACTCTTTCCTCTTCGTTCAGAGTGTGGACTGAGGAAGAAACACGACCTTTTATTTCCTGCTTCACAACTTTCAGGTGATGATCTGCCCGGGCGGCAATCTGCGCAAGATGGGTTATGCAAAAAACCTGCCTGCCCTCTGCCCCGCTTTGCAATTTTTTACCGATTTTATCTGCAGTGGCACCTGAAACACCGGTATCCACTTCATCATAAACAACTGTATCAAAGCCCTGATTTAAGACACTTTTCATGGAGAGCATAATGCGGGATAATTCGCCGCCGGATGCAATTTTCGCAAGAGGCCTTAAGGTTTCACCGGCATTGGCAGAGAGAAAGAATTCCACATCATCTTTTCCGTCTGGGCGATAACGAATACCTCCCCGATCGTTTAAACGATCCTGAACGCGAACCATAAACTGTACCTTCGGCATATCCAGGTAAACAAGCTCGTTGCGAAGGCGCCATTCCATTTCCTTGGCTGTTTTTTGACGTTTCTCTGTTAAATCAGCTGCACAACGATCCAATTCGGCTCTTGCCTCAAGAAAATCCTGTTCTAATTGATGAATACGGTCTTCACTGTGATCCAAAGCATCTAATTCATCCCGATACGCGGCCTGATGGTCTAAAACATCCCGGTCTGTCGGACCGAAGGCTTTTTTGATCTGTTCGATCTGATCTAAGCGTTCCTCGATCTCTTGGGGATCCATTTGATCCGAAGCATAGTCATCAAAAAGCTTGCCAAGCTCGGCACCAAGATCATCCAGTTCCGCCGAAGCAAGAGATAATCTTCGGGTAAGCTCCTCTCCTTGCGGAAGTAATTTTTCAATGGACAGCATGGCATCTAAAGCTTCACGTACCAATTGCGCAGCCGGTAATTCCCCATCATAAACAGCAGTAGCAGCAGCATGAAGTCCTTCGATGATCTCGCCGTTTGTCAGCATATTTTTGCGGCGAGAGAGCAGATCATCATGCTCCCCTTCCTGAAGGGCGCAATCGTCCAATTGCTTAAGCCAGATAAGCAGTTGCTCTCTACGCCGCTCCTTTTCCGCTTCCTTCAGTTGCATTTCGCTCAACTGCACGCGTAATTTTTTTACCTTTTCATAGCATACTCTGTACAGTTCGGTATCAACAGCACCGAATTCATCCAAATAACTTAAGTGACGTTTACTGTCCAGCAGCAAAACCCCGTCGTGCTGGCCATGAATATTGACTAAATGCTCGCCCAACTCCCGAAGAATTGAAACAGTAACGGTAATCCCGTTGATCCTGGCATTATTTTTGCCGTCTATGCCGATTTTACGGTAGATGGTGATATTCCCTTCCTCATCCGGCGACAAACCGTTTTTTCCCAGAATTTCCAAAGCTTCCGCAGATAATGCGCAAAAACACGCACTAACGATCCCCGCCTCAGCACCGGAGCGAATTAGATCCTTGGACGCTTTATTGCCCAGAAGAAGCAAAATAGAATCAATAATAATGCTTTTACCGGCACCGGTCTCACCGGTCAAAACGGTGAATCCATTTTGAAATTCTATATCAAGCCGATCGATGATGGCTATATTTTCAACATGAAGGGCAGTTAACATTGTAATGAATTACTCCTTGATGGCAGAAAGCATTTCCTTTATTTCTGCTGCGATATCATTGGTTAAGGTGCAGATGAAGATGGTATCATCCCCGGCAATGGAGCCGGCCACGCCCTGAAAGTGCATATTATCAATGGTAGCGCAAACCGCACCGGCCATTCCCGCGTAGCATTTTACAATAACAAAATTCTGCGCACTGATCACATCGATAATTCCGTTGATCAGAATGGTGTTTGCATGAACCTGCGTAGGTTGAGGCGGCGCACCGACAATGGGTTTAACATAACGGGTGCCTTTTCCGTCGGTTGTTTTACGCAGACCAAGGGCTTTAATATCCCGGGAAACGGTCGCTTGCGTGACATTCCAGCCTTGCTTCTGCAATATGGAAACCAACATCTCCTGCGTAAAAACCGCTTGCTCCTCAATGATTTTCAGTATTGCTTCCTGTCTAAGGTTTTTCATAACATCCTCCGGCTGATCTTCTCATTCAGCACTTTATAAAAGCTTTTATTACGCAGTTTTACCAGTTTAAGTGGAGTTCCATGGCGGCTGACACGCACAACATCGCCGGTGCGTAACTCTCCGATTTCCGTACCGTCACATTCCAGCAAGGAATGAATACGGTCTGCATTTGCAACACGAAGATATAACGCCTGCTGCGCAGCCCCGAAAACGACCGAACGGGAACCAAGGGTGTGCGGGCAAATGGGGGTCACAACGATCCCATCGGAGCGAGGCTCCAAAATAGGGCCGCCGGCACTCATGGAATAGGCGGTAGAACCGGTTGGGGTAGCGATAATAAACCCGTCGCAAAAATAATCCAGAAGATCGCTGTCTGCATCGGAAATAACGATATGAGCCGGTTTTCCGATCCGGCTGCGGATAACCGCATCATTCAGCGCAATAGTTTCAGAAATGCAGCATGAATTACGCAGAACGCCAACGGTCAGCATCATGCGTTCCGTACATTCAAAGCCATTCTTCAGAATGGAACCCAGAGAATCAATATCATCCGGCTCTAATTCGGCCAGAAAGCCTAAATGTCCCAGATTGATCCCTAATAACGGAACATTATATTTATTGGCATAAGGGGCCGCTTTCAGCAAGGTTCCATCACCACCGAGGGTAAGAACCAAGCCGGCATCTTGGAAGCACTCGTCGGGTGCGCAAAAATCCATCTTTTCCTCGGTTTTGTAATTACAGCATGAAACTTTATATGTAAAGCCAGCGGATTCAAGCTGAGGAATAACACGATTTAAGTGGATCAGCCCGGGATCCTTTTCCGGATTAATAATAATGCCGATTTTAGTCATAATTTTCCTCCGTATATACCGCCGCATAAGCCGCCGACGATATTGAGATGGTGGTAGCAGAATCCTTTTCGACAAAAAGAAGGTATTCGATATTGCCGCTCTCTCCCGGCAAGCCGCTGAAGGCAATCCCTTTAGCGCCAAATCCGCATTGTTCTGCATATTGGGCAACATCTTCAATGACACGACAGCGCACCTTTTTGTCCGTCACAACACCGCTTTTGGACAAATGCTGCGGCCCTGCTTCAAATTGAGGTTTGATCAGAAGAACTGCCTGACCCGATGGGCAAAGAGTTTGATAAATTGCGGGTAAAATTGCCTTAATTGAAATAAAAGAAAGATCAGCGGTGATCACATCGATGGATTCTGCAAAGGAATCTGCAGTAATATAACGAGCGTTGGTGTGCTCCATATTAATGATTCGAGGATCATTTTTTAATGAAATATGCAATTGAGCAGTGCCGATATCAACTGCGTAAATCCGCTTCAATCCTTTTTCCAACATCACCTGGCAAAAGCCGCCTGTAGAGGCTCCGAGATCAGCGGCAACCTTTCCTTCCCAGTTGAGTTCAAACAGTTTGTAGGCACGAAGCAGCTTATGCGCCGATCTGGCTACAAAAGTCTTTTTATCCTTTAGAATTGTGACACGATCCCCTTCGGAAACATCGTAAGCAGGCTTGAAGACTTGCTTCTCGTTTACCGCAAAGGTTCCTTCCTTTACAGCAGCAGATGCTTTGTTTCGACTCTCAAAGTAGTGATGATTCACTAAATATTGATCCAGCCTCATGCTTCAAGCGCTCCGATCTTTTGAATCATCTCGGCAATACTGTCTCCGTCTAAATGACATTCTTTCAGGAGATCGTCCGGTTTGCCAGATTTTAAAAACTGGTTCTTTATCCCAAAATTACGATAAATTCCACGATAACTGCAATTCATCAAAAGATTTCCAACATGGGCACCGATACCGTTATTCTGATAGGATTCTTCAATAAAAAGAATCCGTTTATAATACATTAGATTACGAACGGTTTCTTCAGAAATAGGATGGATCTTATTTAACTTCAAAAATGAAACCTGCATATTCGCCTTGCGGATCCCTTTTAAGCAAGAAACGACCTGACGGCCATAAGAAACTACGCAAAGCTCTTTGGAGGTGCCGATCCATTCTACGTCATCCTCCGGCTTTGAAAAGGGCAAAACCATATCCGGCTCATATCCACGCGGATAACGGATGGCAGAAACACCGGTACCAATTGCAACACATTTTTGAAGGGCAATGCGTAGATCCGAATAAGAGGTGGGAGAATAAATGGAAACACCGGGAACCGGAAGGAGCATTGGAATATCAAAAAGCCCTTGATGCGTCTCTCCGTCTTCTCCAACGATACCGGCACGGTCAATACAAAGAGTCATATTGATGGACTGAAGTGAAAGATCGTGAATGACCTGATCAAATCCTCGCTGCAAAAAAGAGGAGTACACAGCAAAAACAGGCTTCATCCCATTTTTTGATAGCCCGCCGGCAAAAGTCAAAGCGTGCTGTTCGGCAATGCCGACATCAAAAAATCGATCCGGAAAACTGCGCGAAAACTCTGTGAGCCCACAACCGGCAGCCATGGCGGCAGTAATGGCACAGATCTTTGGATCTTTTTCCGCCAAAAGGCAAAGTTCGGATCCAAAAATATCGGAAAAGTCAGGCTTGATCTTCTGACCATGCTCCCCGGTTTCAACATCAAAGGAACTCAATCCGTGAAAATCTGTAGGTTGATTTTCAGCAAAGGAATAGCCTTTTCCTTTTATGGTTTTTACATGGATCAGGCAGGGTTTATTCTGGTTTTTGGCCCGAGTCATAACCCGCTCTAAGGTACGTTGATTATGACCATCAATGGGTCCGAGATAAGCAAATCCCATGTTTTCGAAAATATTTCCCTGGTAAAATACAGATTTCAAAGCCTGCTTGATCTTTTGAAAACGGCGATAGACCCATTTTCCAATCAATGGGGTTCCGTTGGTCACACGGGTCAAAAAGTCCTTGAACCGGAAATAACCCTGGCGGGAACGGATCTTGGATAGATAGGTGGCGAAGGAACCCACATTCGCGGAGATGCTCATATCGTTATCGTTTAAAATAACGATCAGGTTTCCCTGCATACGTCCGCCGTTATTCAAGCCTTCATAGGAAAGGCCACCGGTCATGGCACCATCGCCTACTACAGCGATCACATGACGATCCTGTTCCCCATTTAACTGAAAGGCCTTCAAAAGCCCTACTGCTGAGGAAATGGCTGTGGAGCTATGGCCGGTTTTCAAGATATCGTGGGTACTTTCTGCAGGATTGGGAAATCCGGAAAGGCCGTCTTCCTTCCGCAGCAGTTCAAAAGCGTTATATCTGCCGGTGAGAAGCTTATGCACATAGCATTGATGCCCCACATCAAATATGATCTGATCCTTCGGCGAATCAAAGACACGGTGAAGGGCCATCGTAAGCTCAACAACCCCTAAATTGCTGGCAAGATGGCCGCCGTTATGGGATATATGATCGATCAAGCAAGTGCGAATCTCATCTCCAAGATCAGCGATCTCATCGTAGCTGAGCCCCTTGATATCCGCGGGATTTTGAATTTTTTCAAGCAATGATGGCACCTCCTTTAAATATTATTTTTCCCTGTTTTTAATGTAATGCGCAAGCCAAAGAAGAAATTCATCCTCTCCGGCAGCACGAACAGCTGCATCGATTTCCAGATCAAGATGTTTTTTAGCTTCGTTTAATCCCAAAATCGAAACAAAGGTGGATTTATGCTCTGCGGCATCCTTTCCGGGTTCCTTGCCTAGCATATCACCGGAGCCTTCTACATCTAAAATATCATCCTTGATCTGGAATGCAAGGCCAATATGTTTCGAATAGTTTACATAATTATCGTCGTTGATCCCTGATAAAGCCTGCGCAATTAAAATCGGTGCCAAAAGCAACTGACCCGTTTTGGCACGATGGAGCTTCAAAAGCTCATCCAAAGAAAGGGTACGTTTTTCCCCCGACTTATCCAAAGCCTGCCCATGAAGCATTCCTTGAGCACCTGCGGCAAAATAAAGAACCTCTAACGCATCTAAAAAGCGATGCGGTTGATATAATTTTCTTTTTGAAAGAAGATACTCCATCGATAAATTCAACATTCCATCTCCAGCCAAAAGAGCTGTAGCGGCATCGAATTTTTTATGGCAGGTCAACTGACCTCTGCGGTAATCATCGTTATCCATTTCGGGCATATCATCATGAACCAACGAATAAGCATGGATCAACTCCAAAGCCTCAGCAAAAGGAATCGCTTGCTCTTCGGGTACAGAAAAACGTCTGCAAAAAGCCAGAGTAAGGGCGCCACGAATACGTTTTCCCGGTGCGGTGACGCCATAAGCCATTGCCGCAGAAAGAATGTTATCGCCAGGTAAAAAATCCTGAACCAGAACATTTAACCGCCGGTCTAGTATTTCTTTATCTTGAAGGTACTCATTGTTCATCCGCTGCCTGCTCCTGCAAAAAACGAACCTTCTGCTCTGCATTTTCTAAAATTTCAGTGCAGCGCTTGCTAAGCTTCATGCCCTGCTCATATAAAGCGATAGCTTCATCCAAAGGAGCCTCACCGCTTTCAAGGGTTTTGACGATCTCACTCAGTTGCTTGATCGCTTCTTCAAACTTCATTTCTTTTTCCATATCGGTTTCCTTTTTTTATATCCTTCACAGTACAGGTTGCCTCTCCGTCCGGCAACCGAAGAGCGATTTTTTCATTCAAAGTAAGCTGCTCCACGCTACGCACGACCTTTCCGTTTTCGTTTTCAACCAGGGAAAAGCCACGCTGCATTACTTTAAGAGGGCTAAGCGCATCCAGCTTTGCTATCAGCGTAGCAACTGTATTGCGTTGTTCCCTGCTTTGTTGCAAAATATTACGATTCAGGCGCTCAGTCAAATGATCCAGCATCATAAAGGGTTTATCTGTAAAAGCATGGGGATCGGTCATGATCCTGGCTTTGGCATATCGTTCCAGCAGATCTCGGCTATGCTGCATTTTACGCAAAAGGGCGGAAAGAAGGTGTTTTTGATCTTGCCGAATACGACGAAGCAACTCGGCCTGATCGGGAACCACCAATTCAGCTGCACCGGATGGCGTCGGAGCCCGAAGGTCTGCAACAAAATCACAGATGGTAAAATCTGTCTCATGACCCACAGCCGAAATAACAGGTGTGTTACAATTATAGATCGCCAAGGCAAGATCGGGGCTGTTAAATCCCCAAAGATCCTCAATGGAACCGCCGCCTCGGCCTATAATGATCACATCAACTTTTTCAAATTGCTCAAAATATTCAATGCCGTTGATCAAAGATCCCGGAGCCTGATCCCCCTGCACAATCGCGGGATAAACGACGATCTCAGCCAGGGGATAGCGGCGCCCGGTGATTTGAATGATATCCCGCACTGCAGCGCCGGTCGGTGAAGTGATCACACCAATCCGTTCCGGCATGGACGGAATGGATTTTTTATGGGAAGCATCAAAGATTCCTGCGGCAGCAAGCTGTTTTTTTAACTGCTCTAAGGCTGCATAAAGATCACCTTCGCCATCCTGCTTCATTTCAGTGATATAAAGCTGGTAAGCTCCTGTTTTCTCAAAAACAGAAACACTTCCTTTGGCAAGGATCTTCATCCCGTTTTCCGGGCGAAAGCGCAGCTTTGCAGCATTGGAGCGGAACATCACAGCACTTACGATCCCGTTCTCATCCTTCAGCCGAAGGTAAATATGCCCGCTTCCATGAATGGTTAAATTTGAGATCTCGCCCTGAACCCAAATATTCCGGAGGTTCAGATCTGCCTCCAGAACAGTTTTCAGGTATTGGTTTAATTGTGTTACAGAGATCGCACTCTTCTCCATAAAAACCTCTTATCTTGCGATGCTGCTTAAAACACCGTGGACAAAACTTCCGGAATCCTCTTCGCCAAATTCTTTGGCCAGTTCAATGGCCTCATTCACCGCAACTCGATCCGGAATATCCGGATTAAACTTAACTTCAAAAACAGCAACACGAAGAATAGCAAGGCAAACTGCATTCAAACGCTTTATAGACCAATTAGCCAAAGCAGGTTCGATCATGGCATTGATCTCATCCCATCGATCGCAAATACCGAAAAAGGTGTTATCGATGTATTCAAAGGACGCTCCCGCTTCCTGCTGACGATAGAATTCTTCCAGGATCGATTCTTTGTTCTCCAGACCCTGATAGTTCACAGCATAAACTAACTGAAATACGGTTTTTCTTTGTTTTTGTCTTGTCATAATTCCTCCTCATGTTTTTCAACACAAATGCAAAGTAGCTTTCCCCGGTGAATCCTTACAGTAGGTGCAAAAGAGGCGGGCTCATTACTCACTGCAATCGGCGTTTCACGTACAAGAGTATAGTGATCCAAGGGATATTTAAATCCTTCCAAGGAAATCACCGCCTGTTCCTTCCAGGGAAAGAAAGAAATATACTGATAATGGGAATCCAGGGTGTGTTCCCCTTCATCCAGAAGAAAGGCTGAATTTTCACCATCATACAGTTTTAAATCAAGCTTCTGAATGTTTGCTTTTTCCAAAAGGCATAAATTTGCTATAGTATGATCTAATCGCCCTCCAAAAGGAGCGATCATCCAGATATTCCGGTATCCGTCTTCTTTTGCAAGATCAAGGGCAAGCTCACTATCGGTCTGATCTTTTTCAGATGGGAAAACCAAAATATCCTTTCTTGGGGGTCTGGGGGCCGAGTCAAAATCGCCGAACACCTTTTGGGGAACGATCCCCAACTGATCAGCCAGCAGATATCCTCCGTCTGCAGCATAAAAATCAAATGAATTCATTTTTATGGTGGCAAGTAAATTTACTTTGCAGCGAAGTTCTCCTGCTAAAAAGATCATTAATTGCTTGTTTTTTTGCTCCAAGGAGTCTCTCCCTCCTTTAGATATTGATAGATCTGGCAGTAGCTCTCATAGCGGCCAGCGCTGATCCGTCCTTCGGAAACTGCCTTTCTTACACCGCAATCACGTTCGCTGATGTGAGAACAATCTAAAAATGTACACTCTTCAATGCAGGACTCAAATTCCGGGAAATAATCGGGAAGTTCAGTGCTTTTGATTTCATAACCTTCTAATTCCAAAGCGCCAAAGCCCGGTGTATCTCCGATCAAAGCACCGTTCACGGGATAAAGCTCAATATGCCGTGTTGTATGCCGGCCTCTTCCCAGTTTTTGGGAAACCTCGCCGGTTTCCAACTTCAAAGATGGATACAGCGTATTCAAGAGGCTGCTCTTTCCCACACCGGTATTACCGGCAAATACAACCGTTTTATCCTTTAAAGCAACGCAAAGCTCGTCCAATCCTTCCCCTTTTGATGCAGAAACACAATATACAGAATATCTCAAGCGCCGATACATATCCGCCAGATCGGATATTTTTTCATCATCCGGAAGATCGATCTTATTAAACACCAGGATCGGTGTAATTCCCTGATTTTTTGCGATAATCAACATTTTATCAATAGTAAAGGGAAAGGGGGTTGGCTGCGCAATGGCAGAAACATAGCAAAGAATATCCACATTCGCCACATTGGGGCGGATCATATAGTTTCTGCGGGGCAGGATTTTTTCGATTCGACCGGTGTGATCCGGCAGTGCAAGGATCTCCACTTCATCCCCGGGAACCGGCGAGATCCCCTGCTTGCGAAAGCTGCCTTTTGCTCGGCATTGGTATGCCCCTTCCGGGGTCTCAACGGTGTAGACCCCGGATAAGAGCTTAATGATTTTTCCGATCATGCGCTTTTTTTCAATGTAAACTCAATTACAGTACCGTCTACCTTCAAAATAAGCTCGGCATCCTTCTCGCGCTCTACTGTTTTTTGGAAGGTATAGTTTTCGGCGGTGATATTTTCATCCCAAACATAAAGCTGTTCACCTCCGGCCGTTTCCAGGGTGACCGATACGGTGGTATCCTTATATTTTTCAGCATCAACCGAAAAATCGATCACAACCGTTTCTTTTTCCGGTGCGGTATCTACAGGCGGATTATCCGATGTATCCGGCTCCTTGACTTCTTCCTTGGGTCCAAGGCTGATCACAATGTCGATCTTAGTTCCCACTTCGACTTCAACATCCTTCAGAACGCTTTGGGAAATAACCAATCCTTTGGCTACGGTATCATGGTGTTCGCTCTTGACCGTTCCGATCTCCAGCTTATTATTTTTAAGGGTTGTTTTGGCTGCAGCCTCGGTCAACCCGCTGAGAGGCGGCATACTTACGGTCTGGACCTCCACCACCGGTTCTTCTTCAGGACCGTCGCTGATATATATAATAACAGTCGTATCTGCAAAGGTTTCGACTCCAGCAGAGGGAGAAGTAGAGATCACACGGCCTTCTTCAACATCGTCGTCATGCTTAGTTTCAATTCTGTAGGAGATACCTTGCTTTTTAAACTCTGCAATGGCCTCAGCTTTTGTATAGCCTAAAACATCAGGGACATAGTTGGTCCCTTCTTTTCCGTTGGAATCGGTACTTTCATCCTCGGAGGGACCGCTGCTCACAACAACGGTGATCTTACTCTTTTTCTTCACCTGGCTGCCTTCTTCAGGTGACTGGGAAATGATCTGGCCTTCGGGATAAGTGTCGCTGGGAGCGGTGGATTCAACCACAAATTCAAAGTTAAACTCGCTCTTTGCCTGCTCCAGATCCATCCCTACAACCTTGGGGCAGGAAACCGTTCCAGCACCAAAAAGCTCCTTTTGGAAAATGATCCCTAACGCAACAAGGATCAATACAATAAAAGCGGTACCAACGCCGGCAATAATGGGAAGCCAGGTGGTTTTAAAGGAAGGTTTTTCTTCCGATTCTTCCTCTTGCTCCTCGGACTCTTCGGCGGCGGATTCTTCAACAGGGTCCTCTTCGGACGCTTCTTCTTGATTAACCGGCAAATCTTCGGCAAAAATGGTGGGGGAATTATCCAGAACCACCTCTTCCTCCGCAGGACCGGCAGTATAATTAAAGGTAATAGAAGGATCTGATTCAAACAAGGTGATATCAGCAAGAATAGCACCGGCAGACTGATAGCGCACGGCCGGATCCTTCATGATCGCTTTGAGGGTGATATCCTCGAGCCCCTGGGGAATTGCCGGATTGATCTCTGTAGGCAGTTCAGGCTGAGCCTGAACCTGCTTTAATGCAACTGCAACAGCGGTATCTGCCTCAAAAGGAAGTTTACCGGTCAGCATTTCATATAAAATGATACCAACAGAATAGATATCGCTGCGTTCATCCGTGCGGTCGCCGCTGGCCTGCTCCGGGCTGATATAATGGACAGAGCCGATGGTCATATCACTGATGGTTTGGGTATCGAATTTGGTGAGGCGAGCAATACCGAAGTCGGTGATCTTAATGGTTCCATCTTTAAGGAGAATGATATTATGAGGCTTGATATCCCGATGTACGATACCGCGCTCATGAGCATGGGATAAGCCCTTTAGGATTTGCCGCACAAAATGGATGGTTTCGGCGCTGGAAAGGGCGCCCTTCTTTTCCATATATTCCTTCAAGGTAATTCCGTCAATATATTCCATTACAATATAAAGGGAATCCCCCTCCAGAGAAACATCATATACATCCACAATATTATTGTGGGAGAGCATCGTAATAGCCTTGGACTCATTGGTGAAGCGACGGCGGAACTGGGCATCCGACATAAATTCATCCTTGAGTATCTTCACAGCCACAACACGGTTGCAGACCTTATCAAAGGCCTTATATACATAAGCCATACCGCCCACACCGATCACCTCAGTGATCATATAGCGATCATTTAATACTTTTCCGATATATTTTTCCATTCTTCAGTCCTCCTTATATTTGGATGGCTACGACAGTAATGTTATCAGTACCGCCTCTGCTATTTGCCAGATCGATCAAACGCTTGGGTAAATCTTCAAAATTGCCGCCGGAAACCTCAAAGTGGATCTCGTTTTCATCCACATGATTGGTTAATCCATCGGAACAAAGAATTATAATATCTCCCGGCAAAGCTGTGAGGCTGAAAAAATCGTGTTCTACTTCATCCTCAACACCAATGGCACGGGTGATAATATTCTTATTGGGGTGAATTTTTGCTTGACGCTCGGTCAGGTGACCACTGTCTACTAATTCCTGCACCGCAGAGTGATCCTTAGTGATCTGCCGGATGTTACCGTTGGTAATATGGTACCCACGGCTATCCCCCACATTCGCAAAGCAGACCTGATCCTTATGCACCCAAGCGGCCACCAATGTGGTGCCCATGCCGGAAAGCTCTGCATTTTCATAAGCTTCGTTATATACATTACGATTGGCAAGCTGCACGATTTCAGAAAAAGCCTTTTTCTGATCCTCGGCAAGGGAATGTACTTCAAAATATGCACGAACCGTCTGAATAGCCAGTGAGCTTGCCTGCAAGCCGCCACGGGCTCCGCCCATACCGTCGCACACAACGGCAAGGCCGACATCCGGCTCAGGCTGATAGATCAAATAAGCATCTTGATTTTGCTGCCGGACACTTCCGACATCACTGTTTCCGATAATTTTCATAGTGCAGCACCTCCTTTTTCACTATTCTGGTGGCGCAGCTGACCGCAGGATGCGGAAATATCGCTGCCCAGCGTTCTGCGAATCGTTGCGTTCAAGCCAAGCTTGATCAAACAATTCTGAAATGCTATTACATTTTTTCGGGAAGGCGGACGATATCCGCCGGTTTCGATCGGATTGACAGGGATAAGATTGACATGGCATAAGATCCCCTTCAATAACTCTGCCAGACGCTTGGCATCCTCATATCGGTCATTTACTCCGGAGATCACAGAATACTCAAAGGAAATTCTACGCCCGGTACGAGCCTGATAATCTTTACAAGCCCGGATCAACTGCTCCAGATGATATTTTCGGTTCACCGGCATAATCCCGGAACGGACTTCATCGCTGGTTGCGTGAAGAGAAATAGAGAGCGTTATCGGCAATTCCAATTCTGCTAATCGCATGATCCCGGGAATCAAACCGCAGGTGGAGAGGGAGATGTGGCGGTATCCGATATTGATCCCTTCCGGATCATTTACATTCTTCAAAAAACGAATGACCTCATCCAGATTATCCAGCGGCTCACCGATCCCCATCATAACAATGTTGGTGATCCGGATTCCAAGATCCGCCTGAACTTTCAGGATCTGATCCAGGATCTCCCCCGCTGTCAAGGAACGAACCAGGCCGTTTTTTGTGGATTGGCAGAAGGTACACCCCATACGGCATCCTACCTGGGATGAAATACACAATGAATAGCCATGGTGGTATTTCATCGCAACCGTTTCAATGATGTTTCCATCCTCTAATTCAAAGAGATATTTAACAGTATCGTCTATTTGAGAAGAAAAACATTTAAATATCCGCAGAGTCGTGATAGATGCATCTTCCCGCAGCTTTTCGATCAATGTTTTAGGCAGATCGGTCATTTCTGCGAAATCAGAAACACCCCGATGCAGCCAACGGAAGATCTGCTTGCTGCGAAAGGCCGGTTCACCTAAATTCGATATGTAGGCGGAAAGTTCCTCCCTTGTGAGAGATTTTAAATCAGTTTTCAATCTGGTTGCCTTTCTTTAATGCTGCAATATAAAAACCGTCGCTTGCAGAGTCTGGAAGAAATGTTTTTTGCCCGTAAAAATCAAATGAAAATTGGGGATTTTGGCTTAAAAATCCTTCAATTAACAACTCATTTTCACGCCGATCAATGGTGCAGGTGGAATAAACAAGCCGCCCGCCTGGCTTCAAATACCGGGCTCCGTTTTGCAGGATCTTATACTGAAGCTCTGTAAAATCCTTGCTATGATACTTTTTATATTTAATATCCGGCTTTTTTCCCATGATACCAAGACCGCTGCAAGGCACATCGCAAAGCACAAAATCTGCAGTTTCCGCGTGATCCTGCAAAAACTCGGAGGCGTCTGCCAAAGCAGCAGCAACATTGGAATGGCCCAATCGTTTTGCAGAGGAATGAAGATTTTCGATCTTATGAGGATGAATATCAAAAGAGAACACCGATCCCTCAGTGAGGGCTGCAAAAACAAAAGTTTTTCCACCCGGTGCGGCGCAAAGATCCATAATTTTTTGAGCACTTTCCGGCATCAGCAAAGCAGCTTCTGCAGAATGACGGCCGACAATATGAAACCACCCTGCTTGATATGCGGGAGAATCTTCAACTGAAAAACCCGAATTGATCTTATATAAATGAGGAAGATCTGTTGGAACCGGCAGAATATATTCCGATTTTAAAGCGGAAATAAATTCACTTTCGGAACCGCGCTTTATATTATGGAACAGATACATGGAGGTATCTGGGTTTCCGATCCCTTCCATGATCGAAACAAAGGTTTCTTTTCCGTATTGATCCAGTAAGAGTTCAACCAACTCCGGATCGATGGAATAGCGAACGGAAAAATCAGCTTTTTTCAATTGGAGCAACGTTTCACGTTCCCGGTCACAGCGGCGCAAAACTGCATTGACATATCCAGCACTATGGGCAAAGCCACGGTGTTTGATCAGATCCACCGATGTATTACAGGCGGCGGATGCGGGGATCTGCATATAAAACAACTGATATAATCCCATACGAAGTATGGAAAGAACAGGAACGGAAAGGGAACTCAGGCGGCGCTCGGAGCACTTTGCCAAAAAGTGATCCAGCGTGATCTTACGCTCCACAACACCATAAACCAATGCAGTAATAAACCTGCGATCCCGTTCATTTGAAACAGAACGTAACGCTTTTTTTAAAGCAAGGTTTGGAAAGGTTTTCTGGCTTTCCCATTCTTCTATCAGTTTATAGGCAACTGTTCTTGCGTTCATCATCTGCGCCTGCGACTACGGCTGATCATGATCAGCAACTGGGTGAGGGCCGTTACGGCAGAAGCCACATAAGTCATGGCGGCTGCGTTAAGCACTTTCCGGACACCGCCGATATCCTGATCTGAAAAACCGGCGGCTTTGATCTGCTGAACAGCACGTGCAGATGCATTAAATTCCACCGGCAAGGTGATCAGTTGAAAGAAAAAGATCACTGCATAGCAAAGGATCGCAATATTAAAAATAACGGTACTGAAGGCATAACCGGATAAAACAAGGCTTGCGATCATTAAAAAATAAAGGATCTTTGAGCTGAAATTGGTAATACCCACAACTGCAGAGCGCAGGCGAATGGGAAAATAGCCCACATCATGCTGAATAGCGTGACCGCACTCATGGGCAGCAACGCCGATGGAAGCAATGCTGGTACCGTTATAAACCTGCTCAGAAAGCCGTACCACTTTTTTGGATGGATCAAAATGATCGGAAAGCTGGCCCTGAATGCAAACAACGCCGACATCATAAATACCGGCTCCGCGCAAAATTGATTCTGCCATCTGCGCTCCGGTCATTCCCCGCACATTGGCAATACCGGAATATTTGGAATAGGTTGTTTTTAAATGAACATGAACGAAAAGACCCAGCAGGATCACCGGGATCATGGCATATAAACCAAAACCGTAACTGTAAAACACAATTTGCTCCTTATTATTTTAAATATTCCCCTACGGCAAGTTTAGCGCCGCAGGCATAGGAATATGCATCAGTCTTATTCTTTCCCTGTTTTTGGATGGTTTTGATCAAAACAGACCGGCCGTCTCCGCAAGCAACGGAGATACCTTCCGCAGAGATAGACGAAATGGTACCTGCCGGAAGCTTTGAAGCCTCTCCCAGAACAGCTTCATGAAGCTTTAAGCGGTAATCACCGCAATTCAAAAAAGCACCTGGAGAAGGATTCATCCCCATGATCAGATTCCTGATCTCATTTGCGCTGCGAGAAAAATTAACGGCTGCCTCTGCTTTATCAAGCATAGGCGCATAGGTGGCAAGGGTGTCATCCTGAGGGGTAAAAACGGCGGTTCCGTTGATCAACTGCCCGATGGCCTCCAAAAGAGCCTCAGCACCGATCACGGCAAGGCGATCAAACAATGTGCCGGCAGTATCCTCGGTAGAGATGGGCGTTTTTTTCATCAGAATAATATCGCCGGTATCCATTCCCTTGGCCATTTTCATAATGGTCACGCCGGTTTCAGCCTCACCATTGATTACAGCGCGCTGAATCGGAGCGGCACCTCTGTATTTTGGCAGCAATGAACCGTGAACATTGATGCATCCGTACCGGGGATAATTCAATATATATTCCGGCAGAATTCTGCCATATGCAGCAACAACAATGAGATCAGGCTTGGTTTCTTCCAAAACCGGTAAGAAAGCGCCGTCCTTCAAGAGCGCAGGCTGCCAATACGGAAGGTCATGGGCAACGGCAAATTCCTTAACAGGCGGTGCAGCCATCTTGCCGCCCCGACCCTTGGGACGGTCCGGCTGGGTTACAACCCCCACTAAATTACAATGCTCATAAACTGCCTTGCAGGAAGTAAGTGCAAAATCCGGTGTTCCCATAAAAAGGACACGAAGATCATTCATTTTCAAAAACCTCTTCCCCGATCATCGGGATAGTAATCCCTTCCAGATGATCAAATTCATGCTGCAAGCACCGAGCAACAAAATCATCTGCTTCAAACGCAAAGGTCTCGCCTTTTACATTTTGAGCCCGCATGGTAATTTTATCCGCTCGAACAATATGAAAACTGCGGCCGGGGAATGAAAGGCAGCCCTCATAGTATTTATCGTTTTTTCCGGAAGAAGAAATAATCTCCGGATTGATAAATTCTTTATATTCTGTTCCATCGCAATGGATATCTGCAATGAAAATTCTTCTTAAAACACCAACCTGCGGAGCGGCAAGACCGGCGCCTTGAGCTTTGCGAAGGGTCTCACGCATATCTTCCACCAGTGTGGCCAGTTTATCATCAAAGTTGGTGACCGGTCTGGACTTTTTGCCCAGAAATTCCATGTCGTTTGTAACAATGTTTCTAAGAGCCATAGTTCACCTCAAAAATACTGAATGGGATTCATGTTATATAATACCTGCAACCCGTTGGGAAGCTCCAGATCACGGCAATCTCGGATCAATTGACGCAAACGTGCAGAATTTCTGCACTTCACCAGCATTTGCATCCGGTAGCGCCCCCGCAGCATCCCGATTCTCGGAACCACGGGAGATAACAGCCGCAACGGAATATCTTTATAAACTTCGTTGCTTGCCTTTTGCAAAAACCGATAGATCGTTCCCATCCCGGCAGCAACCGCTTGCTCTGAAAAGCCTTCGGCTACGATCAGCAGAATATCACAAAAAGGCGGATAACCCACCAATTTGCGGAAAGCGATCTCCTGGCGATAGAATTGCAGATAATCCTGATCCTTGGATAGAGAGATCACCTGATGCTCAGGGCAATAGGTCTGAATGATCGCTCGGCCGGGTCTTCCGCTTCTGCCGGAGCGACCGCAAACCTGCGTCAGCAGATTAAAGGTCCGTTCATTGGCACGGAAATCGTCGGTATAAAGCGACATATCTGCTTGCAATATACCCACCAAGGTTACCGCAGGAAAATCCAGTCCCTTCGCGACCATCTGGGTGCCCAGCATGATATCATACTTCCCCGACCGAAAGGAGGAAAGCAAGTCTCCGTAAGAAATATAAGAGTCAACTGTATCCATATCCATCCGCAAAATACGAACAGAAGGAAACATTGCCTGCAATTCTTCTTCTACATATTGAGTGCCCAGCCCCAGCATCTTAATGTGCTCGCTGCTGCACTCCGGGCATTTGTAAAAGCGCTTAATATTATAACCGCAATAATGGCACATCAACCGCTGATTTGGTTTATGGTAAGTGAGCGCGATCCCGCAGGATGGACATTTTGCCACAGCACCGCAGGAAGAGCACCCAACCACCGAATGCATTCCCCTGCGATTTAGAAAAAGAATAGCCTGTTCTTGGGTTGCAAGGGTTTCTTCCAATGCTGTTTTCAGGGATTCGCTAAACATTTTAGAGCCTTCAGCGGTGATCTCCTGCCGCATATCGATCAACTGCACATCGGGCAATGAAGCATTATTGTATCGCTTGGTCAGGGTGTGAAGCCGGTAACTTCCACGCTCAGCCAGGTAATAACTTTCAATAGCCGGAGTGGCTGAAGCCAGAAGCAAGGGAATGTGCAGATGATGGGAAAGAAATCGGGCAATATCCCGGGCATGGAAACGAGGGCTTGTTTCGGATTTATAAGTCGATTCATGCTCCTCATCCATAATAATCAAGCCAAGGTTTTTCAGCGGTGCAAAAACAGCACTGCGGGTGCCCACAACAATTTTTGCAGCTCCGCTATGGATCTTTTTCCATTCATCCGCTTTTTCACCGATCGATAGGCCGCTATGAAGCACCGAAACACAATCGCCGTAGCGCAGGTAGAATTTGCCGAGCATTTGCGGAGTTAAGGCAATTTCCGGAACCAGCATCAAAACAGATCTTCCTGCAGCAGTCAGATCATCCATCAACCGCATAAAAACATGAGTCTTCCCGCTCCCGGTCACGCCGTGAAGCAAATGGACACCCTCCTGATCAAAGGAAGCGGAAATGCCGCGATAAGCCAGATTCTGCTCCTCTTCCAGGTGTATGGGCTGCCGTTCTTCACTACGTTCCATGGAACGATACGGAATGCGTTCCCGAGCTTCGTGGTAGACCTCGATCAGGCCTTTCTGGGAAAGTGTTTTCACAGTAGAAGGCCCGCAGCCTGAATAATAGAGTGCATCCTTTGCCGAAAGAACCGGTTCATCCAGAAATAAAGAAAGCAGATCCCGCTGTTTTTCATAACGGTGATCCAATTCAGAAAGATAGATCTCGATTTGATCCACCGGAACCGCTAAGCGGATCTTTTTTTCTTTCAAATCGCCGATGTTTCGAACGGAGCGGATTTCTTCGATCAAAACACCGTCCCGGAAAGCTGGGATGCATCGCTTTTTCAGTTTGGCAGGAAAATCGGAGCGGCGCACCGCCTTGCCCGTTTCTTGCATATAAGCAACAAGCTCTTGATATTCAGGGGGAAATTCTTTTCTATCGGGGTTCAGAGCAAAAATTTCATTGATCTTGAAATCAAGCCCGCGGGGGATCATACAGCGAATTGCTTGATACCGCGTGATAAAATATTGATCTGCCATCCATTCGGCCAGTCGCAGATGCTGTTCGTCCAGCATGGGTGCCTGATCCAGAACACGTACAATGGATTTGAGATTTAAAGGGTTTTCTTCTTCGAAAACTGAAAAAACCATTGCTTTTTTCAGCACATTTCCGTTTCCAAAAGGAACCAGAACACGCATTCCGGGCAAAACAGAGGATGCAAAAGACCCGGGCAGAAGATAATCATAGTCCCGATCGATCTTTTGCACGATCTGGTCGATTGCAACTCGGCAGACCAGAGGCATTATTCGTCGTCCTCAGGGAATTCGTTCAACCGGATGGCAACCTTACCGTTGGCAATATCGTTGATGGCCATTTTTACAGGCTTATCAGTCAGTTCAATTTCGTTGGCCTCGGCCTTTTCGGAAATCTGGCGTGCACGCTTTGCGGCGAGGATCACCAAGGCATAGCGGCTGCTGGTTACCTTTTCTAATTCGGATACTGCGGGATATAACATTGTTTCGTTCTCCTTTTGTTATTTTCTTAAAATTTCATCTATTTCTTTGGCAGCACGAACAACATCGTCGTTCACTACCCTGAAATCATACTGGTCTGCCCGGGCAAGTTCTTCCTTTGCTTGGGCAATACGTGCGGCCACGACTTCGGAAACCTCTGTTCCACGGCCGATCAAGCGCTTTTCCAATTCCTCGATAGTAGGCGGTAAAATAAAGATGGAAAGGGCATCTGCGCATCTGGCTTTAACCTGCCGTGCGCCGCAGGGCTCAATCTCCAAAACGATATCGTGACCCTTCATGCGCTGATCTTCCACATAATCGGCAGGGGTACCGTAATAGTTATCACAATAAGTGGTGTACTCCAGCATCTCTCCGCGGGCGATCTTTCTTTCAAACTCTTCTTTGGAAATGAAAAAGTATTGAATGCCGTCGGTCTCACCGGGTCTTGGACCACGGGTGGTAGCAGAGACGGAATACTTCAATTGCGGATTCATTTTAAAAACCTCTGCAAGCACTGTTCCCTTCCCGGCGCCGCTGGGCCCGGATACAATAATCAATCTGCCTTTATTCGCCATCTTCTTCATCCTCCTCGTCATAACTGTCGGTCAACCGGTTGGCCACGGTTTCAGGCTGCAGAGGAGAGAGGATCACATGATCACTGTCTGTGATAATGACCGCACGGGTTCTCCGTCCATAGGTGGCATCTACCAAAACAGAACTTTCCTTTGCTTCAAGGATGATTCGTTTGATCGGCGCACTGTCCGGGCTCACAATAGCAATGATTCGGGATGAATTGATCATATTGCCGAATCCGATATTGATTAACTTCATGCCGCCCTCCTACTCTACATTCTGGATCTGCTCACGGATCTTTTCGATACAGGATTTCACATCTACAACAATTTTGGTGATCTCGATGCTGTTACACTTAGAACCGATCGTGTTGATCTCACGGTTCATTTCCTGAACGAGAAAATCCAATTTTTTACCAATAGGTCCTCCCTGCTTCAGCCAACTTTCAAACTGAGAAAGGTGGCTGCGTAAACGAACGGTTTCTTCATCCACCGCAACCTTATCGGCAAAGATGGCAACCTCTGTGAGAAGGCGGGACTCATCCACATTCCGATCCTCCAGGATCTCACGGAGCTTTTCCTCCAAACGCTGGCGGTAGGTATCCACCGAAGCAGGAGCAAGCTCTTCCACTCTTTCCACCGACGAGGCGATAAATCTTAAATTGTCCAGAAGATCGGCTTTGAGCTTTGCACCCTCCGCCTCTCGCATTGCAAGAAAGGCATCAAGGGCCTGATCCACCCCGGCAAGCACTGCTGCGGTAACTTCTTCATCGGAAACATCCGGTTGAGTGATCATCAGTACATCCGGAAGGGTAAGCAACCGAGAAGCTGCAAGATCATTATGGACATCGAAGTTATTTTTTAACTGCTCGGCAGCATCTAAATAAGCCCGTACCAGATTTTGATCGATCTTAGCAGTCAGTTCAGTCTCTTCGGCGCTTTTTTCGGTGTGGAAATAAATATCCACCTTTCCTCTCGAGACTGCTTCTGCAACCCTTTTTTTAATGGGCTCTTCCAAAAAAGCATAATCCTTGTAAATCCGTGCGGAAAAATCAAAGAAACGGTGATTGACCGATTTGATATCAATGGTAAAATCCAACCCACCGAAGGATCCGGTTCCACGGCCGAAGCCGGTCATGCTCTTAACCGTCATTTATCTATACCTCACTATTATTTTATTATAATATAATACCACAAAAACAGTTTTTGTCAATATATATACAAATAAAACAAACCCACCGAGGGCTCGGTGGGTTAAAATTCAGACTCTGCGTTTGGGAACTTTGCCTGCGGGAAGCACGCCGGATCCGGCAAATGTAACAAATTTGATGGAATAGAGATCACAAACAATATAGTTTCCGCTACGGGGCTCAAACAATACAACAAAGCTGACTCCTACATCGTATAAGATTCCCTCTTTTTGCACTATATTCTCAGTTCCGATCAAAAAATCGATAATACAGTATTGGCCTTCGTTGTTGCGCAGGACCTGCTGCCAGGACCCGGGATAAGCGGGAGATTGATTAAAATCGGAGTCATTGTTTTCAGATGGACGAAAAAAGTTGCCGTTATTGTTCAATTCTGCCATATAAGCACCTCTCGAAATTATGTAAACTCATATAAATCTGTGGGATTATAAAAGCAATGCGCCTGGTATTTCCCAATATAATACCCCACATCTGACGGAAATGTTTGACGACAGTTTGCGTTAAATGGGTTATAAAACCAAAGAGAATCTCCTAATCCGGGTAATCGATTACCGGCAATTGCCCAATCTGCGATAGCGAAATGCTCCTCGGTCGGATTCATGTTGTAGATATTCTGCGGATTGTACCGTCCGTTTTCAACAGTACTGGCGCAAGCAAACTGGCCGGGCTGCATGATAATATCCCGGATGCTCCCCTGACCGACACGGGCATATTCCCCCACCGGATAATGAACCCGGTTCATCACCACACTGGCAACAGCTTTCATGCCAATATCCCCTTCACCACCGGCCTCACATTGGATCAAACGCGCCAGTAACTCACGCTCAGAATAAGCCATAAACACCACCTCACTCAATTCAATTTATGTTAATTCATCCTGAAATATGAAAAAAGACGCCCGAAATTCGGACGTCTTTTGGGAAAGCAAAATTACTTTACACCTGATTTTTTCAAATAAATGCCTGTATAGCTTTTTTCGCAGGCTGCAACCTCCTCCGGTGTACCGGTCGCAACAACGGTTCCACCGTTATCACCGCCTTCAGGGCCGAGATCGATCAGGTAATCTGCCGTTTTGATCATGTCAAGATTGTGCTCGATCACCACCACCGTATTTCCAGTGTCGACCAGGCGCTGCAGCACGGTGATCAGCATTTGAACATCTGCTGTATGCAGACCGGTAGTCGGTTCATCCAGGATATAGATGGTTTGGCCGGTGGGGCGTTTAGAAAGCTCTGTGGCCAGCTTGACTCGCTGAGCCTCACCGCCAGAGAGAGTTGTAGAAGGCTGCCCGATCTTCACATAGGAAAGCCCCACATCATACAGCGTTTGCAGCTTCCGGCGGATCTTGGCATGATTCTCAAAGAAATTCAGCCCTTCCTCTACCGTCATATCCAATACATCGGCAATAGATTTATCTTTATACTTCACCTCCAGAGTCTCACGGTTATACCGCTTTCCTTTGCAGACCTCACAAGGGATATAAACATCCGGAAGAAAGTGCATTTCGATCTTGATGATGCCATCGCCCTGGCAGGCTTCGCACCGACCGCCCCGAACGTTAAAGGAAAAGCGGCTGGAGCCATAGCCCCTTGCCTTTGCACCGTTTGTTGAAGCGAAGAGATCCCGAATATCGGTAAAAACCGAGGTATAGGTTGCCGGATTGGAGCGGGGAGTTCTGCCGATAGGAGACTGATCGATATCGATCACCTTATCCAGGTGCATCATCCCCTTGATCTCTTTTGCCTTTCCCGGGAAAGATTTTGCGCCGTTCAACTCATGTGCCAAAGTCTTATAAATTACAGAATTGACCAGAGAAGATTTTCCGGAACCGGAAACACCGGTCACGCAAGTGAAGGTGCCCAAGGGAATTTTGACGTCGATCTTTTTCAGATTGTTCTCCTCTGCGCCGATGACTTCAAGGAAGCTTCCGTTTCCTTCCCGGCGTTTCTCTGGAATTTCAATGGTCTTTTTTCCACTGAGATATTGACCGGTCAAGGAGGATTCGCAATCCATGATCTCCTGCGGGGTTCCGGTGCAAACAACCTCACCGCCGTGAATTCCTGCACCGGGGCCGATATCAACAATATAATCGGCCGCGCGCATAGTATCCTCATCGTGCTCTACCACAATAAGAGTGTTCCCAAGATCACGAAGGCGCTGAAGTGTGGTGATCAGTTTATCATTATCCCGCTGATGCAATCCTATAGAGGGTTCATCTAAAATATACAGCACTCCCATCAGGGAGGACCCGATCTGCGTGGCCAAACGAATGCGCTGGCTTTCGCCGCCGGAAAGGGTTCCGGCACTGCGGGAAAGCGTCAGATATTCCAGGCCAACGCTGCGCAAAAAGGTCAGTCGTTCGATGATCTCCTTCAATACCCGCTGAGCAATCATTTGGTCTTTTTCCGACAACTCAAGACTTTCAAAAAAATCCACCGCAGCGGTAACAGAGAGATCTGTAACCTCTGCAATGTTCTTTTCACCAACGGTGACCCCCAAAATATCCTTTTTAAGGCGTTTTCCCCGGCAAGACAGGCATGGACAATCGCTCATGACATTTTCGATCTCGCGACGAATAAATTCGCTGTTCGTTTCCTTAAAACGACGTTCAAGATTCGGCACGACCCCTTCAAAAGAAGTGCTGTATGCCACAGATCCAAAGGAAGAGTTGCGCTGCATATCCAACTTTTCCCCATTATTGCCGAACAAAAGGATATTCTGCTGCTCTTTTGTAAGATCCTGAAAGGGGGTGTTCAATGAAAAGCCGTATTTCTCGCTTAAGGCACGAAAATACATTTTCGCAATGTTATCTCCGCTGGAAAGATACCAGCCGCTGGCCCGGATCGCCCCTTCGTTGATGGACAAATGCGGTTTTGGCACGACTAACGCAGGATCCACCTTCATCAGGAAACCGAGGCCATCGCAATCCGGGCAGGCACCGTAGGGATTATTGAAAGAAAACATCCGAGGCGAAAGCTCTTCCATAGAAAAACCGTGCTCCGGACAGGTGAAGTTCTGGGAAAAAAGGATCTCTTCCTCCCCCTCCGGTGCTACGATGACAAGGCCGTCTGCTTGATGCAGCGCGGTTTCCAGAGAATCTGTTAAACGCTGCTGAATTCCATCCTTCATAATCAGGCGGTCAACAACGATCTCAATGGAATGCTTGATATTTTTTTCCAGCTTGATCTCCTCGGTCAGCTCATATAAGCTGCCGTCTATCCGCACACGGACAAATCCGCTGCGTTTGGCATCCTCCAGCAGTTTCTGATGCTCACCCTTTCTCCCACGTACAACCGGTGCAAGAATGGTCATTTTGGTTCTTTCAGGCAATTCACAAACGCGATCTACGATCTGATCCACCGTTTGCTGGGTAATCTCCCGCCCGCAGACCGGGCAATGAGGTTTGCCGATCCGGGCAAAAAGCAGCCGCAAATAGTCATATATTTCCGTGACAGTGCCTACTGTTGAGCGAGGGTTTTTGGAGGTGGTTTTCTGGTCGATAGAGATAGCAGGAGAAAGCCCAGAAATATTATCGACATCGGGCTTATTCATCTGCCCCAAAAACATTCTTGCATAGGAGGACAGACTTTCCACATAGCGCCGCCGCCCCTCTGCATATATGGTATCAAAGGCCAGGGAGGTCTTCCCGGAGCCGGAAAGACCGGTAAAAACTACCAATTTATCCCTTGGGATGGTCAGATCAATATTTTTAAGATTATTTTCCCTGGCTCCCTTGATTTTAATAAAATCTTTTTCCATACTATTCTTCCCCTTTCAAAGCCGCAATTTTATCACGCAGCATTGCCGCATATTCGAATTCCAGCATTTTTGCGGCCTCCTTCATCTGTTTTTCCAAATCACGGATCATCGCCTGCTTTTCGTCCTGCGAGAATTTCAACTTACGGCGAGAAGGCGTAGTAGGCATGGCGCCGATATCCAGGATCTCACGCACGTCCTTTTTGATGGTAGTCGGCACGATTCCATTTGCCTCATTGCATTCTTTTTGCAGGGTACGGCGGCGCTCTGTTTCACGAATCGCCCGTTCCATGGACGCTGTAACCTGATCGGCATACATGATCACCCGGCCTTCAGCATTTCTTGCAGCCCGACCGATCGTCTGGATCAAAGAGGTCTCACTACGCAAAAAGCCTTCCTTATCCGCATCCAGGATCGCCACCAAAGAAACCTCCGGAATATCAAGGCCTTCCCGAAGCAAATTAATGCCAACCAACACATCGAATACACCCAAACGTAGATCGCGTACGATCTCCATTCGCTCCACCGTCTTTACGTCATAGTGCAAGTATTTTACCTTTACACCCATTCCTTCCAGATACTCGGTGAGATCCTCAGCCATCCGTTTGGTAAGCGTGGTAACAAGAACCCTGGATCCCTCCTCCACACACCGGTTGATCTCCGCAAGCAGGTCATCCATCTGACCTTCCACAGGGCGAACCGAAATTTCAGGATCCAATAGACCGGTGGGCCGGATGATCTGCTCTGCCACCTGGCTGCTTCGCTCCAATTCATAGGCAGCAGGGGTAGCACTCACATATATGACCTGATCCAACCGATCGGTAAACTCCTGAAAATTCAAAGGACGGTTATCAAAAGCAGAGGGCAATCGAAATCCGTAATTTACCAGCATCTCTTTTCTGGAACGATCCCCCCCGTACATTCCCCGTACCTGAGGTAGAGTAACATGAGACTCATCCACGATCAGCAAAAAATCATCCCCAAAAAAATCCAGCAGAGTCGCCGGGGGGCTGCCGGGAGCACGTCCACTCAAAACACGGGAATAATTCTCGATCCCGGTGCAAAAGCCGATCTCTCGCAGCATTTCAAGATCATAACGGGTACGCTGCTCGATCCGCTGAGCTTCCAGCAGTTTTCCGTTAGAGGTAAAATAATCGATTCTTTCCTGCAGTTCCCGTTCGATCTCTTTTAATGCAAGCTCTCTTTTTTCTTCCCCGATCACATAGTGAGATGCGGGATAGATGGCCACATGGGTAAGATCACGCTTTAATTCACCGGTCATGTTATCGATCTCGGAAATTCGGTCGATCTCATCACCGAAGAATTCGATCCGAATGACCGTGTCGGTAGATGCAGCCGGAAAAACCTCCAGAACATCTCCCCGAACACGGAATTTATTACGGGTAAAATCAAAGTCATTCCGCTCATACTGAACACTTACCAGATGCTCGATCACTTCGTCCCGATCCTTGATCATACCGGGCCGCAAGGATAATACCAGATTCTTATATTCATCAGGATCACCCAATCCATAAATGCAAGATACAGAAGAGACTACAATGGTATCTTTCCGTTCCAGCAATGAGAAGGTTGCACTATGACGCAGCTTATCGATCTCGTCGTTAATGGAGCTGTCTTTTTCTATATAAGTGTCTGAGGACGGAATGTAGGCCTCCGGTTGGTAGTAGTCGTAGTAGGACACAAAATATTCAACTGCATTGTTGGGAAAAAACTCCCTGAATTCGGAGCAAAGCTGGGCCGCCAAAGTTTTATTATGAGCCAAAACTAAGGTAGGTTTATTGACATTTGCAATAATATTCGCCATTGTAAAGGTTTTACCGGATCCCGTAACGCCCAGCAAAACCTGCTCCTTCTCGCCGCTTTTGATGCCGTCTGAAAGTTTTTTTATTGCCTCGGGCTGATCACCCGTAGGCTTATATTGAGATACTAATTCAAAATGATCCATTTATTTTCCTTTCCGAAAACAAGCCATATGAATTAGTATAACACATATTTTTCAAAAAAGAAAGACATAAGAACAGTATTTCTTTAAAGTTATTGTAAAACTTACAAAAGCATAGTATAATATTGACAGAATCCAACAAAAAAGAGAGGATCCTGTTATGAAGGATAACCCTGAGTGGGACTATGATTATTTTCTTGCGCAACAGGTTTTGACCGGTGATCAGGATGCTTGGGGGATGCTATATGTAAAAGCTTATCAAAGAGTTCATAATTATGTAAACTCGATTTGTATTCGGGAATACATAAGATATCTGGATCCAGGTGATATTGTTGATATAGCTTTTGAAAAATGCTATTTAAAGCTGGGAACCTTTGAGGGACGCAGTCTGTTCTCCACATGGGTTGGCGGGTTTTGCAGGCGTATTCTACGAAACGAATACCGACGCCATTTTGTGCAAAGTAAATATATGCTAGAAATACAAAACCGTTATATGGCCGAAGTTTCCGGCTATAATCCCGAGGCAATACTGATCAGAAAAGAGCAATGCTATTTGGCTTTCTGCTCTCTTGATGCGACCCGGCAAAGCATTCTCACCAAGGAAGTGATCGAGAAAAAGAAACCCAATTTAGCCAATTCCAAGGTCACGGAGGCGTTGAATATTTTGCGAGTTCGGTTCTGCTCACTATACAGCCAATGGGATGCATAACAAAAAGAGCAGAGCCGAAGCTCTGCTCATGGGATTATTGAACCTTTACCCGGAAAAGCTTGCAGCAATGGGGCTCCAATCTCTTTACCAGGATCGTATCATTATCCGGCTTGAATTCTTCTCCGCTCCAAAGATCCTGCACGGTAATATCCAGCCGGGTATCGGCATCCAGACCGATCATATCCAGAGTCACAAACATATGCCCGGATCTTTTATCGGAAAAATTAAAAAATCCAAGAGCAACATCCCCATTTTCCAGAACCTTTGCATAGATGGGTTTTTCCGCAGATAGGCTTTGGGAATCAACGCCGCACAGCAGGAAGGGGCGGCGGAGATCCGCATCCTGATTAATAGCGAGCACGTCTTTATTTCCCAGGATCTTCATGGTATTTTCATCCATCTCACGTATATCGCAGCCAATCATCAAGGGAGAGCCCATCAGCGCCCAGAAGGAAAAGTGTGACACATATTCATCAAAAGAGCATCCGTCCAATGCGCAAAAGCCCTTTCCGTTCATACCTACGATGAGCATATCAAGATCTGTAAAACAATTGATATAATTCACCGCATCCACATCGATGGCTTGCATAGCAAGGCTTTTGATGTGGTTCCAGGAGTCCTTGATATCCCCCGTGAGCCGCCACATATTGGCACCGGTGGTATCGATCCATTTATGGGTCTCATCATGTCCCCAGGAGCAGGCAGAAAACAGAATATCTCTGCCGGAATTTTTCAAGGCTAATGCCATTTTACGGTAAAGATCCGGCCCGGTTACGGATTTGGAGCGATAGCAATAATCGTATTTCAAAAAATCCACACCCCATTCCGCAAAGGTTTTTGCATCCTGATATTCATGGCGGAAGCTGCCGGGATATCCGGCACAAGTCAGAGCGCCGGCGCAGGAATAAATGCCGAATTTTAAGCCCTTGGCGTGAACATAATCCGCCACATATTTCATGCCGTGAGGAAATTTTTCTTTATCGGGAACCAGGCAGCCATTTTCATCCCGCACCTTTTCCGACCAACAATCGTCGATCACCAGATAATCGTAGCCAACATCTCTCAACCCGCTGGAGACCAGCGTATCAGCGATCTCAATAATTAGTTGCTCATTGATCTCATCGCCAAATGTATTCCAGGTATTATAACCCAAAGGCGCCTTATAAACCACCATTTTCCGTCCCTCCGAAGCTTTTTTCTATAGAATAACACTTTTTATGTAAAGCTGCAACAAATAATGTGCTTAAAATTATTATTTTTTTGTCATGAAAAAACTTGACTTTTAAAATATTTATAGTATAATTATAGGGTCCTTGCTCATTGGATAAATGAGCCAAAAGTCCATAAGGAGGTGTAAATCATGGCTGAAGGAAATCGCAAGTATGAAACTATTTTCATCACCCGGCCTAATTTAACAGAGGAGGATTTTACCGCTCTTGTTGAGAAGTTCAAGGAGCTGATCGCAAAGCACGGTACTGTTGAATCTGTTGATGACTGGGGCGTCAAGAAGCTTGCCTATCCCATCGACTTCGTCACTGAAGGTCATTATGTGCTGATCAACTTTGAAGCACCCGTAACCTTCCCCGCCGAGCTCGAAAGAATTTACGGCATTACTGACGGCATTCTTCGTTCCATCGTTGTGAACAAAGAAGAAAAGTAAGGAAAGGATTCTGCTATGTTAAACAAAGTCATTTTAACCGGCCGCCTGACTGCTACACCGGAGTTGAGAAAAACCTCTTCCGATGTATCCGTTGTTTCCTTTTCTGTTGCTGTTCAGCGTCAGTATAAAGGTCCGGACGGAAATTATCCCACCGACTTTATCAACTGCGTTGCCTGGAGAAATACCGCTGATTTTATCAGCAAGTTTTTCGAAAAGGGCCAGCTGATCGCTTTGGTCGGTTCTCTGCAGTCCCGCAATTATGAGGATAAAACCGGTGCCAAAAGAACTGCTTTTGAAGTAATTGTTGACGAAGCTCACTTTGTAGAATCCAAAAAGGACTCTTCTCGTCCTGCTGCTCCTGAATTCAAGGCTCCCCCCGTAACCGGCGGCAATACCGTTGAATTCGAAGAAGTTCAAGATGATGAATTGCCCTTCTAATCTGACAAGGAGGATTTAGCTGTGGAAAGAGAAAAGAATTACAGACCCAACAGAAAGCCCAGACGTAAAGTTTGCGCATTCTGCGTGGATAAAGTAACTGAAATCGATTATAAGGATACGGGCAAGCTGAGAAAGTACATTTCTGAGCGTGCTAAGATCCTTCCCCGCCGCGTAACCGGTACCTGTGCAAAGCATCAGCGTCAGCTGACCAGCGCCATCAAGCGTGCTCGGGTTATTGCTCTGCTACCCTACGTTAGCGACTAATAAAAAAGATCTCCCGAAAGGGAGATCTTTTTTCATGCCAAAAGCGCTGCAACAAATTGATAAAAGCCCTTCGGATCAAACCGCCGGTTCAACTCTTTAAGAAGAGCTTTATTAGAAAGATGAGGCGGAAGATTTAAAGCTTTTAAGAGTAAAGCCTTTCTTTCCCCCGCTCCGAGCGTTCCGGTAAGCTCCAATTCAAATAAATCGTTTGCCTTTATGGCAGTTGCGATAGGTTGGGCACGAAACTCCTCAAAAAGCTTGCGCAACACGGCAGAATCAGTGCCCTCTACCCCTAAATATCCCTCCTTGGAAAAGGAGGTTTTTCTTTTTTCTTTGCCGGGAATCGCAGGGATATATAACGTATATACCTCGGCATTCTGAAGGATCGTTTGTAGATAGGAGCGCAACAGCCCGCCCGCACTGTCGGAATCCGTTAAAATGATTGCTCCGTTCTCCTTTGCCATGGAGCGAAGAGCATTTTTTTGCTCTTCATTTTTAAAGATTCCAAAACCGTCACAGGTGATGATAGTTGCATCGATAATGTTTTCAAGAGCGATCTTATCATATTTACCTTCAACGATCACGATTTGTTTAATAGGTATTTTATTCATGGTCTTTCATTTGAAATGCCAGCAGGCTGGCAGCAAAGGTATAGATCAGATCTTTTTTATTCAAGCCGGAGGTTTTGATCTTCTCATCCAGTTCAAGGCATCTTCTAAGCCCGTCCAAAGCCTCACCTTCCTGCATCCGTTCGGCTGTACGCATAATTCTAGCAGCAGCATAGGGGCTGATTCCGCAAACAGAGGCTAATTCTGCCGAAGAATGGCCCTCTCGCAATGCAATTTCTCCGCGCCACAGGTCGATGTATGCACGGTAAAACATCCCTGCAATAACAGTCTCATCTACATTTTGCCGGTACAGTGTCTGCAAAGCTTGCATTAAGAGATCAAAATCATGCTCTGCAATGGCATTGGAAATGGCAAACCAGGAGGAGTCCTCTTCAGGGGCCACCATTTTATCGATCAAGGCCCGATCAATCTCTCCGCCTTGTACAAAGGAAAGCAATTTATGAAGCTCATTGCTCAAACGAAGCATAGAGCCGCCAGTTACTTCAATCAAATATGCCGAGGTGCGGTCATCGATCATTCCGTTCTCCTTGGCAACGATTTTACGCACCCAAGGGATAAGGGCTTCCGGCTTAGGCCGGTCGGCCCGCACAATTTCACCGCCCAATTTTTTTACAGCGGATTCAATGGCATTACTTTTAGACTTTTCCCGAGCGTGTTCCCAAATTAAAACCGTAACGCCCGGAGCAATATCGGCCAAAGCAGCGGAAAACTTCTTTTCATTAGTTCCCTTAAAGGCGCCGGTCTCCAGATCTGCGACTGTTACTAGCTTCTTCTCAGCCATCACCGGATAGGAGGTGCAGGCATCTGCCAAATAATCATAATCGATCTTCTTACCGTCGATTTCGATCAAATTAAATTCAGGCAATATATCGGAGCAACATTCTTTAAATTGCTTATAATAATGATCCAGCAAATACTGCTCGTCCCCCGCCATATAATATAAAGAAGCAAGATTTTTTTCCTGCAGCTGTTTTTTTAGGGCTTCAATTGTCATGATATGATCCTTTCCAGGGTGGTTCCGTTTGATTTAAAAATAATATTACCGTCAGAGGTTTTAAGTATCCGGGCGCTGATAGTCTCCAACCGGTCGATCACACTTGCGCTGGGATGACCGTATGAATTTTCGCCGACAGATATCACGGCAATTTCAGGAGAAGCGGCTTTCAAGAAGGGATACAGGGAGGAAGAATCACTTCCGTGATGAGCCACTTTAAGTATAGTGCAATTCAACTCATAATTCAATAGTTTTATTTCGGCGTCCCCTTCCAGATCACCGGTCACCAAAACCGATGTATCACCATAGCACACATGGTAACAAATACACCGCTCATTGCGGTTTGCGAGGGTCTCATCGAAAGCGGCAGCTGTAATCAATGAAACTGAAACATCATCCAGCACGCTAATCGTTTCATCGCCGGATATAATACGATTCTTTTCAGATTGGATCAAGGTCAGCAGCTCCGCGGTTTCAAATTCAAATTCCGGATATAAAATTTGGTCCACATATACATTGCGAAGCAGAGTACGCAGACCGTTGGTATGATCGCTGTGCAGATGGGTAAACGCCAGAAGCTCCACAACATAAATGTTTTTCTTCTGCAGATAATCGATCAGGTTATAACGTTTCTCGGACGATCCGCCGTAATCAAAGATCACCGCACGGTTGTCTTTAGATATCACAGTACATTCCCCCTGCCCCACATCAATAAAAGCAATTTCCACCGAATCATCCGGATGCGCCGTTTTATAAATTAAGCCAAAGGTACCGCTAAAGCACAGCAACATTAAAAATAATGCTATAAAACTACGGCGTTGATGCCGAATGAAATCATAAATCGCCACGCCGGTAATCGCAATGAACAACACCAAAATGATAATACCTTGAAGATTAAAGCCGGTTACGCTGGAATAGGGAAATCTTCCAATAAGATCTGAAATCAAATCAATAATATCATACAAAAAATCACAGATAAAGCCGATGGCAGCGCCGATACCGGGGATCCAACCAAGCATAACCATCATCATTCCCAGCATAAAAACAGCCTGAAGAGGATAAATCAAAATCACATTTGCCAGCGGCCCGATCAAGCTGACTGTTTTAAAAACAGAAATCACGATAGGCAAGGTAGCAAGTGTTGCTGCAATGGAACAGGCAAAAATACCGGTAAACTTACGGTATACAGAATTGATATGGTGATTCTTTCCAACTTTTTTAGGAAATAAAAAGGTTTCGATCGGCGAACGCAGAAGAATGATTCCGGCGGTGGCAAAAACACTCAGAAGAAAACCCACGTCTCGAATGGCAAGCGGATTAAATACAACGATCAAAAAAGCGGCAACAGATAAGGAGGTGAGTCCATCCGGGAATAAATTCAACGCCATTCCTAAGGATAAAATGGAAAGCATGATGCAGGCACGGACGCAGGACAAGGGAAACCAAACGATCGCTGTAAAGAAAACCGCGACAAAAATATTCACAATATGGCGGATCCGGTAATGAATTCCCAAAAGAGCCAGAAGAGAGCTGAACAACAGCACAGTAAAGGTCAGATGCAGACCGCTTACGGATGTAACATGAGAAAGACCGATACGTCGCAGGGAAACATTCAACCTAGAATCCAAAGATTCGGTATCGCCGAAGCAAACCGAGCGCATTAAACCAATGGTATCTGTATCACCAAAGCACAACCGGTTCTGTATAGCGTTACGAAATTCATAAAAAATATGATAATAATTCTCCTTTTGTGCCTCGCTGAAGAAGGTGGAAGCATTGGAACTAAAGGAGCTGATAAAGACCCGGTCTTCCCTGCCTCCGCCGAATTCGATGGCGGTATCAAAAAATTCCAAAGTACCCTGAAAGCCGGCACCGGGAGAATATTCGCTTTCCGTATCACTATATAAATAAACATAGAATTGATGATAAAAGGGCAGTTTTTTACCATTGATCGCCGTAAGCTTTATTTGATAGCGAGACAGATTTCCGGCTGCATTTGTACCAAGATCTGTAACAATTCCGCTGATCTCGGCAGATCGGCCGACCAATTCAGTCTGCGTCTTTTGGGCAGGAAGCTGAGAGACCGTAAAGAAAATAACTGCCGCAACTAAGGCTGCCTGGCAAGGAAGAATCAATTTTTTAAGCGAAAAACGGATAAAAGCAACAGGAATCATCAAAGCCAGGACGACAACTGCTATTCCGGCGGCCAACTCAAAGGAGAGAAAGGAGCACAAAAGAATGGTAAAATAGAATGTGGCCAAAGTCCACATCAAATACCGCTTTAACATACGCTCACCTCTTTGGAATCAATTATACGACAAAAGCAGCTAAAAGTCAAAAATAATACCGAAGAAATCCTAGGATTTCTTCGGTATTATTCACTTATTATCGGGTTTTTCTTCGGTTTGCGCCGAAAAATTCCGGGCGATCTCTTCCAATTCATTCCGTGTATTGAAGGTAACGCCGGATTGGAGGATATCCTCCCGCAGCCACTTAGGCAGTGTATCAAAAAATGCTTGTGCTTCACTATTCATTTAACTCACCTCTTGGGTAAGTATGCACCGCCTTTACAGAATTATGCAGATCAAGCCCGCGCTTCCCTCATTGATAATCCTGGAAAGTGTTTCCTGCAGCTTAAAGCGAGAATCATCAGGCATTCTGGATAGTTTATTATGTAAACCTTCATTCACCAGATCATGTACAGATTTCCCGAAAATATTAGACTCCCAAATTTTGGATGGATCCTCCTCAAAATCCTTGAGCAGATATTCGATCAGCTCCTCCGATTGCTTTTCGCTGCCTACAATGGGAGAGATCTCGGTGCAGATATTAGCCTGAATAATGTGATAAGAAGGCGCTTCCGCAGCCAGCTTTACCCCAAAACGGCCGCCCTGTTTAAAGATCTGCGGTTCCCCAAGGCTCATTTCTTCCAAGGTGGGAAATACGATTCCGTAGCCCTTTGATTGTGCCTCAGCAAATGCGTCCTTGATCTTTTCATACTCCATCTTTGCAGCAGAAAGCTCTTTGATCAGGGCAACCAGATCACCGTCGTTTTCAATGGGCATTCCGGCAGATTCACTTAAAATGCTGTAATATAATTCCGGTTTCAGCTCGATTTTCAGGCCGGCACTTCCCTCACCCAAATTCACATTCTCGATCTCACATCGGGAAAGCTGCTCTTCACCGGAAAGATCCAGTACCATTTTTTTAACGGTGCGGACCCGGTCGATCTGCTTTGCACTTTCCAGAATACTGGAATATACTTCCTTTTTCAGCCAATGATCCTTTTCCAGACCACCGACCCAAGCGGGAAGATCGATGAAGATCTCTTTAATGGGAAACTCCAGTAAAACGGTCTGAATGATGGAAAGGATCTTCTCCCGGTCCAGCTCCAGGCAATTTACGGTCATAACGGGAACATCATATTGCTGCATCAGCCGATCCCGCAGTTCTCTGGCACTGTCGCTATCCGGAAACATGGAATTCACCAGCACTGCAAAGGGCTTATCAATGGCTTTCAGTTCACGGATGATCCGTTCCTCGGCACGGGCGTAATCATCCCGTGAAATTTCGCCGATACTGCCATCGGTCGTTACCACAAGGCCGATGGTCGAATGCTCACAGATCACCTTTCTGGTACCCATTTCTGCCGCTTGCTGAAACTCTAATTTATCCTCGCTCCAGGGAGTTTCCACCATGCGGGCTTCCCCGTTTTCAGTCTGCCCCATGGCACCGTCCACAACATAGCCCACGCAATCGATCAGCCGAACATTAAATCGGGTATGATCCTCCATGACGATCTCGGCCGCTTCATCGGGGATAAACTTCGGTTCTGTTGTCATAATGGTTTTTCCGGCGGCAGATTGGGGAAGTTCATCGATCGCACGCTCCCTTTTATGCTCATTGGCAATATTGGGAATGACCAGATTCTCCATAAACTTCTTGATAAATGTTGATTTTCCGGTACGAACCGGCCCTACAACCCCGATATAAATATCACCGCCGGTACGGGTTGCAATGTCCTGATAAATGCTTGTTTTGGTCATAATGCGGGAAACCTCCATACTTCCATACTCGTTTGTATATGGATATGAAGGTTTCCTGCAAATTATGTTATTTTAATTCAGAACGTTTTGGAATGGAGCAAGCAGCCCCGGGCCGTGATACGGTAATCGCTGCGGCATCGGTTGCAAGCCGCAATGCTTCGGCAGGCTCTGCCCCCTCCAATAAGGATGCAAAGAAATAACCGGTAAAGGTGTCACCTGCAGCAGTCGTATCCACCGCAGTAACCTTTCTGGCAGCCTCAAAAACATGATCGTTGCCATTTCCAAAGCAGGCGCCCTCGCCTCCCAAGGTCAGCACCACCTCTGCTTTGGGAAAACGGCGGTACATTTCATCTAAGATCTCAATGGCATCTTTCTTTCCGGTGATTTCGAAGCCTTCGATCTCATTCATAATGAAGTAATCCACCAAAGAAAGATCGCTTTGCAGGATCTCCGGGCCGATGGGAGAGGGATTTAAAACAATTTTCAGCCCTGCTTCGGAAGCATACTGTAACAACGCGGGCAGACCGGCAATTTCATTTTGAAACAAAACAAAATCCCCCTCTTCAAAATCTGCAAATACCTGCCTCATATAATCTTCAGTCACCGATGCATTTGCACCTCCACAGATGAGGATGCAATTTTGCCCCTGCGAATTCACTTGAATCATGGCATGACCGGTGGGAACCTCCCCCACCTTCAGCCACTTGGTATTGACACCATCCGCTTCCAACAGTTCCTTCAGGAAAATTCCATCCTCCCCGATCTGACCGGCGTGATAGACCTCAGCACCGGCACGGGCCAATGCAATGGACTGGTTTGTTCCTTTTCCGCCGGCATTCTTTTGATAGCCGGTTGAGGCAAGAGTCTCACCGGGGGTCACAAAATGCGGAACCTGATATACGTGATCAATATTTAAAGAACCAAAATTCAGTATTTTCATGCTTCTTGCTCCACCAACCTTTTGATCAGATCTTCCATCAGCTTTGCTTTATTGATATTATTCACATATGCGCAAAGCTGGCCGGGAGCCTCCTTATCATAGCATCCTTCATAGTTCGGCAAAAGGATAGGCTTGATCTTATAGGTGAAAAATTTACCGGTCAGCCAGGAAACGGCGGTTACATCCCAGATCACCTTTGTCCATGAAATACACTTTGGATTCTTATAGTGATCCATCACATTGCGAGCCAGATAATCAGCCAGAGGATTCTTCCCAATAAACCATTCATTCAGTTCGGGCTCAGAAACAGAAAAGTTATCCACAACACCCATGCATGGAAATTGAACCACCGGCACACCGGAGGAGAAAACAACCCGGGCAGCAGCAATATCCTGCACCATATTGAATTCCTTGGTATCGCGCCAATCGTGGGAATGCCCTCCCAACCAGACCACAACGCATTTTTCTGCCATAGACGGATTGATCAGCAATGCAGAAGCCACATTCGTGATGGCGCCGATGACAATAACATAAAGAGGATCATCGGCAGAATATTCATCAGCTAACTCAGCCAGATGACGGGCAGCGGGAGATTCTACAGCAGTATTTTCATCGAGCAGATAGGTTTTACTGCCCTTAAAAACAAGATCCTTCATATCGTTACGGCCGCAAAGATCTAAAACCTTCAGGATCTCAGCGTAGCTTTTTTCCATACCGTCTTCCGGAGAAGAAGAGTTCTTGTTATAGAAGGGTGCGGCATAGATGGCACGGGTACGGATCCGATCGTTGCTGCGCACCATATAGGCCAGCGCAAACTGGTCGTCGATCTCATTATAGGTATCTGTATCCAATACAGCATCGTGCATCCCTTCGGGCAGTTCTAAATTATTAAGTAGTTGTTTTTCTGTCATTGGCTTACTCCTTAAATATATTATTGAAATAATTCATCGATCAGGCTCTTGGCCTCCATACGGCGCGAAGCAGTTTCTTCCGAATTATAGGAATAGGAAGATCCGTCAAAATTCAGAATGTCCCCTTCTTTAACGCCATCGGGCAGGTTGCTGCGCAGTACATTGACCGCATTTCCATCCCCGTCAACCAGTATCGCCCAATCCTTTTCAAATCGATCGACTCCGTAAAGCATTATTTTCCCTCCGTACATTGAATTGTTTTACCATCCGTTGTAACGGTGATCGTGCCTTGGGTATCTGTTCTGTATATCTCAACTTGCTGTTTTTCCAGCCTTTTCAACGCTTCATCATGGGGATGGCCATAGGAATTATCCTCCCCGCAGGAAATAATACCGATCTCAGGAGCCACCGCCTGCAAAAAAGCCTTAGAGGAAGAACCGCTGCTGCCATGATGCCCCACCTTTAAAACAGTACTTTCTAGGGTGTCTCCATAGTATGCCACCAGATCCTTTTCCGCAGAAGATTCCTGATCACCGGTAAATAAGAAGGAGATCTCCCCGATTTGCCCACGCAAAATGACCGATTGATCGTTCAGATCCTCATAATCTTCCACCGGACCGAGGACGTTGAAGGTAACAGCTCCGCATTCAAAGGAATCGTTTACCTCCACAGCGTGAACGGTTTTCCCCTGCTCCTTGATCTTTTTAAGCAAATTCAAATAAACGGAGGTCGTGGGCTCGGTTCCTTCTGTGGGCCTTTTCATATAAATATTTTCAACATCAAAGGATTCCAGAACCGCAATGGCTCCGCCGATATGATCCTCATGAGGATGGGTCAGCAAAAAATGATCGATCTTTTTAATGCCCCGTTCCTCCAGATGATCCACCACCTTTTCCCCATCCTCCCGGGTGGACGCATCGATCAGGGTCGTAACCCCATTTGAAACGATCAGGGAGCTATCCCCCTGCCCACAATCGATAAAATCAACATAGCAATCACCCTCCGGGCCTTTATTGAACAAATCCGTATTTGCTTTCAGGTAAGATACGATCCCAACAACAAAAATGATAATACCGATTATCTTAACAAGATCCTTTTTCTTTCTTCTCGCCATAGTACCACCTCTTCTAAAATATTATCATATTCAGAAGGAAATTTGAAGTGTTTTTGCAAAATTAAATGATCCGCAGAAAAAATCTGCGGATCATCATTACCCGATGATCTGATCGATCAAGCCATATTCCTTCGCTTCTTCGGCATAAAGCCAATGCTTACGCTCCAGATCGGCACGGATCTGTTCCTCAGAACGGCCGCAAAGGGAGGCGATCAGCTTATTGATCCGATTTTTAGCCTTTAAAAGATGCTCGGTTTCCAGTTCAATATCAGAGGCCTGACCGAAGGTACGGTCACGGCCCACCTGCATCAGCATGATCTCTGCATTGGCATAAGCCTTACGCTTTCCTTTTTCACCGCCGGCAAGCAACAGGGCAGAAAGCCCGTGGGCTTTTCCAACGCATACGGTTTCAACGGGGCAGCTGATGCTTCTCATCACATCAAAGATAGCCAGGATCTCTGTTTCACAGCCGCCGCTGGAATTGATATAAAGGGTAACGGGAGCCTCTGCATCCTCGCTTGCCAGGTACAGCAAGCTGGATACGATACTACAGGAAACCTTTTCATCAATTTCTCCGAAGGCTAACACGGTTCTCTTCTTGAGCAGACGGGCATTCAGGGTTTCAGCACGGCCCTCTGCGGCATTAAATACAGGTTCATTCATTTTATTAATCTCCTTTAAATAGATAATCGGCAAACATTTATTTTCTTAATCAGCCATTCACATCAGATTGAGATATATTCCGGGACAGGAAGAAGTTTCCGGTAATCAACGCACGAAGCTGATCATCGCAAACTAAAATCACACGATCCTCTTTTTCCTTAAATGTAAGGGTAAATTCCTGGATCATGGTTTCATACTCCCCATTGATAGCCAAAGAAAGCATCATTTCCTGGGTGAGAATAACACCGTTTTGATCGTCTTCATCCAATTTTGCCTGCAGCTCTTCATTGGACATGACCATCTGAAACACCTCCGCAAGAACCGTTGAATAAAGCTGCTGCACATTCGGCATAGTAAATTCAGCAATGATCCGGTTCTTTTCACAGGACTTTATTTCATAGGTTATATCCGAAAAAAGAATGCGATATAGGTTGATATACGGCTCATCGTTAAAGATATCATCCAGATAAACATATTCTGTTTTATCTGGAAACTCTGTTACCAGCAAGGTCATGGCATCCCGATCATACACCTTCAGTGCATTTGTGAAAAGTGTGAGTGTATCGTTCATTTTGGATTCATCTATACTTACGCTGCAGCCGGCAGAAGAAATCAGCATCACCGCCGCAATCAGGAGTAGAAAAAATCGTTTCATAGCAGGACTTCCTTTAATGATTATGATGCAAGTATAGCACACCATACGAAGTTTTTCAATAAATTTTCACGATTTTAAATTTCGTACATAAAATACAATAGATCAAACCATAAGGAGGCTGCTATGGAAATCAACAATACCAACAATAATGATGTCCAAAATTTCGGCGAAGAAATATGCGTAAACGTGCAAAAAATATACGATACCTGCAAGGATAAAGACTGCTTATCCGATATGCGCGTGTACTTAAGCCCCGGCGATCAGTCACTTATCGATAATGCAGTAAATATCCGAGCCAGAAAATCCGAACTGGTATGGACCTCAGTTACTCTGGAAGAGGTTCCTTTCAACAAGGGATTTTACGGGGTAGATCTTACCTTCTATTTCAAAACCGGCTTTGAGGTTTATACCGGCAATGGACGCCCTTCTATTGTGGAAGGTCTTTCCTACTATAATAAAAAGGTGATCCTTTACGGCAGCGAAGGAAATACCACCACATTTTCTTCCGCTTGCAGTAATAATTACAGCAACAGCAATCTGCCGGTGGCGGAGGTGGAGGTGGTAGATCCCATCGTTTTGAACACCAGGATCGTAAATCCCTCCTGCAACTGCTGCTGTTCCGAATGCGAATCCTTAAATCTGCCCAGTCGTGTTGCTGCCCTTTTCCCCGAAGAGCTGACCGATATGGCCGGCAGAAAGCTGGTGGTATCTCTCGGGTTGTTCAGCGTTGTACGGATCGTGCGGGATGTTCAGGTCAAGATCCCCTATTCCAGATTCAGCCTGCCGGAGAAGGAATGCTCCGGGCCTCGGGAGGAGGAGCCCTGCAGCTTTTTTGAAAAGCTTTGCTTCCCCACCAATGAATTCTTCCCGCCTGAAGGCGGCACTAGCTGCTGAAGAAAGCCCGGAAATGCAAGCATTTCCGGGCTTAAAATTTAATATCCAAGGGTACCGTCCAAGGATTCATCATTTTTGATCCAATCTTCCACCAGGAAGGTATGAAATTCCTCCTTACTATCCCGCACCACAACATCTTTAATACCTGCATTGATGATCAATTTTTTACACATGGCACAGGGCGCTGTATTTTTTACATAATCGCCGGTATCCACCTCATGACCCACCAGATAAAGGGTGGCATCGATGGTATCACGGCGTGCGGCGGAAATGATACAGTTTGCTTCCGCATGAACAGAACGGCAAAGCTCATACCGCTCCCCTCTTTTGATTCCCAATTCCTGGCGGATACAGGTACCGCAATCACAGCAATTCTTACGCCCCCGGGGTGCTCCGTTATAGCCTGTGGATACGATCTCATCATTCTTCACGATGATGGCCCCGAAAACACGGCGCAGGCAGGTTCCGCGCCCAGTGGCAGCATCCGCCATATCCAGATAATAATTGGTTTTATCTTTTCTCATACAGCACCTCATAAACTCTTTAAAAAAGGGACCTCGCAAGGTCCCTTTTTTATATGGAGCGGGTAATGGGAGTCGAACCCACCTATCAACCTTGGGAAGGTCGCATTCTACCGATGAATTATACCCGCATATTTTACTTTACAAAGTATACACGCTTTTTTCCCGTTCGTCAAGAGAAATTTTTAAAAATTTTCGGTGCCGGCCATTGACCGGCACCGAAAAAGCCTTATTTCTTCAAAGAAAGAGCATATTTTGCTTTTTCTGCGATGCCTGCTGCATTGAGTTTGAAAAGATCAAGCAGATCCAGCGCAGGGCCGCTCTTGCCGTAGCAATCCTCAACACCGTGGCGGACAACGGGGCAGATCCCCTGCTCAGCAACGACCTCACATACCGCGCTGCCCAGACCACCGATGATGGAATGCTCCTCAGTGGTGACAACCGCTTTACACTTGGCAGCATACTCCAGAACAAGTTCATTATCCAAGGGCTTGATGGAAGCAATATTGATAACAGCCGCATCGATGCCATCGGCCTTCAACAGTTCAGCAGCCTCCAGTGCACGGGCAACCATCAGGCCGGTCGCAATGATGGCCACATCCTTGCCGTCCTTCAGAACAGCGCCCTTGCCGATCTCAAACTTATAGTTCTCATCAAAGATAGAATCAACAGCCATTCTTCCGAAACGCAGATAAACAGGGCCGTCGTGCTCAATAGCAGCCTTCACGCACAGGCGAGCCTCTACGGGATCGGCCGGATTGAGAACGACCATTCCGGGAATGGTACGCATCAAAGCAATATCTTCATTGCACTGATGGGTAGCACCGTCTTCACCCACGGAAATACCGGCATGGGTAGCACCGATCTTTACATTCAGATGAGGATAGCCGATGGAGTTGCGGACTTGCTCATATGCACGGCCGGCAGCGAACATGGCAAAGGTGCTGGCAAAGACAGTTTTGCCGGCTGCAGCCATACCAGCCGCAACGCCCATCATATTTCCTTCGGCAATACCGCACTCAATAAAGCGATCAGGATATGCCTTCTTAAAAATACCGGTTTTAGTGGCCGCAGCAAGGTCTGCGTCCATAACATACAGATCATATTCTTCGGCAAATTCGGTCAAAGCCTTGCCGTAGCTATCTCTTGTTGCTTCTTTTACAGACATTTTGCAACCTCCTTCAGTTCATTCATAGCGGTATTATAATCGTCATCGCCGGGGGCGGTACCATGCCAGCCGACCTGATTTTCCATGTAGGAAACGCCTTTACCCTTCACAGTATTGGCAACGATCAGAGAGGGCTTACCCACAACCTTTTTAGCTTCGTTGAAAGCCTTTTCAATGGAATCAAAATCGTGGCCGTCCATTTCAAAGGATGCAAGACCGAAGGCAGCAGCCTTATCCCCGATGGGGGCGCTGCTCATGACCTCGGCGGTAGGGCCGTCGATCTGCAGGCCGTTATTATCAACAATGATACAAAGGTTGTCCAGCTTATAATGAGCAGCGAACATCAGCGCTTCCCAAACCTGGCCCTCTTCGATCTCACCGTCCCCCAAAATGGTATAAACACGATAGGATGCGCCGCTCTTTTTGGCTGCCAGTGCCATACCGCAGGCAGCAGAGATGCCCTGACCCAAAGAGCCGCTGGACATATCGATGCCGGGGATATTCTTCATATCGGGATGACCCTGCAGGATGCTTCCGATATGACGGAAGGTGGGCAGGATCTCGGGGTCAAAGAATCCCCGACGTGCCAGAGCAGAATAAACTGCCGGGCAGGTGTGGCCCTTGGAAAGAACAAAGCGATCACGATCTGCCCAATCGGGATTCTTCGGATCCACATTCAATTCAACAAAATAAAGATATGCAACAATGTCTGCAATAGACAAAGAACCGCCGGGATGGCCGGATTTGGCGCTGTGCACCTGCTCAACGATATCCATCCGAATGGTATTTGCATTCTTTTTCAACTGCAACTTGACCTCTTCAATCATTTGGAGAGCCTCCTTGTTTTTATTCATATATATTTTATACTGACTTTGCCATAAAGTCAATGGCGTTTTCGGCAAAAAAACTGTTGAATAGCTTTGACGCATTTGTTATAATGATAGAAAATGCCGAAAGGAGGCTTTTTATGCGTCCGCTTTCTGATATTTTGCGCCCCACCTCCATCGATGAGATGGTAGGGCAGCGCCACTTGCTGGGCAAAGGGAAATTACTTCGTGCCATTGCTGAGGGCAAGGATATTCCAAACATGATCTTTTACGGTCCCAGCGGAGTGGGAAAAACCACCTTGGCCCGGATCATCTCCGAAAAATCCGACCGTAAATTATATAAATTAAATGCTACTACCGCTTCCATCAGCGATATTAAGGATATCATTAACGATATCAATCCCTTTACTGCTCCCAACGGTATATTACTCTACCTGGACGAAATTCAGTATTTCAATAAAAAACAGCAGCAATCCTTGCTGGAATTTATTGAAAACGGCAGTATCACATTGATCGCATCTACGACCGAAAATCCCTATTTTTACGTCTATAATGCGATCCTCAGCCGCTGCACGGTATTTGAATTCAAGCCCGTTTCCGCCCATGATATGATCCCCTTCATCAAACGCTCCATTCAATATTTGGAGGACCAGCGGGGCTTTACCATTCAGTATACCGAAGAAGGTCTTAAAAAAATCGCTTACGGCTGCGGCGGGGATGTACGAAAGTGCTGTAACTGCATCGAGATCATTTCCATTGCTTTGACCAAGGAACATCCGGAAATTACCGAGGAAATGATCGCCGAAGCATCCCAGCGAAGCGGAAATCACTACGATAAAGACGGGGATTATCATTATGATATCCTTTCTGCCTTCCAAAAATCCATCCGTGGATCGGATCCTGATGCTGCATTGGTCTATCTGGCACGTCTTTTGGAGGCGGGCAATCTGATCGCCCCCTGCCGGCGACTGATGGTAATCGCCGCCGAAGATATCGGTCTGGCTTACCCGCAGGCAATTTCCATTGTAAAATCCTGCGTAGATTGCGCGCAGGCGCTGGGGCTACCGGAAGCAAGAATTCCCCTGGCAGAAGCTGTTATACTTTTGGCTACGGCTCCAAAATCCAATTCAGCCATCGAAGCCATTGATGCGGCCATGGCAGATGTGAGCAGCGGTAAAGGGCAGATCATTCCCGCCAACATTCAGGACAGCCACTATGGCGGTGCGGAAAAGCTGGGCCACGGCCAGGGTTATATGTATCCCCATCCCTATCCAAACCATTATGTAAACCAAAACTATATGCCGGCAGATCTACAGGGAAAGCATTATTATCAATTTGGCGATAACAAGTTGGAAAGCGCCTCTGCGGCATATTGGAAAAAGATAAAGGAGGAATCATGAGAAAGGCAGAAAAAATTCAATTTATTCTGGATGAATTGGAAAAGCTATACCCTCAGGCAGAGTGTGCGCTTCATTATTCCAAGCCCTATGAATTATTGATCGCAACCCGTCTTTCAGCGCAATGCACCGATGAACGTGTAAATAAAGTTACACCGGCGCTGTTTGAAAAATACACCACGCTGGAGGCCTTTGCAGAAGCGGATTTTGATGAATTGTGCGAAATGGTTCATTCCTGCGGATTTTTCCGTGCCAAGGCCAAAAGTATTATTGAAATGAGCCGGGACATTTTGGAGCGTTTTGACGGCCGGGTTCCGGATAACATTGAGGATCTCACCAGCCTTTCCGGCATTGGGCGAAAAACCGCAAACCTGATCTGCGGTGATATTTACGGAAAGCCTGCCATCATTGCGGACACCCATTGCATCCGCCTTTCCAACCGATTGGGATTGGCCACCAGTACCAACCCTGAAATTGTGGAGCGGCAGCTAAAGGCCGCAATTCCCCCGGAACGGCAAACAAAATTTTGCCACAATCTTGTTCACCACGGACGTGCGATCTGTGATGCCAGAAAACCGGATTGCGCTGCCTGCCCCCTTACCTCTGTTTGTGTTTATGTGAAGAAAAAATCACATCTTTGATATTTTGACAAAATATTTTTATATTGAAAAACAGATTGACTTTTATTTATACAATATATATAATATTCTTTAGTTTTAATTTAAATTTGACGAGAAGATCGTCAAAAGGAGGTTACAATGAGACATAAGAAAGCCAGTATCTGGCAAAAGCTGACGTTCTTTATTGTTGTTGCCATTATCCTTGCAATTGTAGCTTATACCGCATTCGGCATCTATACCGAACGGAATAGCTATATGCGCTTCGGCATCGACATTAAGGGCGGCGTCAGCGCCACATTCCAATCGGCAGATGAAACCATCGTTCCTACGGATGATCAGTTAGAATCTGCCAAAACCGTCATCGAACAGCGGTTGGATAACAATAATATCCTGGACCGTACCGTTACGCTGGACAAGGAAAATCACGCAATCCTGGTGGAGTTTCCCTGGCAGGCAAACGAAACCGAATTCGATCCTGTTGCAGCCATCAAGGAATTGGGCGAGACCGCTCAGCTGACCTTTGCTGTGGTATCCGAAGGGGAGCACGGCGAAGAGGGTGTTGTTGAACTGATCGTAGACGGCGAGCACGGCGGGGATTACATCATTGAGGAAACCTTTATGGACGGCTCCAGAGTTGCCAAGGCTGAGGCAGGCTATTTGGATTCCGGCTATGTGATCCTGCTGCAGTTTGACAGCGAAGGTACCACTACCTTTGCCAACGAAACCTCTGACCATGTGGGCGACCTGATCGGTATTCTGATGGACGATACCCTGATCAGCGTTGCAACGGTCGAGGAAGCCATCACCGGCGGTGAGGCTTACATCAGCGGTAGTTTTACTGCCGCCGAAGCAAAATCTCTTGCTTCTAAGATCAATTCCGGTGCTCTTCCCTTCACCATGGAATCCACCAACTATTCTTCTGTTAGCGCCACCATGGGGGCTCATGCACTGAACGTTATGCTGCTGGCCGGCTTGATCGCTCTTTGCATTATCATTCTGTTCATGTGCTGCTATTACAGACTCCCCGGCTTTGTGGCATCTATTACCCTTTTACTGCAGACCGCCGGTCAGCTTCTGATCTTCCATTTGATGGGCCTCACCCTGACCTTACCCGGTATTGCAGGTATTATCCTTTCTATCGGCATGGGCGTTGACTCCAACATTATTATTGCGGAACGTATCAAGGAAGAGATCAATTCCGGCAAGACCCTCAAGGGCGCTATTACCGCCGGCTATAGCCGTGCATTCTCGGCAGTATTCGACTGTAATGTCACGACCGCGGCTGTTGGTCTGTTGCTGATGATCCTCGGTACCGGTTCTATGCTGTCCTTTGCATACACCCTGCTGATCGGTATTTTGCTGAACTTTGGCTTATCCATCATCTCCAGCAAGCTGATGCTGCAATCTCTTTCTTATTACAAAGTTTTTTCCAATCCCAAGTTTTACGGCTATAAAAAAGTAAAGGAGGCAGAGTAATCATGGTTAAATTTTACGAAAACAGAAAAATCTATTATATCATCTCTGCTGTTTTACTGATTGCCGGAATCGTTGGTTTGTTTGTGAACGGCGTCAAACTGGACATCTCCTTCAGCGGTGGTGCAAAGATCACCTACAGCTATACCGGCGATGAGATCAATGCAACAGAGGTTGAAGCATTGGTGAAGGACACCTTAAAGCGGGATTCCACCGTGCAGAATGCCACCGGTTATCAGACAGATGATAAGTCCTTGGTGATCAGCCTCTCCGGAACCCAGAGTCTTTCCACCGAAGAGCAGACCGCTCTTTACGATGCTTTAAGCAAAAAATACGCCAACAATAAGATCGAGCAAGGCTCAACCACCAATGTGGAGGCATCTATCGGCCGCCGCTTCCTGAGAAACGGTTTTATTGCCATTGCGATTGCAGCCGTATTTATGATCGTATGGGTCACCTTGCGGTTTAAGGTGGTATCCGGCTTCACTGCAGCCGCCACTGCGCTAATCGCTTTGTTCCACGATATTCTGCTGGTATTCTTTGTTTTTGTTCTTTTTAAGATTCCTATCAATGATGGCTTTATCGCCGTTGTGCTGACGATTTTAGGTTATTCCATCAACGATACCCTGGTCATCTTTGACCGGATCCGGGAAAACAAAAAGTTGGCCGGCAACAAATCGATCTCTGTTGAAACTCTTGTAAACAAGAGTATTCAGCAATCTCTCACCCGTACTGTCAACACCTCACTGATGACCCTGGCGGCCTTGGTGCTGGTGCTGATCTTCGGTTGGATCAAGGGATTATCCTCCATCGTAAACTTTGCTCTTCCCATGATGGTGGGTATTATTTCCGGCTGCTACTCCTCTTCCTTCCTGGCGCCCTGCATCTGGGGCAGCATTAAAAAGAGATCCAAATAACCGAAAAGATCCCTATAAAACTCAAAAGCCCGAAGCATTTTGCTTCGGGCTTTTTTTGAAGATTTACTCTTCAACGATCTGAACATTTACAACATTCACATTGACAGCGCTGACCTCATAGTTGGTCATATCGCGGATCGCACACAGGATGGAATCCTGAACCTTTACGGCCACATCCTGAACATTACATCTGAACTTAACGATAATGCTGGCGGTGATCACAAGACCGTTTTCAGTGACATCCACATCGATTCCCTTGCCTGCATATTTTTTAGTAATCAGATCCTTGATATTACCGCCCAGAGATGCGGATAAACCTACAACGCCCTCTACTTCACCGGCGGCAACGCTTGCGATGGTGCACAATACTTCTTCAGAAATTTCAACAGTGCCTAATTCATTGGAAATATCCATGATAATCTCTCCTTTTGAAATTACTATTTTGATTGTATTATATCACATAGGGGGCTATAATTGCAAGTCATTTTATTGTTTTCCGTAAATTAGCTCTCTGCTTCGGTTTTGATCTCCACGATTTTGATCGCCGAAGCCTCCCGACCGGACTCAGAAATCACAATTTCATTGATCTGCGCCGCCTGCTCAGCCGAAAGCCCGGATGTGGCTACCACCACATTCACAGCATCATCACCGATATAGACCATACACTCAGAAAAACCCTTGGCTTTAATGAGACTTTCAATGGTCCCCTCGATATCGGTCGTTTTTGCAAGATCGATCATATCATTGCTGGCTTTTTCTTTGGTTTCTGTTGCAGTTTCTTCACTTTCTGCCACAGATTTCAGCAGTTCCAGCGCTTCATCTCTGGTTTGCTGCTTGCTCAATCTGCATTCGGTAAAATAGGCTGCCACATCCTTGGCGGTGGTTTCTACCAGCTGCGCCTGCCCAAGGGTCTTTCCTTCTTCCTCGCTGCTACCTCCCGAATTGCCGGCATCAACAGATACCATGCTGTTGTCCAGCTCCACGTTATCCAGGAAACGCCAATTCAGGTATACCGCAATACAAACTACCAATGCCAAGGATAAAAATACAATTTGTCTTTTATTGATTTTCATTTTATTCACCCACTCATCAAAACCACACAAATTTTATTGGTACCGATCCCCAGAACGGTACTGACGGCTTCAATAATGCTATTACGAACCGCAACACTTCCTGCTCCTTTACTGGCCACCGTTACTCCGGCAATTTCCGGAACGTTCTCTCGGGAAACGACGGCCGATTCATTGCCTTCCTTATCTGTGATCACCAGTACACTTCCTTCCTGGCGTACATACTCTTTTTTGCCGCCAGAGGCAAGGGTGATGGTCACCTCACATTCCCCGGCGCCATCTACACTCTTTAACATCTCTGCCACACGGCTTTCGGTTTCTTCCACATACTGCTGATCGGAAACGCCGGCAGCTGCAGGAACGACCTCCTCTTCCGGCGATCGGAAGGTCATGAAAAGGATCCCGATCAACAGCATGAAAGGAATATACCAATATTTTTTCACTTCCGGAATCCATTTTTTTATAAGATCATTCATTTTTCACCTCGATATATATAATTCCGATCTGATACCGCCCTGCAAGAAGATTACGGGCCGTTTCGGCTTCTTGGCCGGATACGATGATTTTTTGAATTTCAAAAGAATCCTCCGATGCATCGACCTCTACTTTTTCGACCTTTGCATGGATATTCTCGTCTGTAAGAAACCGATTAAACTCTGTATATAGGCCTTCTGCCACCAATTCGGCAGATCTGGACCAGATCTCTTCGTTGCCGGTATAAGATGAATTCATCAGATCTGTTAATGCCTTCACGTCAAAAGTTCGAACGGCATTTACAATGGAGATCAAAATAAAGATGGAGATAATGGCTTTCATCAAATAGGTTGTTTTTCCTTTGGGGATCGCTTGCTTCAGATAAGCCATCAAAACCATCAGGACACATATGATCAGGCCAAAGCTTTTAATTTCTTCCATATCAAGCAACCTGCGTGATCAGGCCGAAGAAGGAAAATAATCCCATCAAAGTAACGCACCCTCCTAAGGCCAGCATCATGTAAAAACTGTTTGCCAACACATCTGCTACTGAACGTACTGTTGTATCGTTCATAAAATCCGCCACCCATTTGCACAGGCTCCAGATCAAGCCGTGAACGCCTATTTGAATCAAGACCGGTAACGTAATGGACAAAACGATCAACACACCGGCAATGGCAAAGGTCGTTTTAACACCTGCCGCAGCAGCGAAAAGACCGTCTACTCCTTGGGACAGCGTATTTCCCACCATAGGAATCAATCCTCCCACCGCGGAGCGGATATATTTTTGCGTCAGCCGATCTCCTGCAGAGGCCGCACCGGTCTGCAATTTCATGATCAGGCGAAAAATAACCATGAGGATCCCGATCGACCAGATCACAAATCTGCGGATGTTCTTGCTGATCGAGGCGAAGTTATATTCATCACTGACTGCCGAGCAGATCCCTATAGCAAGAAAAACATCTGTCAAAGGCATCAAAAGATGGTCGGAAAGTACCGTTCCCAGTTCTCCAAGAAGTACCATGCTAGCTGAAAACACCGACGCACCCATGCCCTCCCCTGCTGCGATCATCACAACAGAAAAGGAAGGAATACAGGCGGTTGTTAAAACACGCATATCCTCTACCGCTTTTTGAAGAGCCGAAGCACAGCTTCGAAGCCCTCCCTCGCACATTAAAGCGATAGCCAGGGAGACAATAAAAGAAAACAGCATCTGCAAATTCTGGTTTTGAATATTTCCGCTGCACCGATTAAGGATCACCGAAAGCAGTACCAGGGCAATCCCCTGAACCAACGTCTTTAATACTTCTCCAAAGGCATTTTTTATCTGCTGAAACAAATACGAAAAGATGTTCTCCGTCTTAATATCCTTCATGATACCTTCCGGGTCGTTTAGATCGGTATCCTCGGACAATAAAGAGTCCTTCAAATCAACTGAATTTCTAAAATCATCGGAATAGGTATTTTCACAGTAAACCGTTGGGATCAAAAGAAAACTCAAAAAGAAAATTCCACATAACGTCAGTATTTTTTTCATTCCAGCAGCCCTAATATCACCTGCAAAAAATCCTCGAATAACGGAATGGCAAGAACCAGCAAAGTGCATCTGCAAGCAAGCTCCACCTTATCACTCCAGCCGCTTTGACCGCAATCCTTGCAAGCGCTGACCGTAAATTCGCCCAGATAACAAACTGCCAGGCCCTTGATCACCGCCTCGAAATATTGGTTTTCGATTCCTGCACTGTTAGCCAGATGCTGGATGAAACCAAAAACCGATGCAAGCTTTGTGCAAACATAAAACAAAATCAGGATAGCACCGGCAATGGAAACGTATACAGCAAACCGCTCGTTAAAACCTTTTAGAATCAAATAGATCAACAGGCAGGCAACGACAGAAGCCAACAATTGATATATATTCATTTCAACTCAAAAACAGACTGGATCGTTGAAAACAGCGAATGGATCTCTCCCAACAGTACAAGTAACACGATGATGATCCCGGCCAGCGTTGTGAGGGTGGCATATTCATCCCGCCCCAGCTTCGATAGGATCATATTCACCACCGCAACAACGATCCCTACTGCAGCAATTTTAAAGATCAGTTCCACTTCCATATCAGAATAACAATACTGCGATCAATAGTCCGATGGCACCGGTCACCAAAGGCAGCGCCTTTCCGGATGATGCAAGATCCTCCTGCATTTTTTTAACCGTATGTCCAAGATATTCCAGAAGTTCTGTGTTTGTTTCAAGGGAATCCCGAAAGGACCCGCTTTTAAACCGGCAGACCGACGTTTCAAGCCGAGTCATGTCTTCTTGAAGCAAACCTTTGATCGGCCGGTTATACAGCAAATTTTCAGCCAATTCACCCTTGCTGCTAAAACAATCTTCAATGGATCTCCTGAATTCACGCAGATCCCGATCGTAATCCTCAAAAAGACATTTTATTTCAGTTAACACCCTTAAACGCTTTTCCCACTGGTGAGTGCGGATCCTGCCAATGGCATACCCGCCGCTAACAATCAGTACTGCTCCAAAAATCTTCATCATCATAGTGATTCACCGTCATGACCTTCCTGATCTTTCCGGGTGCTCTTGCCCCTTTCAGCAAAACGATCTTTGATATGGCACCGGCATCCAGCAGCCGCCTGATCTGGGGGCGATTGAATAATTCTTCTTCATCCTTTGCGTGGGCAGTTGCCAGCACCGGAACGCCCGCATTCATCGCCTCAAGCATTTGTTCTGTTTCCTCGGCTGTGCCGATCTCATCGCAGACCAATACCTGAGGAGACATGGTTCGAAGCGCCACCATCATCCCATAGGGCTTTGGATAACCATCCATCACATCCGCAAGAGCACCCAGATCCTTTTGCGGCAATCCACGGTACGAAGCGGCAATTTCACCCCGTTCATCGATCACTGCAGACCGATACCCTTTTTCGGACAGCACTCGCACCAGATCACTCAGCAAGGTCGTTTTTCCGCCGCAGGGCTCAGAAACGATCAATGTGGAGCAAAAGCGATCGTCACACAACAGCTTTGGAAAAAGATTTTCTGCAATGCCTTTGATCTCGCGGCAGATCCTGAAATTGATCGATGAAAGATCCCGTATCCGGATCATACCCTTTTCATCTGTTACATATGTACCGCACAGCCCGGCCCGATGGCCGCCCGGAAGCGGGATATATCCATTTTCCATCTGCGTTTCAAACTGATATGCGGCTCCCCGGCAGATATGCTCCAAAAGTTCCTCCATATCCCGAGCTGTAACCGCAATATTCTCGATCAGGTAGTTGCTTTCCCCGCAGGTCAGCGAACACCCCTTACCCAGACGAAAACGCAATTCTGTGGTTTTTTTAAGCAGTTCCTTTGGTTTTTTTTCGATTTCCAGCCGCCATTCGTTTTTAATGTAAGGGTAAAGCTCAGCGATCCCCTTTGGACAATCCTTTGTTTTCATAAATAGTTGTCCCTCCCTTTGCTTTAATTTTATGGACAACACGCCGGAAATAGAACAAAAAATATAAGAGAACGAAAAGTATATCCCTTAACGGGTATACTATAAATCAAAAAGGAGGTAAATACCATGAATACAAACATCAAACAAATTTATGCCAGGCAGATCTTTGATTCCAGAGGAAACCCAACTGTTGAGGCGCAGGTTTTGCTGGAAAACGGTGTAACCGGTACCGCAGCAGTTCCCAGCGGTGCTTCCACCGGTCAATACGAAGCGGTAGAATTGCGGGATGAAGGAGATACCTACGGTGGAAAAAGCGTTTTTAATGCCGTTGCAAACGTAAGACATGAAATCAACGACGCACTCTGCGGATATGATATCTTTGATCAAACGACCATCGACCGCAAAATGATCGAGCTGGATGGAACCGAAAATAAATCTAATTTGGGAGCCAATGCAATTTTGGCTGTCTCTCTTGCTGCGGCAAGAACAGCAGCCATTGCCTCCGGAATGCCTCTTTACCGCTATCTGGGCGGCGCTCAGGCAATGACCATGCCGGTTCCCATGCTGAATGTATTGAACGGCGGAGCTCATGCTAACAACAATGTTGAGATTCAGGAATTTATGATCGTTCCCATCGGCGCTCCCACCTTTACCAAGGCCATGGAAATGAGCACCCGTGTTTACCATAGTCTGGGACATATCCTGAAGGAATCGGGTCTTGGCACAACTGTTGGCGATGAAGGCGGATTTGCGCCCAACCTTGAAAATGATGAGCAGGCGCTGCAGCTCCTGATCCGTTCCATCGAAAGAACCGGTATGGAGCCCGGCCGGGATATCGCCATCGCCTTGGATGCCGCTTCCAGTGAATGGAAAACGCCGGAGGGCTATCGGCAACCCAAAACCGGAAAGAATTATCAAACAGATGAATTGATCGATTACTTCGACCGTCTGATCAAAAAATATCCCATTATTTCTTTAGAGGATCCTCTGGGTGATGATGACTTCAAAGGTTTTGCAGAGATCAAAGAAAAAACCGGGATCCAGATCGTGGGTGATGATTTATTTGTAACCAACAGCGAACGCCTGCAGCACGGCATTGCCATGAATAGCGGGAATGCCATCCTGATCAAATTAAACCAGATCGGCACTTTAAGCGAGACCCTTCAAACCATTCGCATGGCCAAAAATAACGGCTATAAAACCATTATTTCCCATCGAAGCGGCGAGACAGCAGATGCTTTTATCGCAGATTTGGCGGTAGCAGTAAATGCAGGCCAGATCAAGACCGGGGCACCGGCAAGAAGCGAGCGCACCAGCAAATATAACCGGTTATTGGGGATCGAAGATATCATCGGTGTTCACAGTTATTATCCCGGCTCTGCCGCTTTTATGTAAAAAAATAGGCTTGGAGTTTTATACTCCAAGCCCTTTCAATTTACTGAAGCTGCGCCATGGCTGCCTGCAACTGCCCGTCTTCCTCATAGGACAGTTCATAAAACCGATCCTCCTGATCCGCTGTAAGAGAAACCTCTACATCAGGGGAAACGCCTACACCGTCGTAATTCACGCCATTGGGCGGATAATACAGATTGGTCGAAAGATAAAGCGCCGTATCATCACCGAGCGGAATGATCTCCTGCGCCATTCCTTTACCGAAGGTGGTATTCCCAACTAAGGTGCCGTATTCAAAGTCCCGGAAAGCAGCTGCAAAGAGCTCTCCGCCGCTGTAGGTGCTTCCGTTGATCAGCACTGCAAACTCGCCGGTCAGGCAACTCTCATCAGAAGAGTACAGCTTCTCTTCCCCATTCTTATCCTTAATACTGCAAAGAGTCCCAGACGGGAGAATATAATCAAGGATCTCGGTAACAGATGTCAATGATCCACCGGTATTATTACGCACATCAAAAATGAATTTTGATGCACCCTTATCCTTTAATTCTTCAACGGCTGCTTTGAAATCAGCAGTTGTGTTGGTATCGAATTCACTTATAGCAATATAACCGACATTAGAGACCATCAAGCGCTGGGAAACGGTTTGCTCTTTATATTCCTGAACCGTAACAGTTTTACTCAGGGATTCTGCACCACGAAGAACTACAAGCTTGATCTCAGTGCCGACAGCCGCCTTCAGCCGGTTGGTGGCATCGGTATAGCTCATGGCAGAAACATTGTTTCCATCGATGGTGGTGATGACATCTCCTGCTGCAATTCCTGCTTTTTCACAGGGCGAGCCGGAACGTACACGGGTAATTTTAAGATATCCGGTGGAGGCTACATACTTTACGGTTGCCCCAATGCCGGAAGCCTTTCCCTCAGCAGAATTCTTAAATTCCAGGTAACTGGTTTTATTCAGATAAACGCCATAATCGTCGATACCGTCAACATATCCGCTGAGCAATGCGTCCATGGCTTCATCTTCATCAAATTCTCCCACATACCGGTTATTGATCACCTGATAAACACGGGTCAGCTTTTCAAACATTTCGCTTTTACCGGTGGTACGTTCAACCATGTGGGCCATATACATATAGGTGGCGATGCAGGAAACCATGACGGCGGCAACAATAAAGAAAATCACCGTACCTAATTCAATTTTTCTTTTCATAAAGCCACCTGCCTTTATAGGAATTTGAAATTATAATCAAAAAATGAAAGCGGATTTTTATATTCGCCGTTTTCATAGATCTCAAAATGGAGATGGGGACCGGTAGACCATCCGGAGGAACCAACATAGGCGATCACATCACCCCGGGTAACCTTCTGCCCTACAGAAACATTCAGGCTGCTGGCATGACCGTATAATGTGCTGCATCCGCCACCATGATCGATCACTACATAGTTCCCGTAAGCAGTATGTTTACCGGCTTTTAACACAGTGCCGCTATTAGCTGCAAGGATCGGTTTCTTGTTGATCCCGCTGCCGGCAATATCGACACCGGTATGCATTTTATAAACGCCGGTGGTAGGGTGTGTACGCATCCCAAAGGTATCGGTAATGGAATAATAGCCCGATACAGGCCAGAGATACTGCCCGCCCACAAAAGTTTCATTAGAGCTATTTGCCAGCGCAGCACGGATCTCTGCCTGCAGCTCAGCCTCTGCTGCCTCAGCCTCTTCCAAAGCCTTTAAGCTTGCAGCCGATTTATCGTTAAAGGAGTCGATCAAAGAATCACTCTGTGCCTGCTTCTTTTCTAAGGAGGCCACATTGCTCTCCAGCGCATCAAGAGCTTCCTGCTGCGCATTTTTCTTTTCCTCGATCGCCTTTGTTTCACGGGCAATGGTCTCACGAGTCTCGGTCAGATCATCGATCACCTTTTTATCGTAGGATGCCATCTGTTTTACCAATTCAACACGGGCGATAAAATCGTGCAGGGATTCAGAACTCAGAATGATACTGATATAGGAGGTATCGCCCAGCTCATACATGGCACGGATCCTCTGCTTGGCAAGCAAGGTATTTTCATCCAGAGACGCCTCTGCCTCTTCCAGCTTTTCTTCGCTTTCTTCCAACTCATCAGAAAGACCGCTGACAATATCGTCCAGAAGGGCAGCCTCTGCATTTAATTCATTAATTTGTTCATCGACAATGGATTTTTGCTCCAAAAGAGCGTCTTTTTTGCCCTCGATGGAGGCAAGTTCCTTTTCTAATCTCTCTTTTTTGGCAAGAATATCATCTAATTCACTTTGCATATCCGATACGCTGGAGGCAGAGGTCCTGAAGCTGAAAACAATCGTTGTAAACATTCCCAGCACCAAGAGCGCCACGATCGCCAGCGCAATGACAGACCGCAATTTTTTCATAAACTCACCTATACCTTTAAATACTTATTGATCGAAAATGCGCTTCCTACTAAACCCACCAGCAAGCCGATCCCGCCAAAATAAAGCATGATCATCGGAGAAAGCCGGGCAAAGGGAACCGTCGTGATAAAGCTGAGATCAGCCACAAGGGGCTGCAGCAGATAAACATAAATGATCCATTGAACCGCAAAGGAAACCACCGCAGCACAAAGGCCGATCATGATCCCCTCCAAAATAAAGGGAGTACGAATAAACGCATTGGTTGCACCCACATACTTCATGATATTGATCTCATGGCGGCGATTATACATGGCAAGCTTGATGGTATTGGAAACAATAAACCAGGATACCAGCGCAAGAATGATCATGATCCAGAAGCCAAGAATATCCATTACCTTTTTTAAAGAGATCAGCATATTCACAACCTCCTGGGAATCGGAAATATTTGCGATTTCCTCCATGGCGGCGATCTTAGCGGAAACAGATTCAAATTCCTCTAAGTTCTTTTCGCTGACCTGAATACGAAATTCATTGCGCAGGGGGTTTTCATCCCCATAGAACCAAGAAAGATAACTGGCATCCTCTTCAAACTGCTGCTGATATTCTGCCAAAGCTTCATCCTTGGTAACATACTCCACCGACTCCACATAGTCGATGGATTCGATCTCTTCCTGAAGGGATGCCAAGCGGCTTTCTTCTACCGCATCGTCTACATAAGCGACGATCTCATTCTTTTCGCCCAAAGAATCCATAAAAGCGGCAATATTAGCGGAGCAAAGGTAAGCAGAACCAATGATCAGCATACAAGCCATCAAAACAAAAACCGATGCAAAGGTCATCAGATAGTTTTTTCGAATACTTTTAAATGCAGATTGTAAAAAATACATGGTCCACCCCCTTATTCCTCTTCAGCGTAATAGCCGCCGACCTGATCGCCGACAAGGCGGCCCTTTTCAATATGGATCACCCGCTTATTAAACTCATTCACCAGGGTATTATCGTGGGTAACAACGATGACTGTTGTACCGTTCTGATTGATCTGGTTTAAAAGCTCCATGATCTCACGGGCCATTTCAGGATCCACATTACCGGTAGGCTCATCAGCGATGATCAAATGGGGATTATTCACCAAAGCACGGGCCAGCGCCACCCGCTGCTGCTCACCGCCGGAAAGCTCGGGCGGAAAATTCTTGGCCTTATGCCCCAAGCCGACGACCCCCAGCACATAGGGAACACGCCGGCGGATGGTGCGGGGAGAACATCCAACCGCACGCATGGCAAATGCAACATTATCAAATACAGTGAGATTATCGATGAGGCGAAAATCCTGAAAGACCACGCCCATGCTGCGCCGCAGCATGGGAACCTTGGAATTCCGCATTTTCTTAATATCGAAATCACCCACTCGAACAGTACCGCCGGTGGGGACTTCTTCGTGCATCAGCAATTTGATCACTGTGCTTTTTCCCGCACCGCTTGGACCGATGACAAAAACAAATTCGCCATCTTCGATTTTAAAAGATACTCCATTCAAGGCATTGGTTCCGTTGGGGTAACTTTTGTAAACATCATCAAATAAGATCATAGCAACTCCTAATTAGAATTTGGTCGGATTTGCAGTCAGGTATTTTTTAACCATCAAAGCAACCTTAAATACAATTGCATGGTCAAAGCGTCTGAGATCCAGGCCGGTCAGCTTACGGATCTTCTCCAAGCGGTAAACAAGGGTATTTCTGTGTACAAACAGCTTTCTGGAGGTTTCAGAAACATTCAGGTTATTCTCGAAAAACTTCTGAATGGTAAAGAGTGTTTCATAATCCAAAGACTCAATAGAGCCCTTCTTGAATACCTCGGAAAGGAACATTTCGCAAAGCGTGGTGGGCAACTGATAGATCAGGCGGCCGATGCCGAGATTATCATAAGTCATGATAAACTTCTCGGTATCAAACACCTTCCCCACCTCAAGGGCGATCTGAGCCTCATTGAAGGATCGGGGCAGATCACGAATATTATCCACGATCGTTCCGATACCCACATAGGATTTGATATAAAGCTCGCTGCTCACAATATCGATGATACTCTTGGCGAGCTTTTCTAGATCCTTATTATCGTTGGAGCTCTTGACCTCCTTGACCAGCACCAGATCGGTTTCATTAATGTTAATGATAAAATCCTTCTGGCGATCCGGGAAAAGACCCTGCAGGATATCATAGGCCGAAACATCGCTTTTATCGGAAAGCCGGATCAGAATGGCCACACGGAAGGCCTCAACTTCAAAGCGCAGTTCTTTTGCCTTAATAAAGATATCGCCGGGCAGAATATTGTCCAGAATAACATTCTTCACAAAATTGTTCTTATCAAACTTTTCATCATAATACTGCTTAATGTTCGTTAGAGTAATGGTGATCAGGTTGATATATTTAGACGCAAGTTCATCGGTTCCTTCAACAAAGGCAACATATTCCAGCCCGGAGCGGGAGTTCAGAGGCTTATAAGTATAGCCATCCTCCACGATGCTCTCCATAGTGGCAGAAATGGAGGAGATCACATTTTCATGAACCTCCCCGATCTTGATGAGATCACTGCAGGAAATAACAGTACCGTTTTCATCGATCACACCAACGGTGCGGTCAATACTGTCTTTCAGCTGGTATACGACGCTTTGAAAAAATCGATTGGACATATGCAATTATCCTCCTATACATTTTGACTATAATGCTGGTTAATATTTTACTACATTCCCGTATCTTTTTCAACAGTTTTTTGTAAAATAATTTGTTAATTTTGCACAACGGGGCAAAAAATAACCCAAAACCAAGCAATTTCATTGGTAAAAGATGCAAGAAATAGCAAAAAAATCGGTGGATAACATTCGTCATAATGGATAAGAAAAGCGCCCCGCCAATCGGCGGGGCGCAAAAAATTCAAATCAGTTCACCAAGGTACGCTCGGTTTCAGCATCAAACAGGTGGCAATAAGCCAGATCCAGAGCAACTTTGATATTATCATCAGCGGTAGCAGTGGACTTGGGAGAAACACGGGCAGTAAACTTATTCCCTTCAACATCCAGGTACAGATAAGTTTCAGAACCCATCATTTCAGCAACTTCAACAACGCAATTTACGGTGTACTCGGGCATAGCAGCCAGATGCTCTTCTTCATCATGAACGTGCTCAGGACGGATACCCAGAATAACGGTCTGGCCAGCCTTTTCCTTCACATCGTCGTTGATCTTGGACGCAGGCAACTTCAGGGAATTGCCGGCGAATTCAACATAATAATCGCCGCCCTTTTCAGCTAACTGAACCTTTACAAAGTTCATCTGCGGAGATCCGATAAAGCCGGCTACAAATACATTGCAAGGATACAGATAAAGATTCTGAGGAGTATCTACCTGCTGAATCAGGCCGTCCTTCATAACAACGATACGAGTAGCCATAGTCATAGCCTCGGTCTGGTCATGGGTAACGTAGATGAAGGTGGTTTTCAGATTGTGGTGGATCTTAGAAAGCTCGGTTCTCATCTGAGCACGCAGCTTAGCATCCAAGTTGGAAAGAGGCTCGTCGAGCAGAAATACCTTAGGCTCACGTACGATTGCACGACCCAAAGCAACACGCTGACGCTGACCACCGGACAAAGCCTTAGGCTTTCTATCCAACAAGTGGCTGATATCCAGGATCTTAGCAGCCTCTTCTACTCTTCTCTTGATCTCTTCCTTGGGAGTCTTTCTCAGTTTCAGACCAAATGCCATGTTATCAAAACAGGTCATATGGGGATACAGAGCGTAGTTCTGGAATACCATTGCGATATCTCTGTCCTTAGGAGCAACGTCGTTCACAAGCTTGTCGCCAATGAACAGCTCACCTTCGGTGATCTCCTCCAGACCGGCGATCATTCTCAGTGTGGTAGACTTACCGCAACCGGAAGGACCGACGAGAACCAGAAACTCTTTGTCTTCGATCTCCAGATTGAAATCGGAAACCGCAACAACTCCGCCGGGATATCTTTTGTAAATGCCTTTCAATGACAAACTTGCCATGACGTTTAACCTCCTGAATGAAGCATAAATTTCTTACGATAACTATACCACAAACACGTTAAAATTGAAATACTTTTTTTAAACAAATTTAGTGTTTACAATTTGTGTATAGTGCACAATCCGACTTCAAAAACGATGAAATCGGGGGATTTTTTAGCAGATATGACTATGCCTTATTGCATTATTATTCCACACTTTCCAGGGAAATAATCTCCTGATCTGTCAAATACCTGCACTTCCCTTCCGGCAGTGCAGGATCTAATGTAAGGCCGTGAATGGACCGACGGTGCAGAGCGGTGACCTCATTTCCCAATGCAGCAAACATCCTTTTGATCTGATGAAACTTCCCTTCCGAGATGCGCAGCAAACCATAATTGGAAGCCATAGGCTCGAAAAATGCAGGCTTACAATGCAGGCCGTCCCTCAATAGAATTCCTTTTTCCAAAAGCTGGATGTCCTCTTCAGAAACTTTATCCCGTAAAGTAACAAGGTATTCTTTAAAAACATCTTTTTTCGGTGCCAAAAGACGGTGCGCCAATTCCCCGTTATTGGTAATCAGAACAAGGCCGGTAGTATCCTTATCCAGACGGCCACAGACAAACAGATCCTTTTTTTGATAATCCGCCGGCAAAAGATCAAAAACTGTTTTACTGCGGCTGTCCCGATTGGCGCAAACATATCCGGCAGGCTTATGGAGCATGATATAAAAGAAACGCCGATAGCAGACCGGCTGACCGTCCAAAGCTACCGTATCCTCATTTACATGAAGAGATCCGGTTTTCATTGCCTCACCGTTCACAGTAACCCGCCCAGCAGAAATTGCTTTTTTAGCCTCGGTGCGAGTCATATTCAATGTATCACATAAATACTTATCTAATCTCATTTTAACTGTAAGGCTGCGCCGCAGGGACGCAGCCTTTTATTCCTTAACAAAACCGTGAACAAATCCGTTCAATTCAGCAGAAGAAATATCTCCGCCAATGGCCTTTCCATTATATACCAAAATATTGGCAATAACATTCTTGGGCTGATCGGGATAATTTGTTACGTTATAGGTATATTTTTTGGCTCTGCAGCCTTTATATTTACTCAAATCAAAACCGCTGAGCTTCTGGTAATTATTATACGCCTCATAGGATTCATCAAAATCCGAAGGAATAATAACCTCCTCAATCAGCACCGGCTGAGGCTCCACTTCATAGCCGAAGGCCTGAAGAAAGGACACCTGCTGCTCGGTGGTCTTTGCGGCAGTATCGATGGAATTCTTCAAAACATCAGCCGACTCTTTGGGAGAAAAGACAGCGATGGCTCCAATAGAAAGACACAGCACCGCGCAGATCCCCCAGATCAGGTTTCGATTTAATTTCACAGACCATATAAACATAGTTAATCCCTCTTCCGAAATGATTTACAATAATTTATATGGTCTGTTTTATTTAATTATTCTGCTTTCTCTGCAATGACCTTCTGGGTAATGTTGGCAGGAGCCTCACGATACTCTAAGAATTCAAAGTTAAAGGAAGCACGGGCATGGGTCATACTTCTGAGATCCATGGCATAAGAATTCATTTCGCTCATGGGAACGATGGCGGTAACCACCTTATAGCCTCTGGTTTCGGAAGCATCCATAGAAAGGATCTGGCCGCGGCGCTTATTGATATCACCGATAATATCGCCCATCAAAGCATCGGAGACCAGAACAGACAAGGTGCCGACAGGCTCCAGAAGTACAGGGCTGGCAGCCTTCATACCTTCCTTAAATGCAATGGATGCAGCGGTCTTAAAGGCCATTTCAGAGGAGTCTACGGGATGATAGGAGCCATCCAGCAGAGTAGCCTTCAAACCGGTAACAGGATAGCCGGCCAGAACACCCTTGGTAATAGACTCACGCAATCCTTTCTCGACAGCGGGGAAATAGTTCTTGGGAACTGCACCGCCGAATACAGATTCAGCAAATTCGAATTCGCCCTCAAACAAAGGCTCGAATTCGATCCAGACATGACCGTACTGACCGTGGCCGCCGGATTGTTTCTTATGCTTTCCTTCCACTTTGACCTTCTTGCGGATCGCTTCACGGTAAGGTACTTTCACATCGGCCAGATCCACATTAACGCCGAATTTAGAAGCCAGCTTGGAAACAACAACATCGAGCTGCAGATCACCAAAGCCGGAGAGAACCATCTGCTTGGTTTCAGGATCCACCTTCATCTGCAAAGTGGGATCCTCCTCAATCATACGGTTGATACCCTGCGCGATCTTTTCCTCATCGCCTTTGGCTTTGGAAACAACTGCCTTACTGTAATTGGCCTTGGGGAAATCAATGGGGGCAAAGGTGACAGCATAATCTTTATCGCAAAGAGCGTCCGAGGTACCGGTAACGGCAAGCTTAGTAAACACACCGATATCGCCGGCCTGCAGAAAAGAAACCTCCACCTGCTTTTTACCGAAGGGGGTATATACATGAGCGATCTTTTCAGACTCGTCGCGGGAGGTATTCAAATAAGAAGCATCCTTTTTAACAGTACCGGAGTAAACCTTAAAGAAGGACATTTTACCCACAAAGGGGTCTGCAACGGTTTTGAAAACACGCAGAACAACGGGGCCTGCAGGATTGCATTCCAGCTCAGCCTCTTCCCCATTCTTCAGCACAGTTTTACTGCCGGCAACCAGCGGATTGGGGAAATAATCCACGATAGACTCCAGCAGCTGATAAATCCCGCGGACCTCGGTGGGTACACCGCAGAAAATGGGATAGATCAACCGAAGTGCTACTGCATTTTTCAGGCCTTCAGCCAGCTCTTCCTTGGTAAAGTCTTCATCAGCGAAGAATTTATCCATTAAAGCGTCGTCCGTCTCAGCGATGGATTCCAAGGCGGAATGATAATAAGTATTGACCTTATCCTGCATATTGGCAGGAACGGGAACAACGCCTTCGCCAAAGCGATAGCCTTCGTTGGTGATCACATTGACCGTACCCACCAGCTTATTATTTTCAATAATGGGCAGGGTGATGGGCAGGATCTGATTGGCACCGAACTTTGCGTGCAGCTGCTCCACGATACTGTAAAAATCAGAGTTTTCATCATCGAGACCGCCGATAAAGAAGGCTCGGGGCATCATCCGCTTTTCGGTCTTCTGCCAAGCCTTTTCAGTACCTACAGAAACGGTATTCTTAGCCGTCAGAACGATCAGTGCAAGATCGGCAACCTCCAATGCGGAGATCTGATCACCCTCGTAATCGTAGTTACCGGGAACATCGATCAAATTGATCTTGGTGTTCTTATATTCAAAGGATGCCATGGAAAGAGAAATGGAAATTTTTCGCTTAATTTCCTCGGCATCGAAATCCAGAACCGTATTTCCTTGATCGATCTTACCCAGCCGATCTGTAGCTTTGGTGAAATAAAGCATAGACTCAGCCAGGGTGGTTTTTCCGTTACCCTTGTGACCGATCAAACATACGTTACGAATGTTTTTTGCTTCTGTGCTCATGATAAGATCTCCTTTCGCGCCCTTCTTTTAGGCAGCAATAAAAATTCATAAACACATTATACAATATGAACAAACAAAATGCAAGCGTTTGCTTGATTATTTACAGAATGTACAAATTGCACAAACAGGGATCATCCAAATGGCCTGAAATGCCAAAATTTGAAGGGCTGTATTGGCAGAATAACCAGATAAAGCAATAAAAAAGATCAAAGCGAGGGCTAAAATCGCATATAAAATACGGATAAATCCATTGATCTTTAGGGCGGTAAGAAGCTTACTTCCGCCGTTCAGGCAGGCCATCAAGCCTTTGGTTCCCGAAACTGATGCGATCAGATCCGGGGACTTTTCTTTCCGCTGCAAAAAGCCTCTGCAGGCGGCGCCGGTTTTGGAGGAGATCAAATGAACCAGCTCTGTCTGTACATTGGGATAAAGGGTGCGAAGCAGCGGCTCGCCGAACAAAAAATCATTTGATACGATCCCGATGGCTGCACAACCCTCTTCCAAAAGCCCGATGGCAGAATCGGTATCCTTGTTATGCTCATAGCTGGTAATAAAGATCCCCGCTGCAGACTTTTGATAGGCAACATATACGGGATAATGCCCCGGCTTCAACGCCATTTCCTGCAACTGCTTCGGAAATGAAATATTAAAGTGTTCCATCAGCTTTTGATTACCGACCAGAAACATTTTGCTGTGGATCAGGCAGGAATAACCCATTCCCTCATGATAATAGATATCGTCTACACGGGGCAGATTTACCGATTTTTGGTCGATCATCTTCAAAAAGAGCGGCTTCAAAGGGGTCCCCACTGCATTAAAGAGAGAAGCAATATTGGTGATCAGATCGTCGATCTGGGTATCTCCCATTGCCTTTACGCCTTGCAGCAGCACAGTGTCCCGGCCCAGGAAATCCTCCTCGACCATCACCAGCAAATTGGCATCCGCAAGTTCTCTGGCAGATTGAACCGATGTTAAAACACCGCCGTTTTTTCGGATCTTTTTACCGTTTTTAGCAATGGAAGAGGCGTAATACAGACGTGAAAAAAACGGGACAGAGAGGGCAAGTGCCGAAGCAGGAAACAGTAACGCAGAACCCCAGCCTGCCAGTTGAGAAATTGCAATTGTACCCACCACAATCATCACCAGGCAGATAAACCAAAATCGCTCTGATTTATTTTCCAGATTGAAATCGCTGTAGCTGTGATCAATATACCCCGAAACCAGGGCGGTGGGGTGGGCATACATTACTTCCCCGCCTTCACCGGTTTCAAGGATCAGATCGTTATTCGTTTCGCAGGAAGGCGGGACTGTAACAGTCAGCTTATCAGAGGAAACAGCGATCAGCCGAAAGTTCTTTTTGATATTAGATGCGATCTTTTTCTTTGCAGATACATTAAACAAAAGCCCCAGTACCAGCATAGGTTCCAGATTCAGCGGATAAGGGAAAAAATCGGGCTTGATCATACCGATAATACGAACTGCGATCAAAGAAATCCATAACAACGCCAGCAAGGTGTCGGTATCAGCCCGAGCCCGAAGCAGGCGGGAAAGACCCTCCGTAAAAATTCCGAAAGATATGCCAAGGCATAATACATCCACTGTCAAAAAAGACAGATAAAACCAAATGGAATCGACATTCCCACCAAAAAGAATCGGATAGAAGCCCGCGGTAAATAGATATAAAGATACGATACTGAGAATAAAAAGAAAGAACATCTTCACAGCCATTTTACCAACGATGTTTTTTAAATCCCGGTATATAGCATCCTTATCCTCCTGGGACTCAAAATCTTCAATATCCTCCGGATCATCCGCGTAGATCTTTGAGAAATCAGGAAGTTCTTCCTCTTCGTCATTATCGTCCTCTTCACCGTCGATAAAACGGCGGATCACAGAACGCTCCTTTTGCGGTTCTGTCACCTTTTTTTGGCCTTTGATCTGATCGAACAGATCCTCATCCACCAAAGACTCGCTTTTTTCCTCTTTATTATTTTCAAATTCGTCAATTATTCTTTTAGAGGATTCCACCATCTGGGATTCCTGCTGAATGGCATTGATCTTTGCCATGATTTCATCCAAAGCAGATTGGTGATCTTGAGGTTCAAAACTCATACATCATGCTCCTTAACGATGTTTTGAAATTTCCTGCATAATAACAGAGGCTGCTACGGAGGCATTCAGGCAGGAGATCTTTCCCTTCATGGGGATGCGAACGAAGAAATCACATTTTTCCCGCAGCAATCTGGAAATACCTGATTCCTCGCTGCCTACGATCAAGGCAACACCGCCGGCGTAATCCTGCTCATAATACACGTTTTCACCGGCCATATCACATCCATAGACCCAGATATTTTTTTCCTTCAATTCATCTACGGTCTGGGCAAGATTTGCTACTCTTGCCACGGGAATATAATGAATTGCGCCTCCGCTGGCCTTTGCAACGGAGGGGGTCAAACCAACTGCTCTGCGCTTGGAGATGATCACCCCATGGGCGCCGAACGCATCGGCCGAGCGCAGGATCGCACCCAGATTATGGGGATCGGCGATCTCATCGGCAATAATGATAAAAGGGGCCTCTCCCCTCTCTTGGGCAACCTTTAAAATCTCTTCAACGGATGAATATTCTTTTTGGGCACAATATGCCACAACTCCCTGATGGTTCACATTAGGCGCTTTACGGTTGATCGCATTGGTATCAGTATGAACAATGGGAATACCCTTGGTTTTACAAAGTGCAACGATCTTTTTATAATTATTATTTTTGGGGTCCCCTGCGAGATAAACCCGTTCGACCGCGGCATCGGAAAGCAGCAGCTCGGTCACATTATTTTTGCCAAAAACAAGCTCAGATTGAGTATTTTCGAATTCCATTTTATCACCTCTTATAATTTTCCATTTTCCATTATACAACAAAATATAAAAAAATACCATCGAAACTATAAAATTTCGATGATATTTTCTTGAATTTAATAAAAAAGGTCCAGCAAAAAGGCACCAACCGGTGGAAAAACAGCCAAAATAACTGCAGAAACCCAATTTCCTCCCATAAAAATCCAAGGAAGAACCACAAGCAAGAAGGTTACAAGCAGCAAAATCAGATCTGTTTTTTTAATTTTTCTATACTTGAGCCCAGACAACAATAAATAAATCGATAAAAGCAATACGGAAAATTCAAAAGCAAAGAGCGCCATATCGGAATGGATCAAAGATGCTATAAAGCCGACCGATCCGCAGAACAAGCCTAAAATCAGGCTTCTGCGATACTGATTACAGTTCCGGACAGATTCGATCAGATAATAGCACGGGCAGATCATAATGGAATTAAAGAACAAAATAGGGATGATCATTTTTTCCATGGATACGCCTCTCATAAAAAGAGAAAGTGCGGTCAAAACCAAAAACACACCTGCCATGGCCAGAAAATTCAAGCATCGACGAATCCCGCAGAACATACATTTCACCCGATAGATCACCTGTTGCGGAGCAATCCCGGGCGATAAAACCAGCATAGCCCGCTCCTTTTCAATCGGCGGAGCATCCTCCAAGGCAACCAAATTTTGCTTTTTTAAATGAGGCAATGTATAGCAGGCTTTTTCCGGAGGTGCAGTAACCACATCGTCCAGATCATAGAGCTTTGCAATGGATCTGCCGAAGGTTTCGGAAAAATCATTGATAAGGATTCCCTGCATTTTTGCCCGGCGGAGCTGGCCGATCATAGACAGTGTTTTTTCGGCAACAGAAACATCGAATATGATCAGAGCAGTCAAATTCATCCGCTGAGAAAAATAATCAAAATCCAGTTTAGTGGGAATAAAGTTCATAGAGTCATTGGTCATGATATAAACCATTTTTCCATGAAGCTCCAATTCACGGATCTGATCTGTTATAGAATCATCCCAATTCTTCAGCAAAGGAAGCATCTTTTGCCAGTAACCGGCCGCCACCGCAACAGAATTTCCATTGCTGGAAAACACGCTAAACACGTTTCCGCTATGGTCCTTTTCTCGACGAAAAACGGGATACGCCTGATTTAACTGATCATAAGTTAGATCAAACTTTTTTAATGCATTTTGAGTGATTTCAGAAAAGTCCCCTTCCCCCATACACAATGAAAAATAGGACAGGCTACTTTTTTCGGAACCGTGAAAATCCACTGTATGGGAATATGTGAGGTTGTGTTCTACAAGCTCGCCGGCATCAAAAAAGAGTTCCTTCTCCTTATTCATCCCGTCGAAAGCTTCGATATTCCGAATTAAAGCACCTTTTTTACATAGTTTGGATGCTGTTCTATAATAGGTCCACTCCATCAGGCAAGACACAGGATTCAGCATAATTACCGAAGTCATGACAGCCATCATCAGAAAAGCCTCAACATAATGATTGGAGAAGATAACAGAAAACAGTAATCCAATAGCGACCAAAATGATATAAATATACGATGCAATATGGCCGATATTATTCTGTTTATTATAGAAAAAGGAGCGCTGCTTCTTGGTTGCTCTGCCGCCGGTTTTTTCCACATAACAATCCGAATCCAATGCAGTTACGATAGCAAGCCCGGATCCGGAAGAAATAAAACTGCCTTTCCAAAGCATATTTTTCTGATTTTCCGGCAAAACATTCTTCTCCGGAATAGGATCAGCATTTTTTTCAGAAGGGATCGTTGCGCCAAAAACAAATTTTTCATCTGCAAATAACTGGTTTTCAGAGACGATACGGGCATCTGCATAAAGGATGGCACCTTGATCAAGGCACAAAAGATCCCCGATCACCAGTTCGTCATTGGATATGGAGATCTTCTGGCCATTGCGGATCACCAAAACCTTTTGTTTATTGGCTGAAAGTCGGTTATAGTAAGTTTCACTATAGTGATAAAGAAGATAGCCCTCAGCAAGATAGAGGAGCGTTGTGATGATCAAAGATGTAACGGTTAAATTCAAAAATGCCCATGAGTGATTGAGGCAGGAAAAAATAACCGAGATGGCATAACAGATCACTACGATCACATCAACGTAATAAAATTTTGAGCGGTGCAGCCGAATAATTCCACGAACTGAACGAAGAATACGCTGGATGATTCCAGACCGTTCAGCAGAATTCTCAGCAGAGCACCCGTTATCAAGATCACAATTCAATTGTTCCGCAACAGCAGTTGCTTCCATTTGATAATATCGCATAAAATCTCCTTATTTCGAGATGTTTGATTTTATTATACAATATTCAGGCCAAAAAGTAAATATAAAACCCCATATTTGGCATACTATTAACACTTCAGAGAAAGGGATGAAAAAATGAAACAAACCAAGACGATGATCTTTTCCATGGTGGCAGGAGCAGCTCTTGGAGCAACCGCCAGTATGCTGGCCATGAAAACGAAGCCTAAGAAATGCATGACCAAAACAGCAGGAAATGCCATAAAGGCTGTGGGAAATTTCGTGGAACACATGAATTTTTAAGGAAAAGAGGCAACGCATTTGCGTTGCCTCTTAAATTTGATTGGATTAACCAACGATACCGGTACGTGCAATAGATTCTGTAAATTTCTTCTGCAGGAAAAGATAAGCAATCAGTAGAGGGGAAATATACAATACGATACCGGCACGCAGAATGGGATAAAGGGAAATTGCATCCGCACCCTGATAAGCGCCGCCGTAACCGGTCATGTTGCTATGCATACCACTCAGTACGCTGGGTAATGTATCCATATTCGGGATAAACATAGGAACGGTATAATAATCGTTCCAATACCAAACGATACAGAACAGGAACACCGTAACGAATGCGGGAGCGGCATTGGGAACCAGGATCCGCAGGAAGGTTTTCATAGCGCCACAGCCATCGATATAAGCTGCTTCTTCCAGCTCCTTGGGGAAGCCGCTGAAGAACTGGCGATACACAAAAACGAACAATCCACTCTTGAGACCGGCCGAAAAGAGTGCAGGTAAAACAAAGCACCACAAGGAGTCGGTCAATTCCAGATAAGGTTCACTGATCCAACCGAAAGCGTTCATTGCAGTTGCAATGTACAGCGGGTCAAACTGACGGAAATTGGTGTAAAGAGGAACCATGATGGTGGAAGGCGGAACGATAATGGTAAGTAGCACAAGGAAGAACAGGATATTCTTTCCACGGAATTTAAACCGGGCAAAGCCATAACCGGCCAAAGCACAGGAACAAACCTGCAGAATGGTGGGCCAGAAAGAAATATTGAAGGTGTTCTTCAGAGCTGTGGGGAAATCCAGTACCTGCCAAGCACTCTTGAAGTTATCCAGAGTAAAATGCTTAGGAATATAGATGATGGTAGTATCATACATATCGTTCTGGGTACGGATCGCCTGAGAAATACTAAAGATCAGAGGATATAAAATGATATAGCTTAGACCGATCAAAATAAGAGCAATGGCAAGGCCGCCAACAAACTTGGCGAACAAATAGCCCCACATTCTTTTATCGGCACTTTTTCTGTTTTTACCAAACTGATGTTTGAATGCTTTAAAAAGTTGCATATTACTTTATACCTCCTTTCCGTTCTCCCAAAAGCTGGAAGATACCAAAGATAACAGCGATAATGATCAACACAACCAGGAAGAATGTCCAGGACGCCGCAGCAGCACCACCGAAGTTAAAGGTACTGTTGATCATCTTATTGATCTCCTTCATTACCGCATTATCGGTATCACCGAAGGTATCAACGATGGTGTAAACAATATTAACGAGAATAATGGGCGTAACATTCGGGAAAGTGATCAACCAGAAAGTTTCCCACGCGGTTGCACCTTCCACATCGCTGGCCTCATACAAAGAGGGAGAAATACCCTGCAAAGCAGCCAGGAACAGAAGGATCTGGATACCGGAATCCCAAACAACGTTGAAAATACGGTCTGCAACCAATGTCATATATTCGGTCAGCTTGGCATTTAAGCCCAAGCTGGTCAGGAACTCCGTAGCATCAGCGACCTCAAACAAAACGCCGTTGCTGACTTCACCCTCCAAAACAGCACTTGCATCGCTGGTGGAATTAAAGGTGGTCATAACAACACCGGTGGTTACAATAACCGGGAGGAAAAAGATACCACGAACCAAGCCGCGGCCGACAAACTTACGATTCAAAAGAACCGCAACAAACAAGCTGAAAATCAGAATAACCGGAACATTTACAGCAAGATCGGTCAAGGTTTTGGTCAATGCCTGAAGGAAGGATGCGCTGCCGGCAAGAAGCTCTTTATAGTTATCAATACCGGCCCATGTGCAGGCATAGCCTTCAAATACGGAAACCTTAGAGAAGGAGAACCGCAGAGACTGGAAGCAAGGAACTGCAAAGAAGAGCAGGAAGCCGATGAACCAGGGCAAAACGAACATAAATCCGGTAAATGCCTGCTTGGATTCATAGGAAATTGAACGCTTTCTCTTCTTTTTAGCTTTAGGTGCCGCGGCTACAGGAGCCTTAACACCAGCTTTTTTAGCCTCTTTTCGTGCCTCGATCTCTGCAAGACGGCGATCACGCTCCTGCTTTGCAGCACGATTCTTCTTAACAGCCTCAAGCTGCTCGGGAGTGAGCTGAGAAAGCTGCTCCACAATACGTGCCTTTTGCTCATCGCTAAGCTGCTTCTTTTGGATCTCCTCCTGGCGAAGGCGCTCAGCTTCCTCATCAGCTGCAAGCTGAGCTGCCTTAGCAGCTTCAGCTTTTGCAGCCTTAGCAGCACGCAGTGCTGCAATTTGCTCGGGAGTCATTTGAGCAAGACGCTCTTTAGCGATCTCCTGAGCACGCTTAGGATTTTGTTTAGCAAGGGTCGCGGCGATATCTTTGTTATCGCGGGTAACTGCCTCTTCTGCTTCAGCAGCAGTTTCAGTTGCTTCAACCTGAGCTTCCAAAGCTTCATTATTTAATTCGTTTTGCTTGCTCATGCGTTAGCACCTCCCACTACAGTGAAGTCCTTAGCGCCGATCTTTACACCGTTAACGGTGGTCTCAGCGTCGCCGTAATTGACATATACCTTAGCACCATTGCTGAAGGTCGTGATTTTAACATCCTCGGAAATGATCTGGTAATTATCGATCTGACTGCTGCCGACTGCATTATACAAGGGCTTTAACCGATTGTAGCTTGCAATCATATCGTCATAATGATCATCCAGCTCGCAAGCATAAGAGGAAGTAAATTCGGTATCCTGGAAGGAAGTGGATTCATCATCCATCAGCAGATAATAAAGGCTCATACCAGTCTCAGCCATTTTTAAGATCAGGTCATCCTGCTCGGAATCCAGATTCATGGGTGTGGCCGCCAGATTTACATATCCGCGGAAAACAATATGATAGAAGGGAACTTCCTGCAAGGAAATATTATTGCGGCTGCCATACACGGGGGCTTCAACAATATTATCCACATAAGATGCGGCATAGCCGTTACCGCCCTTCGTGCTTACAATACCACTCTCCCCTGCTTTTTCAGATGCAGCCTTATAAATGCTGGTCATGGATGCAGCAGATTCATCACGGGTAGATACATCTAGCAGATTGTATGCACAATACAATGTATCACCAATAGAATTGAAGGAGAAGCTCTTAACCTCCCACTCGGAAGCGTTGGCAATAAACTCCTCTGCATACCCCAGCATATGACCGGGATGGATCAGCTGATAGGCAATGGAGTTTTTATCCAAAGAGCCCGCAGCAGAAACTCTGGACTTAAAGATGGTAACCGGAGAAGAATCAAGACCATAAGCGGAATCACGGAACTTTTTGATCTCGGAAGTACCGCCATAGAAGGCCTGCATATCCACATCGAAGGACAAATAATAATTTTCGATGCTATTTGCCTTATCGATCAGGCTCTGCAGGGCTTTCTTATTGCCCAGCTTTTTATTTGCGCTGAATTCAGTAGACATGGTAGTCTCCAAACCGCCGGGCGCCCAGCCGAGATAGTTGATATAAGCCTTATCAACATTATCAGCCTTCAGCCGATCGATCAACGCTTCAGCTTCTTTATAAGTAGTCAGATCATCAACACCGGTGTAAGGAATACCAAGGAAGTGCATAGCCTTCTTAACGGCACCGTAAAGGGTGATATTAAGAGTGTTGGAAACAGACTCCTTCACAGCGTCCATGCCGGTGGTTTCAATCAGAAATTGCCGGTACTGTTTAGCCATGCCGATGTAGTTGGCATCAGCACCGTCCAGAAGGTACAATCTGGAAATATAGTTTTCCGGAAGCTCATCGGTATAATAGGAGCCCTTACCACCGGTACCGGTGGAACTACGTCTGCTTTGGGTATCGCGAACGTTAATACAGGTAAACGCAGAGTTGTAGCTGTTTTTATAACGGCTAATATAAGCACGAAGTTCAGAAACAGCAGCACCGCTCTCAATCACATTGAGATAAGCCTCACCGTTCTTTACCATACCGTATACAGGCAGACGAAGGGGCTCATTCCAGTTGGTAAAATAAGACTGGTCTGCTACCTCTGTGGGGTTAGGTGCATAGAAGTTTCCTTCACCTTCAGCGCCAAACTCATAGGAATTCAGAACACCACGGTTAAACTCCATCAGGGAGCCGCTACCATCAGGAACCAGGATATAACCCTGATCATTCAGCCCGGCAGCGCCAAAGCCATGGAATAACTGAACGTAAAGAACGCGGCTGCTACCCAACTCCTTGATCTTATCGATCAGCAGCTCAACCTCAAGATAATCACTCTTCAAGGAAAGCTTAACCGGAATAGTGAAGTTTGTGCTGGTGCCTTTAAAGAAGAAGGTCAGGATCCAATCTTTACCCTGGCGCTCAGTAATAACAGAGGCCTCATTGGATTCGATGGTAGGAGTACTGTAGCTTTCAGTAAGGTACTTAACGGTCATCTTACTGGTAAGTTCATCCCGGGTAGTACCCTGAGCGATCATATCGGTCTCCCAATCGGTGGGAGTGGTATACCAAGCGGTACCTGTTTTCTGATTAACGATAGCAAAGTCGCCGGAATTCTTATCGATATACAATGCCAATTTTGCATTTTCGTCGACCAGAGTATAATTGTGATCCTTTACAGCCAGAGTTGCCGGTGCAGCCGAGGCTTCAAAGCTTACCGTTGAGATGCAGGAAAGGAGCAATACCAACGATAAAATAATACAGATTGTTTTTTTCATTGTTATCATCTCCCCTTCCTTAAGATAAGAGCCTCATACGGCATTCGGTATAAAGTGTAAGAATAAACACATACAACTGCTGCACCAAAACAATAAACAAGAAGATCAGGAAGAAGATAATTGCCATTGCAACCAGGGATGCAAGCAAATTCAGGAGAGTACCCCAAAACTTGTAGTTATGAATGGTCATCGCGCCATAGAACATCAGAACAACAAACCAGATATTACAGCAAACACCGACAATGGATACAAAGGTGAACTCACTGCTAATCATAAATCTGGAAAGGAAGGTGCTCAAAAGGTTGAATGCGATCAGCGGAGTAAGGTTATAGCAGGTCATCACATAAATGTCTACCATACGGCCTTCACCGTTAAGCAAAGTACACAGTGCCCAGTTTGCAATAACAAAGAGCAGTACCATCAGACCGGATGTACACAGTACGACCAGGATATTAAAATCCTTGATCCGAAGGGTTGAATAAATAAATCCGGTTGCAACTTCCTGAATAATGGCAGAAACCGTAAAGGCAATCAGCAGCAGGCTGGCATAAATAACAGAACCGTTTTTCTTATACTTCAGGTCCTCCATTGTTTCTACAGGATGCGTAATCATCAGGAACGGATTCTTTCTGCCGGCAAGCATCTTATCGTAGAAAGCTTTAAGGAAAATATAGATATTACTCCACAGCTTCTGTATCGTCATGGTTTCCACCTCCTTGCTTCTTTTCTTTAATAAAGTTCAAAATTGATTTGCCGAAGACTCTCCAAATGATCAGAAGTACGACCAGAACAACCAGAAGGGTCATGATCAGGTTAAAATACTGGGAGATCACAGATTCTCTATACAGAGAGAAGGAATCTTCGTAATTAAAACGGTCATTTGCGATCTTGAAGTGATTGATAGCATCCTCATAGCGGCCATACTGATAATAAACCTTACCCAAACCGATATGAGCAAGCTCACAGTTTGCATTATTCTTCAAGACCTCGATCCAATAATTTTCAGCATCTTCATAAAGGCCCTGATCATAAAGGATGATCGCTTCATGAAGAGTTCTGCCATACTGTGTCTGATCGTAGACGGTAACAGAGCCGAAGTAAGCATCCAGAATCAAAGTCTTTTTTCCCAGCTTTGCCATAGCAACCGGGGTATAGAACAGACCTTGCTGCTTACCGTGGGCACCGTAGACAAAGGTCAGGTTTCCTTCGGAGTCATACTCGAAAACCTTACGAAGGTTAGTATCAAGCATGGTGATAAAACCGTCTTCATCCACAGAAACATCTTTAAAGATATTGCCCTGGCTCTTGGTAGCACGGCGGACCAAGTCACCATAGGTTCTGGACAATGTATTGCTGATCTTTTTAGTACTCTTAGCAGTAGGATCCAGGATATTGTTACCCAGGAAGTTCATCTTCATCAGCTGATCGGTATTTTCTTCACCGGCAGCAGCGATTACGGCATAAACAAAACCATAGTCGTCCACAACAAGGTTTTCAAATTCAGTAGGAACAAAAGTGACAAACGCCTGGTCAGCATCCTTACCGAGCAAAGCACGGTAGAAGCGACGCCATGCCAGCGTTACCATATCGGCCAGAGTCATCTGAACATCCGGAGCACCGAAATAACGAAGGAATACACCTTGCTCGTTGAACTCCATAATACCATCCAGAGCGCCGGCACAGATAACATACAAAGACATATTCTTTGCAATAGCTACCTTAGTGGGCTTGAAATCACCGGTGAACAGATCGGAATTAGGAGCACCGATGGTCTGGATGATCTTACCGCTTCTATCCTTATCCAGCTTCAGAACCTGACGATTACCGGTATCGCAGATATAAATGTATCCATATTTATCCACAACAACGCTTTCGGGCAGGTTCATGGTATAGGGATGACCGTTTGCAGTAAGGGTCGTAAGGGTCTTGAGAAGCTTGAAATTGGAATCGAAAATATGCAAACGAGCGATATTTTCACTTCCGTAATAATCGAGAATGTAGATCTCGTTCTGAGGGCTGACGTAAATATCCACCGCATTGGTCATTTCACCAACGCCGAGATCCTCACCATAATATACCTTTTCAGGGGTATAGCCGGAAGGAGTTACGACAACTTCGCCGTAGTAATTATAGTTATAGGTATTGAATGCAATATACGCCGAAGAAGGCATTGCAAGCATGGACGCTATAACCAGCATCACCATAAAGATGGCGCCAAATCTGACAAATCTATTTTTCATTTCAGGCACCTCCTTAACCCTTAATACCGGCGTGTGCCATCGTCTTTACTGTACTACTCTGAGCAAAGATAAAGAAGATGATCGGCGGTATCATCATCAATACAGAAGCAGCATACGCCTCACCCGCACGGGCCACACTACCGGCGGCCGTGATCTGGCTCAAAGCGGTGGGAAGGGTCTTCAAGGTCTCTGTATAAATATACGAACCGGCAGTTGCATTCCAGTTACGCTGGAAAGAGAAGATTGCCAAAGTAAGCCAAGCGGGCTTGATAGACGGCATCACGATGGACCAGAGGATCTTCCAATCCCCTGCACCGTCGATCCGGGCAGCTTCGATCATTGCATCAGGAATCTCTGCCATATTCTGCTTCAAGAGAAACACACCCATGGTTGCAGCGATTTCAGGCAGCCAGTATGCAAAATAAGTATCAACAATTCCCAAGTAGGACATTACCAGATATACAGGAATCTCAGTAACACCACCGGTGAACAGCAAGGACCATACAACCAGATTGAACATGGTCTTTTTGCCCGGGAACTTATTCTTTGCAAGAGGATAAGCGCACATTGCAGCAGAAATGATATGAACAACAGTACCGAGAATGGTATTTAACACAGTATTAAATACGTATCTGGAAAAGGGTACCCAAGAAGTAGAGGTGAGATCGAACAGCTTACGGAAGTTCATCAGAGTCGGGTTTCTGGTAAAGAAACGGGGCGGAAAGAGGAACAACTCGTTATAAGGCTTTAAGGACTGAACGATCGCATAAATCAAGGGCAAAGACATGAAGGCAGCATAGAGAGCGAGCAAAAGATAAGTCGAAACATCGCCAACAACAGACGCCTTGGTTCTTCTAAGTTTTGTAGACATTCTTATTCACTCTCCTTTCTTAATCATGCGAGAAGCGGGCAAGCAGCTTATTGATCAGAACCTTAGTTACGATCATCAAAGCAAACAGCACAACCGCAATTGCAGAAGCGTAGCCCAACTCAAAACGGGTGTGACCGAAGTCGGAAATATGCAGGGTAATGGTATGACCTGCATAGTCCACTGACGGGAAGCCGAGCAATGCGGAGGAAATACCACCCACCGCAAAGGAAGATGCGATCTGCATAACCGCACCGAACATCAGCATACCGCCCATCTGAGGCAGAGTGATGTAAAACAGTTCCTGGAAACGGTTGCGGACACCGTCGATAGCACCGGCCTCTGCCAAAGAGGGATCCAGGTTCTGAAGACCGGCGATAAAGGACAGGAAGCTGGTACCCAAGGAGCACCACAGCTGAACGATAATAACGATATTCAACATATACTTGGTGTCCTTCAACCATGCAACAGGCTCATCCAAAACACCCATGTTCATCAGAACCGAGTTGATCAAGCCGTACATATCGCTGCTGAACAGATACTGGAAGATAAAGTAAATGTTTGCCAAGGTTGGTGCGTAGAAAACTACGGTAAAGAACGCTCTTGCAATGGAGGGCAGGTCATTGATGAACCATGCAAAGATAAAGCAGAGCAGGTAGCTGACAGGACCGGTTATGATCGCAAATTTCAATGTATTCTTAAGGGCGATCAGGAACACACTGTCCTCCAGGAACATTCTGAGATAGTTATCCCAACCGATAAATACAGGGGTATTCAGAATGTCGTAGCGGGTAAAGGAAAGCACAACAGATGCCGCAATGGGAATGATGGTGAACAAAGTAAAGAACACCATGAAGGGCAGAATCATCAAATAATTGATCTTATTTTCCTTCATCTGCCGCCAGGTCAAAGCTGCTTTTTCGGAGAAAGACAACTTTTTCTTTTTCAGCAATTCAACTTCACGTTGTTTAGATGTAGCCATTAGTCTTTCGCCTCCTCAGGAACAGACAGATGATATTCGGAGCGCTTACGCCAGATCTCATCATTGATCTGTTCATTATAATAGAACAGTTTCTCACGGGGATTTGCATGGTTATTGGTAACATTACGGAATGCGTTGATCAGGTTACGGCCAACATAGTAGCCACCGACCAATTCAGGAATCTCCTGAACCCACTGACGCTGCTCCTTAATGGCGGCAGCCTCCTCGGAGGACCATCTGATCTTCTCAAATGCGCCCAGGTTCGAGGTGGTGTATCTTGCAACAGAACCAATAGCCATTTCAACACGGTTACCGTAATCAGCGGCGATATCGTCGGAAGTCCACCACTTGATAAAGGTCCATGCATCCTGCAGCTGCTGCTCAGGATTCTTTGCCTGACGAATGGTCTTGGATACGATCATACAAGCGGACATACCGGTAGATTCCTCAGACCGATCAACAATGCCGGTTTCGGGATCAAGAGTACCGGGAATCGGAGCAACATCCCACAGACCGTTCAACTCAGGAGCAGACTCCTGCAAATAGGTAATATTGGAATAAGACTGCAGAACAAGGGGCATCTCGCCATTTCTGAAACGGGTGTACCAGTCATAGTCGGTGGGAAGGTCATACTGCAGATAGTAGCGAGTCCACTTTTCAAATGCATTGATAGAGAACTGCTCGGTAAAGTTGGTCACAACACCGCCATCGGCATAGGGAGTGTTGCCGCTCTGCAGAATGAAAGAGTAGAACACACCGCCGGTGGTAGGCGCAGTAGCACCCAGATGGGAGTCCAGACCAACTGTCATGTTGTTTGCTTGAATATAAGGAAGAATATTATCAAAATCATCCCAGGTATTGGGAGCAGAAATGCCCAACTCAGCAAAGATATCCGTTCTGTAGAACATCATGCTGAAGTTTTGGGTCTCAGGAAGGGCATATACTTCTGTAATGGCCTCACCCTTATCATTTGTGGTGCTGAGGGTATAAGGAACCATTGCATACTTGGTAAAGCGCTGAACTACATCCTCATAATCTTCAAACTGGCTGATATCGTACACTGCATCACGAACACCAAGGTTCATAGGCTCGGAACGACCCACATGGAGTGCGATATCAGGACCACGCCCTGCAACGATAGCCTTTGAAAGAATGCCCAAAGGAACCAAACCTACATTAACAGAAATATCAGTCTCGGGAGTAAAGTAGTTATCGCAAAGGGTTTTCAGTACAGTTGCCTGGTCACGACCGGTACCAACCCAGACCACCAAGGAACGGCCACTCTCGCTAGCAGCACCAACGGAGGTATAGTCATCCACGAAGGAAGACCAGAAGGCACGAACTTCATGAGCCATATTTTCCCAGAAATTAGCGATCTGGCGGGTGGGAGTGGCTCCCTCACCGGTAAAGATGAACTTATCAAACTGAACCGGCTGATCACGCAGATCCAACATCCAGGAGCTCAGCGTACTAATATTATCTTTAAAGGTAGAAAGACGGTCAGGAATTGTGTAAGGAGCTTCAATAAAATCTTCAAGCTGCTTTTTCAGAATAGTGATGATAGAAGCAGAGCCGAGGTTGCCGTTGATAGCAATCACGTCTTCTTCGATCGCCAGAATATCCTCGTAAACAGAGGCAAACATATCCATCAGATCAGCAATCTTGGTATCCAGCTCATAGTCACGATATGTATCGGGAGAAGTACCGGTCACCATGATGATCTTACGGTAAATATAGTTCAACTGATAAACAACATCCTCTGCCTGACGGCTCACATCTGCCATGGGGCCAATAACAACCTCCATGGAGATCTCATGAGTTCCCTTGGTGAGGTAGAATTTATAGTCAACCTCTTCCCCGTTCTCATCAGTCTGGCCAAGAACAGTATAATGATATCCGATTCCGAAGGGGAAAGCCAGCGCATTTGCTTCGGCGAAAGGAACCTCACCGTCGATATAAAGTCTTCTATAGGAGGTGGAGTCCTCAACATAAGACTGACGATAACGAACGCCAATGGTATAGTAACCGTCCTCAGGAACATCAATGGTCCAGTTAACAGACTGACCGTTGGTATTCCAGCTTTCGCCGCCCAAAACATTCAGGCGGGTCTTGCTGATGCTGTAGGGAGTCACTTTCGGATCGCTTCGATCATAGGCAGGTTGAATCAAGGATTCGCTCTTATCCACATAGTTCTCGGTTTCAAGCTCAAACTCCTGAGTCGCATCAACAGCGCCGTTGGCATCGTTTTCAGCGATGTATTCAGAATAAGACTTGCCGTCACCGTCATTATAAAGCTCGATATAGTCAAGCGCAAGAACGCCGGAAATAAAATCCAAAGTAATGGTATGAACGCCCGCAGTCAGATAAAACTTTACAGGATCATCGAAAACACCGTCGGGATCGCGGACATCTTTGCTCAGCCAGCGAGCAGATTCCACCTGCTTGGAATAAAGCTCATTGCCGATGGCATCAAAGCTATTTTCCTCTTCCTCATCGGTCCAGTTCCGTTTCAGAGTATAACGGTCGGAGTCGCTGTGCGGAAGTGCACCGTCGATCTTAACGGCCATTTCATAGTCTTTGCCGTTGCCGTCTCCCAGCAAGGGGAAATATTCCAGACCTAATGCATACATACCGGTCTGCGGAATGGTGACAGTGTAAGTGAGAGACCCGGAACCGTTCATCACCAGAACCTGATTACGACCCTCATAGGTCGCAGCACTCTGGTAGGGTGCAGTTGCAGACGTAACCTGATTACCTTCCAGCTTCACAGTAGGCAACTCCACATCATCTGCAGCATGCTCATTGTAGTAATCCACATATCTGCCGCTGCGGTGGAAGCCGACAAGGGAAACGTTGGTAGTCGTATCAACGCCCTCAGGGGTTACAGTTTCGGCGGGGACATAAGGACTTTCTTCCACCGCCTCCTCTTCTTCTCCTTCTTCTGCATCTGCGGATTCTTCGGATGTGACCTCACTGCCTTCCAACTCTTCTTCATCCGCAAAAACGAATGTAGACATGGAAAACACCATGATCAAAGCCAAGATGGCAGCCAACAGCGACCGCAGAAGAGAACTTGCATTCTTGCCTTTCATAAACTACCTCCAATTTAGATTGATCAGTATCTCCAGCAGCATATAATTGCGTGTTTGTATCATCCGCCCGCAGTTGTTGAACAAATTATACAAAAACGAATTGTACGCTTTTTTCCATACTATCGATATGAATTATAGCACATTATATATACGATTTCAATAAAATTTTTAACTTTTTACAAATAAATTGCTAATTTTTTCGTTCAGAATGAACTTTTTGAAAACAGTTTACATAACAAATTGGTCAATATAACCAAAAACGCTGCCAAATAAAATTTAATGGCAGCATTTTTGGTCATATTGTACATTGTTGATTTTATCGACTTTTTAACAGATCGTGCTTGATCGTCCAGAGCTTTTGCGAGTAATCCACATAATATTCATGAGGATTCTCAAAACGTTTCACTTCATCCCACAAAAGATCCAGCTGCTCCAGGCAGTAGGTTCGGATCTCTTGGGTGGTGGGCTTTTGATAAACAAGCTCCCCGTTCAAGAAGATCGGCTTCAACAGCGCTTCGGCACGGTAATCCGTTACCACCTTCTCCTTCCAGGTATGAACCGGATCAAAGAGGGTATAAGGCTCCTTTTCATTGATCACTTCATCATGAAGAGTGATCAAGTCCGCAATGGCCATACCGCTGTCTTTAGAGAAGAAGCGGTACAGCTGTTTGAAGCAGGGCGTCGTGATCTTTTCGATATTTTCAGAGACCTTGATCTTGGGTGTAATAGAACCATCCTCTTCTTCTACAGCAACCAGTTTATAAACACCGCCGAATACAGATTCGCTGCGGGAGGTGATCAGCCGCTCCCCCACACCGAACAGATCGATCTTTGCACCCTGCATAATGCAATCCCGGATGATATATTCATCCAGAGAATTGGATACCATGATCTTACAATCCGGATAACCGGCTTCATCCAGAACTTTTCTGATTTTTTTGGACAAATATGTGATATCGCCGGAATCGATCCGGACAGCCACCGGTCGGCAGCCCATAGGCTTCAAGACCTCATCGAAGCACCGGATAGCATTGGGCAGACCGGATTTCAGCACATTAAAGGTATCGATCAGCAGTACGCAGGAGGTGGGATAATTCCGGGCATATGCGGCAAATGCATCATACTCTGTAGGAAAATTCTGGACCCAGCTATGGGCCATGGTTCCGGTGCAGGGCACATGATAGAGTTTATCGCAAAGAGCGTTGGAAGTACCGGTGCATCCGGCGATATAGGCAGCACGTGCACCCATAACGGAAGCGGCAGTACCGTGGGCGCGGCGTGCGCCAAATTCACTGACCCCACGCCCATCGGCAGCCCGAACGATACGGGACGCCTTGGTGGCGATAAGGCTTTGGTGGTTCAAGGTGAGAAGAATCATCGTTTCCAGAAGCTGCGCCTGAATAGCAGGCCCCCGAACCACCAGGATAGGCTCACCGGGAAAAACAGGAGTCCCCTCCGGAACGGCATAAACATCACAGGAAAACTTAAAATTCCGCAGATAATCCAGAAAGCCTTCGGAAAAAAGATTTTTTTCCCGAAGAAAATCAATACTTTCCTCAGAATAGGATAAATTAGAGATGTAATCGATCACCTGATCAAGGCCGCAGCAGATGGCATATCCGCCACGATCGGGGATCCGGCGGAAGAAAACATCAAAATATACGATCTGCTCCCCTTTTCCCTCGTTATAATAACCGTTGCTCATGGTAAACTCATAAAAGTCATTTAACAAGCTTAATTCAAACTCAGAATCCATTTTAACCCCTTCATTCATATTTTTATGTTGAAAAACTGTTTGTTTTTGTTTATTATAGCACGAAAAACTAATTTATCAATCCCCTTTGTTGTAATATACTCAAAAATTGTTTTATACAACAAGATATTCTTGATTTTGACTAATAAAAATGGTAAAATATTTAGAAATACTATAATGAAAGGAATGTTTTTTGATGTTCAATTTGGAAAACAGTCTGGTGATATTCACCTTCTTCGGGGCTCTCATCGCACTGCTTTTCGCAATTCTGATGGCCAGGAAGGTCATGAAATTCTCCGAGGGATCCGATCTGATGAAAAAGATCTCCGGATCCATTCGCCAGGGTGCAAACGCTTACCTGAAGCGCCAGTATTCCATCGTTCTGGTCTTTTTTGTATGTATGTTTGTGGTTCTTTGTGTGATGGCAGCATTTAAGCTGCTCACCTGGTTTGTGCCCTTTGCTTTTGTGACCGGCGGATTCTTTTCGGGGCTTTCCGGCTTTGTTGGCATGAAGATCGCCACCGCCGCCAACAGCAGAACTGCCAACGCGTGCCAAGAAGGCTTAAACCGCGGCCTGCGGGTGGCATTCTCTGCCGGTTCTGTAATGGGCTTTACCGTGGTAGGTCTCGGTCTGCTGGATATTTCTGCTTGGTTCATGCTTTTAAAATTCGTTTTCAAGCTTGAGCCCGCCGCCATCAGCAGCGCCATGCTGACCTTCGGCATGGGTGCCTCTTCCATGGCACTTTTTGCCCGCGTAGGAGGTGGTATCTTCACCAAGGCAGCAGACGTAGGTGCTGACCTGGTCGGCAAGGTCGAAGCCGGAATACCGGAAGATGATCCCCGTAATCCTGCTGTAATTGCCGATAATGTGGGAGACAACGTGGGTGATGTGGCCGGTATGGGCGCTGACCTCTATGAATCTTATGTTGGCTCCATCATCTCCGCTTCCGCCCTCGGTGTAGCAGCCTTCGGCGGTAAACTGAAGGCAATGGCTCTGCCCATGCTAATGGCTGCCATAGGCATTTTATGCTCCATTTTGGGTACGTTTCTTGTACGCACCCAAGAAGGCGCTTCTCAAAAAAATTTGCTGAAGGCCCTGAGCCGAGGCACTAATTTCAGCGCCATTCTGATTGCCGTTATTGCATTGCCCATGGTGTGGCTGCTGCTGGGCAAGGAAAACATCGGTCTGTACTTTGCAATTCTCGCGGGGCTTGTGAGCGGTGTGTTGATCGGTCAAGCAACCGAATATTTCACATCCGACTCCTACAGACCCACTAAAAAGCTGGCATCCAACTCCGAAACCGGGTCTGCCACCATCATCATTGGCGGTCTTTCCCTGGGGATGCTTTCCACCGCGCTTCCCATTCTGATCATCTCTACCTGTGTGCTGATCGCCTATTTTGTTTCAGGCGGGTTCAGCAACACCGATGCAAATATGGGTCTTTACGGCATTGCCTTAGCCGCAGTAGGAATGCTTTCCACCTTGGGAATCACTCTTGCTACCGATGCTTACGGACCGGTTGCCGATAACGCAGGCGGCATTGCAGAGATGGCCGGTCTGGACCCTGAGGTCCGCAAGCGCACAGATGCTCTGGATTCCCTCGGAAATACCACCGCTGCCACCGGCAAGGGCTTTGCCATTGGCTCAGCGGCCTTGACTGCTCTGGCCTTGATGGCATCTTATATCGACAAGATCAACAGCATTGAGGGCGGCGCACAGCAGCTGGCAAACCTCAGCCTGATGAATCCCACTGTGCTGATCGGTTTATTCATCGGTGCTTGCCTTCCCTTTGTATTTGCTGCGCTTACCATGGAATCCGTTGGCAAGGCAGCTCAATCCGTGGTTCTGGAGGTTCGCCGCCAGTTCAAAGAGATCACCGGCTTGATGGACGGCAAGGCAGACCCGGATTACGCTTCCTGCGTGGATCTTTGCACCAAATCCAGCCTTCGTGAAATGATCCTTCCCACTGTGGTTGCCATCGTTGTTCCTGTTGGTGTGGGTCTTATTCTGGGCTGCACCGGTGTTGTGGGTATGCTGGCAGGTGCTACCGCCTCCGGATTCCTGATGGCCATCTTTATGTCCAACTCCGGCGGTGCTTGGGATAACGCCAAAAAATACATCGAAAGCGGTGAGCACGGCGGAAAGGGCTCCGGTCAGCACAAGGCGGCTGTTGTGGGCGATACGGTGGGTGATCCCTTCAAGGATACCTCCGGCCCTGCCATCAACATCCTGATCAAACTGCTCTCCATGGTTTCCATCGTTTTTGCAGCTTTGGTTGTAAACTTCAGTATTTTCTAAGCATAAATTTTATGGGCGGTACCGTTTGGTACCGCCCATTTTTTACCAGCGCACTTGCCAGCGTTCCTGATAATCACTATTCTCTGCTGCTGAGGAGACATCCCGGCGGCTGGAGTTCTTTTTACGTTTTTCTAACTCAGCATCAAAAGCATCCGTATCGGGAGGAAGCTCTACCCAGCGATCCTGCCAAGAAGAAAGATATGCGCTGTTGCAAAGCATCACTTCATAAACAGCATCCTTCCCTTCTGAGATCAGGGGTTCACCGTCCAGAATATGATTCACAAAATTCCGAATGATCTTTCCGTGGGCGCCCTTGGAACGGGGGAAGGAAAATTCCTCATATTCCATGGGGATCTTAGCAAAGGACTGATCGCTCTCAAAGCAGAATTTACGTTCGGCACATTGCAGCCGCCAAAGCTTCAGGATCCCGTTTTCCAAAACAATCTTACCTCGATCGCCGGTGATCTCCAGGCGGTTGGTGCCGGGATATTCCCCGGTCATGGTCTGAAAAACAGCAGTAGCGCCGTTTTCATATTCGCCGTAGATCAGCGCCTCGTCCTCTACCTCGATGTTATGGTATTTTCCTTCGGCGCAAAAGGCCCGGATCCGTTTCGGCATCCCGAAGATCCATTGCCAGAGATCCAGATTATGGGGTGCCTGATTCATCAGCACGCCCCCGCCCTCTCCGATCCAGGTAGCACGCCAGCTTCCGCTGTCGTAATACTTCTGGGTACGGTACCAGTTGGTCACGATCCAATTCAATCGTTTAGGCGCACCGATGGCACCGCCGCGAACCAGTTCACGGGTCTTCACAAAAAGCGGGTCAGTCCGTTGATTAAACATCGTGCAAAATACCTTGCCGCTCTTTTCAGCAGCACACGCAAAGGCCTTAGCGGCACTTAATTGCACCGCCATCGGCTTTTCTGTCAAAACATGGAGTCCTGCTTCAAAGGCCTTGATACCGATCTCAGGATGCGCATAATGGGGCGCAGCAATGATTACTGCATCGCAAAGGCCGGCGGCCAATAAGGCATCTGCATCTGCAAATACCGGTACACCGGAAAACAGCGTTTTTAATTCCGCAAGGCGCTTGGCATCATTATCACACAGAGCAGCCAGAACCGCACGGTCGGTTTTCCCCTCCATCAAATGCCGGGCATGAGCATAACCCATAGTGCCCACGCCGATCACACCAATTCGGACAGTTTTATCCATTTTTTAATCCTCAATAAGTACCGCTTGTATCGGAAACAGCAGCAGAAATGCCATCCTTTTTACGGGAAGTTTTTACACGCTTCATCAACTCTTCGTAATAAAGGTCTTCATCCAAAGGCAGTTCAACGGGCTTACCAAGGAAGGCAGACAGGTGCATGGCATTGGAGAGGGTCAGACCGTTAATGCCCTCCTCGCCTGCAGCGATCAAGGAGCCGCCGTTCAGTATAGCATCCGCAAAGGCATTGAGTACCGCAGGGTGAGCCGGACCGCTATTATCGAAAGTAAACACCTCTTGTGTTTTTGCAGGAGAACCAAAGGCACCCTTTTCGTGGCCGTAGCCGGTAAATTCGCCCAAAGAAGCATCCAAACGGATGACAGTTAAAGTCTTTGAAACCGCATCGGCAATCATGGTACCCTTTTCACACACGACCTCAAAACGATTGCTTCCCGGGCAATCGGCAGTAGTCGTAATGAAAGTACCAACGGCACCGTTGGCATATTCCACATAGGCAACCACATCATCCTCCACTTCGATATCATGCCATTTACCGAAGTGCATCTTTACATCAACAGAGACCGGCATACCGCAGATCCACTGCCAAAGATCCAGATTGTGGGGGCACTGATTCAGAAGAACGCCGCCGCCTTCTCCGCTCCACGTAGCGCGCCAATCACCGCTATCATAGTAAAACTGGGAGCGGAACCAATTGGTGATCAGCCAGTTGCAGCGACGAAGCTGCCCAAGCTCACCGCTCATCATGATCTCGCGCATTTTGATATACATAGGATTGGTACGCTGATTAAACATCATACCGAAAACCACATCGCTCTTTTGAGCAGCTTCATTCATCTCGCGCACCTGCTTGGTGTAAACACCGGCAGGCTTTTCCACCATAACATGGATATGACGCTTAAAGCATTCCATGGCATAATGGGTATGATCATAATGAGGAACCGCCACGATGCAGGCATCCAGCAAGCCGCTATCCAGCATAGCCTCAGCAGTATCAAAGCGCTGCACGCCCGGCAGGTTCTCCTCAGCCCATGCAAGACGGTCGGGATTTACATCAGCCACTGCGACCAATTCGATCTGGGGACACAGCTTTTTAATTAAAATGTTCTTTGCATGGGAGGTACCCATGTTACCAATGCCGATAATACCGATTTTAATCTTTTCCATGATCAAGATCACTCCTTAATATCCAATACTTTTTAAATAATCAAAGCTCCGCTTCAGGCAATCAAAGGGATCCTCGCCATTGCAGTTATCCTGCTCCACAAAGGCATATTCTGCGCCGGCTTTTTCAAAGGCAGGAATAATAGCAGGAAAATTCAGGTTTCCTTCGCCGATGGGCATCATCATAGGAGATTTTCCATCTTCCTTCACGCCCTGATCCTTCAGATGAACACAGTACAACCGACCGTTCATCTTTTCGATCCACTGACAGATATCGCCGCCGCCCTGCTGCACCCAATAGGTATCCAGAATAACACCGAGTTGATCAGCAGGATAACGCTCCAGCATACGGTCAAAGATCAGCTTTCCATCCAGTTTTCTGAATTCCAGAGCATGATTGTGATAACCGAACCGCTTGCCGGCAGCAGTGATCTTCTGGATAGGACGCTCCATCACCTTCAAAAAAGCATCCAGACCCGCAAGATCAGCACGGGCATATTTGGGCATCATACCAAGACCGATATAATCGCAGCCGAGGATATCATGCTCCTCGATCAGCTTATCGGTATCATCCAGAATTCGGTCGTAGGGGCTATGGGTGATCACGATCTTGATCCCAAGACGATCGCAGGTATTCCGCAAAAGTTTGTGGTCCATAGGACCGCATCCGGAATACTGAACATACTGATAGCCGATCTCAGCCAGTTTTTCCAGAGATTCAATGGTTCCCTCGGGTGTTTTACAAAACTCCCGGATGGTAAACATCTGTGCACCGATTTTCATATTTTTAACCCTCCGTAATCATATTTTTCAACGCAGCAGCTGCCGCATCAAATGCCTCATCACTATTGGCAAAGGAAATTGCCGATTCTGTTTTTTCACCGTTTTCCAGTTTATCAAGCCCGATAAATTTCGTAAGATGGGGTTCCAGCGTTACGACCTCTCCCCCATTTTTCACATACTTCTTTAAGAGAACAGGCAGATTGCCAAGGCCGGTTCCGGGAGGAACTACCTTTCCGTTGGCATCGCAATCCTTGATATGAAGGTATTCTACATAGGGAGCAAGCAGATCCCAAGCAGGCAGAACTTCCTGGCCGCATTGCAGGAAGTTGGCAGGATCAAAGACCGCCTTTACCCCCGGAACAGCCTGATGGATCTTCAAGCACTTAGGAGCAATATCTCCATAAATGCCCTTCTCGTTTTCATGGCAGAGAAGTACGCCGCTGCCCTCAGCCGCATCCACAAACCGCTGTAAACGCTCACAAACCAGATCAAAGCAAGCCCTACTGTCGTCCGTTTCATAGAAGCTGAACATCCGATAATGCTGCGCACCCAGGATATTTGCCAACTCCATCTGATGCTTAAATTCATCCAAATGTGGCCCAAAATCCTTGCCCATAGCAATCTTACCGGTGGGCGAACCAATGGACCAGACACCGATCCCATTGGCATCCAAGGCACGGCGGATCTCTTTTGCCTTTTCAATAGAAATCGCCGAAATGTTATCCGCATCGACAAAGCGGATCTCCAGCAAGGAAATACTGTTACGCTTCATGGCGGCGATCTGACCGTCCAAAGCCTTAGAGGCTTCATCTGCAAAAGCCGCTACCTTTAAATTCAACATCGATTTTCTCCTTTATCATTGATCAACAAAAGTATAGCACAGTCTTTTTTACAAATCTATTGCATAAAACCGCAAATTCACATTGCAAAAAGGAACATTCAATGATTTCTTCTGAAACGAGCCGGAACCTCCTTCATCTCCCGCTTAAAAACCGTACTGAAATAGCTTTGATTGGAAAAACCAAGAAGCTCTGCCGTTTCGGTAACTGTTTTACCTTCTTCAAGAAGCTGCACCGCTCTATTCATTTTGAGATGCAGATAATATTCATGGATCCCCATGGAATTGAAATGCCGAAAAAGCTTTTTCATGGAGGATGCACTCAGCCCGCATCTTTGCCCTAATTCTTCCACCGTTAAATTTAAGGAAAGGTTCTCCTTCATGACACGAACGATCCTTTCGTAGTCCTTAGCATTTTTGCTTTGGTTTTTTCCTAAAGGAAGGCCCCTTTCGGCAAGAGCAAGAAGACTGTTTTCACACAAATTTGTGATCTGCTGATATTCCAGAGGGTGCTTTTCCAGGTAATGCAGAAAACCGGTGATCTTCTGGGGACAACCGCTTTCCTTCAATTTGCAAAACAAAACATTCCATTGAGCCTGAAGCTCCGGATCACAGCTATATCCACCGCCAAGCCTCTCCAATGCATCTCCCGAAGCATCAAAAGACACGGTCATTAAATGTACCTTTGATCTGCCTTCTGCCCAAAGCTTGTGGTGAACATAGGGGCGGTATACCACCAGATCGCCGGGCTGAAGCCGGTAAACCTTTTCATCGGCACTGATTCCTACCGTTCCCGAAAGGCAATAGGCAACCTCCCAGAAATGATGATGCTCCCCTTCAAAATAATAATCCTCTGCATACCGATAATCAAAAAAGCCGTAAAACCCGCTTATGGAAAGCGGACGAATCACCGAATGAAGCACTCCGATCACCCCCTTATTTAATTTTAGTATATATGTTTTTCTGAGAAAAGTAAAGTAAAATAAAAAGGCAGCCCGAAGGCTGCCTTAAAATTATAATCCAAGCAATTCTTTCCAGGCATCGATATAGCTTTGCGCCTGGTCTTTATCTTTTCCTTCCGCAAAGATCCGCAGAAGGGGTTCGGTTCCGCTGAAACGGCAGATCACAAAGGAATCATCCTCAAAATAGACCTTGCAGCCATCCTCATAGCTGACCATAGTGACCTTTTTGATAAATTCGGGCAGAACACGGTCAACCATTACCTTTTTCACGATTTCATCCTTTGCAGAGGGAGCAAAGGGCAGATTAAATTCCACCATTTCATATTTGCCGTATTTAGCTTCCAGCTCTGCAAAAAGCTCGCTGGGAGATTTTCCGGTCTTACAGATCATCTCTGCAAAGAGAGAGGCTGCATAAACAGAGTCCTTGCCATGGATATGGCCTCTTACAGTCAGGCCGCCGGAGGACTCACCGCCCAGCACAGCATCTACCTCATCGATCTTAGAGGAGATGTACTTAAAGCCAACAGGCACCTCAAAGCATTGCTCGCCCAAGCTCTTTGCAACAGCATCCAGCATATGGGTAGTGGCAAGATTGCGTACCACAGGGCCCTTCCAGCCCTTATATTCATGGAGATAATAGTAGAGCAGAACCAGAATCTGATTTGCATTGATGTACTCACCGTTCCGATCGATAATACCCAACCGGTCACCGTCTCCGTCCACACCAATGCCGAGATCATATCCACCGTCCACAACCAGCTTGGAAAGATCCCGCAGAGTGTTCTGAGTAGGTGCAGGCATCATACCGCCGAAATAGGCGTCCTTATTATTGTGAATGGTATCCAGCGTACAGCGGGCGGTATAAAAAATAGTCATCAACGGATAAGTAGCGCTGCCGTGCATGGGATCAAAGAGAATTCTCAGACCATGGTCACGGATCGCCTGCATATCCAAAACACCGATAATATCATCCAGAAAATCGTTAAAGGGATTTTCCCAATAGGAGATCAGCCCCTTATCAAGGCCTTCCTCAAAGGAAATGGAGCGAGACTCCTTCACCTCTGCGATCAACTTTTCCAAAAGACCGGTGGTGTCCACATCCGCATCTCTTCCCTCTTCTACGATCAGCTTGATGCCGTTGTAGATGGGGGGATTATGCGAGGCAGTCACCTCCAGGCCAAAATAAAGATTTTGATTTTTTACAGTATGCATCACCAAGGGCGTTGGAGCGCTGCGATGGAGGAAAATAACATGGATGCCGTTACCGGCCAGAACCTCTGCCAACCATTTACCCGCCTCCAGAGATAAGAAGCGGCGGTCATAGCCGATGATCACAGGCTTATCGGTCTTGCCCTGCTGCTTCATCAGGTCACATACTCCCTGCCCCACAAGGCAAACATTACTCTTAATAAAATCAGAGCCGATCTCGGCTCTCCAGCCGCCGGTACCAAATTGAATCATGGTCGTTCCTCCTCTTATTCATTAAAACTGCAGACAACCGTTACATCCGGATGCAGCTGCAAAATAGATGCGGGCAGATGCGGGGTCACAGGACCGTTCAGTGCCTTCTCTAAGGTTGCTTCCTTGGCTTTGCCATGGACGATCAGGACGATCTTTCTGGAGTTCATGATCTGCTTGAGCCCCATGCTTAAAGCCTGAGTAGGAACCTCTTCCTTAGATGCAAAGAAGCGGGAATTTGCTTCAATGGTGGACTCCTCCAGCGTTACCAGGTGGGTGCCCACAGGGAAAGACTCGCCGGGTTCATTAAAGCCGATATGCCCATTCAGCCCCATGCCCAGAACCTGCAGGTCGATACCGCCCAGATCGATGATCTTCTGATCATATTCAGCGCAATGCTTTTCGGGGTCAGCGGTCAGACCGTCGGGCACAAAGGTACATTCCTTACGAATATTTACACGGTCAAAAAGATGCTCATTCATGAAATATCGGTAGCTTTGATCATTTTCAGGTGCAAGGCCGTAGTACTCGTCCAGATTAACAGAGGTGATCTTGGAAAAATCCAGATCCATTTTAACCAATTCGTCATACATCCCGATGGGCGATGAACCGGTAGCAAGACCAAGCACAGAATCCGGCTTGCTTTTGATCTGCTCTGCAACGATCTCTGCAGCCTTTTGGCTGGTTTCTTGATAACTGTTTGTTTTAATTACTTTCATTTTTCAAACATCCTTTCCCATTTTTCCTGTATATTATAGCATTCCCCTATCGGTAAAGCAACGCACTATCAGATTATAAATTTATACTTTTGGTTCTATTGATTTTTTCAAAGCAGTGTGTTATCATAATTCGGCAAGGAGAAAAAAACGATGGAATACATAAAAACAGCATTAAATAAGGCTTTGGAAATTCGGGAGATCATTTCTATCCATTACTTTGAATATGCCAAGGATTTTGCATATTCGGGCGAGTTTCACGACTTCTGGGAGCTGGTATATGCCGATAAGGAAGAACTTGTGATCACCGCCGGAGCCCATGAACTGATCCTGACCGCGGGGCAGCTTTATCTTCACCGTCCTATGGAATTCCATAATTTACGGTGCAACGGCGAAAAAGCCGCTAATTCCTTCATCATTTCCTTTTCCTCCCCCTGCCAGCAGCTTCTTTCTATTGCAGGAAAAGCGATCCGTTGCCCTCAAAAATGCAAAAAATTTCTTGCAATGATCATCAATGAAACAAAGACTGCCTTCTCTACCCCATTGGGAGAACCCCATACTGCCCAGTTGATCCGAAGGGAGGAACAGCCCTTTGGTGCAGAGCAGATGATCCAGATCCATCTGGAGGAATTTCTGATTCGTCTGATCCGTGAACGGGGCGAGGAGCAGGCGGATACCGAAGCCTTTGACGATGAGATCAACAGTAAGCTTGCAGAAATCTGCAAATATCTGGAGCAAAATGTGGAGAATAAAATCACCTTCAATGATCTTTGCCACCATTTTTCCATGAGTGAATCCTCATTGAAAAAAATGTTCCGGGAAGGGATCGGCAGCGGCGCAATGGACTACTATAACCGATGCAAGATCGATAGGGCCAAGCAGATGATCCGGGAAAACGACAAAAATTTCACCGAGATTGCCGATCGGCTGGGATATAATTCTGTGCAGTATTTTTCCCGCCATTTCAAGCAATCTACTGGCATGACCCCCACCCAATATGCCGCCTCCATCGAGAATATGTATTAAAAAGTTAAGCGGTGCCTCCCGAAGGAGACACCGCTTATTTTTATCTACCGCAGCCGGAATCGCAACCGTCATTAGAGGAACGGCAGCTTCTGCTATTACGGCAATCGCTTCTATTGTTATCGCCCAGTAAAGCTACGATAATAATAATTGCAATGATAGTCGTGATGCAATCAGACACAAAAATCACCCCTGTATATCATATGCAACAGAACTCAAAACTTGAAATAAAAATCTGTATCCCATGCAGGCAAGCAGGAAAAATGGCGCAGATAGAGCTTTGCGCCCGGTTGAATACTTTCCAAAAGCAGCGGAAGTGCAAACAGATCCTCCGACCGATGGTAAGCTGCCACCTGCAAAGAAGGGCGGCATTTCCGAATGGACCCGGCGGCACCCCGCAGCACCGCAGCCTCCATTCCCTCCACATCCATTTTGATAAAGCTGACCGGTTCTCCGGCAAGAAGATCATCCACAGTGATGGAAGGAATGGCAATTCCGCCCCTTTGCAATACATGGGATTTTCTGCCGCCCTCCATGGCATAAAGCCTTTCACCGGAGTTCTCATCTGCACAACCGTGAAAACAGCGGATATTCGGCAGATCTTCCGTATTATTCAATAGCTTTTTAAAGTTTTTAAGATCCGGTTCAACAGCGGTGATCTTTTGATATTTTCCGCCGGTAAAATCGATAAAACGCTGAACCGTATCCCCTGTGAAGGCCCCCAGATCAAGATAGCACTCTTCATCAGATAATCCCAGAAGCCCCCACGCTTCCTCCGGTTGCGTCTCACATTCAAAAAGTGGCGGGATCTCCCCGGTCAATTTTGATCTCAATATGTTTTTATATACCAGGCGTGATTGCTCATCGGATAACATTTCATAGACCTTTGTAAATTCAAAATAGTGCTGTTTTACAAATGCCTCATCAAAGATCGTTTCCCCGGCAACCGGCACATCCGGAGCATATACCTCCTGCTCTTTCATGATCCTTTTGATATTGGCCAGCACCTCCGGGCGATGCGTACCAAAGCATACCAGCACGATCATATCACCGAAGCGATCCTTCAACTCTTCATAGCTGCCGACAGTAAATCCGCGGAATTGCTGATGGCGCACAAATCCATCGCTGGCAAAAACACCGGAAACCTTGATTCCACGAGCCTCCATCACATCCAGAATGCGATCGGCACCGTTTCCCATGCCGTATAACACAATCGGTTTATCTGCAGTTTTCAGTTTTTTCCACAATTCCATATATTCCCTCAAAATCTTGTAATTTTCACCTTTGTTTGATATGATATATTAAAGGGAGGCATTAAGATGAAATTAAAGAACGAGCCGGTATTTATAGCGGCTACCCTCTGCCTCTTCTTTCCCATCGGTCTGTTTTTTCTGCTGCGTTCTGAACTCAAGGGCAAAAGTAAATGCTTCATAGGAATCTGTGGCGGAATGATCTTTCTTGCGTTGCTCTCGCCGGCGCTTTTAAACAGACCGAAGCCGGTGGATCCTGCGGATTTTCACTTGATTGTCACACGTCCCACCTTATCAGTAGGGCAATCCGGCGGATTTATTATCACAAACGGCAAAGAATACTACACAGATTTCACGGCTGAGACCGAGAACAACTTGATCAAGGTTCACAACAACCTTTACACCGCAGTTCAGCCCGGCATCTGCACGTTAAAAGTTACCTTTGAAGATGAAGTTCGAACCGTCACTCTGGAGGTAGCAGATGGCCCCGGCACCGATACCCTCGTTCTGACCTCCCCTTCCGGAGAACGGTATCATCTCACCACCGCTAAACATGCAGGAAAACGTGCAGTTGAAATGACCGAAGAGGAGGCTCTTCGATCCGGCAAATCGCCCTGCAAGACCTGCTATCAATAAGAAGAGATGACATGATGTCATCTCTTTTTTAGTATTTCTTTCAGTTTTTCACCGATCACATAGGCCATACTCACGAAACCGCTGTCGTTGGGGTGGCAGTTATCCACCAGGGCAGTTTCCCGAACAAGATCGATCAAAAGATCGGGGCCGGGAATAAAATAAACGTTTTTATCCCCCGCCGCCAAGGCCTTTTCATAGGTCTGACGCACGATGGTAAGCCTTTTGATCTCATCGGAGGTCAGGTAGTACTTCGGCCGTGTCAACATCAGAATAGGAAGATCAGGATGAGCAGCACGGATCTTCCGGAACATTTTTTCATGGGTAGCCTGGAGATGATCCGGATTGGGGGCATTATGATCGTAATCATACACAAAAGCGGCCATGTCCAGCCCGGCAATATAATCGGTAATGGCTTCCTCCCCTTTTGCATTCCCGGAAAAACCCAGATTAATATGGTCGCAGTTCAGTTCACGGCCAATAATACTTTGATAAGCATTGCCGGGACGAGAGGCGCATCCCCCCTGGGTGATAGAAGAACCGTAATAAACGATGGGCAGATCCAGATCATAGGCAGGTGCCGCCTTCAAGACGCTTCCGACCTTGATCCCCACATATAAGCGATTTACGCCGCTATATAACGGAAAATTAATGGTATATTCACGTTCACAGGGATCCGGAATATCAACGATCCCTTCAAAGCCATCGGTCACATTTAAAGGAGGAACATAGGTTTTCAGATAATGCTTTCCGGTATAGAGGTCAAAGCCGATACTGGCGGTAAAGGGAAAATGCGCCATTTTCCCCAAATTCTCCATCTGCGCAGAAATGGCAATATAAGGACTATCGGTAACAAAGCGAACTCTTCCGCCGGCAGTATGGGTATGAAGATGATGAACCCCATCGCTCGTGGCTTTTGCCACCGCCTCCGGCAATCTGCGGTACTTTCCGTCTATGTATTGAACCCCACAGATGGTAAAGGGTGCGTCCTCTACATCGTAAAAGGTTAGGCCATCCCGTTCGATTTTGGTTTCGACCTCAAAATTTCTATCGATCTTTGTAATATCCATTTCTATTCCTCCAAAATAAAAATCCGAACCTTAGGCAAACCTAAGATTCGGATTAATATGGTGCGGATAAGAGGACTTGAACCTCCACCGAGTTGCCCCGACTAGAACCTGAATCTAGCGCGTCTGCCAATTCCGCCATATCCGCATTTCTTACCGCTGCCTTTCGGCAACGGTAATATATTACCAGAACATAAAGAAAAAGTCAATACCTTTTTTGAATTTTTTTAAATTATTTTTCAAGCTTACGGTAGGTCTTTTCTATAAAGCGCTCCTGATCAATGATAAAGCGTTCATGATGAGCTTTCCCGATCAAGCCAGCCTCATCAAACGCTTCAATCCGAAAAACCAACCTACGGTTATCCACATCGATTAACTCACTTTTACAAGTCACCTTCATCCCCACCGGAGTGGCTGCCAGATGCTCAGCATCAATTTTAGTACCTACTGTAGTTTTACCTTCCCCTACCAATCCTTCAACACTCTCGGCGGCTGTTTGCTCCATCAAAGCAATCATCGCAGGGGTAGCATAAACAGCTAAAGTGCCGCTTCCCATAGCCTTAGCTGAAAGCGCATCGGTAACCATGACAGAGACCTCATTTTTAATTCCGGGATTCATGATATTTCTCCTTTGAATTGAAATAGAAAACGGCAAACTTATTTCGAAAATTGCCGTTTGGTGCGAAAGACGGGACTTGAAGACTACACCCATCTTCTAATCCCGTATCATCAATGATTATTGCCCCAAAGCATACAAAGATTTCTTCGCCCCTTCGTTAAAACAGTCGTTTGCTCCGCTTTTATTCCATAATTTTTTCATAAACATTATATCTTCTTTAATGAACAAAGTCAACTAAAGTTTTTCCTTAATAGTCCCAAACATCGGATGGATCATACCATGGCTAAAAACACATAAAATGACAAAAGCCGAAAAGGTAGTCCGTCGATAAGCGACGGACTTTTTATTTTGAATTTCGCTTTTGAATCCGGTATTCCGATGGTGTTTTTCCTACTGTTTTTTTAAAGGCACGAACAAATTGAGACGGCGTATTAAAGCCGCACTCGTAGCCAACATCAATTATCGGCAGTTCGTCTTCCTCCAGCAAACGCTTTGCATACTCCATGCGCAAATCAGTGAGGTAACGCTTAAAGGAAACACCGATACTTTCATGAAAAAGGCGAGAAAAGTAAGTTTTGGTGATCTTGAATTTTTGAGCAAAGAAATCCAACGTAAAATCTTTTGCAGGATCTAAAAGCATTAATGAAATACTTTCACGAACAATGGGATTAATATCCCGAGGGATGGTTGCAATAAACTTACCATTCTCCAGAATGTTAATCAAAATGCAATTAAATAAATGCATTAAATATCGTTCACGATAAGCATCCTTCCCTCTGAACACCTCATAAAGTTCCTCAATTTGTTGTTCCAGGGGATTTTGAACACCATGTAAAACAAAAGGACCGGCGGTTAATGCATTCAGAATCTTTTTATCAACGATCTGCTCACTGAATGAAATAATAAATGACACGGCATTCTTTCGATCTTCGGTAACAATCTCATGAAAATCCTTTGGTGTGAGCAAAAATAGGCAACGCTCGGAAAGATCAAATCGTTCTCCGTTTAGTACACAGTATCCTGCACAATCACGGAAATAAATGATCTCATAATAATTGTGCCAATGCATTTTAAACCAAGTGCGGTCTTCCTTTTTTTTAATATGGATCGTTTCCCCAAAAAGCATATTTCTTTCAAATTTATAGATTATTCCGCTCATTTAAAACCTCATAATAATTTATTCATCCATATCATAGTCAAAAAATGCAAAAAATGCAATATTATTTTAAATTAACAGCAAGAAATTATATTTCTATAGTGATAAAATACATTTAGAGGCTGCGGCCAATATATACACCGGAGGAAACAGGTATGAAAAAACAAGAATTTTTATATGGTGTCGTTATTAAATTAACCCGCGAAGATACCCTTGCGGATATTGAACGCAATTTTATGCAAATCAAAGAGTCCGGCATGAACACAGTAGTGGTTTGGCCTGCGTTTTTTTGGTGGGAGAAAAAAGAGAGCGGTTATCCCTTTAACACCGGAAAAGCAATATTGACAATTGCAGAGCGCGTTGGCATTAAAATCATCATGGAATTAGCAGGGCAGCTCCCCATGATGGAGTATATTCCGGATTTTCAGATGAAAGATGAATATTACTGTATTGATGCACAGGGACATAAGCAGCTCGATTATAATAGCTTTGGTGTATTAAACTATTTTCACCCAGAAGTTAATGAACAAATCTGCCGCATTTTTGAGCAGGCAGCAAAAGCTTATCGGGAAAGTTCCGCTCTGATTGGTTATGATGTTTTCAACGAAACTGCCTTTAACTCTTATGATCAATACACGATGGAAAAATTTCGGCAATGGTTGAAGAAAAAGTATCAAACCATCGAGCGATTAAACGATGCTTGGGAACGCAGTTATACCGACTTTTCCCAGGTAACCTTTGCACCATGGATGTGGATGAGTATTATGCCTGTTGCCGATTTTGGTGCATTCCGCAAAGCATCGGTTGGCATGTTTCTAAAAAACTGGTGTGATGCCATCCATAGAGTAGATAATGCACATCCCTTGATTGCCGATAATATAGGCTCGATGGTTACCAGAGGAACCGGCTCCTATGAACGACCCCAGGACGATTTTGCATTAAAAGACACGGTAGACGAAATCGGAATGTCCTTTTACCCTAAAACGGTAAAAAAATGTAAACCGCCTCATAACCGGTGGAACACATTTGATGCATTTTACGCCTCTTCTAAACGAGAAGGTTTTTACATTGCTGAAATGCAAACACACATTCAAGCATTATTTAATCCCACCACTGCCGTACGGCCCTATGAATTAAAGCTGTGGTGTTGTGAGGCACTGGCGGCCGGAGCTAAGGGCCTAATCTACTGGATGTGGCGGCCCTTTACCAAAGGCTTGCAAACTGCCGGTCGTGGCTTGGTGGATTACAAAAACCGCAGTACCCCTCGACTGGAGTTTGCAAAAGATTTTTCCAAATTGATTCAAGAAACCGGTCCTTTGACCCCACTCCCCGGTAAAGTTGCCATTTTGTTCGACGAACTATGTGAAGATTTCCAGGTTTTCTATACTAAGTGCTACCAGTCAGTGGTAGACCCAAATATCTATTTAAATTCTGTATGTGGCGCATACCATGCCTTTTTTGATATCGGTGTGCGTGCAGATATCGTTAAACTACACGAAATTCAGGATTACAAAATGCTGATCCTTTCCAACCATCTTGTGATCGGTAAGGAAACGGCCAAAGCATTAGGTGACTATGTGCGCGGCGGCGGTATTATTGTGTGTGATGGTAAAATCGGCGTTGTAGATGAGGTTTCCATGCTCAACAGTGATCTCCCCGGAGGTGCATTTAATGCTTATATGGGCGAGGATTATTTGGATAGCGATTATGTAGACATGGATTTTGTTATGAACGGAACCAGATATCAGGGATACTACAGCAAGGAGCTGGTGCAAATTACAAACGGCAACGTGCTCGCCACCTTTGAGGATGGTGCTCCCGCTGTGATAGAAAAGGAAGTGGGCAAAGGTAAGGTAATTACCATTAACACTTATCTTTGGTATGGCTATATGCAGGCCCGCAACAACGCCCATCTTTTTGCAGAATATCTTGCGAAAGAATATGATCTGCAGGAGCTCACTGTAACCGCTCCATTAAAAGCGCGAGTTTCAGAAAACGAAAACGATCGTTATGCTTTTATCTTTAATTATACATATGAACCTGTATGCGGGCACCTAAAAGGGCAAGGATTCGACTGCGATGTTACGGTAGGAGCAAACGATGTGATTGTGATAAAGGAAAAGAAATCATGAAAAAACAACCTTTAATGCAAACAGAAACCCGTGTTGCCCGCACATATCGAGGTGGTAAGTTGTTGGAAGAATTTCTTGGAAAAACTAATCCAAAAGACTCTTTTTATCCCGAAGACTGGATCTCCTCTTTTGTTGAAGCAAAAAACAAAAACGGTTTTCCCGGTGAGGGCATTTCCAATGTGCTGATCCACGGAGTTGAAAAACCCATTACCGATGCAGTTACAAAAGAGGATTTCGGGCCCGGCAGAACGGAAAGCGGTGTGCTGGTGAAATTTCTTCACGCCGGCGAACGATTGGGCATCCAAACCCACCCAACTCCTGATTTTTCCCGAAAGCATTTTAAATCTGACTATGGAAAAACAGAATGCTGGCATATTCTAAAAGCTGCCCCAGGCGCCGCTGTTTACATTGGCTTTAAAGAAGGAATCACCAAGGAAAAATGGTCCAAGCTTTTCCGCGAACAGGACATAGATGGTATGCTGAATTCCCTTCACTGCTTTCAGGTTCAAGAAGGCGATACCATCCTGGTTCGTGCAGGTACACCCCATGCCATTGGCGCCGGATGTTTTTTATTAGAAATACAAGAACCCACCGACTACACCATGCGGGTAGAAAAAGAAACGTTAGCCGGCGAGCATCTCACCCCTATGCAGATCCACTATGGTGTGGGAGAAGATGCCCTGCTGGAATGCTTTATATACGAGGGACTCTCTCGGAAGAAAGCACGGGAAAAATATTTTTTACCGCCTCGAACAGAACGAAATATTCCCCACTATACCACACTTGTCACTTACGACGATACCCCCTGCTTTGCATTGGGAATACTTGCATCAGGTGGCAGTATTCAGCCTGACAGTTTTGTTTCCCTTGTAATTACAAAAGGAGAAAAATTGCTCATTGGTGATACTTCTTTGAAGGTACGCCCCGGAAACAAGATCTTTGTTCCTTATGGGTGTGGAAAAATCACGGTAGATGATGGTGAAATAATCGTGTGCCATCCCCCTAAAATCTAAACAGAAGGAGATTATTATGCTAAAATCAAGAGAAGAATTAATGGAACTTGCCAAAGCCACCTATATTCCGCTGCTGGAGCGTGCGGCCAGAAGATATGAAAACAATGAGATATATCTTACTGTAGACAGCACCGGCTACGAATGCACCCGCATTGAAGAGTTGTTCCGTCCATTGTGGGGAATTGCACCCTTACTTAGAGATACGAATTTTAAAATCAATGTATCCGGCAAAGAAATGCATGTGTGTGATTTTATTACAAAAATCATATTAGAAGGAACCGGAAAAGATTCTCCCCGCAGATTTGATCGGGAAGTAACTGACCTTACACGAATTAAATTTTCAAATCAGTGTATTACCGAAATTGCCGCCTATTTGGTAACCGTTCATTTTGCAAAGGATATGCTTTGGGATCCCTTGGCCGATAAGCAAAAGGAACAAATTGCCGGTTGGATCCAAAACTGTGCCATGGTTGCCTTAAAAGATTCCTGGCCCAATAATCACTATTGGTATCCGGTAATCAGTATTGAGATCTTACGAAACTTAGGCTATTACGATCCCGAGACTGAACCATACTTAGCAAAAACATATACTGCTTTGGAAGAACTATATGTAAGCAATGGATGGTATTGTGATGGCAAAGATTTTGGTCGTTTTGATTATTACGAAGCATGGGCTCATCATACCTACACATTGCTTTGGATTTTGATCGGCAATAAAAATGCACCCGATTATGTGGAACGATGTGAAAAATACAAGCGTCGTACCGAGGAATATTTACAACTTTATTCCCATTATTTTGATGTAGACGGTGGAATCCCCGCATATGGACGTTCCCTTAGCTACCGCTTTGCTGCAGTTAGTGCCTTTGGGCTTGCTGCATTAGTGGGTTGTAACATTGATATGGGCTTGGCCAAAAATATCATTTTAAAAAACATTAATTATTTCTTCAGCAAAAGTCTTCCTTCCGATGATGGCTTCTTTGGTTGCGGTTACCTATACCCCTCTGTTCGCTTTGCAGAAAGTTACGCCTCCGATGGTGCCACCTGCTGCTTTACCGAAGGTTTTATGTGTTTACTTGCCGGAGAAGATCACCCCTTATGGCTTTCAGAAATGAAGCCCTTACCGATTGAAAACGGAGATTATTTAGTGGAATGCCCTGTGAATAAACTTGATTTCCTCATCCAGGGCGAAAAGGATTATGGCGGCATAACCTTATTTAATAATTCCATACACTACTAACCTGGATTGCTACGACGTGTACCCCGGTATCCACGATCACGACGACCTGGGACGGTATTACATTGAGGAATTGGGCGCTATGGAGATTCCGTCCTATCTGGAAAGCTATTTTGACTACGAGGCATACGGCCGTGACGTTGCCCTGGAGGAAGGAGGCGAATTTACCGACTTCGGCTATGTCCGTGATACGGGCGACCGCTTCTATGAAGAATACGACGGACAGATAGAAAGTATCCCGGAGGAATACCGTGTGATGAATATTGAGGATGAAGAACCGGAGCTCACGATGGACGACAAAATGGATATGGCCACCGACCTTGCCTTTGATCTTGACGAGTTTTTCCGTC
>JAFTZM010000034.1 GCA_017464525.1 Clostridia bacterium
AATTCACGTTTAGCTTATGTTTTCTCAAGAGCCAGCGACGAATCCGACGGTGCCCATAGGTTTGCTTGCTTTCACGTTGGGCTTCGGCGATCAGGTCGGTCAGCCACTGATCCTTATTTGGCCGACTTTGCCGGTTTCTCCATGCGTAGCTCCAATGCTATACTTGCCTCTAAAGCGTTCAATAACGCGATACTTCAATTTCACCTCCTTCCAACTTCTGACAGAAAATTTCGCAGTAATTCCACCTGCATCTCCAAATCTTTGACCTGTTTTTGCCGGATTTTTTCTTCGCTCATAGGTGTGTTCCGGGGACGTCCTTTGGAACGAGCAACATAACCTTCTTTGGCTTCTCTTCGCCTTTTGCGATTTTGACGAGCTACCAACTGCTTAATTTGGTATTTGCTCAGTCCAAAATGTTCACCTATCTCCCGATTCGTTTCTCCGGCTGCTTTTCTTCTAAACACTTCTTCTGCTAACTGTTCCATTTTTACATATTTTATTGGCATAACAAATCCCCCTATCGTAGTTTTTATTCTACAATAGGGGGATTTTTATTTCAATGTCCGTTTTTTACAAAGGGGCGGAGCTTTTTTTACAGACCCAGCAGAGCGGCGCCGATGATACCGGCGTCATTACCCAGCTTTGCGATGCGGATATCGGTCTTAGTTGCATTAAAGCGGGCATACATCTCGGCCTCGGCAAATTTCTTAACGGGCTGGAGCAGGTAATCCCCTTCCTTAGAGATCCCGCCGCCGATGCAAAGCACCTCAGGCTGCAGCACATTCAGAATATCCACCAAGCCGGTGGCCACGGAATGGAGATACTCATTCACGACCTTCTGCGCTTCTTCATCGCCCTTGCGCATAGCGTCAAAGGAAGTCAGACCGTTGACCTTATCCAGAGCAGAAGAGATCTTCCACATCAGGGAGTCGGGATTCTTTTCCATATGCTCCTGGGTAGTTTTGATCAATCCGGAAACAGAAGCATAAGCCTCCCAGCAGCCGTTTCTGCCGCAGGTACAGGGACGGCCACCCTCGTTGATGACGATATGTCCCATTTCTGCGCCGGCATGATTGAAGCCGCTATAAAGCTGGCCATTGATGACCAGGCCGCCGCCAACACCGGTACCCAGCGTAATGGTAACGCTATCGTTGGTGCCGGCAGCAGCGCCACACTTGGCTTCTGCCCAAGCGGCAACATTCGCATCGTTTTCAACGTAAATGGGCTTACCGGGGAAATATTCGCCCAGCATAGCAGCCATGGGCAGATCCTTGAAGCCCAGATTGTTGGCATAAATAACAACGCCGTTTACAGGATCAATGGCGCCGGGAGAGCCGATACCGATGCTCTTTACATCATCGGCAGTAATGCCTGCGCCCTCAATGGCCAGATTAGCTGCCTCGGCCATCCGCTTGATGACACTCTCGGCACCGCCCTTGGATTCGGTGGGGATACTGGTCTTATAAACCAGCTTCATTTCCTCGTCCACGACGCCGGCAGCAATGTTGGTTCCGCCCAGATCAATGCCTAAGTAATACATAATTTAGTCCTCCGTTGTTCCTAAAATTAATTTATTAATTTCTTCCGCCGCGTTATATCCGAGGCGTTTTTGACGGTTATTCATGGCGGCGACCTCAATAATGACCGCCAGATTCCGGCCGGGCTTCACAGGAATGGTGAGCATGGGCACATCCACTCCAAGAATATTATTATAGACCGTATCCATCCCCAGCCGGTCATAGACCTTATTCTGATCCCAATTTTCCAGATGGATCTCCATATCGATAATGGCATCCTCTTTTACCGCACCCATACCGAAGATCTTCTGAACATTAATAATTCCGATACCCCGGAGCTCGATAAAATACTGAATGTTAGAGGGAGAGGTGCCCTTCAAGGTGGTAGAAGTGATGCGTTTGATGACCACCGCATCATCAGCGATCAGGCGGTGGCCCCGCTTGACCAGCTCAATGGCCGTTTCGCTTTTACCCACACCGCTTTCACCAGTGAGCAGGATGCCTTCACCGTAAACCTCCACCAAAACACCGTGGGTGGTGATCTGGGGGCCCAGACGGTCATTCAAATAAAAGATGGCACTGCTGACAAACTGGGCGGTATGCATTCCGGTCTTCAAAATAGGTACCCGATATTTTTCCGCCACCTCGATCAGCTCCGGATAGCCGGGCAGCCCCCGGGTAATGACCAGAGCCGGGAAGCGGAACTCAAAGAGCCGCTCAAAGATCCGCCGGCGGCGGGCCTCATCGAAGTGATCCAGATAGGTGTGCTCCACCTTGCCCAGCACCTGAATACGGCTTTCATCGAAATAATCAAAGAAGCCTACCAGCTGCAATGCGGGACGGTTGATATCGGTGGAGGTGATCTCGGTTTCCAGGCCTCCAACCGGCATATAGACTGTTTCCAGCCCCATCCGCTTCATCATATCGGCAAGGGTCAGTTTGTTCTCTTGGGACATGAAACAACCCCCTTGATAGTTTTATGGTAACATTATACCAAAGAACAGCGCAGTATTCAAATAAAATGTTTATTTTTTTGCAAAAAAAATGCTTGCATTTCCTTGAAGGGTATGGTAAAATATTTGTTGCGAAAACAAGGAGGTGTTCATCATGGCAAAATGTGAAGTATGCGGCAAGGGCGTTACCTTCGGTATCAAGGTGTCCCATTCTCATCGTCGCAGCAACAAGGCGTTCAAGCCCAATGTGAAGCGTATCAAGGCGGTTGTAGACGGCACTCCCAAGCGTGTGTATGTTTGCTCCAGATGTCTGCGCTCCGGCAAGGTTCAGAGAGCTGTTTGATTTAAAGACGCCAAAGCGGATTTCGAAAGAGATCCGCTTTTTTGCTTTTAACATACTGGAGACTCTCAAAAAAGCGCAGATGTTGCCGATCGCGCCCGAAGTCTTATAGAACTATGAGAAGCGGGAGTGGCGGAAAGCAGAAAATTTAAACAAATCCCGCTTCGGCGGGATTTTTCCTTATAATAAAGCTGCAGAAAAGAACGAATTCTTTCCTGCAGCTCAAACTTGAAATATTGGCAGATACCGTTTGTTTTTCTTTTTCTGCGGTCGGCGCCTTTTTTGACAGTCTCAGAGGAAGAGCAATGCTCTTCCTCTTTTTCTATTGAAATATCCCGCCCGGACCAAAAATCGGAAAATTAATGCCGCCGGAGCTTTCATTATTTTTTTCGTCCTCAGGATCTTTGGCAGGATCCTCTTCGCCGTTACCGCCCTCTCCTTCTCCGTCACCGGGAGTTTCCGGAGTTACAGGAGTCTCCGGATTAGTGGGCGTTTCAGATTCAGGAACAGAGGGAGTGGCGGGCGTTTCAGGCACAGGAGTAGCAGGCGTCTCATCCACAGGGGCATCCGGATCCTCGGCTCCGCAGACATCACAGGTGGCAGAGGGCAGGCTATCCGCAAAGAACAGACCACTGATTCGGGTCTCTGCCGCACACTTTTCGGTAGGAAGCTTACCACTTTCCGTGCAAAGCTCCACGCTGATCAGGCCTGTGGGATCCTCAAACTCCTGATAAGCCAATCCCTGATGAACCAGACCCATGACCTTTTTAAAGGCAGTACCCGCAGGATTTGCGCCACCAAATTGAATCACAGCAGGCTTATCATAGCCCACCCATACGCCGGCAGAATACTGCTTGGTATACCCCACAAACCAGCGGTCCTTATCATCACTGGTGGTACCGGTTTTCCCGCAAGTAGCACGGCCGCTATCGAACCGGCCACTCCAGCCGGTACCGTAATCCACTGCGTGCTCCAGCATCTGGTTGACCACAGCGGCGGTATTTTTCTCCATAGCGGTATGAGATTCCACCCGGTTTTCCAGCAATACACGGCCGTTCTGATCCAGGATCTTGGTAAAGGTATAGGGCTTGGTATAGGTCCCATCGTTGGCAAAGGCAGAGTAAGCCGCGGTGATCTCCTTTACGCTGATCCCCTTAGTAAGGCCACCCAACGCCATTGCCTGATCGTTGGCATCGTAACCGGAGCCGGAGACCAGGCTGGTGATCCCCAGATTTTTCTCCAGGAAATTATAGGCTGTTTTTGCGCCCAACGCATTATTGACCTGAACAGCGATGGTGTTTTTTGACTGATCGATCGCCGCCTGAACTGTCATAAATTTTTCGGTAGTACTATCGTAGTTCTTAGGCCAGGGATTCCCATTGGAATCCAAGCGAACGGCTTCATCCTTCAGCAACATCCCGGGAGCCACCCGAACACCATTGATAGTGGTACCGTATTCGATGGCGGGACCGTAGGTGCCGATGGGCTTCATGCAGGAACCGGGCTGCCGGTAGGATTGGGTGGCACGGTTCAGGCCCCGGGCGGTGGTTTTTTCGCCCACACCGCCTGCCATCCCCACGATGGCGCCGGTTCTGTTATCGATGATCACAATGGCACTCTGCAGACTTTCCCCATTGGAGGTTACCGTGGGGAAATTAGAGGGATCGGTATAGATCTTATCGATGGAAGCCTGCACATCCAGATCCAAGGTTGAATAGATCTGAATACCGCCGGAATACACCAAAGAACGGGCGTAGGACTCGCTGTAGCCCTTCTCGTTGACCAGGGCATCGATCACATCCTCCACCACCTGATCCACAAAGTAGCTGTTGACTTCTGCGCCGGATTCGTTTTTATTGGATTGCCCCACCCGCAGGGTCAGCTCCTCTGCCTTAGCAGCTTCTGCCTCCTCCTCAGTGATATAGCCCAGCTCTAACATCTTATTGATGACATTCTGAGCACGTTTCAGATTGTTTTCGGGATTTTGAATGGGATCATAATAGGTGGGAAGCTTGGTAATTGAGGCAATGCTGGCACATTCCAGCAGAGTCAGTTCATCCAAGCTCTTGCTGAAATAATGCTCCGCGGCCGTCTGGACCCCGTAGCAACCCTGAGAAAGATAGATGGTATTGAGATAGACCTCTAAGATCTGATCCTTTTTATACTCCCGTTCCACATACCAAGCCCGGCGAATCTCCTGGATCTTACGGGTAACCGTAGTTTGATCCTCGCCGGTTATGTTTTTGATCACCTGCTGGGTAATGGTAGAGCCGCCGAAGCTGGAATCGCTGGCAGGATTAAAAAAGTTCAGAACCGCCTTGCCGGTGCGCAGAAGATCCACACCGCTATGCTTATAGAACCGTTCATCCTCAATGGAGATGAAGGCTCTTTGCAAATTCAGCGGAATGGAATCGATGCTGGCCCAGATGCGGTTTTCACTGGTATGGAGGGTCTCTGCCTCTACATAGCCACCGTCCTTCACGCCATATACCACAGAGGTATAGTTCAAGGCGCTATCCACCGCAGAAAGATCGAATTCATCATCCAGGTAGATAAAGGAAAACCAGGCAAAAGCGCAGAACACGAAAAAGCAGGTGAGAACACCAGTCAAAAACACCGCCCAAACCGACTTCCGCAGCCATTCGGGAGCCTTCTTTCTGGGCGCCGGCTCCTCCCCTTCTGCTGCCTGCCTGCGGAAACGCTGAGGAATCAACCGAAGGACGGACTGTTTTATTTTATTAATAAGTTCTTTGATCTTCTTCAAAACGAACCCATCTCCTTCATTATAGTTATGATCATTATAACAAATCTTCTGTGAATTTGCAAGTATATCAGGAAACTTATCAATTAGCGCAGGCTACGTTTGCGGCAATATTCCCGCCAGCCCTCCTCTACCAGCCTCATAGCATATACGGAAAAGCTCCGGCGGGCGGTCAAAAATCGCAATAGGCTGCCAAAATGCATGGAACCCCGCCCAATACGCAGAATCTGCAGGATCCCCGCATCGGGATATTTCAACAGAACATATTTACATAGGATATACCTTAGATAGATCCAAAGCATCCCCAAAAGCACCCCGCACCACAAAGCGATGGAAAGGCCGATCAACCAGGGAGATCCCAGCATAAATTCTGCTGCCAGGCGAAAAGGATTATCCCGCACAGCAAAAACATCATCACCGGTAACAACCAAAAAGGCAAAAAATAACGCCACCTCTGCCAAAGCACCCATCAGCAGCAAAAACAGCCGCTCTACCCAGATCAGATATTTTTTCACAAGAGCCAGCACAGTAGCTTTTGTGAGCAGCAGAGGGCGGCGAAAAAGGAAAAAAACCTGCCGAAACCGCCCTTCTCCCCTGGCAGCATGAATAAAATAATTAGAAACCCCATAGGAAAAGGGCGTATAAAGCACCGAAGCAAAGATCAGCAGCAGACCGGCTGAAAGATAAAATCCACCGGAAAGCTGCCCCTGCAGCGCAGAGTAAAAATCACCATGGGCATGGTACAGCCAGATGCCGCCCAATGCCAGCAGCATCAAAAATAAAAACAGCAGCAGTACCGCCGCCGCATACCAAAATCCCTTCCTGCGCATCTATCTCACTCCTTTTCTAATGGTATGATGCCCCGAAAGAGTGTATTCATGAAAAAAGAGGATGCAAAATGCATCCTCTTTTTATCAAAATGTAGTTTAAGTTACCACTGGAACAAAACGATACCAGGCAGCAGGCTGGCGTTCAGGATCTGAACAACACGGCCGGAATCCTTCACATTATCAGCCACCTGGCTGGGTGCACCTTCCATAAAGGCGCTATAGGTGGTATGAATGGAGGGAACATAGATGTTGGCAGGCTCATTCTTATGGTACATGGGATGAACAGCCAGAGCGGAATTCCCGTCGAAGAAGGACAATGCCTTATAGTATGCACGCTCGGTAGCGTATGCATCGGGATCCTGATTGGTAATGTTGGCGGTGGAACTGGTGCCGATGCCATAGAAGTAATCAGCATAACCGGGATATACTTCGTTTACATCAGCAGCCTTCTCAGCCCAAGCACGCACAAAGGAGATGGCGATGTTATCCTGCATCTCTGCATAGCGGGCCTTCTGATCATCGGTCAACAGATCCAGATAGGGGGTTTCATTCTCAGCCTTCCAGATCTTGGTGTACTCCTCTGCCACACGAAGAGCAACAGAAGCGTTTTTGCAGGTCTTCATGACTGCAAAGCCGCCGGCCCAACCGGCAACGGGGGTGATAACTTCCTTATCATATTCGGGATCCTCAGCGTTTTCTGCATCGGACTTCACCATGGTGTCGAATTCCTCGGCAGTCAGTGCACGGTAGGTATCCTCATAGGTCTGGCCATAGGGATAAGCCACGAAATCCCAATCGGATGCGGTGGCGGTACCCATGGTAACCAGGTTATCCAGATCATCCAACTCACAGCCGACCATGGAGTAGGACTTCACAGCGTCGGTGCCGTTATAACGGTTAAACAGCTTGGTGAATACAGTTTCATCTTCCCAGGCAGAGGCCTTTTCGAAAGCACCGGTATAGTTCTTCTTATCGGTACCCACATTGGTCCAATACCAGGCCTGAACATCATCCAGAGTTTCACTCTGAGCAGCATTCAGGGTAAGGGACGCCTTACCGGTCGAAAAGCTGAGCTTAAAGCCGGCTGCATTTTCCATACCATACCAGATATCCAGTCCATTAAGAGCATCCAACTCAGAAGCAATACCCACATTGGTACCGGAGGTGCTGGCCTTGAGCAGTTCGGTGAGAGCCCCGATGCTCCAGGTACGGTTATTATACATTTCAACAGGATCGGTCACGGCGATCTCGCGGTAAGTTACCACTTCGGTGCCTTTTTCTTCAATAGCAGAAGCCAGAGTGGCAGTTTTGATGTTGGCCTTATTGTAAGCCAGCAGATAGGGTGCACCGATACCGGAGGCCACATGATAGTAGACCAGGTTCTCATCCAGGTCATCCTGCACGAAGAACTGGGTGGAGTAGGAGGAACTGAAGGTATTCAGCTCATCGCCTAACTCAAAGTTTACATAGTTATTGATAGACTGGGTAAAGGACTGAATATCGCCCCAGTTGCCATTGTCAACATAGATCAGATCCACATCATCGCCGGCCAGATATGCACGGCGGCAGGCAGCGGTATAAGCAGAGCCGGTGCCGACTCTTCTCACGTTAATGGCAACCCCGTACTGAGCGCTCATTGCCTTAACTGCTTCGTTTTCCTCCTCGATGGGGAAATCATCGGGAACCAGGATCTTAATGGAACGGCCGGCCAGCAGCTCGTCGCTCACACCTGTAGCGCTGTTTGCAACGCCCCGCTCGGTCTTCATGGTCTCCATCTGCTCGGCGATCATGGAAAGCAATTTATTGGCGTCATAAGTAGAGCTGAAGGGATCCAGAACAGGATCGGGCTCTACGATAGGTTCATCGTCGCCATCGTCGGGCTCCGGCTCTTCGATCGGGGGACCGTTATAAATATACTCTTTGTCACCCAAAGGTGCGTCCTGATACTGGAAGGTAGGAATAATCAGCAAGTCGCTGAGCTTGCCGCTGATATCCGAACCGTTGTTTGCTGCGCCGGAGGGCCGCTGAACATAGTTACAGCCGGCAAGAGTCACCAGCACAGCTATGATCATCAGAACCGCCAGGATTTTTCTGAGTTTCATGTGAATACCTCCTGAATTGCCTAAACTACATTGATATATAATATATCGGTTATAGTATAGCATATCTGTGTACCCACTTCAAGAGAAATTTTCGAATTGGCAACCCTCAACAAGGAATGTCGATGATTTTTGTTAAATTTGTACAAACATCATTTTCTTGCCGCCTGTTCCTCCTTCGCGGTTGCGATCAGGAAATTCATCCGAGCCCGCAAACCCAGCAATTCATAGGAAAGAGCATCCACCAATAAGGGCTCATTGATCAGGGAGAGCTTGGTTTCGATATTCTCCATCCGCTGCCGCAGACTCACCAGCTCTTCCCGGTAGGTGGGAGCGTGTTTTTTCATCATTGATCACCTCATTTTCATTTTTGCCTGTTTCTACCATATTCATTCATACTTGAAAAAATCCATTATATATGTTATTATAAGCAAAAAACTGAAGGAGGCCTCTCGTAATGTTTGAGCGTTTGCCTGCATGGTTAAAAAATAAATGGGCCCTTTATGGACTTTCCTGTGCCGCAGGGCTGGTGCTGGGCCTGCTGATCTTTCTGCTTTTTTTGCGGGGCGCTTTTGCCACCCTGCTGACCAACCAGGGCCAAAAGGCGCTGGACGGGCAGGACTACAGCAAGGCTGCCTATAAATATTCCGCCGCTCTCTCCCTCAAGAAAAACCGAGAGGCGATCTATCTGGGCTACGGCCGGGCGCTGATCGGCCTGGGAGACTCAGATACTGCCGTTGAGCTGCTGGATAAAGGGATCGATCGGTTCGGCGGTGCAGAAGAGCTGTACCTCTGCAAGGTGCAGGCGCTGGTGGCCGATGGCAGGATCGGCGATGCGGTGGATTTTCTGGACAATATCAGCAATTCCTACATTAATAAAAGTATACAGGCTGCCCGCCCGGCAGATCTGACCTACTCCCCTGCCCAAGGCAAGTACAGCCGTGCTCAGAAGGTGACGCTAAATCTGCGGGAGGGTGAAACCATCTACTACACCCTCAACGGCACTGACCCCACCATGACCTCAGCGGTCTATAAGGAGCCCATCACCGTGAGCACCAACGCCACCCTCACCGCCATTGCGGTGAGCGATAGCGGGCTGGTCTCTCCTCGGCTGCAGCTAAGCTATGAGATCAATAACGCCAACGAATATATCGAATTTGCCGATGCTAAAGTGGAGAAGATGGTGCGTGCCGCTCTGGATCGGCCCTCCGGCCGTATCTATGCTGCCCAGCTCCTTTCGGTAACCGACCTGGCCTCTGATGGGATCGAAGGCAGCATCCGCAGCCTGAAGGATCTGGAATATATGCCCTCTCTGCAGGCTCTCTGGATCAACAATGAACTGCTGATCGAGGATTACAGCCCCCTGGCCGGCCTCACTGAGTTAAAGATCCTCTCCCTTTCCGGCTGTGCCCTTTCGGATCAGGATCTGCAATCCATCAACGGCCTGACCCAACTGACCGAATTAAGTCTGGACAACAATCACCTGACCACCCTGCAGCCCCTTAGTGCCCTCCATGACCTGGAATTTCTCAGCGTGTGTAGCAACGATCTGGAATCCACCTCGGTATTTCCCGAATTTCCCAAGCTGAAATGGCTTTACCTCTCCTCGAACAACCTGATGAATGTGGACGGTCTTTCAGAGCTTTCCGAGCTGCTGACCCTGGATGTAAGCTATAATTTTATCTCCGATCTTTCCCCCCTCACCGGGCTAAAAAAGCTGACCGACCTTTATCTGAAGGATAACACCCCCAAGAACATCAAAAAATTAAGCGCTCTGCCGGCTCTGACCCATCTGGACATCTCCGGCTGCGGTCTGGCATCCTTAAGCGTTGTCAACGATTTTAAGGCGCTGCAGTCGCTCGCGGCCAACGACAATGAGATCTCCTCTCTTTCCACCTTTAAATTGCAGGTCCATGAGTTGATGATCTGCCGCAACCCGCTGGTGGATCTTTCGCCCCTGGCCTCTCAGACCGGGCTGACGGTGCTGGAAGCCGCCGGCACACAGGTGGCTGATATTTCCTGCCTGGCCGGTGCCCCGGAGCTGATGTATCTGGATATTTCCGACTCCAAGGCGACCGACGCCACCTGCCTGAAAAGCAACGCTAAACTTTCCTACCTGATCTGCTCGGAGCAATGCTCCACCGCCGGTCTGCCGGAAAACATCGAAGTCATCATCAATTAAGCAAAACACGCTGTGACAAAAATCACAGCGTGTTTTTTATAAATGCTCCAGAATTCTTTTTTTATAGTCCAGAAACTCCACCGTCAAGTTGAAATCCTCTGCCCGGGGCTTGGACTCCCGGATCACCAGTTCCTCGGTGATCCTTCCGCCGCCCAGCAGATAGATCCGATCGGAAAGTAGAACGGCCTCATCGATATCATGGGTGATAAAGAAGGTGGAGAGCCGGATCTTTTCCATCACCGCCAGATACCAGCGGTGGATGGCCGATTTTGTCAGGGTATCCAGGGCAGAAAAAGGCTCATCCAGCAAAGCCACATCCCGGGAAAAGAGATAAGTTCTCAAAAGCGCCGCCCGCTGGCGCATCCCCCCGGAAAGCTGGGCAGGATACTGCTTTTGGGTACCCTCCAGCCCGAACTCTTCAAAATAAGCGCCGGCTTCTGCCCGGGCTTGCTTTTTCTTTTGCCCCTTTAAAATCAACGGCAGCGCCACATTATCCTCCACCGTGCGGTAAGGCATCAGCAGATCTTTTTGCAGCATATAGGCGATCCTGCCGGGCTTGCCGGTCACATCCTCGCCATCCAGAAAGACCCTTCCCTGATCCGGCAGCATCAGCCCGGAAATAATATTGAAGAGGGTGGTCTTTCCCCCGCCGCTGACGCCCAGCAGGCTGACCAGCTCCCCCCGCCGGAGGACGATGGAAACATCCTCCAGCACCGGGGTGCCGTTAAAGGCCTTACTTACATTTTCAACTCTCAGTTCCTTCATTCCGGCAGATACCCATTGGTGAAGCCGGTCTTGGGATCCAGCTTCCCTTCCAGCAGATCATTCTCGTTGAGCCAGTTATAGAAGGCAGACCAGCGCCCCTCATCAAATTCACCCCAGCGGGCTGCATCGGAGATATATTCCTCTGCCAGATACTTCTGGCTGGCATAGACCAGCTCGGCGCTGTCCTTCAGCTCGGGAGCCGCATCCATCAGGATATCGGCCGCCTCGGTGGGATGGTCCACCGCATAGGTATAGCCCTTGGAGAGAGCCGCCAGAAAGGCCTTGGCCTGCTCCGGATTTTCTTCCAGATACTGCTGATTGCTGATGATCACAGGGGTGTAATAATCAAAGACCGGATCGATATCGGCAAAGTCAAAGTAATCGATGGCCAGATCTGCCACCTCGCAGGCGACCCCGGCCCAGCCGTAAAAGATCCAGATGGCATCCACCGATCTACTCTGCAGAGCAGAGACCTCATCGGTGACGGTGGAGGGGATCAGCTCAACCTTGGAAAAATCGCCCCCATCCTTTTCCATCACCTGCTGAATGGTGGCCTTTTCCACCGAAAGATCCCAGGTGGCATATTTTTTGCCTTCCAGACCCTTGGGGGTATCCATCCCCTCACCGGCCCGGGAAACGATGCCGGAGGTATTATGCTGGATCACCGCCGCCACAGCGGTGATGGGCAGAGCATCCTCCCCCAGCAGTGCAGGCGCCATGCTGTCCTGGAAGGAAACGCCAAACTGGGCTTTACCGGAGCCCACCAGCACCTCAGCCCCGTCCTCGGGGGGCTGCACGACCTCCACCTCAATGCCGGCTTCTTCAAAATAGCCGTTGGCCAGGGCCACATATAATCCAGTGTGGTTGGTATTGGGGGTCCAATCCAGCACGAAGGTGATCTTATTATCTTCCTTTGCACCGCAGCCGGCCATGCAAACCACCAGCAGCAGCGCCAAGATCAAAGCAATGATACGTTTCATTTTTCATTCTCCTTTAAATTTCTGTAAGGCATACTTTTTCGTTCCAGCAGCTCCACCAGCCCCATCAAAAGTAGGGAAATGGCGCAGATCAGGAAGATCACAGCAAACATTTTATCAAAAGCAAAGGCCTTTTTCACCCGGGTCATATACACCCCCAGACCACCGAAGCCGCCCAGCCACTCGCTGATCACCGCCCCTACCACCGAGTAGGCTACGGCGATCCGTAGGGACGAAAAAAACTGGGGCAGCGCCGATGGCGCCTTGATGTGCCGGAAGATCTGCCATCTGTTGGCCCCCATGGAGCGCAAAAGCCCGATGGCATCCCGGTCGGCGCTGCGGAAACCGTCCAGCAGCCCCACCGTCACCGGAAAAAAGGTGGTCAGCACAATAAGGATGACCTTAGGCAGAGTCTCATACCCGAACCACAGCACCAAAAGGGGCGCAATGGCCACCGTGGGAATGGTCTGGGTGATCACCAAGATGGGGTAAAAGGCCCGTTGCAACACCTCGAAGGAATCCATCACCACCGCCAGTAAAAAACCCAGCGCAAGGCCGCAGAATAGTCCCAAAAAGGCCTCCTGCAACGTAATAAGGGAATGCTCCATCAGAAGGACAAAATCGGTCATAAAGGCCCTTGCCACCTCCACCGGGGAGGGCAGCATATACCCGGGCACCAGCCCCAGCATACAAACACCCTGCCAAAGGAGCAGCAGCAGCACCAGGGCGGCAGCCGCCGGCCATTTATTTCTGATGGTGCTTGGTAACCTTTTTATCAATGGTCAGTACCTCTCCTTCCGGCTCGTAAACCACCTTGATGTACGCAGAGACCTTGGGAGCGCCGGCCCGGATGGCGATATGCTGGCACTCCTTCACAATATCCATCAGTTGATCGTAATCCTCACCCTCAATGGCGGTCTCGAAGGGGCCCACATAATAATTCAGCCCGGTGGAGGCGATATAAGCGATCACCTCGTCCACAATACGGATCAGTTCCTCGTCGTTCTCGGCGGCGGGAAGGGTTTGAATGGCTACACTTGCTTTCATTTTTTACTCCTTTCTAAAAGCAAAAGATCCTTGCCGGGCATCGGCAAGGATCTTGAATGCAAAAATTGCTATACTTCCTACGCCGGCATGACCCGGATCAGGTTCAAGGGTCGCAGATCACATCTGCCTCTCAGCCCGTTTACGGACTCCCCATTTTTCAATTCGACAACAGTATAACCGCTGTTTTACGATTTGTCAAGCATTTTTTTGGTGAACCCTTCTCTTGGCGGCCACCCGGCAGGCACGCTTGAAGCATTCTGCCAGATAATCGGTCGCCGTCATGGCGGCATAGATATCATTGTCATGCCGCTCCTTTTTGGAAAGACGGGTCAGTTCAAAGGTCATGATCCCGTCAAAGCCGCATTTATCCAGCCGGGCGGCGATATCATCCCAATCGGCGATCCCATCAAAGGGCAACAGATGCAGGTCATCCCGGTAGGTGATCTCCCCCCGGAAATCCTTGATCCCCAGATTATCATTGATATGCGTGCAGATCAGCTTATCGCCGTAAAGGGCCAGCATATCCCGGGATCTGTTATAGCACATTTCATGCCCGGTATCCCAGCAAAAGCCCACAGCCGGGCTGCTACGGAAGGCCAGCATCAGCGCCTCCAGATATTCCTCCCCCTCGGTGTTCTCAAAGGCCACCTTCACCCCCAGCTTTTCCGCCTCTTTTACGATGACGCTGTAACGCTGAATACCGATCTGGGTGGGCTTATGATCCTTAAAGCCGATAAAGACATGGACCACCATGATAGGGGCGCCGAACCGGGCGCAATCCCGCAGGCATTCCAGCTGCTCGCTGAGCGCATCCTCAGCCGCCGCTTCGTCCTCCTCCCAGAGGGCCTTCACATTTTTAAAGGGTGCGTGGATGGATTGCAGGATCAGCCCCAAGCGATTGCCCTCCTCAATGATCGGAGTAAGATCCTTATCCCGGCTCCAGCAGGGAAAATAACCGTCAAACCCCGCCTCTTTAATGAGACGCAGTTGCTCTATCTCATCCTCCACAATGGATTTACTTAAAGCCAATGCAAATTTCTGATTCCACATAATCTGTTCCTTTCAAAAAAAAGCGGCCAAAGGCCGCATTTTCTGTTATTTTACAATGATCTCGCCCATGGCGTTGCGGGGCAGGCATACAGCGTTTGCTTCGTCGGTGTCGATGTGCATGGCATCGGCAAACTTGGGAGAAACACGCAGAACCGTCTCGCCGAAGGTCACTTCACGGGGGCCTTCCACCTTAACGGAAACGATCTGGCCGTCGGTAAAACCGCCCTTTTCGGCAGTCTCAGGGGTCATATGGATATGGCGCTGCGCAGCGATCACGCCCTCTTCGATGGCGATCTCGCCGCAGGGCCCCTTGATGGTGATGGCGCCGCTGCCCTTCACATCTCCGCTCATGCGGATGGGAGCCTCCACACCCAGGGTGCGGGCATCGGTGAGGGAGATCTCAACCTGGTTTTCGGGGCGGGTGGGGCCCAGAATGCTCACATGGGTCAGGCTTTTCTTGGGACCGATCAGATCCACACGCTCCTCGGAGAGGAACTGGCCGGGCTGGGAAAGCTCCCGCACAAAGGTCAGCTTGGCGCCCTTGCCGAACAAAGTCTCAACCGCCTCTTCGGTCAGATGGACATGGCGGGCAGACATTTCAACTAAAACTTTCATCGAAATATACCTTCTTTCATAAATTTACAGTTTTATTTATTCTATTCTACACCACCTCCCGCCAATTTTCAACCCCATTTTCTGCGGTTTTTATATTGAAAAAGCAAGAAAACTATGTTAAAATAAGCGGTAAGATAAAATTAGGAGGGTAAAACCTTATGGCTAAAAAATATTATATGACCACCGCCATCGCCTATACCTCTGCCAAACCCCACATCGGCAATACCTACGAGATCGTGCTGGCAGACAGTATCGCCCGCTTCAAAAGAATGCAGGGCTATGATGTAAAGTTCCAGACCGGAACCGATGAGCACGGTGAGAAGATCCAGCTGAAGGCAGAAGCCGCCGGCATCACCCCTCAGGCTTATGTAGATAATGTAGCCGGAGAGATCAAGCGGATCTGGGATCTGATGAACACCACCTATGACCGGTTCATCCGCACCACCGATCCCGCCCATGAGAAAAAGATCCAGAAGATCTTCAAAAAGCTTTACGATCAGGGCGATATTTATAAGAGTGAATACGAAGGAATGTACTGCACCCCCTGTGAATCCTTCTTTACCGAATCCCAGCTGGTGGACGGCAAGTGCCCCGACTGCGGCCGGGAGGTGCATCCCGCTAAAGAAGAAGCCTACTTCTTCAAGCTCTCCAAGTATGCCAAAAAGCTGGAGGAGCATATCGAAAGCCACCCCGAATTCATCTGGCCCCCTGCCCGCAAGAATGAGATGATCAATAACTTCATTAAGCCGGGGCTGCAGGATCTCTGCGTTTCCCGTACCTCCTTCAGTTGGGGCATCCCCGTAGATTTCGATCCCGGCCATGTGGTATACGTCTGGATCGATGCCCTTTCCAATTATATCACCTTTGCCGGCTACGATCCCGAAGGCAACCATACCGAGGAGTATAAGCACTATTGGCCCGCCGACCTGCATCTGATCGGTAAGGACATTGTACGGTTCCACACCATCTACTGGCCCTGTATCCTGATGGCCTTGGGGGAGCCCCTGCCCAAGCAGGTATTCGGTCATCCCTGGCTGATCATGAGCGACGGTAAGATGAGCAAATCCAAGGGCAACGTGCTTTATGCCGACGATCTGGTGGATCTTTTCGGGGTAGATGCGGTGCGCTACTTCGTGCTCCATGAGATTCCCTATGCCAACGACGGTATTATTTCCTATGAACTGATGATGGAACGGATCAACGCCGATCTTGCCAACATTTTAGGTAACCTGGTCAACCGCACCGTTTCCATGACCAATAAGTATTTCGGCGGCGAGATCCGCACCCCCGGCGAAGAGACCGAGCTGGACAAGGAGCTGAAGGCGGTAGCCGCCGCCGCTCCCGATGCCGTGGAAAAGCAGATGGATTCCATGCATATTGCCGACGCCATCGACGAGATCTTCACCTTGCTCCGCCGGGCCAACAAATATGTAGACGAAACAGAGCCCTGGATCCTGGGGAAACCGGACGGCGACCACGCACGTTTGGCCACCGTGCTGTATAATCTGCTGGAGTGCATCCGCATCGGTGCCACCCTCTTGAAGCCCTTCATGCCTGAGACCGCCCAAAAGATCTTCACCCAGATCGGCGTAGAGGATCAGACCTTAGAGGACGCCAGAGTATTCGGCAAGGCCGGCAAGCAGGTAGGCAAGCCGGAGATCCTCTTTGCCCGCATCGATATTCCCAAGAAATTAGAAGAGATCAATGCAACCAAGGCAGAGCCCAAAAAGGAGGAAAAGAAGCCCGAAAAGAAGCAGGAAAAGCCCGAAGGTATTGCCACCATCGGCATCGATGATTTTGCGAAGGTAGCCCTCCGGGTGGCTGAGATCAAAACCTGCGAGCCGCTGCCTAAGAGCGATAAGCTGCTAAAAATGACCGTAGACAACGGCAAGGAGATCAAGCAGGTGCTTTCCGGCATCGCCCAGTATTACACCCCCGATCAGCTGATCGGCAAGAAGGTTATTTTAGTGGACAATCTGGCTCCCGCCAAGCTCCGGGGCACCTTAAGCGAAGGAATGCTGCTGGCTGCAGACAGCGCAGAAGGTGTCAAGGTACTCTTTTTGGATCCCTCTCTTGAAAACGGTGCGGTGATCCGATGATCGACGTACACGCTCATTTTGATGATGCCCGCTTCGATGAAGACCGTGCCGAAGCCCTTGCCGCCCTGCCGGCGGCAGGCGTCACCCGGCTGATCAACTCCGGAAGTACCCACGCCTCTTGCGAGCGGGCACTGGAGCTGACCCGCCAATATGATTTCATCTATGCCTCCATCGGCATCTACCCCCATGATACCATGGAACTGGAAAACGGGGGCATGAAATACCTCCGAGAGATGGCGCAGCAGCCCAAGGTGGTGGCCATCGGGGAGATCGGGCTGGATTACTACTACGACGGTACCCCCAAGCCCATCCAGCAAAAATGGTTCCATCAGCAGCTGGAGCTGGCAGAGGAGCTGAAGCTGCCGGTGGTCATCCACTCCCGGGACGCGATCCGGGACACACTGGAGATCCTGCGGCAGCACCCCAACAATACCGGCATCTTCCATTGCTACAGCGGCTCAGTGGAGTCGCTGCGTGAGGTGGTGGAGCTGGGCTGGTCCATCTCCATGGGCGGTGTTGTTACCTTTAAAAATTCCCGGGTCACCAAAGAGGTAGCGGCGGCTGTTCCCGCTGACCGGCTGATGCTGGAAACGGATAGCCCTTATTTAGCCCCCGTTCCCTACCGTGGCAAGCGTAATACCTCGGCATATCTGCCGGAGGTCATGGCCGAGATCGCCCGCCTGCGGGGCGCCACCCCAGAAGAGATCGAGCGGATCACCGACGAAAACGCCTGCCGGATGTTCAAGTTAAAATAGCGGTGTAAAAATACACCGCTATTTTTTCCCATTCCCATGCGAAATTTGCAAAAAACAGGAGAATCCATATGCTCACGAAAGAAGAAATCTATAAAATCGCCATGGAGCAATCAGCCTTAGAGCTGGGCTGCAGCCGGGATGATCTGCTCAAAGGCGGCATCTTCACCGGGGTGACCCACCCCAGAGCCAGAGCCTACCTGAAGCTGCCCTTTGAATTCCAGATGGTCTCCTATGGTGAAAATCTTGTTTTCACCGTGCGGGAGGAGCTCCGCTCCGTTGCCGAAAAATTCCGCCGGGAATTTCCCAATTACCGTGCCTTTGAAGCCCCTGCCATTCAGAAGCTGGAGGCGCTGCTGGCCCCCCACGGGCTGAAGCCCCGCCATATGGCGGAATACTTCCTGCCTGATCCGGCCCTGATCCCCTCGCTGCCCTGCGATTATGAGCTTCGCCTTTTGGAGCAACCGGATTTTAAGGATCTATACCTGCCCGCTTGGGGCAACGCCCTCTGCGCCGACCGGTCCCATCTGGACGTATTGGGGATGGGGGCCTATGATAACGGCCGGCTCATTGCGCTGGCCGCCTGCTCGGCAGACGGGCCGGAAATGTGGCAGATCGGCATCGATGTGCTTCCTGAATACCGCCGCCGGGGGCTGGCCTCTGCCCTCACCGCCCGGCTGGCTGCGGAGATCTTAAAGAGGGGTAAGGTCCCCTTCTATTGCGCCGCCTGGAGCAATATTGCCTCCGTGCGTAACGCCATCCGCTGCGGCTTCCGGCCGGCTTGGGTGGAGATCACCGCAAAGCCCATTCAATTAGATTAAGTTCTTCTCCGCTCTCATGCAGCGTTTTCAGCTGATGGGGGCGGAGTTTTGTTTTCAGTTCCTTGCCAAAAAGCTCAACGGAGACCTCCCGTTCCTCGCCGTCCGGCTCAAAGACCCGGATCACGGTGCCGCCATCTTCCCCTTCTTTTATAGCGGAAATGGCAGCGCCCTCCCCTTTGATCCCCCCATAGACCTCCGGCAGCCTGCCGTTATGGAAACTGCCCTTGATGATGACGGGCGGGCAATTCAGCCTGGCAGCGGTTTCCTCTGCCTTGCCGGCTCCCTCAAAGGGAAAAACGGTATATTCAAACTCTGTTGTGCCCATATCCATATAAACGCTATAGGCATCCCGTACCGTGGAATGATCCAGATAAGCAGCGGTACGCAGCACCGTCAGCCGCATTTCGCCGTCCCGATAATCATAGCCATACTGACCGTTATTGGCCACGCCGACCCCGCCCCCGGCGATCCAGCTGCCGCAAGGCTCCTCACCGGTCTCGCCCTTGCGTTTGATGGAACCATAGGGGATCTGGGCGGTTACTTCATCTCCTTCAATGGGGAAAGCCAACTTAAAGGTGCGCAGCGGCTCCCGCATCTCCACCTTCGCCTTGACCCGGATCTCCTTGCTGCCGGGGATCAAAGTATATTCTCGCTTCAGAACATTTTCTCCGCAGTAGGCAGTGGTGCACAGGGTCACCTGCACATCTCCCTTATCGGCAACGGCCAGATCGGCATTCTTGAACCAAGCCACCTCCGGCCCCAAATAGACCCGGTCATGGGCCCAAGTATCGCAGGTGCTTTCATCCAAAAGGATGGCACGGCAGGGGCGATCCATGATCGTTTTGTTCGCTTTTTTATCAAAAATCTTGCAAATATCACCGGTATAGGCATCAAATTCCACCGAAATCACATCGTTTTCCATGGTTTTTCGGTCGATCTTCAGGCAAAAGCCGGGGGTCAACCGGCTGGGCTGCTGCATAAACATTCGGTAGACCGCATAGCCCAATGCAGGGATCTCCGCCAAAAAGGCAGGATGATAATTCCCCCCGGGGCGAATGTTGCTCTCGCACCGAATGCGCTGCATAGGAATTTCATTTCCTGCCGCATCAGCCACCTTGGTGGCGGCATCCTCCAGCAGAGAGACCACCGCCCGCACCGGGAAGGCATGGGGATTAAATACAACAATGGGAGTACCCAGAATTTCATGCTCCCAAGTTTTATTCGTGGTGCGCATATCGCCGGGCAAGGTCTCCCCCTGGAGGGTATCGATATTCCAGGCGATGGCCTGCGTTGCCTTATTGATGACCCGGTCGGCAATGGCCACGCTCTCCCCCAGCTGCACCGCCGCATCGGTATAGGCCTTCCGCAGAGAGCAGCCGCCGGCGATATCATGGAACTGGTTAAACAGCACATTTTTCCAGGCCTTTTTCAGTTCCTCCGCTGGGTAAGGTACCCCTAAAAGCTCCTTTCCCAGCACCGCCAGCCGTTCTGCCGCCAGTAACTTTTGCTCCGCTCTGCGGATCCCCATTTTGATGGAGCTCTCGGCGCTGTAGCAGCCCCGGGCATGGTGCTGCAGCTCATCCCTCACCACCGGAATGCCGGCCTGAGCCACCTCTGCAAAGTATTCATCGGGGGTGGAAAAAAGGGTGTTTTCATAATTTGCATCCTTAAGAGCCCGGATCAAGCGGATGGTGGGGCCGCCGCCGTGGTTCCCCACCCCGTAGAAGGCCATCAGATCGGTGCCCTCCTCCTGAGCCTGTGCGATGATCTCCTCCAGGCGTTGAAACCGCTTTTCCAGCCGAATGTTATAGGGCTGGGGAATACGGTATGCGGTCACCCGGCTGCCATCGTCTGCCTCCCAGGAAAAGAGGGACTTGGTGACCTCCGGCTTCTCCTCCGGGTTGGGGCGCATAAACACATAGTTTTCCATCCCGCTGGCCCGCAGGATCTTGGGCAAATTCCAATTGTGGCCGAAGGAATCCACATTATAGCCGGTCTTGACGGTGACCCCGAATTTTTCTTTAAAATACCGCTGGCTGATCAAGGCGTGGCGGGCAAAGCTCTCCCCCGCCGGCAGATTACAATCCGGCTGCAGGTACCAGCCCCCCACAATATTCCAGCGCCCCTCCCGGACCCGCTGCTGAATTTCCTTGAACATTTCAGGATCCTGCTCCTCCACCCACATATAGTAGACGGCGCAGGCGCTGGTAAATTTAAAATCGGGAAAATCCTTCATCCGATCCAGAGCGCTGCGGAAGGTGGCCAGGGCCTCGGAATAGCCCTCCTGCCAGGGCCATTGCCATACCGGATCCAAATGTGCATTACCGATAAGATATGTTTTTTTCATAAGATCGACCTCCTTTTTTCTTTATTATAGAAAAACCAGCATCAAAACACCATATTTTCTTTTGGGTTAGATATTGCGTTTTTTTGGATCTTCCATTAAAATGATGGTGAGGTGAATCAAAATGAGAGTTTTTTCAAAGCACAAATTCATTGAAAACGGCATCCTCAGCGCCCAGCGTAAATGGTATAGCGGGGTAGGCTCTGCCCACAGCCATGATTTTTTTGAGATCGAGTATATTCTGCAGGGCAGCGGCTGCTGCACCGTCAACGGCACCCCCTATCCGGTCAAGCCGGGAATGCTCTTTTTTCTCTCCCCTGCCGATACCCACAGCCTGAGCGCCGAGAGCACCGAACTCTATAATGTGATGTTCCCATGCTCTTTTTTCGATACGGACCTGCTCTTTTCCCTCTTTGCTCCCGGAACGGCGGTGGCGGTATGCCTTTCAGCATCGAATCGTGCTGTCATGGAAAGTCTGCTGGGAGAGACCGTGGGCCGTGAGCCGGAATATGCTCGCCATTTTTTAAGATGCATCCTTTTAAAGCTTTCCACCCTGATCCCCCACCTGAACTCCCGCCCCGATTCCCATATCCAGGCCGCCATCGTGTATATTCTGGAAAATTTTCGAAGCGCCATTACTCTGCAGGAGACCGCTGAGCACATCGGCCTTACCGCAGCTTATTTGAGCACCCTTTTTCGGCAGGAGACCGGCAAAAATTTCAAGACCTATGTGGACGAACTGCGGTTCGACCACGCCGCCCGGCTGCTCCGCTCCACCGAGCTGCCGGTGAGCGAGATCTGCCCCGCCGCCGGCTTTAACGACTACGCCAACTTTTCCCGCCGTTTCCGCCAGAAATACGGCTGCTCCCCCGGAGATTACCGCAAATAAACCAATTAGAGACTCTCAAAAAAAGTGCAGATTAAGTGACACCCCAAATCTTTGATTTGGTTGGTGGAACTTATGTACAGCTTTCGCAGATCACATCCCGAAGGCGTATGCGATACGCCGAGCGCTGGGAGCGGCGAAAAGCAGAAATAATTCAAAAAAATGCGGCGCCGACCGCATTTTTTATTGAATTATTTCTGCGGTCGGTGCCTTTTTTGATGTTCAATCCTGCAGATGTATGCATCCTGCTCCCGGCGGCTCAGGTTGTTCCAAAGCACGCTCCAGCCGCAGACCCGCACCTGCAGATTCTGATATTTTTCCGGATGAAGCTGAGCCTCCCGCAGCGTGTCCACGCTGAAAACATTAAACTGAATACTCAGGCCGTTCCGTTCCATATAGGTATCGATCAGGGATTTCATCACCGCATTTCCCCGCTCCCCTTCCACCGTTGAGGGATGGAGCATCACATCCAAGCAAAAGCTTTCCATATACTGGGGCGGATCCAGCTTGGTAGCGGAATGGATCAGCGCTGTCACACCGTTGCGGTCCATCCCCGGGGTGGGAGATGCATTTTTGGAGATCTCATCCCCGAATTTGCGGCCATCAGGGGTAGCCTGCGTCTTTTCTCCCTGCCGCACAAACTGCATGGCAGAATGAAGGATGGCTTTATACACCCCGCCCCGCCCGTTTTTCCGTCCGTTGACCCGGGCGCAGAAGAAGCGGGAGATGGCCTCGGCATAATGATCGGCCAGGGGATCGCCGTTGCCGTATTTATGGGGGCTGTTTAATACCTTTGCCCGCAGAACCTCTGCCCCTTCCCAGTTCCGCTCCAGAATTCCCTTCCATTCCTCTAAAGAGAGCTCCTTCTTTTCGTATACAAACTCCCAAACTGCCAGAATGGCATCCACCGCGGTGGCAAGCCCGCAGTTGAGCAGAGCGCTGTTATTATACTTCACCCCGCCGCCATAGCCGTCTCTGCCGTTTTTTAAGCTGGTTTCAATGGTGGCAGAATACAGCGAGGAAGGATTGATCACCCCCATATAGGGATCCCATGCGTTGGCGATCTGAATGGTCTTTTCGATCAGATTTTCATACTGCTTCAAAAAAGCCCTGTAAAAATCCTCAAAAGAGCTGATTTTTCCCGTTCGCAGGCCGATCTGCTTTTGCACCACCGAATCATAGCCGTCGTTGAGAGCATAATGCACCGCCTTGAGGGGATTGACATAGCCAGTGGCAGCGCTGACCTCATTGGCCCGAACACCGGTTTCGTAGCAGCCCCGGATATCCATGGTGCGTGCCTCTTCATAGGTAGCGCCGTAGCCCATCACCGCCTTCATCATTCCCGGCTCGCAGCAAAAAACAAACCCGCAGCTCCCGTTGCGGACCAGCGCCAGCACCTTATTTAGAAAATCCTCCGGGAGATTTTTATTATATTTGATCTGGATCTTGGGGTTATACAGCCCCAATTCTCCATAAACCTCGATAATATCATGGGAAAGGGGATTGATCTTGCTGCCGCCCTTCTCATCGGTGCCCCCCAGATACATGGGCTGCCCCCAAAAGTTGCCGATGGCCGCCCATTGCATCATGAAATAGGCCAGAAATTCCCGGATCTCCTCCCGGGTGTAACGGCCGGTCTCCAGATCCCTTTGATAGAAGGGATACAGGGTTGCATCGATGCCGTTGCCCAAGGAGCGCACCTGATAGAAATCCACCGATTCCGAAATCATGAAATAAAGAAAGATCAGCTGCATGGCTTCATAAATATCGGTAGGTGCGCCGTCCCGCAGATGCCGGAGACATTCTGCGTAGGCCTTAGCCTTGGGATGGGTCTGCTTCAGCGCATGGCGGTAAAGACGGTCCACAAAATTGATCACCGCCGTATATTCCTCCTCAATCCCATCAAAAAAGGCCCGGCTTTCCTCCCCGTGGAGCTCACGGTTTTCCCGTGCCCGCTGCCGCAGCCCGGCAAACCCCAACCTCATGATGGAATTCCAATCCGGTACCACATGATCAAAATCCGGCCAAATGGTCACCGCTCCGGAACGGTTCAGATCCTCGGCAAGGGCATTCTCCTCTGCCAGAATTCCTTGAAAAAGTTCCTTTTTCCATGGCTCAAAGGTGACAGCCTTGGCCTGGCGATCCCAGGTGTAAAATCCCACAAAATAATCATGCTCATTGCAATCGATGCGAGTGTTTTCCAAAACAAAACGGATCGCCCTGGCCTTTGCCACCGGATGGGAAAGGCCGGAAAGATCCAGCTCGCGAAGCCCCGCCGCGATCTCCTCATCGGTCATGCCTGTAGCGGGATCATAATCGTAGCCGTGATATGCACGGCGTTTATAGGCATCAAATGGTTTCTTCGGATCATGGTATTTTCGTTCAATAAACGGGCGATCCTCATAAAAAGTCTTAAACATGGCACTCACTCCTTTTTTTCTATTTTACAACACAAGAAAAAAATGTCCATGACCGTTTCAAAAATCTTGACTATTTCAAAACAAAATATTACAATAAGAGTATGAAAGATTTCTTTAACGACGATTTTAATATTCAAAAGCTGGTTCTCTGCTGTTTTGTAGGAGCCGGAGCCGGGAAGCACGATCACCGCAACCGCCCCAGCCACGGGCTGGCCTATCATTGCAGCGGGGCGAAGGAATATATATTCGAAGACGGCCCCCGGCTGACCGTACACGCCGGCGAGATCATCTGCCTGCCCCGGAGCTCCACCTACCGGGTTCTGACCCTGGAACCGGGGGAATGCTATGCCATCAACTTTCAGGAGGAAGAGGAACTCTCCCCCTTTATCTTCCCCGCCTCAGATCCCGGCTTTCCCCAAGCCTTTCGCCGAGCAGAGCGGCTTTGGAAGGCCAAAAAGCCGGGGTATCTGGCCGCCTGCAAGGCCGAACTTTACCATATCCTTGCGCTGATGCAGCAAAAGCAAGGCTACCAGCCCTCCAAAAAAATGGAGTTGATCCACCCGGCAGTAGAGTATATCGAGGAGCACTACGATACCGAGCCCCTGAGCATCGCCCGGCTTGCCGCCCTCTGCGATATCACCCCGGAATATTTCCGGCGGCTTTTCGGCAGCTTTTTAGGCTGCTCCCCCATCAAATATATCAACCGCCTGAAAACCGGGCGGGCCAAGGAACTGCTGGATTCGGGAATGTATTCCCTCCATGAGGCCGCCACTCTTTCGGGCTATACGGATATGAGCCATTTTAGCCGTGAATTCAAAAAAGCCTTCGGCATCTCCCCTTCTGCATATAGAAAAAAGGTGTGAAATTCACACCTTTTTTAAAATCCCTTGTTTTTTAATTCAGATACCAGATCCACATAAAATTCTCTCACATCAAATCCCGGGATATTCTGCCGCCAGAGGTCGATCATATCTCCATGGGAGATTCCCCGTTTTCCTGCCGGCTCCAGCATCCGGAAGTTTTCGCCCCAATGCTGGGAGGCGGTATCCACCAGCCCGTCGTTCTCGTTGCTGAAGGCCTTCACCAGATGATAGCTCCAGCTCACCGGAAAGGGGGCGCTTCTGCCGTTTTTCATCCGGGAACCGATGCTCTGGTAATAAACCCGAGGATCATCCGCCGCCAATTCATTGAAGGCGGTGCAGTTTTCCACCGTAAGATCATTGATGGCCCCCAGAAAATCCGCATCCTGCTCGCCGAATTTGGCAAGGGTACTGTTATAGCGGCGGGCGATCTGCTGCCGCACCCGCTCCGGTACCTTTTTCAGCAGGACATCTGCATAGGCGCAGCCGTTATGGGGGGTATTCACGGTGGTCAGGGAGGCCACCCGATCTCCCATACCCAGCATGGAGATGCAATACCGGGCATCCAGGCCGCCCTTGGAATGGGCGATAATATTCACCTTTTCGCTGCCGGTCTCCTCTAAAATTTGCAGGATGCGGCGGCGCAGGATACTACCGCAATCGGCGACGGTATCTGCCGAGGGCTGCTCGCCGTAGTAGATGGCGGCGCCGTTCCGCTTCAAGGCAGTGGGAATTCTACCCCAATAATTAAAGTAATGAAGATCCCGGAAAAAGACCCCGTGCACCATCAAAATGGGGTAACGGGTGGCGCAGACGGCACTTTCTGCCCGCACCTGCTCCAATTCCTCCCGGTCCCATTCCTCCAGGTATTCCCGGCCAATCTTTTTTGCTGCAGCCAGCGCCAAAGCAAAATTGAACCCCGGCATCCACCAGAACATCAGCAGCAGGGCCCGCCGCCAGATCCCCAACTGCACCGAGCTGAGCGCCGCCCGGAGCATCCCGCTGAACAGCACCGGAAAGAGCAGCAATTGGGAGGCAAAAAGCTGGATCAGCCAATACCACCAGAGCTGGTAAGGGCTGAAAAAGCAAGCAATACTCAGCAAAAGATTAAAAAGTGCCAGCCAGGCAAAGCACCGCAGCAAAAACCGCCCCCTTGCCAGCTGACGCAGTTTTTTAGGAGCTTTCAGGCCGGGAAGGGGGAAGAAAACCGCCCAAAAATAGGCGGCTACGGCCAAAAACCAAAGAATGCCGGGAACCGGCAAAAGCCGGATCACCGGCAGATCGGTAATCAAAAACACGCCCAAAATTTGCAAAAAAGCGGCACAAAACGTACCAAAAACTGCCCTTTTTTTGCTCATTTTTTTCGGGCGCCGATGGCAGTTTCTGCATTTTGCAGCAGATTAAAGAGAGAAGTGGCAAAAAGGGGATACTTTTCCCGGATGGTATTTTCATCCATGACCGGCAGGTTCTTCATCTTTTTCAGCCGCTGCTGGATCTCCACCTCCAGCTTCTTCATGGCCTGATCTCCCATAAGGGCAGCCACATCACGCTCCGCGCCGAAGAAGGTCTGGGGATTTTCTTCATTGCCGTTATACAGCCGGCGGAACATCTGGTATACGCTGATCTGCAGATACATGGAGACCTTATTGATCAGTTCCTTATCACCGGTGGAGCCTAAGATATCCTCCACAACTGTTACAGAGTTGCAGATCAGTTTTTTATTTAAAACAGGCAGCAGGCTGCCGGGGCCCCGGTTACCCTGGCCGGCGGCATCCTCATCGGGGACCTCCTCCAGCATGATGGCAGAGCCGTTACGCTCCAGGGAGCGGCCCAAAAGATAATCGGCAGAAACGCCGTAAAAATCAGCGGCACGCACCAAAAACAGCAGGCCGCATTCCCGGATCCCCTTTTCATAATGGGAAAGCAGCGCCTGAGAGACGCCCAGCGCCTCCGCCGCCTTTTTCTGGGAGAGCCCTGCCTCCTTCCGCAAGTGGGTCAGAACTCTGGGAAAATCCGATACAGCCATTTTCAAATGCCTCCTAAAAAATACAAAATGTAAAAAACACTATAAATCATTATATCGAAAATTATACCGAAAGTCAATCGTTTCGGCGGAATTTGCAAAACTTTGGCATAATGTAGAAATTCACATTTTCCCCTATATTTTTTTACAAATATATGGTAAAATAAAATCAGCAAGGATCCCAAATCAATTTAAAAGGAGTGACCTCGATGAAAACGACGTATGTAACCAAGAAGATGACTTTGTCTGACCGTGAAAAGGAACTGGTAGAGAAAAAGCTGATGAAGCTGAACAAATTCTTTACCGACGAAGCCACCGCAGCGCTGACCTTTACTGTCGTTCGGGAGGAGGTCACCGTTGAGGTGACCGTGAAGGATCACGGTATGCTCTTCCGGGGGGAACGCAGTGCCGTGGACAAAATGATGGCATTGGATGAGATCATCGATCTGCTGATCCGCCAGGTGCGCAAGAATAAGACCCGCCTTTCCAAGAGCCTCTATGCAGAGGAACCGGATTTTGAGCCTTGGGAGGACGGAGAGGACGATTACAATCTGGTGCGCACCAAGGAGGTATTCCTCCGGCCGATGGATCTGGACGAGGCTATCATGCAGATGAACCTGCTGGATCATAATTTCTTTATGTTTCTGGACAGCGACACCGACAAGGTAAGTGTGGTCTACCGCCGCAAGGACGGCCAGTACGGTCTCCTCCGCAGCGAGAACTGAAAATAGTTTAATATAATAAATGAAGGAAGGGGCTTTCGCTCCTTCCTTCAATTTCTTTTTTATTAAAATGAAAACCGGATTCTATTTGATATCCGTTCTTCCCAGCAGATAATCTACAGATGTACCGTAAAAATCTGCAAGTTGGATCAGGATAGAGGTGGGAATATCGTTTTCACCGGTTTCGTATTTCGAATACCCGGTCTGCGACATCCCAAGCAGCTTTGCGATATCCTTCTGCCGCAGATCTCGATCTTCTCTTAAATCTCGAATTCGTTTGTACATCTCTTTCCTTGCTTTCGTATCAGCGTTGATATCTATATGGTAACCGATAACAAGAAAATTATTGATTTTTAACCTGAAACAGGTTAACATAGCAGTATCTTATATTGGGAGCAACAAATATGGATAAAAAATGCGAATTTGACTATAACAACATTGATCTTGCTGACGATCATGAGTTTGATGATATTCCTCCGGAAGAGGAGATCGATTATGAATTCAGCAAGAAATTCCGGCAGCGGATGAACCGGATCTTCCGGGAGCAATCAGGGAGCGAGCGCCCCTTACATCCGGAAGCAGACAATACATTTGAAAGACTACGAAGCAACATATATCGTCAATTATATTTGATGAAAAAACGAAAAAAGATCTCACATGAGACTGCCGAAAAAGAGTGCAGATTTCGTTGAAATGATCCCGACGGCGTATGTGATACGCCGAGCGGTCATTTCGACGGAAAGCAAAAAGAATAGGGGACGATCAACGTCCCCTATTCTTTTTGCGGTCGGTGCCGTTTTCGGCAGTCTCATAATAGTGTGAAAATTGCGGCGCAGATGCCGAATATTACAGGTTGATGGGCCAGATAGATCCACAGAGAATGGCGGCCGATCCATTCGATGGGTCGGATCCGGAAGGAATAGAACCATTCCGGGAAACGATGCTCCTTGACCGACGGGCCCAGATAGGTGCCTGCCAGGAAAAGGAAGAAGTAGGGCAGCAGCGGATAATAATCAGCGGAATAGAAGCCCTCCGGCATAATATCGATGACGGCCAGAAGGGTATCTGCCCAAGGCATCCCCCGGCGCTCCATCACCGCCAGGTAAAGCACAAACAGCGCCACCCCGGTCACCGCCGGAACCCAGCGTTTTTTGCAGGTAAAAAGGCCGTAGAGCAGCATGGAGAGGCCAAACATATGCAGGATCCCGAACCAGATCTCCAGGCCGGTCACGCCGATGGCGGGCAAAATCACGCCGGTCACCAGCGTGATCAGCAGAGCCGCTCCGCTTACGATCAGCCCCCGCCGCAGTACATTACGGGAATAAGCGGTACAGATCCCGCTGATCAGCAGAAAGATCCCCACAAAAACCTCCTGCAATACCCAGAACAGGCGGGTCTGCAGAATTTCAAAGGTGATATCATGGCCGAACATCCAGCCGGTCAGCTCCACGGCAAAAAGGGCATGATGCAAGATCATGCCCAATACGGCGATGCCCCGGAGCCAATCCAGGGCATGAACACGCTCCTTTTTCATCAGCCCTGCTGCTTCCGGATGGATTTCCGGGTCTCTTCGATAGCAGCGCTGCTCTTACCCAGATTTTCCACCATGGCCTGGCTGGTTCTGTTCAGGCTTTCGGCGGTACGGGAAAGGATGCTATCGCAATACTCCACGGTAGCGTTCTTCATTTCCTTTGCATTCTTCTGGGCCTGGGCAATGATCTCCTGGGCCTGCTGCTGAGCCTCCAGATAAATTGCCTCCTGGGAGACCAGCTTTTCGGCCTTGGCACGGGCGGTCTGGATGGTCAGCTCCGCTTCCTCACGGCCCTGCAGAATGATCTTATCCCGCCGGGCGATGATCTCGTTGCTCTGGCGGATCTCTTCGGGCAGAGCGGTACGCAGCTCGGTGATCATCTCCTGCAGTTCATTGGTATCCACCACCCGCTTGCCGCCGCTCATGGGCAGGTTCCAGGCATCCTCCAAAAGGTCTTCCATAGCTACCAGAATTTCTTCGATCTTCATCCTTTTATCTCCTTATGAATTCTATTTTTAATATCCTCTGCCACCGCAGGATGGACAAAATCGGTAATATCCCCGCCGTTTTTGGCCACTTCCTTCACGATGCTGGAGGAAAGATACAAATATTTGGCATTGGTGGTCAAGAATAAGGTATCCACCTCACGGTTGAGTTTTTTATTGATGAGTGCCATCTGAAACTCATACTCAAAGTCTGTTACCGCCCGCAGACCCTTTACGATGGCGATGGCATCATTTTCCCGAGCGCAATCCACTAATAGGCCCTCAAAGGTGATGACCTCCACATTGGTCAGATCGGGAATACAACGCTCCAGCAGCTCCATCCGTTCCTCGATGGTGAACATGGAATTCTTCTTGGAGCTATTTTTCAGCACCGCCACATAAACCTTATCAAATAATCGGGCAGCTCGGGAAATGATATCCAGGTGGCCCAGCGTGACCGGATCAAAGGATCCGGGGCAAATTGCAATTTTCATGGTTACTCCTTCTCCAAAAGGGTGATCTTTACCGTACCCTGGCGGTATTCCTTCCGAAGGGACAGCCCCGCAAGGGGGACTTCCTCCTCCACGCCGGTCTCCACCGCCACCAGCGCTCCTTGCGTCAGCAGCGGCGCCAGCCTTACCAACGCATCGGCGGCAATTCCTTTTCCGTAGGGAGGGTCTAAAAAGATCAGATCGGGGCGTTTTTGCTCCCTTTCTATCATTTTAACACACATCGTATAGTCGATGCAAGTTTCTTTTGCATTATTTTCAAAGCCGCAATCGGAAATATTGCGGTGCACCACCTTCATGGCGGCGGGGGAGGCATCGTTGAACCAGCATTTTGCTGCTCCCCGAGAAAGGGCTTCCAGCCCCAACTGACCGCTGCCGGCAAAAAGATCCAGCACATAGCGATCGGCCAGTTCAAACTGGATGGCAGAAAAGAGCGCCTGCTTCATCCGCTCCAGGGTGGGGCGGGTATCCTCCCCCTCCAGGGTGGCAAGTTTTTTTCCCCGGCGGATGCCGGCGATGATCCTCATCATATCAATTCTCCTTATAATAATCAAAAACCGCCTCGGCCACTGCCAGGGGCAGGCCTGCCTTCTCCCGGATCTGCTGGGCGGTATCGGTACCGATGCCCTTAGGATAGGCTTTTTTGAACTTTTTGAGCCGTGCCTCCCCCATGCCGGGCAGATCCAGCAACGGGGAGCGGGTCATTTTTTTGGTATGCTTTTTCTTCATATAGGTGATGGCGAAGCGGTGCACCTCCTCCTGGAGAGAGGCAAAGAAGGCATAGAGGGTGGGATCGCTCCTGAGATCTAGCTCCCCCTTGGCGGAAACCAACCCCCGGGTACGGTGCCGGCGATCCTTCACCAGCCCGAAAAGGGCAATATCTCCGCAGAGATCCGCCACCGCATGGACGTGCTGCAGGCCGCCGTCCATCAGGATCACATCCGGCTTGCCCCCGAACTCGGGGTCCTCCAGATGGGAAAGCCGACGCTCCAGCATCTGGCGGGTGGCGGCGTAATCGTCCTGCATATACTGATCCCGGATCTCGAATTTCCGGTAGGCACTGCGCTTGAACCGCCCCTCCTCCCACACGATCATGCCGCCCACCATGGACTCGCTGCCGAAATTGGAGATATCGTACATTTCGATGCGTTTCGGGGGCTCTGCAAGGCCCAGCGTCTGGGCGATGAGAATGGCGGTCTTGCGTGTCTTATCCCCCGCCGCCTCCCGCTCAGCCAATTTTTCCGAGGCGTTTTTACGGCAGAGGGCCAGCAGCTCGGTGCCCTTGCCCCGCTGGGGATACCGCAGGTGCACCGGCCCGCCCCGCAGATCGGAGAGGTACTGCGCCAGCAGCTCTTCATCCTCCGGAGGCTCAGGCAGCAGCAATTCCTTGGGCAGTTGCTGCCCCCGGCGGTAATAGCTTTGAATAAAGGGCCCCACCCAGTTTTCCTCCAGGCCGTCCCGGAACACCACCGTATCCTGCATCAGCATCCGGCCGCCCCGGATCATGATCACCCCAACCGCCAGAAATTCGCCCATACGGACGGCATCCAGCACATCCTGGTCGATATAGTCCTTGCCGGTGATGATCTGATTCTGCCCCAGCTTTTCGATCTTACGGATGCGATCACGCAGGGAGGCCGCCTTTTCAAATTGCAGCGCCTCCGCCGCCTGCTCCATCCGCTGGGTCAGCTGATGGGTCAGGGCCTTATAGTCCCCCTTCAGGAAGTCCATGACCTCCTCCAGCCGTTCCCGGTACTGCTCCTTAGAGACCTTCCCGGTACAAACTCCCATGCAGCAGCCGATATGGTACCGCAGGCAAGGCCGCCCCTTTCGGAAGTCCCTCGGGAACTGCCGATTACAGGTAGCAAGGCCGAAGAGATCATTGGCGGTACGGACGATCTCGGCCGCCGCCCCCATCTGGGGAAAGGGGCCGAAAAGGCGTTTGCCCTCCCGGTTTTCCTGACGCAGCACCTTCAGGCGGGGGTAATCCTCCCGCAGATCGATGCTCACATAGGGATAGGTCTTATCGTCCTTCAAAAGGATATTATACTTGGGATTATGCTCCTTGATGAGCACATTTTCCAGAATCAGCGCCTCCATTTCGGAATTGACGCAGATATAATCGAAATCTGCCACCTTTTCCACCATGGCCATCACCTTGGCGGTATGGCTTTTCACCCCGGTGAAATAGGAGGTGACCCGGTTTTTTAGATTCTTGGCCTTGCCCACATAGATGATCTTGCCTTCTTTATTTTTCATCAGATAAACACCCGGCCGGGCGGTGAGCACCGCCAGTTTATCGGTTACTTTTTTGGGAAATTCCATGGGCAGGCCTCCTTTCGTTTTTTAATAGTATAACATAGATTTTTCTTGAATACCACCTCAAATTATGATAGAATAAGAAAAAAATACAAGGAGCTTCCCCATGATCAAACTCATTGCCTTCGATATGGACGGTACTCTAACAGATACCTCCCGGATGATCCCCGCTATTGTGAATAAGACCCTTGCCCATTACGGCAAGGGGCCTCTGCCTGCAGAAAGAATTCTCTGCCATGTGGGGCACGGGGCCCGCAATCTGCTGATCGGCGTGATGGAAGAATGCGGGTTTGAAGCGGATATCGATGAAATTTTTGCTTACTACGACAGTCTTTATGACGAAGATCCCTCGCCGCTGGTAGATCCTTATGAAGGTGTCAAGGAGATGCTGGCGGCACTGGGCGAAAAGGGGGTTCGCCGGGTGGTGCTTTCCAACCGCCCCCACAACCAGACCCTGCTCATCTGCAAGGGGGTGCTGGGCGGCTATCTGGACGAGGTCTACGGCCAGCGGGAGGGTATTCCCATGAAGCCGGATCCCACCGCCTTACATACCATCCTCCGGGATAACGGCGTTTCGGAGCAAGAGTGTCTTTACATGGGGGATATGCATTTTGATGTGGATGTGGCCAAAAATGCCGGCGTCCGCTCGGTGGGCTGCGTTTGGGGGCTGGGCGGCTATGAGCAGGTGAAAACCGCCGATTTTGTCATCCAAAAGCCGCTGGAATTGCTGGATATATTGGAAAAGTGAGATGCGATGCATCTCACTTTTTTTCATAGATCAATAATGTAAACTCCGTGCGGGTGGTGAGGGTCTGATAGCTTTTCAGCTTCGCCTGATCTGCCGGAGAGGTGCGGTAATAATAGGGGGTCATCTGGAAAAGGGACAGGATCTCCCGGTTATTTTTCAAGGTGATCTCATCCTGAATAGGGCAGCGCTCCAGAAGAGTCAGGCCCGGCAGCTCCTCCGGCTCCGGCCGGTTGGGCTTGGGGGTCTCATACACCGCCGATTTCAATTCCCAGAGGTGGCAGTCCCCCGGCACTGCCCGAAAAAGGTGGCCGCCGGGCTTCAGCACCCGGGCATATTCCTCCGCCGCCAGAGGCGAAAAGAAGTTCAGCAGCCCATCCACGCTCCCATCTGCCAGGGGCATCTCATAGCAGCTGGCCACTGCCAGATGATCCATCCCCTGCCGCTTGGCCGCCCATTTGAGGGCTTCCTTGGAGATATCAAAGCCGATGACGGTGGCAACCGGCATTTTTGCCGCCACCCCTTCGGTATACCAGCCCTCTCCGCAGCCTGCATCGGCGATCACGCCGTTTGGAACGGTGTAAAAATACACTTTTTCCACCAAAAGCCGCCGCAAAGGCTCATAATACCCCTGCTCTAAAAATTCCCGGCGGGCGGTGACCATTTCCTTATCGTCGCCGTGGTTACGTTTGGAGGAGCGCTGGCTTTGCAGCAAATTCACATATCCCTGCCGAGCCCGATCAAAGGAATGACCCCGGCTGCAGCAATAGCGCTTTTCTTCCTTTTCCAATAATTCCCCGCATACGGGGCAACGCAAGATCTTCATGCCTTGGCCCCTCTTCTCTCATAGATCAGCGGTTGCGCCTCCGGCGGGCAGGCCCCAAAGGTCACCGCCTCCAGATAGCATTTTTCTGAAGGGGCAAAATCCCGGCGGCCGTAAAGGACCGCCACCGGCTCCCCGGCCTTCACCGCATCCCCGGTCTTTTTGAGGATCCGGATCCCCGCATCGTAATCGATGGCATCCCCCTTGGCGGCACGGCCTGCCCCCAACAGCATGGCGGCGACCCCGATCCTTTCAGCGTTCATTTTGGTGATATATCCATCGGACGGGGCTGTTACGGCATGGCAAGGCACTTCTTTTTCCCGATCTGCCGCAAAAGCAGCCAGATCCCCGCCCTGCGCAGCGATCCACTCCTGCATTTTGGTGTAAGCCTTACCGGAATTCAAAGCATCCTCTGCCTTTTTCCGGGCATCCCCGGCGCTCCAGCCGTGGCAGAGCAGCAGCATTTCTGCCGCCAGCGCCAGGCAGACCTCCCGCAGATCCTCAGGGCCCTTTCCCTGCAGCACCTCCAGGACCTCTTCCACCTCCAGGGCGTTGCCTACCGCCCTTCCCAAGGGGATATCCATATTGGTGATCAGGGCAGAAACATTCCTGCCGCAGGCTGCTCCGATCTGCACCATAGCATCGGCCAACAGGCAGGCCTCCTTCCGATCCTTCATAAAGGCACCGCTGCCGGCTTTCACATCCAGCACGATAGACTTACTCCCTGCCGCCAGCTTTTTACTCATAATACTGGAAGCGATCAAGGGAATGGAATCCACCGTGGCGGTCACATCCCGCAGCGCATAAAGCTTTTTATCGGCGGGGGCAAGATTTCCGCTCTGGCCTGCCACCACCAGCCCGATTCTTTTGGCCTGCTCCATAAATTCCCCGGCAGAAAGCTCTGTGCGGTAGCCGGGGATGGACTCTAATTTATCCACCGTGCCCCCGGTATGCCCCAAGCCCCGGCCGCTCATCTTCGCCACGACCCCGCCTAAGGAGGCCACGATGGGGGTAACGATGAGGGTGGTCTTATCCCCCACCCCGCCGGTGCTGTGCTTATCTACAGTCTTTTCCCCCAGAGCAGAAAGATCCACCTGATCCCCGCTCTCCGCCATGGCCATGGTCAAAGCGGCGGTTTCTGCCTGGCTCATGCCCTGAAACCGCACCGCCATCGCCCATGCAGACATCTGGTAATCGGCGATCTCCCCCCGGGTGTAGCCCCGGATCAGGAATTCGATCTCCTCCCGGGTAAGGGGAATGGCATTTTTTGTTTTTTCGATCAGATCTACGGCGCGCATTATTTTTCCTCCAGATCAAAGCTCAAAGGCAGCAGCTCTGCCAGGGTATAGCTTTTCATGTTTTTTTCGTTTCCCAAAAGGATCCTGAACTCTTTGGAGCAGAATTCTGCCATGACCTGCCGGCAGATGCCGCAGGGGGAGGCTTGGGGATCGGCCTTTTCGCCCCTTCCCCCGGCCACCGCAATGGCGCGGAAATCCCGCACCCCGCTGCTCACCGCTGCCGCAAAGGCGCTGCGTTCGGCACAGACAGTGGCACCGTAGGATGCATTTTCCATATTACTGCCGGTAAACACCCGGCCCTCCCCGGTCAGCAGAGCTGCCCCCACCCGATAGCCGGAATAGGGGGCATAGGCATTTTTTCTGGCCTTCATGGCCTCCTCCAGCAAAAAACGATCCTCGATCCACGCTCCGATGGCAGTAAAGGATGGAAGAGTTCCCAGAGGTACCGGTTCCCCGCCGTAATGCAGCACCGGGATATATTCCCGGGTATGGTCGGTATGCCCGTCGCCGGGATCGCAGCCGTGATCGGCGGTAATGATCACCTGATCCTCCGGCTGCAGCTTTTGCAAAAAGCCGGGCAGCCAGGCATCGAAGGCCGAAAGAGCAGCGGCATAGCCCTCCACATCCTGGCGATGGCCGTAAAGCATATCAAAATCAACTAAATTCACAAAAACAAAGCCTTCAAAATCCTCTTCTGCCATTTGAAGAGCCGCCGCCATTCCCTCAGCATTGCCGTGGGTAGGAACAGAGCGGCCGATCCCCCGCCCGGCAAAAATATCGGCGATCTTCCCTACCGATACGGTAGAGATGCCCCGGTGGGTCAATCGATCCAGAAGGGTCTCCCCGGGAGGCTCCAGAGAGAAATCCCGGCGGTTAGCGGTACGGGTATAATTCCCGGGGGTCCCGATAAAGGGCCGGGCGATGACTCTGCCCACGCCCCAATCGCCCGCCAACAGCTTCCGTGCTTTTCGGCAGATCTCATAAAGCTCCTCTAAGGGTACCGCCTCCTCATGGGCGGCGATCTGGAACACACTGTCGGCAGAGGTATAAACGATCAATTTGCCGCTTCTGACCGATTCCTCCCCGTAATCCTTGATCACCTCGGTGCCGGAATAAGGCTTGTTGCAAAGCACCTCATAGCCGGTTTCTTGAGTAAACCGGCGCAACAGCTCCTCCGGAAAGCCCTCCGGGAAGGTGGGCAGCGGCTTCTGGGACACCACCCCTGCCAGTTCCCAATGCCCCACGGTGGTATCCTTTCCCATGGAACGCTCCATGGCCCGGCCATAGGAAGCCAGAGGCCGGGGCACAGCCCCTAAAAACTCCAGCCCTTCAATATTTCCCAATCCCAGCTTAAGCAGATTAGGGATCTGAAACTTTTTACTTTTTGCAATACTTTTCAGCGTATGGGCGCCGGTGTCTCCAAAGGCTGCCGCATCGGGCAGCGCTCCAGCCCCCAGACTATCCAGAACAATTAAAAAGATCTTCATTTTTCCATTCTCACAGCCGTATTCAAGGCCAATTCCATCATATCGGTAAAGGAGTTCTGCCGCTCGGCGGCGGTGGTCTCTTCCCCGGTGACCAAAGAATCGGAAACGGTGCAGATAGCCAGCGCCCGCTTGCCGCATTTGGCCGCATTCATATACAAAGCGGCGGCTTCCATCTCCACCGCCAATACCCCCATTTTCCCCCAAGCAAGGGTATCTCCCTCCCCGGCGTCATAGAAGGTATCGGAGGAAAGCAGGTTACCCACATGATAGGCAAGCCCCAACTTTTCTGCCTCCTCGGCGCAGGTGCGCAGGAGGGTAAAATCAGCAATGGGTGCAAAGCTGCCCCGCAGATGGTACTGATCGCCATAGGCAGAATTGGTGCAGGCGCCGGCGCCCAGCACGATCTCCCGCAGCCTTACATCCTCTCGTAGGGCCCCGGCGGAGCCCACCCGGACGATCTGCTCCACCCCGAAAAAGGAAAAGAGCTCGTAGCTATAGATCCCCATGGAGGGCATTCCCATGCCGCTGGCCATCACCGAAACCTTTACGCCTTTATAGGTGCCGGTATAGCCCTGCACGCCCCGGACATTATTGACCAGAACTGCATCCTTCAGATAATGCTCGGCGATAAACTTTGCCCGCAGGGGATCCCCCGGCAGCAGGACGGTTTTACCAAAATCTCCGATCTTTGCATCAATATGCGGTGTTGACATTTTCTTTCCCCTCCTTCACAAGCTTCACGATCGCGCTGGTTCCCAGCCGATCAGCACCCAGCCGGATCATATCCTCCGCATCCTGCAGAGAGCGGATCCCGCCGGCAGCCTTGATCTTAATGCCCTTGACGTGCCCGGCAAAAAGAGCGATATCCTCCCGGGTGGCCCCGCCAGTGGAAAAGCCGGTGGAGGTCTTGATATAATCGGCACCGCTTTCGCTGACGATCCCGCACATTTTTATTTTTTCCTCCTCGGTGAGCAGGCAGGTCTCGATGATGACCTTCAAAAGCTTCCCGCCGCAGGCGGCCTTTACTGCTTTGATCTCTTCCAGCAGTTCTTCCCATTTACCGTCCTTGACCCAGCCGATATTAATGACCATATCCACTTCATCGGCGCCGTTCTTCACCGCATCCTCCGCCTCAAAGCATTTGGCGGCGGTGGTGGCATAACCGCAGGGGAACCCAATGACGGTACAGACCGGCACCTTCCCCGCCGCATATTCCGCCGCCTGCTTCACAAATGCCGCAGGAATACAGACCGATGCGGTATGATACCCGATGCCATCGTCGATGATTTCCCGGATCTGCTCCCAAGTAGCCTCCGGCTTCAAAAGGGTGTGATCCACCCTGCTTAAAATATCCTGAATATTCATAATGATCACCTCTGTGTCTATTATATATAATTTTTACCGATAATTCAATAGATTAGAAATAGATTAAAGATTCCTTCACTCAATTGAAACCAACAACAAGTTTCTATATAATGTTTATATCAAAAGAAATGAGGTACTGAAATGAACTACAGGATCGTCTCTGACTCTGCATCCAATCTGCACACTCTTCATGAGAACTACCGTTGTGTCCCCCTGACCATCCATTGCGAAGGCAGGGAATTCACCGATGATCCCCGCTTAGACCTCGGCGAAATGCTTCAAACTCTGAAGGCAACAGCCCAAAAATCCTCCACCTCCTGTCCTAATGTACAGGATTGGCTGGATGCTTTTCAAGGTGCCGATCATGTATTCGCTGTAACCATCACCGGCAACCTTTCCGGCAGTTACGCTGCCGCCATGCAAGCCGCCGCTCTTTGCGATGCCCGGGTCCATGTATTTAACACCCTTTCCGCCGGCCCGGAAATGGAGCTGATCATCGAAAAAATTGACGAGCTCCAAGCAGCCGGCAAGAACTTTGACGAAACGGTGAAGGAGGTCAACGCCTATATGCGCAAGACCCACCTGATCTTTTGTCTCCAATCGCTGAATAATCTGGCCCGCAACGGCCGGGTAAGCCCCGCCAAGGCCAAGATCGCCGGGATCCTTGGCATCCGGGTGGTAGGGGTAGCCTCTGCCGAAGGAACCCTTCAGCCCTTGCACAATAGCCGGGGTTCCGTCAAAAGCCTGGAGGCGATCCTCTCTGTCATGAAGGAGCGGGGATTCAAGGGCGGGAAGATCCGCATTGCGCACTGCCGCAATAGCGAAGCCGCCGAGACTCTGCGCCAAAAGATCCTGGCCTTGGCCAAGGACTGTGACATTCGGATTCGAAGCACCACCGCCCTTTGCAGCTTTTACGCCGAGGAAGGCGGGCTGATGGTAGGCTTTGAGGGATAAAAATACGGATAAGCCAAAAGCTTATCCGTATTTTTATTATAATGCTTTTTCGATCTCCAGCAGCAGATCTCTTGCCTTGATGATATCTTCCTTCTGCTTTTCTCCCTTGATCTCCCGCTCAATGGTGAAGGGGCCGGTATAACCGCAATCCTTCAATCGTTTCAGCACCAGAGGGAAGTTCGCAAGCCCTTCGCCGGCAGGACACTCCTTGCCCAGATTTTTTCCGTCGGTGGGGTAAAAGCCGTCCTTGATATGGGTGTCTTTGATATACTTCCCGAACACCAGCACCGCATCGGCGGCATTGCCCTTTCCGTAGAGCATCAGATTGGCTGTATCAAAATTAATACCCACATTATCCAGCCCGATCTCTTCAATAGCACGCAGCACGGTAACGGGGGTCTCCTGGCCGGTCTCAAAGAGGAACCATTGGCCCCGTTCCTTCATAACAGAGCAGATATGCTTGAGGGAAGCAACCGTAGCCCGGAATTCGGGATCATAATAGTTTTCCGGCAGAAAGCCCACATGGGTAGCGATCATATCCACCCCGATCTTCGCCGCAAATTCCGAGCCCTTCAGCAGCTCCTTTTCCCGGAAACCCCGGTAGGCAGGCGGCACCAGACCCAAGGTCATGGGGCCATTGATAAAGTTCCACTCCCGGGGGCCGCTGTAGCCGCACCAGAGGGTGCTGATATAAATACCCGTTTCCTGCACCGCAGCGTTGATCTCAGCCGCAAATTCATCTGTATAATAAGCAGGATTCCAGATGCTCAGCTGGCAATGGGTCAGCCCCAGCTCCTTGACCTTATTCAACTCGGTCAGCATACAAAAATCATCGCTTCTTTTGCCGATCATTACACCGATATTCATCTTTATACCTCCACGATCTTTCCGCCGTTTTCGGCGCTTTCAACCAGTTTTTTCACCAGATCCACCGTCTTTGCTGCGCTCTGCAGGGTGTTTTTGGTATTCTCGCTCTCCCCCAGAATAGTGCGGGCGAAATACAGACTTTCCTCCGCCATATGGCTCAGCTTGGTAGTGGGCTCCAGCACATGAGGCTCCCCTTCATCCGGATAAACGGTAATGCCTCCCTTATGCCCCACCTCCACGGTGGCCTTCTCCAGATTGATGCGGCAGTTGGCCCGAAATTTGGTGCTGTTGCTCTGACCCCAGTCGGCAATGGCGCTCACCAGGATATCGTCGTAATGAAAACGGCTGTGCATGGTGGTGAACTTGGTGCGCACATCGTTAGCAACCGAGCTGACCGCCTTGGGCTCCCCGAAAAGGAACCGGATCATATCCACATCATGGATATGCAGATCCATACCCACGCCGCCGCAACGGTCATAATCATGGAACCAGCCTTTAAAGCCCCAGCGCGGCATCGCGCTCAGCCGCTCAAAATAGGCGCTCTCCACCCTGCCGTACTTGCCACTATCGATCAGTTCTTTCAGGGCAAGGTACAACCCGTCAAACCGCAGGCACATCCCGATCATCAGCTTTTTGCCGCTTTCCTCGGCGGCCTTGATCATCTCGGCGCACTCCCCGGCATTGAGGCCCATGGGCTTTTCGCATTGCACATGATAGCCCCGGCGCAGCAGCTTACAGGCATACTCACAATGGAGATAAGTAGGCAGGCAGATGTCGATCACATCCAGCTCTTCCTTGGCAAGCATTTCCTCTAAGTCGGTATAGGTACGGTATTCCTTTCGGATGCCGCTTTCGCCTCCCTGATTGATGGTCACCAGCTTGGTGAACTGTTCCGGGTCGATATCGCAAAGGGCTACCAGCTCCACCGGTGCATTCTGCTCCGCAAGCTGTTCATAGCCCTTGCGGTGGGAGCGAGCGATGCCGCCATAACCTAAAATCGCTACCTTTAACATAAAAGCTCTCCTTTTTTATCTTGCAGATTTTATAAATTCATGATACAATATTTCTTGCAGGAATAAAATATAATTTTGTACACATTCATTATAATTTTATCCGAGGTATTTTTATGAGCTACCGGCATCAGCGATCTGCCCCCTTGGTTCGGGTGCAGGATCTGGTCACTATCCATTATTATGAGATCGATCCCGATTACCGCTTCGAAGGGGAAGAGCACCCCTTCTGGGAATTGGTTTATGTGGATGATGGCAGCATTCATGCCAAAAACGGTGAAGAGGATTGGGATGCCACTGCCGGAGAGTTGCTGTTTCATGCCCCCGGCCGGTATCATCTGGCGGAGGGCAACGGGAAGGAGCAGGGGCATATCTTTATTATTTCCTTTACCTCCCGTTCCCCTGCTATGGAACGGTTCCGGGATCTGCGGCTGCCGCTGCCTCAAAAGATGCGTGCGTTGATCTCCGGGATCATGCTGGAGGCCAATGCCTTCTATGATATGGAGATCGACGGCCTGTCTCCCCTTCCCGGTGCGCCCCGGGGCGGAGATCAGCTGATCCGCCTTTACCTGGAGCAGCTGCTGATCCTCCTTTACCGCAGCCTCACCGAGCAGGCCGCTCCGCCCCAGCCTCAGGATCTGCCCGGCGAGATCATCCTCTTTTTGAATAACCGGGTGTATAGCACCCTCTCGGTACCGGAACTCTGCGCCCGGATGCACTACGGCAAGACCCACCTTTCCCGGATCTTTCGGGAAACCACCGGACAGAGTATCATGCAATATTATCGCAAGCTGAAGATCAGCGAGGCTAAGCGCCTGCTGCGGGACCCCAGCCATACTGTGGCCGAGATCGCAGCCCTTCTTTGCTATGATACGCCGCAGTATTTTTCGCAGCATTTCAAAAAGGAGACCGGCCTCACCCCCGGGGATTACCGGGCATCTGTTAAGATCGATTAAAGGAGATTTTTATGCGATTGAATTATAATTTTAACCGCTGGTGCAAAAAAATGGATCTGGAGGAGATCAACTACCTTTACGGCGCCATGACCGATCTGAAGTATCGGCTCCTCCCCGTCCGTCATATCATGGAAAACGATATTGAAAAGCCCGTTACCTTTAACCTCTCCTGCCAAGATTTTATCTATGCGATCCGGGCACTCAATCAGTTTGTCTGCAGCCGTGGGCTGGAACCGCTCTTTGAAGTCCCCGCCGAGGACAACTGGTCGGAGGAAGTGTTCCGCTCGGTCTTTTCCCGTTTTGACTACCTGATGAGCTTCCCCGAAGGTGAGCCGGAAATGAAATAACCCTTGACAAACCAAGCGTTTTTCACTAAAATATATTAGACGTAAAATTCTCCCGCTCTCCATTTTGCGAGCGCAGGCAGAAACCTCCTCTTTATTTTAATATGTTTATATGCGGTTGTTAAGTGACGATCCAAATCTTTGATTTGGCTCAGCGGAACTTATGCATAGCTGGCGGAATTGGCAGTTGCGCCTGCGAAGCGCCGCCGGGGGCGGATGCAGCGAGCAGGCCAGCAGGTGCCGCAACACGAAAAATACCGAGCAACACCGGCTTGCGATGGATTTTTCGATGTTGCAAACGTCTTGTTGATCAAAACTCTCCCGCTCTCCATTTTGCGAGCGCAGGCAGAAACCTCCTCTTTATTTTAATATGTTTATATGCGGTTGTGGCGGAATTGGCAGACGCACCAGATTTAGGATCTGGCGGTAATACCGTGTGGGTTCGAGTCCCTTCAGCCGCACCAAATAAAACAGCACCCAGCCGGGTGCTGTTTTTATTTGGCTACGAAATCTTCTTTTCCTCGCGGCGGTGCCATTGGCAGATGAACGGAACTGATTGGCAATACAAAAAATTGCTTTGTTTTTTTCGGAAATGTGCTATAATAATTTTATCACAGTTGACAGAGGTACATATATGAATACTTTAAATATCAATAAACAGGCTGATATAATAGGTAACTATCAAGTAACGGTATGCGGCGGCGGACCGAGCGGCTTTATAGCCGCTATTGCTGCGGCACGCTGCGGAGCATCGGTAGCTCTTATTGAGCGTTACGGTTACTTAGGCGGTATGGCTACCGCAGGAATGGTCGCACCCATATCGGAGTTTATGCATGAGGGCGAGCTTATATCATCAGGCATTCCGCTTGAATTTGTAAAACGCATCGACGGCGGTAAAATGTGCTCGCCACGCGGTAACTTTGTGTTTCATCCCGAAGAGTACAAAATAGCCGCACAACGTATGGTGTTTGAAGCGGGAGTTGATTTATATCTTCACGCGTACGTCACCGATTGCGTTATGGACGACGGTAAAATAACTCACATTGTATTCGAAAGCAAAAGCGGAACACAGGCAATAGCAACAGATTATGTTATTGATGCAACAGGCGACGGCGATATTGCATATAAAGCAGGGGTTCCAATGCAGAATTACAATACACCGTTGCAGCCCGCAACAATGTATTTTGCTTTAAATAAAGTCGATACAAGCGGTTTTAAAGGCTATTATCCCGGGCAAAAGCACAGTAGTATCCCCGAGATACGTGAGATGCTTTCGAAACTTTGCCCGGATGCACCGCAGATGGGCGGTCCGTGGTGCTTTGCGGGTATGGGCGAGGGCACTGCAATAATAAACATGAGCCGTACCGCACTGGATTGGTTGGACGAAAAAGCAGCAACTAAAGCCGAATGTAAGCTTCGCGAGGATATTAAAACGATAGTTCATCTTTTAAAAACACATATACCCGCATTTAAAAACGCCGAGCTTTTAATGAGTGCTCCGCAGGTCGGTATCCGCGAAACGCGTCACATTAAAGGTACACATATTCTTACGGGGGATGAGTATGTAAACGCTGTGCATTTTGAAGATTCTGTTGCAAGATGCTCCCATCCTATTGATATACACAGCACAAATGACAACACGCAAACCGTCACCCCCTTAAAACAAGCAGCTTATCTTCCTTACCGTTCAATAATCGCAGACGGTTACAACAACCTTTTAGTGCCTTCCCGTTGTTTCTCTGCTGATCGGGAGGCGTTCGCTTCGGCACGTGTTCAGGTGGGTGTTATGGGATTAGGCCAAGCAGCAGGCGTTGCAGCTGCGCAGTGTGCAGAAAAACATCTTTCGGTGCATAATGCGGATATTAAAAAACTGCGTAAAGTTCTTGCCGATTGGGGAATGAAAATATAAAAATCTTTTGCCATCCAAAAGTGCCTGTATCCTTGCGGGCACTTTTTTAAATTTTCTCTTTACAAATGAAAAAACCTGTGTTATAATACTTTTACATTTTAAGCACTTAAAGTCTAAAAGAATTAAAGCAACCAGGAGATGATCATAATGAGAAAAGGAAATCTGATGGGGGTACGCTCCGATATCAAGGTATTGGATGCCACCATCCGAGACGGCGGCCTTTGCAACAACTTTGAATTCAGCGATGAATTTGTAAAGGCCCTTTATAAAGCCAATGTGCGCAGCGGTATTGACTACATGGAATTCGGTTATAAAGCCAGTAAGGCCATGTTCAACGAAAGCGAGCACGGCAAATGGAAATTCTGCAACGAAGAAGATCTGCGCGCCATTGTAGGGGAGAATCCTTCCGATATGAAGATCGCTGTAATGGCGGATGTAGGCCGCTGCGATTATAAAACCGACTTTCTGCCAAAAAGCGAAAGCGTGATCGATATGGTGCGGGTCGCCTGCTACATTCACCAGATCCCCGCCGCACTGGACATGATCAATTATTTCCACGATCTGGGCTATGAGACCACCTGCAATATTATGGCAGTTTCTCAGGCGAGCACCGACCAGATCAACCAAGCTCTGGAAATGCTGAACCAATCTCCGGTGGATGTGATCTATCTGGTAGACAGCTTCGGCGCTCTCTATCCGGAGAATGCCTGCGAACTGGCGAAGGTCTACATTGCCGCCGCCGAAAAATCCGGGAAATCCATCGGCTTTCACGCCCATAACAATCAGAACCTCGCCTTTGCCAATACCATCGAGACCCTCTCCTACGGCGTATCCTATCTTGACGCCACCGTGCAGGGGATGGGGCGTGGCGCCGGTAACTGTGCCCTGGAATCCCTGCTGGGCTTTTTGAAAAACCCGAAATATAACCTCTATCACCTGCTGCTCTTCATCGAAAATAATATGCATCAGCTGCGGGAGCAGGGCGTCACTTGGGGCTTTGATCTCCATTATATGTTCACCGGAATGCTCAATTGCCACCCCAGGGAGGCCATTGCCTTTACCGACCAGAAACGTACTGATTATTCTCAGTTCTACAAAGAACTGCTGGACAATGTATAAACTATATGGACACATCCGCCGGGATGTGTCCTTTTTTTAGATTTACTTCCCGGCGGATTCGTGATAAAATGATCAAAAAAGGAGGTTTTCCCATGCTTCATTTAAAAGATCTGATCCCTCTTTGGGATGATACGATCATCGCATCTGCCGATGCCACTCTCTCTGTCAATAAGCCCGCTTATGCCGAATGTGTCATGCAGTTTGACGCTCCCCACGAAGGCAGCGGCACTAATTTTTTTACCGTCATTCAGGATGAGGATCGCTACCGCCTTTATTACGAAACCTGGACCTTCCCCCATCTGGAAAGCATCAGCGTCTGCTACGCCGAAAGCAAGGACGGCCTCCGTTGGGATCGCCCCGATCTGGGAGACGGCACCAATGTGATCATCCCCAGGATCGAGGATAACTTCACCGTTATGAAGGATCCCAATCCCGCCTGCCCTCCGGAGCACCGCTATAAAGCCACCATGGAGGACAAGGTAGACGGAATCAAATCTCTGGTCATCCGCAGTTCTGCCGACGGTATTCATTTCAAGCATTTCGGCATCATCAATCAAGGCTACGGCATTGATTCCCAGAACACCCTCCATTGGGATCGCCGCACCCAAAAATACTACTGTTATTTCCGTGAGAACCTCAAGCCGGAGGATGGCGATACCCTCTGGAAGGAGACGCCCTTGCGCACCGTCATGGTCACTGAGTCGCCGGATTGCATCCATTGGAGTACCCCCGTTCCGCTGGATTACCGCGTCGGGGAGATCTACCCGCTTTATACCAACTGTATCTCCCCTTACTACTATGATGACCGTTATTATATCGGCCTTCCCACCCGCTATGTGGAGCGGCGGGAATGGAATGATAACTACGACCAGCTCAGCGGTAAGGAGCTCCGCCGTCAAAAATATGAGCAAAACAAACGCTACGGACTGGCCGTGACAGATTGCGTCTTCATGCACTCCGCCGATCATTATCATTGGCACCGCTTTGATGAAGCCATCCTCACCCCCGGCCCGGAATATAAAACCAACTGGTTTTACGGCGATTGCTACCCGGCAGCCGGCAAAATGACAGAGCTTTCCCCCGGTGAGCTTTCCTTCTTTGTCCGTCAACGCAACGCAGAAAACCATGATCTGATCGAGCTCCACCGCTACACCTACCGTAAGGACGGCTTCGCCTCCTATAAGGCGGGCTATCAACCCTGCACCCTCCTCACCAAGCCCTTTACCTTTGAGGGAGTTGCCCTTTCCGTCAACTTCCGCACCTCAGCCCGCGGCCATCTTTTTGCAGAAGTATTGGACGAAGCCGCCACCCCCATCCCCGGCTATACCTCCTGCGAGTACTTCGGCGATTCCCTGGAGCGCTTTATCCGCTTTGAAAAGCCCCTCTCCGCCCTTCAGGGCAAACCCATCCGGCTGAAATTCATCCTGCGTGACGGCGAACTCTTTTCCTTGCATTTTCACAAATAATATGGTAGTATGTTCCCGAGGTGATAACATGAACAAAATTCATTTACTTTGCAATGCGCATTTAGACCCGGTTTGGCTGTGGCCCCGGGAGGAAGGAGTGGCAGAGGCCATCTCCACCTTCCGTGTTGCCGCCGATTTCTGCGAGCAGTACGACAGTTTTATCTTTAACCACAACGAAGCTGTTTTATACGAATGGGTGGAAGAGCATGAACCGGTGCTCTTTGCCCGTATTCAGAAATTAGTAAAAGAAGGAAAATGGCACATTCTGGGCGGCTGGTATCTCCAGCCCGATTGCCTGATGCCCTCTGCCGAAGGCTTTTTGCGGCAGATCGAGGTGGGTAACCGTTACTTTATGGAAAAATTTGGTGTCAAACCCACTACCGCCATCAATTTTGATTCCTTTGGCCACACCCGCGGGCTAGTGCAGATCATGAAAAAAAGCGGCTATGATTCCTACATTTTCATGCGCCCCAACGGCATTATCCCGGAGCATGATTTCATTTGGAAGGGCGCAGACGGCAGTACCCTCCACGCCCATTGTATCCGGGGCGGATACAACACCAACCGGGGCACCGCCAAAAAGCGGCTGGAGCGGGTCATCGAAGGCCCCCACACCAACCCCGAACTGATGCTCTGGGGCATCGGCAACCACGGCGGCGGTCCCTCTAAAGTAGATTTAGAAGCCATTAACGAGACCATCCGGGAGCATCCCGAGGTGGAGATCCTTCATTCCACCGGCGAAGACTACATGGCAGATGTGGATTGGTCCAAGGTCAAGACCGAGGAGCGCTCCATGCAGCATATCTTTGTGGGCTGCTATACCTCCATGAGCCGGGTGAAGCAGGCCTACCGTGCCATTGAAAATGAGCTGATCACCACCGAAAAGATGATGGCGGCCGCCGGCATTGAGGGGGATCTTTCTGAAGCGGAAAAGGCGATGCTCTTCAGCCAGTTCCACGATGTGCTCCCCGGCACCATGATCAAAAAGGCCGAGGATCAGATCCTGCGGCTGCTGGGCTACGGCCGGGAAATTCTCAATCGCATGAGCAATAAAGCCTTCTTCCGGTTAGCCGAGGGTCAGCCCAAAGGCAAGCCCGGGGAGATCCCGGTGCTGGTCTTTAACCCCCATCCCTACCCGGTGACCCAGCAGATCGAGATCGAATTCCAGCTTTCCGACCAGAACTGGACCGAAAACCAGGTCACCCTGGTAAAGGTACGGGATGAGCAGGGCAACTATCTCCCCGCCCAGAACGAAAAGGAATCCAGCAGCCTGAATCTTGATTGGCGCAAGCGGGTAGTCTTTGAGGCTACGCTGCAGCCCATGTGCATCAATCGCTTTGATTGCGAGCTTTATATCGAAGCCGCTTCCAAGCGCCCCATCGCCCCCTGCCCGGAAACCGAGACCCACTATACCTTCGATAACGGCACCATGCAGGTGCGGATCAATAAGGAAACCGGTCTTCTGGATCAATATACCGTCAACGGCATCGATTATCTCAAAGCCGGCAGCGCCCGGCTCCGGGTCTTTAAGGATCACGAGGATCCCTGGAAGATGGATAATCAGATCTACGCCGAACAGATCGGCTCCTTTGAGGCAGTCTCCGCGGAAGAAGCCAACGCTTTCCGAGGCTACCCCGATGCGAAGCACCCCAATCTGCTGGTCATCGAAAACGGCGACGTCCGCACCAAGCTGCAGGCGGTGCTGAAAAACCGCAGTTCCTATGCGGTGGTCACCTACATTCTGCCTAAAAACGGCAGCCACATCGACCTGCAGATCAAGTTGCTGGCGAATGATGCCAACACCATGTATAAGCTGACCTTTGATACGCCCCTGAAGGATGCGGATTTCATCGGGCAGACCGCCTATGGCATCGAACCCCTGCGGAAAGACGGCCAGGAGGTATGCTATCAAAAATGGTGTGCCTTCAAGGGAGAGAACGCCTGCTTCGCCGTACTCAACAAAGGCCACTACGGCGGCAGCGCCGAGGAGGGCAAGCTGAACATTTCGGTGCTGCGCACCCCCGTTTACTCTGCTCACCCCATCCCCAACCGTCAACTGACCGACGATGACCGCAACCACGATCATGTCGATATGGGCGAGCATGATTTTGAATTCCGCCTCACCGTGGACGGCGCCCATCTGGATAAGGATGCCGAAAGCTTCAATCAGCAAGTCTACGCCTTCTCCTTCTTCCCCAGCGGTGCCGGTGAAAAGAAGGATACCTCCCTCTCCCTCAGCAACCAGAAGATCCTGCTCACCTCCTGCCGCAAGCAGGGCGATCAACTACTGCTCCGCCTATACAACGGCAGTGAGACCGCTGAAACCGTCACCCTCACTACTAAAAAGTGTAATTTTACACTGCAATTTACCTCCTTTGAAGCCAAAGCCTTGGTTCTGGAAGGAGAAAAACTCACCGAAACCAGCCTTTCCTTTATAGAATAATAAAGCTGCGTTCTCGCTTTTTTGCGAGAACGCAGTTTTATTTATTGATCTGCGGGTTATCCGTGCGGCAAAGAATATAGTCAATACTGACTCCGTAAAAATCTGCCAGGCAAAGTAAGGTTTCCGTCGGCGGCACTCGCTCCCCCGTTTCGAATTTGGATAAAAGTGCCTGATTGATTCCCGTCTTCATTTGCAAGCCGATCTGCGTCAGGTGCCTCTGATTACGCAATCGTTTCAATTTGTTTTTCATTTATATCACCCATATGACATTTTGACATATAAATGACAAATTATCATATAAATAAAATTGAGTATCTATATGAGCCTTGTAAAAAATGCACCAAATAACTGCCGAAAACACTTGCAATTTGAAGAATAATATGTTACAATTTTTTTGATCTGACATCGAAATAATAATTGAGATGAAAGATGCGGAACAAAGAATATCATTCTATACTGCTGCATCTTTGGATGTGGCAGTATTTTTTTGGAGGAATTTATGGAAACCAGAATTGCCCTTATCGCTATTATCGTAGAAAACCCCGACTCTGTGGAGGCTCTCAACGGCATCCTTCATGAGTACAGCCCCTATATCATCGGCCGGATGGGTCTGCCCTACCGCAAGGCGGATGTGAGCATTATGAGCGTGGCGGTGGATGCTCCCCAGGATATCATCAGCACCCTTTCCGGCAAGATCGGCAAGCTGAACGGCATCAGCGCCAAGACCGCCTATTCCAATGTGATCTTAAAAAATGATTAATTTGATTGAAAAACTGGAGCGGAAGCATTCCCTCTCCCTCACCGAATACCAGACCCTCATCGAAAACCGTACTCCCCAGTTGGCAGAAATTTTAGCCAAAAAGGCAGAGGCGGTGCGGCAGCGGATCTACGGCAAGGATGTTTATATCCGGGGGCTCATCGAGGTGAGCAATATCTGCAAAAACAATTGCCTTTACTGCGGCATCCGCAGCGGAAATCCCGGCTGCTCCCGTTACCGCCTCACTCCGGAGGAGATCCTCTCCTGCTGTGAGGAGGGCTACGGCTTAGGTTTTCGTACCTTTGTACTGCAGGGGGGCGAGGATCCCCATTTCACCGATGAGCTGCTTGCTTCCCTTTTAAAGGAGATCAAAAGCCGCTGGCCGGATTGCGCCGTCACCCTTTCCTTAGGGGAGCGCTCCCGGGAAAGTTATCAGTTGCTTTTTGATGCAGGCGCCGATCGCTACCTACTGCGGCATGAGACCGCCGATAAAGCCCATTACGAAAGGCTTCACCCGGCAGAAATGTCCTTTGAAAACCGGATGGAATGCCTGAAAGCGCTGAAGGAGATCGGCTATCAGGTGGGCTGCGGCTTTATGGTGGGCTCCCCGGGGCAGACCGCCGCCACCCTGGCAAAGGATCTGAAATTTGTGGAGACCTTTCAGCCCGCCATGTGCGGGATCGGCCCCTTTATCCCCCATGATGCCACCCCCTTTAAGGAGGAACCCGCCGGCTCCTTTGAGCTGACTCTTTACCTCCTTTCCATTCTGCGGCTGATCAAGCCTGATCTGCTGCTCCCTGCCACCACCGCTCTGGGAACCATTCACCCCATCGGGCGGGAAAAGGGCATTCTGGCCGGCGCCAACGTGGTGATGCCCAACCTTTCCCCTGTTTCTGTTCGTAAAAAATACGAATTATATAATAATAAGATCTGCACCGGCGAGGAATCTGCGCAATGCAGGCAATGCCTGAACCGCCGCATGGAATCCATCGGCTACCGCATCGTGACCGCCCGGGGCGATATCAAAAGCGAGGTATGAACTATGTATGATCCTAAATCCATGAAGGCCGAGGAATTCATCTCCCACGAAGAGATCCTCGCCACCGTCCGCTATGCGGAAGAAAACAAACACAATATCCCCCTCATCGACAGCCTGCTGGAAAAGGCCCGCCCCCAAAAGACCGCCGAGGGTGTTACCTGTGCGGGGCTGACCTACCGGGAAGCCTCTGTTCTGCTGGCCTGCGATATCCCCGAAAAGATCGAAGAGATGTTCAAGCTGGCCGAGGAGATCAAGCAGGCCTTTTACGGAAACCGTATCGTCATGTTTGCCCCCCTCTACCTTTCCAACTATTGCGTCAACGGCTGTGTTTACTGCCCTTATCACCTGAAGAATAAGCACATCTGCCGCAAAAAGCTGACGCAGGAGGAGGTCAAGCAGGAGGTCATCGCCCTGCAGGATATGGGCCATAAGCGGCTGGCCATCGAGGCCGGGGAGGATCCGGTCCATAACCCCATCGAGTACATTCTGGAATGTATCAAGACCATCTACAGCATCCAGCATAAAAACGGCGCCATCCGCCGGGTCAATGTCAATATTGCCGCCACCACTGTGGAGAATTACCGCAAATTAAAGGAGGCCGGCATCGGCACCTATATCCTCTTCCAGGAGACCTATAATAAAGAAAGCTATCTGGAGCTTCATCCCACCGGCCCCAAGCATGATTACGCCTATCATACCGAGGCCATGGATCGTGCCATGGAAGGCGGCATCGACGATGTGGGTCTGGGCGTGCTCTTCGGTCTGGAGGGCTACCAGTATGAATTTGCCGGCCTGCTGATGCACGCCGAGCACTTAGAGGCCGTCCACGGCGTCGGCCCCCACACCATCAGCGTGCCCCGCTTGAAGAGAGCCGACGATATCGACCCCGATACCTTCGATAATGGGGTGCCCGATGAGCTTTTCGAAAAGATCATCGCCTGCATCCGCATCGCCGTTCCCTATACCGGGATGATCATCTCCACCCGGGAGAGCGAGGCGGTCCGCGGCCGTGCCCTGCAGCTGGGCATCTCCCAGATCAGCGGTGCCTCCCGCACCTCCGTGGGCGGCTACACCGAAGAGGAACGCCCCCACGATTCCGAGCAGTTCGACGTTTCCGACCAGCGCACCCTGGACGAGGTGGTTCAATGGCTGATGAAGCTGGATCATATCCCCTCCTTCTGTACCGCCTGCTACCGGGAAGGCCGCACCGGCGACCGGTTCATGGCGCTTTGTAAGAGCGGCCAGATCCTCAACTGCTGCCATCCCAACGCTTTGATGACCCTCAGCGAATACTTAGTAGATTACGCCTCCCCTGAGACCCGGGAGATCGGCTTCAAGCTCATTGAAGAGGAACTGAAAAAGATCCCCAAGGAAAAGGTACGAGCCATCGCCGAGGATAATATTGCCTCCATCAAAAATTCCAACCGTCGGGATTTCAGGTTTTAATCATGAGTTTAAATAATACCCCCGCCGCCGAACGGGTACACATCGGCTTTTACGGCCTGCGTAATGCAGGAAAATCCAGCCTGGTCAATGCAGTGACCGGCCAAAAGCTCTCCTTAGTTTCTGAGGTCAAGGGCACCACCACCGACCCGGTAAAAAAGACCATGGAGCTGTTACCTCTGGGCCCGGTGGTCATCATCGATACCCCAGGTATGGACGATGAAGGAGAATTGGGCGCCCAGCGTGTGGCAAGAGCCAAGGAGATGCTCAGCCAGACCGATATCGCCGTTTTGGTGGTGGATGCCGCCAGAGGGCTCTCCCCCGAGGATCAGGAACTGATCGCCCTTTTTGAAGCCAAAAAAACGCCTTATCTCACTGTATTCAATAAGGCAGACCTTTTGGAAAGCATCCCTGCTGAGGGCTTCTATGTCAGCGCCGAAACAGGGCTGAATATCTATGAATTAAAGGAAAAGCTGGCCGCCATGGCCCCCAAGGAGGAAAAGAAGCTGCTGGCCGATCTGGTGACCGCCGGAGATACAGTAGTTCTGGTCATCCCCATCGATGAATCAGCTCCCAAAGGGCGGCTGATCCTGCCCCAGCAGCATACCATCCGGGAACTTTTGGAGTTGGGTGTTACCATCGTTTGCTCTCAGCATACCAACCTTCAGGAGACCCTGGAAAAACTGAAAACACCCCCAAAATTGGTCATAACCGATTCGCAAGTGTTCGGTTTTGTTTCAAAAATCGTCCCAAAAAAGACGTTTTTGACCTCGTTTTCCATCCTTTTTGCCCGGTTTAAGGGCAGTTTATCCACGGTAGTAAGCGGTGCTGCCATGCTGAGCAAGCTGAAGGACGGAGATAAGATCCTCATCTCCGAGGGTTGCACCCACCACCGCCAATGCCAGGATATCGGCACCGTAAAGCTTCCCGGCTGGATCGAGAAATACACCGGTGTGAAGCCGGAGTTTCACTTCACCTCCGGCGCTGAATTCCCGGAGGACCCTTCGGATTTTGCCCTGGTCATCCATTGCGGTGGCTGTATGCTCAATGAAAAAGAGATGAAATCCCGCCTGGCCCGCTGCAAGCAGCAGGGCATCCCGGTGACCAACTACGGTATTGCCATCGCCCAGCTCCACGGCATCCTCAAACGCTCTGTGGAGCCCTTCCCCGCCGTTTATGAACTGTTGAAATAAGAAAAAGCACCCGATGGGTGCTTTTTCTTATTTGAGAATAGAGTCGGTGCAGGTGGGTAAGAGAAAAGGGGCTTCGGCGCCGTATTGCTCGAAGAGTTCGATGGTGTTTTCCTCCTGCAAAAGTTCACCGGGAACGTAGAGGGTATACTGGGGGCCAACGTTCCAGTACCGGCCCAAATTAAAACTGTTGATCCGGACATAGCCCTTTTTCATGCCGCTGCAATCCAGGAAGGTATCCTTTCCGGGCTCAGCCCTGAAGGTGCCCTTCAACACGGCGGGGCCGTCAACGGGAGTGAAGCCATTGGTCTCGAAACGGATATTCAGGGGCAGATTCTGCCAATCATAAAGATGGATGCGATCCTGCATTAGCACACTCCCCACAATGCCCTTTTGCTCATTGAGACGCACCCCGAAGTTGATACGGCCCATATTTTCCACCAGCAGCTCCAAGATGGCCTTTTGCCCGGCGGGTAGATCGATGATCACCTTTTCGGGGCGATCCCGCATGAGGGTACCCAGATAGCGGCGATCCAGAAAAACATCGGCCTGATCCCGCAGGTACGGAATATTCAGTTCCATCGGTGCGCCACAGCCTACCACCTCGGTACGGTAGAGGACATAGCCGTACGGATGATCCAATTCCTCAAAGGACATAGGCTCGACGCTCTCCACCGCCTTACTGTAGTCCACCTGATCCCAAAGGGAGGCAGATTCGGTGATCTGAATTTTAGGGGTCTGGGTCTCATAGGAAATTTTCGGCATAGGAGGCTCCGGCTGACCCAAAAATTCCCAATAGGCCTTGCGGCAGGCAAAATATTTGGCGGTGGGCAGACCCTGCTCATTTAAAAGAGCATCCTCTTCATAGGTGGTTGTATGGGGAATATATTTGGGAGCCCCCTCGGTGACACCAAAGGTGCGGCCGTAGTTGGCGCCGTTCATAAACCCGAAGTTGGTGCCGCCGGCAAACATATAGAAGGTGACCAGGCCTTGGTTCTCCAGGGCTTCCCGAAAGCCCTTCACCACATCCTTCAGCACCCGAGGAGCGTAGGGCTCCCCTTTATGGATGGCCCGGCCGGACCAATACTCGCCGATGAGGGCGGGCCGATCCGGCTGAACAGCCCGAAGGGCATCCAGGGCAATTTTGCTTTCCACCCGGTAATTGACCGCTGCCTGCACGCCGGGGATGTGCCCATATTGCAGGTAAGAGGGGCTATAGCCGTCGGTGGTATAGAAGGGGCCGTCTACCCCGTTCTGCTGCAGCAACTCCATCAGCCGCCGCAGATAGACAGCATCATTGCCGTAGCTGCCGTATTCATTCTCGATACAGGTGGCCACGATGGGGCCGCCGTTACTTGCCAGATAGGGAATAAACACCGGGCAGAGCACCTTATAAAAATCCGCCACATGGCGCATAAATTTAGGGTCATGAGAGCGGAGGCTCATTTTTTCTTTCAAAAGCCACCAGGGCAGGCCGCCCATATCCCACTCACTGCAAATATAGGGCGAGGGGCGAAGCAGCACCTTAAAGCCCAGTTCCTGCGCCAGCTTTAAAAAGCCCTCTAGGTCGGAAAGACCCTCGAAGCAAAACTGCCCCTTTTGAGGCTCATGGAGGTTCCACGGCACATAGGTCTGCAGTACCGTGACCCCAAAGGCCTTCATGTATTCCATTCTGCGGCGCAAGCCGCCGGGGTAGATGCGGTAATAATGGATATCGCCCGCTAAAAAGTTCATATTGACCCTCCTGAAAATTTATGGTATCCTATCACCGAGGTGAGGATTATGCAAAAATCTGCATATATCGGCGGGGAAGACCGCCATAACATCCGTGATCGGCTGGAGGTGGTCTCTGCCGGGCATATGGTGATGGACGAACGCTCGGCCGCTTTCAGCGGGCCCTCCCGCCCCAAGGGGTTCCCCGATTACCAGATCATCTACATCCGCAAGGGGCTGGGGCATTTTTATTTTGAGACCGGCGAACAGCGGGTCACCGCTGGCCACGCAGTCCTTTTCCTTCCCCATCAGCCGCAGATCTATCGCTATTTTCGAGAGGACCGACCCGAGGTCTATTGGCTTCATTTCGGCGGCACCGAAACCGCCGCCCTGCTCCGGGAATTGGGGCTTGGCGAAAAACAGGTCCTGCCCCTGACCGCCGAAGGAGATCTCCCTCGTTTGGCGGCAGAATTGATCATCGAACTGCAATTACAACGACCCGGCTTCCGCACCGCCTGCCGCGGACTTTTACTGGGAATCCTGACCCGGGTGAGCCGCTCCGCCGAATCCCAAACAGCGATAAGGCAGGTCTGCCTTGCCATGGCCGCCGACTACGCCAAGCCCATCACCAACGAGGCGCTGGCCCGGGAGTGCGGCATGAGCCTTTCGACCTTTGCTCATCTATTCAAACAAGAGACGGGAGTTTCACCTCGGGAATACCTGCTGCAGCAGCGGCTTTCCGCCGCCCGCTTCTTACTGGAAAACAGCTACCAACCCATTGGGCAGGTAGCGGCGGCAGTGGGGTTTAGGGATGCCCTATACTTCAGCAAATTCTTTCACACCCGCACCGGAATGAGCCCCACCGAATATCGGGATCATTATACCGATTATTTTGATACAAAGCAATAAACAAACCGCCAATTCATATGGATTATTCTGCAAATTCACAAAATTGCTTGGGGGTAACCCCGTAATGCTTACGAAAGGCTCGATAGAAATAGGAGAGATCGGAAAACCCCACCGCCTCCGCCACCTCTGCCACCGAAAGGCGGCCGTCCCGCAACAGCTCGGCTGCACGGGTCAGCCGATACTGCTGTAGGTAGCGAGAAGGAGGCACCCCCTCCTGCTGCAGAAACAGTTTATATAAATAGGAACGCTCCAACCCCACATGAGCGGCCATACTGTTCACGGTAATGGGAAAGGGAAAATTATCCTCCACATATTGCTTGACACGGCGGATATACCGCTCTCCTGAAGGTGGTTGTTCCAGATTCTTTGCCACCAGCCGGCTCATGATCAACAAAAACCAACCCGTCACGTCGTAGCCGCGGGCTTCGTTCTTTTTGCCTGCGGCGTGCATGGCATAGAGCAGCGGCTCGGTCTCCGCCAGGTCGAAAGAAAAGGTTACCGCCGCCTCGCTAAGCCCGGCATTGTGCACCAGGGCGATATCGTCAATTCCGCGAAAAGAGGCGTAGATATACCTCCACGGCTCCCGGTGATCGGCGGCATAGGTGCAATCCGTACCGGGCGTGATCAAAAATCCTTCGCCGGGACCGAGATGGTATTTTTTCCCTTCCAGTTCATAAATACCCTTTCCTTCCAGAATAAAATGGGCAGAGTAATCCCGGTAACAGAGAGGCGGCGTAGTATGGCCGGGGTGGCAGATCTGAATGCCGCACTCCACCACCGCAAGGCTCTGCCCCGGCAATTTATTTAAAGTATAACGATCGGTAATATAACTCATCGTCTCCTCCATGCAACATTATTTCAATGTAATCATACCATAATGTAGAATTTTTTCAATATCGCCTCTATAAAAAACAACATTTGTCCAATCAAAAAACAACACCACCCCATTTTCTTTTGGGGTGGTGTTTGCTATGATAAAACCGAGGTGATTTCTATGAAAGAAAAATTACGCATCGGCATCGTTGGTTGCGGGCAGTTTGCACGGAACTTCGTACTGCTTTTTAAAGAGCATCCTGCGGTGGAGCACGTTGCGGTCTGCGATAAATTCAGAGAGCGGGCCGAAAAATATCAGGAACGGTTCGGCACCGACCGGATCTACGACACCTTCGAAGAGATGGTGACCTCCCCCGACCTGAACGCCATTGCCATCTTTTCCCAGCGAGACACCCACGGTTGGATGGCCATTGAGGCGCTGAAGCAGGGCAAGCACGTTTACAGCGCCGTTCCCATGGCGTTGGATCCCAAAGAGATCGAAGAGATCGTGCGGCTGGTGGGCGAAACGGGGCTGACCTATTCCATGGGCGAGACGGGCATCTACCGCCCCGCCGCCATCTTTTGCCGCCGCAAATATCAAAGCGGCGCCATGGGCAAGGCCGTTTATGCCGAGGCGCAGTACAACCACGATATGGAACGGCTATACGACGTTTTCAAATACACCGAGGGGGAAAACTGGAAAAAGATGGCAGGCTTCCCGCCCTTCTTCTACCCCACCCATTCCACATCGATGGTGCTCTCCGCCACCAAGGCCCATGCAGTAAGCGTGGCAGGCTTTGGCTATGAAGACACCAAAGACCCCGACATCTTCGGCAAGGGACAAAATTATTGGGACAACCCCTTTTCCAATTCCTCTATGCTCTTGAAGATGAGCGACGGCTCTGTTGTGCGGATTAGCGAAAACCGCCGCATTGCCTGGCATTTCCCCGAGACCTACATCTCCCAATTTCACGGCACCGATGCTTCCTACGAATGTTCCTTGCTGCAGCACAGTTTTGTGACCATGCACGGTCAAACGGTAGACTATGAAGACGTAAGCAACCTGCTCAACCCCACCGAGGTCACCGCCCACAAGGACGAGCCGGACTTTATGCAGCAGGTCATCAATGGGAAATGGTGCAGCGGGGAAGCCCCCATTCAGGCGGCAAGTCGACTGCCGCAGGAATACGAGGCCCTTTCCACAGGCCATGCGGGCACCCACAAATTTATGATCGATGATTTTTGCCAAGCCTACGTGACCGGCAAGCACTCTCCTACCAACGCCTGGCAGGCGGCACGGTACAATCTGCCGGGGCTGACCGCCCACCAAAGCGCCATGCAGGGCGGGGTGACGCTGGAGGTTCCCGACCTTGGAGATGCGCCCGGCGAGGTGCTTTCGGAGGATCGCACCGTCAACGAAAATAATTACGAGGAGTACCGAACATGAGCCTGCCGCAACTGATCATGCGAAATCCCGACATCACCGATCTGCCGCCCTTGGACACCGGTAATTTCACCCTACGCACCCATCGCCCGGGGGATGAGGAAGCTTGGGAGGGGCTTATTGAGGCCACCTTCCGGCACCATTTTGATTTTGATTTTTTGATCAAGGCGGGAGACTACAGCCCGGAGAAGGTCTTCTACCTTTGGGAGGGAGACCGGGCGGTGGCCACCGCCACCGGGGTGGAGCACCCCGACTACCCCGGCGAGGGCTGGTTTCGGATGGTGGCAGTCCACCCCGAGGTGCAAGGAAAGGGTCTGGGTAAGAAGATCTGCCTGGCCGTGTTGCACGACCTGGCTCGGCGTGGCTACAAATCCGCCCTGCTCTCCACCGACGACGACCGTATTTCTGCCATAAGACTATACCTCTCCCTGGGATTTGAGCCCTACTGCACCCACGAAAGTCACCCGGAGCGGTGGCGGAAAATTATAAAAAATGGGAAGGATCCGTTTTGAAGCTATCTTTTTAAAAAATCCTACAAAAACAGGCTTGCCGAAGCAAGCCTGTTTTTTATGCAGTTACCGCAGATCCACACCGGCCTGCCAGCCCCAACCGAGGTAGTTATAGTTGCTGAGCATATCCGTCAGGCTCTGCTCCCGCACCGTTGCAAGGGCATGGATCACCTTACCATCGCCTACATAGATGCCCACATGGCCGTATTTATACCCGGCGCTTTTGGTATTCTTACTGCGGAAGTAAACGGCAGCGCCCACCGGAATATTATCCATGGATTTGGAAACACACCAGGAATTATAGGCGGCCAGCGCACTGCCGGCACCGCCATCGGGCAAGCCGATCTTATTACCGACTACCCGCACAAACTTCTGGCAATAGCCGTTATAGTTGGTGGATCCCAGCAGATTTCTGGCCTGATTGACCATGTTCTGCTGATTGGGAGAAAGAATGACGGTGATCTGGAACCGTTCCCAGGTAGAGGCAGCGCCAGCATAAGCCTGCACCGGGGCATTGGAGGAATCCACCCGCACACAAAGGAACTTGCCGTTGACCTGCGCTTTCAGGTAGTAGTTGCTACCCTTCTGATAGATCTTAAAGCACTCCCAGGATTGCAGCCGGGAAGCGGTGGCCTCCAGAGGGGTATTGACCTTATTTCTATTGGCGGTGACCCACTTACCGTTATAGGCCTGCAGGCCTGCCCAGCCATCGGGGGTGACCGTAACGGTAAAGGTCTCCCAGGTGCTTGCTGCGGAACGGTTCGCCCGGGCGGGAACATTACTGTAGTTTCCGTCGGCACAAAGGTATTTGCCGTTCTGCACCGATTTCAGGGTGATCTTCTTACCGGCAAAGGAGGTCGTTACATCCTGCATGAGCTCGGAGGTGGCGTTGCGCCCCTCATACTGGCCGTACTTGATGTAGTGCACCGCATACAAGGCGTTATTATTACCATAGGCATCGCGAAGATCCTGGTAATTGGCCTTATAAACCGAAACATTAAAATAGGCAGAGCCCTTCCGGCCTTCCGCCAGGCCGTTATTGATATAATGATTCAGCGCAGCGGCATAATTGGTTCCGAAGGCCGCCTTCAGATCGGGATACAGACTGATATACACCTTGGGGTCAAATACCGCCGAGGGGGAACGGCCTTCATACTTTCCGTAGTTGTTATAGTGCCCCCGCAGCGCCGAGGTACTGCGGCCCAGCGCCCGGACAACATCGGGATTATGGCTGGCATACCAATTGGCATCAAAGAGATCCACGCTTGCCGCCGATGCGGAGACCGGCAGGCAGGGGATCAGCAGCAACGCCACCAACACCATACACAACACCCTACGGAATACATTCTGACGTTTGTTTTTCATCTTCATTTCTCCTTTTTGAATGATTTGTTTTACATCCATTAAAACGAGGGTGGGAGAAACTTTTTCGCAGAAAAAAGTAAAAAAATTACAGCCAAAGGCTGTAATTTTTTAGAGTTCATTTAAGAATTCGCTGATGCGCTTGAGTGCTTCCTTGATATGTTCGGTAGAATAGCAATAGGAGGCACGGATAAAGCCCTCGCCGCCCTGACCAAAAGCGGTACCGGGGACTACGGCCACGTGCTTCTTTTCCAGAAGCTGCTGGCAGAACTCCTCGCTGGAAAGGCCGGACTTCTGGATGGAAGGGAAGGCATAGAAAGCGCCTTTAGGATCCCGGCAGGTCAGCCCCAGCTTATTGAAGCCATCCACGATCAGGCGGCGGCGGGTGTCGTATTCCTCCACCATCTCGGCCACCACATCATCGCAGGAAGTCATGGCGGTAATGGCCGCATACTGGGAAGTGGTGGGGGCGCACATGATGGCAAACTGATGGATCTTGGTCACCTGCGCCACGATCTCTGCCGGGCCGCAGGCATAACCCAGCCGCCAGCCAGTCATGGAAAAGGCCTTGGAAAAGCCATTGACCACCAGGGTACGCTCGGCCATTCCGGGCAGAGAGGCAATGGAAACATGGGTCTTTCCGCCGAAGGTCAGTTCGGCATAGATCTCATCGGAGATCACAATGATATTGGTATCCCGCAGCACCGCAGCGATCTTTTCCAGATCCTCCCTTTCCATGATCGCCCCGGTGGGGTTACAGGGATAGGGCAGGATGAGTGCCTTGGTTTTGGGGGTAATGGCGGCCTTCAGGGCTTCGGGGGTCAGTTTGAACTGATCCTCTGCCTTGGTCTCGATGATCACCGGCACGCCCCCGGCCAGCAGGGTAATAGGCTCATAGCAGACATAGCTGGGCTGGGGAATGATGACCTCATCCCCGGGGCAGACGGTGGCACGGATACAGCCATCGATGGCCTCGCTGCCACCCACCGTTACCAGAATTTCATGCAAAGGATCGTATTGCAGGCCGTACTTACGGCTCATATAGGACGCAATGGTCTCCCGCAAAGCCTGCAGGCCCCAGTTGGAGGTATAGCGGGTCTTGCTTTCCTCCAGGGACTTAATACCGGCCTTGCGGATCTGCCAAGGGGTGGGGAAATCCGGCTCACCCACGCCCAGAGAGATGACCTCCTGCATCGTCTCCGCAAGATCAAAAAACTTGCGGATTCCGGAGGGCTTGATATTCAGAACCTCCGGGTTCAGGATCTTACTGTAGTCCATCAAAACGAAAAGTGCCCCCGATCATCGCGATCACTATCGCAAAGCTCCACATCCAATTCTTTGTAGCGCCGGAGTACAAAGTGGGTGGCGGTAGAGATCACATTATCGATGGTAGAAAGCTCTTTGGCAACGAACATGGCAACTCCTTGGAAGGTCTTGCCCTTCACAATGACGCAGAGATCATAGCCGCCGGACATAAGGTACACCGTCTCTACCTCAGGGTACTTCATGACCTTTTTAGCCACCTCTTCAAAGCCGAGGCCTGCCTTGGGGGTGACCTTCAGCTCGATGAGAGCGGAAACATAGGTATTATCCAGACGTTCCCAATCGATCACGGCCTTATAGCCCCGGATAACGCCTGCTTTTTCCAGTTCATCGATATCCGCCGCCGCATCCTCGGGGGTACGGCCGGTCATGGTGGCCAGCTCCTCCAAGGAATAACGGGCATTTTTATTGAGCAGCTTCAATAACTTCATATTCATCGTAGTTTTCTCCTTAATAAAGAGGATATTTCTTACAAAGAGCCATTACTTCCTGCTTCACACGCTCTTTATTTCCCTCGAAATCGGTGATCACATCCTTGATCCAGCCGCCGATCAGTTCCATTTCAGCCTCCTTGAAGCCACGGGTCGTAGCGGCGGGGGTACCCAACCGAATACCGCTGGTCACGAAGGGCTTTTCGGGATCATCGGGGATAGCGTTTTTATTGGCGGTGATATGCACCTCATCCAGCCGGCGCTCCAGCTCCTTGCCGGTGATGCCGTTGGTACGGAGATCCAGCAGCAGAAGATGGTTATCGGTACCGCCGGAGACCAGGTTCACGCCCTCAGCCAGAAGCTTCTTTTCCAGCGCCTTAGCGTTGGTTACTACCTGCTTCTGGTACTCCTTGAATTCCGGCTTCAGCGCCTCACCGAAGCAGACGGCCTTTGCGGCGATGATATGCTCCAGAGGGCCGCCCTGCGTGCCGGGGAAGATGGCCTTATCGATGGCCTTGGCGTACTCTTCACGGCAGAGGATCAAGCCGCCCCGAGGGCCCCGGAGGGTCTTATGAGTGGTGGTAGTAACGATATCCGCATAGGGCACAGGGGAGGGGTGCAGGCCGGCAGCTACCAGGCCGGCAATATGAGCCATATCCACCATAAAGAGAGCACCGACGCTCTTGGCAATGGCAGAGATCCGTTCAAAATCGATCACACGGGGATAGGCAGAGGCACCGGCCACGATGAGCTTGGGCTGGGTCTCCTTGGCCAGTTTTTCAAAGTTCTCATAATCGATACGGCCGGTCTCGGCAGAAACGCCATAGGGAACAAAGTTGAAGAAAGCACCGCTCATATTGACCGGGCTGCCGTGGGTCAGGTGGCCGCCGTGGGCCAGGTTCATGCCCATCACCGTATCGCCGGGCTTGAGAAAAGCAAAATAAACTGCCATATTGGCCTGAGCGCCGCTATGGGGCTGCACATTGGCGTGCTCCGCGCCGAACAGCTCACAGGCGCGTTTACGGGCGATCTCTTCCACCACATCCACGCACTGGCAGCCGCCGTAGTAGCGCTTGCCGGGATAGCCCTCGGCATATTTATTGGTAAGAACGGTACCCATGGCCGCCATCACTGCGGGAGAGGCGACATTTTCGGAGGCGATCAGTTCGATGCCATCCTGCTGGCGCTGATATTCCGCCTGAATGGCAGCGCCCACCTCCGGATCATAACTGCTGATAAATTCCATATTCTTTTCAACCATTTTACTTTTCTCCTAACTCCTTAGTCTTATGATATGCTTCGGTAACAGCATTGATGGCTGCGCTGCGGAAGCCGCCATCCTCCAGGGCCTTGACCCCCATAATGGTGCTGCCGCCGGGGCTGCAGACCGCATCCTTCAAGGCGCCGGGATGGGCGCCGGTCTCCAGCACGGTTTTGGCGCTGCCCAGCACCGTACCCGCCGCCAGCTCCATGGCAATGGCACGGGGCAAACCGCAGGCCACACCGCCATCGGCCAGGGCTTCAATAAACTGATAAACAAATGCGGGGCCGCAGCCGGAAAGGGCGCTGCCTGCATCGATGAGTTTTTCCTCTAATTCCAATAATTTTCCTGCGTGGGCAAAAAGCCTGCAGAACCCTGCGGTCTGCTCCGGCTCTGCCTCAGAGGCATATAGGATCCTTCCCTCCCCCACCTGCACCGGTGTATTGGGCATCATGCGGATCCAGGGAAGCTCCTGCCCCAGCATTTCCTTTAAGCTTTCAATTTTCAAGCCCGCCGCCATGCTGACCATCACCGGATTTCCCTTGATGGGAAGCTCCTTCAGCACCTTGCCCATCACCTGAGGCTTGACTCCCAGAATGATATAATCGCAGCTTTCGGCGATCTCTTGGTTGGTGGCAGCGGCTGCACCCAGCGTTTCTGCCAGCGCTGCTGCCTTTTGCGGATCTGCATCTGCCAGCAAAAGACTGCTGCCGCCCACCGATCTTGCTGCTGCAGCCGCCAGGGCGCCGCCCATATTGCCGCAGCCGATAAATCCGTATTTCATCCTCTCACCTGCCCGTTTCCCCGAATAATATACTTATAGGTGGTCAGTTCCCGCAAGCCCATGGGGCCCCGAGCGTGGAGCTTCTGGGTGGAAATACCCATCTCGCACCCCAAACCGAACTGGCCGCCATCGGTAAACCGTGTAGATACATTCACATACACCGCTGCACTATCCACCATGGCGGTGAAGAGGGCGGCGTTTTCCTCCGTTTCGGTGATGATGGCCTCGCTATGGCCGGTGGAATGGGCAGCAATATGGCCGATGGCCTCCTGCACATCCCTGACCACCCTGACCGCCAGGATATAATCCAAAAATTCCGTATCAAAATCCTGCTCCCCGGCGGGGGTACCCTGCATAACGGCCTGCGCCGCAGGGTCACAGCGGAACTCCACTTGAGGGAGCTTTGCTTTCAATTTCGGCAAAAACTCCTTTGCAACCGCCTCATGCACCAAGCAGACCTCCGCCGCATTGCAGACAGAAGGACGCTGAACCTTCGCATTTTCAATGATATTCAGCGCCTTTTCCTGATCGGCCGTTTCATCCACATAAATATGGCAGATCCCGGTGCCGGTCTGGATCACGGGAACCTTTGCTCCCTCCAGGCAGGCGTTGATCAGCCCGGGGCCGCCACGGGGGATCAGAAGATCCACATAGCCCACCGCCTCCATCAGCTCCTTGGCGCTTTGGCGGGTCGTATCCTCGATCAGCTGCACCCCATCGGCAGGCAGGCCCGCATCGGTGAGCCCCATCCGCAGGGCATCCACAATGGCCTTGGCTGAATTCCAGGCCTCTTTTCCGCTCCGCAGGATACACACATTGCCGCTCTTAAAGGCAAGGGCGGCCGCATCGCTGGTCACATTGGGGCGGCTTTCATAAATGATGGCCACCACCCCCATGGGCACGGCCGTCTTTTCGATGATCATGCCATTGGGGCGCTCCACCCGCTCCAGGATCTCCCCCACCGGGTCGGGCAGCTCCACAACCTCCCGGATGCCTTTAGCCATATCGGCAATCCGCTCGGCAGTCAGCCGGAGGCGGTCCTGCATCACCACGGTCATGGTGTGTCCATAGGCAGCAAGATCTGCCTCGTTCGCCGCCAGAATGGCGGGAGTCGCCGCCACCAGGCAGTCTGCCATGGCAAGAAGGGCCTGATCCTTCTCTTCTGTTTTCAGCACCGCCAGCGCTCGGCGGGCGGCAACGGCTCTTTCTAAGATTTCCTGTGTTGTCATTCTTTTTTTCCTTTAAATAACGTTCCTACCGATCTACCCTCTAAAATATCATATAGAATGGCGGGATCGGCGCTATTGGCGATAACGGTGGAGATCCCCTTCTCCATGCAAAGCGCGGCGGCGTGCAGCTTGGTTGCCATACCGCCGGTACCCAAAGCAGAGCCCTTTCCGCCGGCAGCAGCCAGCAGCGCGGGGGTGATCTCCTCCACCACCGGGATCAGCTTGGCATCAGGGTTACTGCGGGGGTCGGCGGTATAGAGACCGTCGATATCCGTCAGCAGAATAAGCAGCTCCGCCTCGGCTCCCCGGGCCACAATGGCACCTAAGGTATCGTTATCCCCCACCGCGATTTCGGCGGTGGAGACAGTATCGTTTTCGTTGATGATGGGCAACGCCCCCAGCTCCAGCAGACGATGGAGGGTATTGCGGAAATTTTCATAGCGATCCGCATGGTTCATATCCTCGCCGGTGATGAGGATCTGGGCGACGGTATGATTATATTCGGAAAACAAGCGGTCGTAGGTATACATCAGCTCGCACTGCCCCACAGCGGCCGCTGCCTGCTTGGTGGGCATATCGGTAGGCCGGGCGCCCAGAGAAAGCTTGCCGACGCCCATACCGATGGCACCGGAGGAGACCAGGATCACCTGGTGCCCCGCATTTTTCAAGTCGCTGAGCACCTTGCAGAGGGTCTCCACATGGCGGATATTCAGATTGCCGGTCTTATGGGTCAGGGTGGAGGTACCCACCTTTACTACTACACGCATGGTTCTTTGCCTCACTAAAATATTAATACACAATATTATATAATATAACGATGGGATTTTCAATGTTTTTTATAAAAAAAGAAGTCATCGTTGATGACTTCTTTTCTCGGTAGGTACCGCATTGGCCAGCATCAGCTTCAGGCGGTTTTCCTGGTTGACCTTAGTGGCACCGGGATCGTAATCGATGGCTACGATATTTACATCGGGATTTTTTTCCTTAATTGGCTTCATCATGCCCTTGCCGCAGATATGGTTGGGCAGGCAGCCGAAGGGCTGGGTACAAACGATATTTTTAACGCCGCTATGGGCCAGCTCCAGCATCTCGGCGGTGAGCAGCCAGCCCTCTCCCATTTTGGTGCCGTGGTCGATATAGCCCTTGGCCATCTCCACCGTCACCTCAAAGGGCGTGGGGGCATCGAAGGAGCCCTCCTCCTTCATGATGCGGATCACATCGTTTTTCTTGCCGCAAAGGAACCGATAGGCGAGCTTCATCACCTGATCCTTCAGGGCGTTACCGCCATAAAGGCGATAGTCCACAATGCTGTTGTAAAGGCAGTAGAGCAGAAAATCCGCAAGGCCGGGAACCACTGTTTCAGCGCCTTCCCGCACTAGAAACCGCTCCAGATCGTTATTACCCAAGGGGGAATATTTCACAAAGATCTCCCCCACCACTCCCACCTTCACAGTGGGACGCATGGTCTTGGGAATGGCGGCAAAATCCTGCAGCATCTGCCGATAGTTTTGCTTGACCTTTTTGTAAGAGATCCTCTTTCCCCGGCCCAGTTCAGCGGCAAGCCTTGCGCACCAGCGCTCTGCCAATGCCTCTGCCTCTCCGGGGGTATTTTCATAGGGGCGGGTCTGGTTGACCAAGCTCATCAGCAGATCTCCATAAAAGATTGCATACATCATGCCATGGATCTTGGGGAGATCCAGCCGAAACCCCGGGTGCTTTTCGATTCCTGCAAAGCTCATGGAAATGACCGGTACATATTCCATCCCCGCCTTAGCCAAGGCCTTACGGATCAGGGAGATATAATTGGAAGCCCGGCAACCGCCGCCGGTCTGGAACATCATCAGGGCGGTCTTACGGGGATCATATTTCCCGCTCTGCAAAGCGTCGATAAACTGCCCGATCACCAGCAGGGCTGGGTAGCAGGTATCGTTATGAACGTATTTCAGACCGTTTTCCACGATGGCAGGGCCGCTGGTCTCCAGCAGCTCTGCCTGGTATCCATAGGATTCCAGCACACCGATGATCAACTTAAAATGCATCGGCAGCATGGTAGGGACTAGGATGGTATAATCCTTCTTCATCTCCTTGGTGAAGGGAACATAATAATGGTTTTTCATTCTTTTTCCTCCAATGCGCCTAAGAGGCTCCGCAGGCGGATCCGCACCGCCCCCAGATTGGTGATCTCATCGATCTTGATCTGGGTATAATAACGGCCGGCTTCCTCTAAAATGGAGCGCACCTCATCGGTAGTAATGGCATCCACGCCGCAGCCGAAGGAAACCAGCTGCACCAGCTCGGTGTCCGGATGCTCCGCCGCATAGCGGGCAGCCCGGTAGAGGCGGGCGTGATAGGTCCATTGATTCAGCACCTTTACCTTCTGCGGCTTTGCCAGATCAAATACGCTATCCTCGCTGACCACCACAAATCCCAAGGAGGTTGCCAGTTTATCGATCCCATGGCCGATCTCTGCATCGATATGATAGGGGCGGCCGGCCAGGATCATGATCCGCTTGCCCCGCTCCCGGGCAAAGGCCAGGGCACGGCGGCCCTCCTCCTTCACCGCATCCATATAAGTCTTATAGGCGGCAAGTCCGGCCTTCACCGCAGAAGCCACCTGCTTTTTGGTAAAGCCGCCGAACTGCTCATTGAGCAGCTTCAGCAGGACTTCAGCCATATTTTTCGGCTTATTGATATCCATATAGGGGTAAAGGAATTTGGTTTTGGCCAGATCCTCCATATTTCCCTGCAAAAGTTCGGAATAGTAGGCCACTACCGGGCAGTTAAAATGGTTATCGGTATCGCCTTCGTCCCGGTTGAAGGTCAGGCAGGGATAGAAGATGGCATCTACCCCCTCCTTGATCAGCAGCTGCACATGGCCGTGCATGATCTTGGCCGGGTAGCAGGCGGTATCGGAAGGGATGGAGAACTGCCCCTTCTCATAGGTACGCCGGGTGGACATCCCGGAAAGCCGCACCTTAAAACCTAAAGCACGGAAGATGCCATGCCAGAGGGGCAGCAGCTCATACATTCCCAGCGCCAGCGGCAGGCCGACGGTGCGCTCCCCCTCCCCTTCGGGCAGGCTCATTAAGTAATCTCTTTTAAAGGCATAAAGATTGGGCAGGCTTTCCTTCTGCTCTCCCAGCCCCAAGCCCTTTTCACATTGATTGCCGGAGATAAAGCGGCGGCCGTCCCCAAAGGAATTCACCGTCAGGTGGCATTGATTGGTACAGCCCTTGCAGAGGGCGGATTTTGCGGTATGAGCAAAGCGCTGCAGGCTCTCCGGACTGATCAGACTGCTCTTGCGGCATTTCTTGGCATAAAGGGCTGCACCGTAGGCGCCCATCAGCCCGGCGATGGCGGGGCGGATGACCTCGCGGCCCAGCTCCCGCTCAAAGGCACGGAGCACCGCATCATTATAGAAGGTGCCCCCCTGCACCACGATATGCTGACCAAGCTCATCGGCGCTGCCGGCACGAATCACCTTATAAATGGCATTTTTCACCACGCTGATGGAAAGACCGGCGGAAATATCCTCTACGGTCGCGCCGTCCTTCTGGGACTGCTTGACCGAAGAATTCATAAAGACGGTACAGCGGCTGCCCAGATTGACCGGTGCCTTGCCCAAAAGCCCCTGCCGGGCAAAGGCCTCGATGGAATAGCCCATGGCCTTGGCGAAGGTCTCCAAAAAGGAGCCGCAGCCGGAGGAGCAAGCTTCATTGAGCATGATGCTATCGATGGCGCCGTTCCGGATCTTAAAGCATTTGATATCCTGACCGCCGATATCCAGAATAAAGTCTACATCCGGGCGGAAGTATTTAGCGGCGGTATAGTGGGCGATGGTCTCTACCAGACCGTAGTCCACCGAAAAGGCATTTTTGATCAGTTCCTCGCCGTAGCCGGTAACGGCGCTGCCGGCGATCTGGATCCGGCTGCCGCAGAGCTCATAAAGCCGGAGCAACTGCTCCCGAACGATCTCCACCGGGTTGCCCTGATTGGAGGCGTAGTAGGAATAAAGAATTTCGTTCTCTTCGGAAAGGAGCGTCATTTTGGTGGTGGTGGAGCCGCAATCGATGCCCAGATAGGCCTTTCCTGCATAAGAAGCGATCTCCTTATGGGGCACATCCGCTTTGCGGTGACGCTCTGCAAACTGCTGATATTCTTCGTCGTTTTCAAAAAGAGCCTGCAGACGGTCCTGCAGAACCACCTGCCCCTGAGAGGCCTTGATCCGCTCTAAAATATCGTCCAGCAGAAAACGCTCCTGCTGCTGTTCCGCATACATGGAGGCGCCGTAGGCCACCGCAAAACGGCCGTATTCGGGGAAAACAGCATTTTCCTCGCTGAGCTTCAGGGTCTCGGCAAAGCGGCGGCGCAGACCCTTACAGTAATAAAGGGGGCCGCCCAAAAAGAGCACCTTGCCCTTGATCCGCTTGCCTTGCGCCAGCCCTGCAATGGTCTGATTGACCACCGCCTGGAAGATACTGGCCGCCACATCCTCTTTTCGGGCGCCCTGATTCAGCAGGGGCTGAATATCGGTCTTGGCAAAAACGCCGCAGCGAGAGGCAATGGGATAAAGGCGAGTACAGCCCTCGGAGAGGGCATCCAGCTCATCCACCGTTACATTCAAAAGGGTGGCCATCTGATCGATAAAGGCGCCGGTACCGCCGGCGCAGCTGCCGTTCATCCGCTCATCCATGCCGCCGTCGAAGAAGATGATCTTGGCATCCTCGCCCCCCAGCTCGATGACGCAGGAGGTATCCGGTTCCAAATGCTTCACCACCTCACCGGTGGCAAACACCTCCTGAATAAAGGGAGCGCCGATGGCCTCGGCCAACCCAAGACCCGCCGAGCCGGAGATGGCAAAGGCCAGCTTTTTTCCCTCTACCAAGGGGCGGATCCGCTCTAAAAGCTCTGCAGTTTTTTCCCGCACCTGAGAAAAATGGCGCTCATAGCAATCAAAAAGAACCTCTTTTTCATTGCGCAGCACCACCTTGGCAGTGGTAGAGCCGATATCGATTCCTAAATATAATACCTCGGACATTATTTCCTCCGCAAAAATTAGTTTAATAATTAATTATTTTAATAGAACCTACAATATTATATCACTTAATTTGTGAACATGAAATTAAATTTTTCTCATTTTTCGACAAAGTGAATATTTTTCTAATTTTATCTATAATATCTCTATTCTTTTTCAAAAAAGTAGGGTATAATGTTCGCAAAAAGGAGGATGATTCCATGAAATATACCGGTGAAAGCTTAAAAGAAATCTCCTTTCCCTTGGGTGGCATCGGCACCGGCAGCATTGGGCTGGCGGGGAACGGGCGGCTCATCGACTGGGAGATCTTCAACCGCCCGGACAAGGGCAGCGATAACGGCTATACCCACATTGCCGTAAAGGTGAACGATCAGATCCGCATTCTGCAATCGGATGAGCAGAAGGATCTAATGGGGCAGTATAACGGGCGCAGAGACCGGGAGATCTATGCCGGATACGGCTTTGGCCCCCACCAAAAGACCATGAGCGGTCTTCCCCATTTTAGAAACTGTGTATTCAACGGGGAATTCCCCATTGCATCCCTGGATTTTGAAGAGGAAGGCTTTCCCGGCAAGGTGACCCTTACCGCCTTTAACCCCTTCATTCCGCTGGATGCGGAGAATTCCAGCATCCCCGCCGCTTTTTTTGAGATCGCCTACACCAACACCGGCAAGGAAGCAGTCTCCTTTGAGACGGCCTTTACCCTCTGCAACCCCTTTGGGAGCACCCTTAACAAGCGGAACGGCAATACGGTGACCCTCTTTCATGCAGGCAAAGCCAAAGAGGATCTGGATTACGGAGATCTTTCCCTCACCGCAGCTGAGCCCAAGGCGGTGCAGACCTACTGGTACCGGGGGCGGTGGCAGGATGGGCTGACCACCTATTGGAACCAGTTCAGCGAAGGGGCCATGCCCGATCGGAACTATGAGGAGCCGGCTTCGGGGGATCATTGCACCATGGTGCAGGGAAACACCGTAGTTCCCGGAGAGACCAAGACCTTCCGCTTTGTGGTCTCCTGGAACGTACCCAACAATTATAACTACTGGAAGCTCCGCAACGAGCCCTTCGGAGAGCCTTGGAAAAACTACTACGCCACCCGGTTTGAGGATTCCGCTGCCAGCGGCCGGTACGCCTTGGAAAATTGGGATGCGCTTTATGAAAAAACGTTCGAATTCAAGAATGAACTGTTTGCCTCCACGCTGGATGAGGCGGTATTGGATGCAGCATCCTCTACCCTTTCGGTGCTGAAATCTCCCACCGTTTACCGCTTGGAGGATGGCAGCTTTTATGGCTTTGAGGGCAACCATGAGCATTTCGGTTCCTGCGAGGGCACCTGCCAGCACGTATGGAACTATGCCTATGCCCTTTGCTTCCTCTTCCCGGAGCTGGAGCGCTCCATCCGGGATCTGGAATTTGATCACGCCACCGATGAAAACGGTCAGACCGCCTTCCGGCTGACTCTACCGCTGACCGAGCCCCAGCAATACCGCTTTGCCTGCGTGGACGGGCAGATGGGCTGCATCATCAAGACCTACCGGGAATGGAAGATCTCCGGCGATACGGAATGGCTGAAGCGCCATTGGCCCACCGTTAAAAAGGCGCTGGCCTACGCCTGGAGCCCCGAAAATGCTCACGCGTGGGATCTGAATAGGGACGGTATTCTGGAAGGCCGCCAGCACCATACGCTGGACATGGAGCTTTACGGCCCGTCCTCCTGGTTAGAGGGCTTTTACATGGCCGCCCTGAAGGCCGCCGCCGAGATGGCGGAATTCTTGGGAGAGGATCCCGTGGAATACTTAGAACTATACGAAAAAGCCCGGAAATATACCAACACCGAGCTCTTCAACGGTGAATATTTCTATCATAAGACCGACCTGAATGACCGCTCCATTGTGGATCGCTTCAACAAAGCGGCAGACTATTGGAACGAGGAGACCGGCGAGATCAAATATCAGATCGGCGAAGGCAGCAGCATCGACCAGCTGACCGGTCAATGGCACGCGGATCTCTGCGGTTTGGGCGAGCTTTTTGAGCCTGAATTACAAAAAATTGCGGTCAAAAATATGTTCAAGTACAACTTCAAGCCCTCCATGCGGAATTGGGTCAACCTCTGGCGCAACTATGCCCTTAACGATGACGCGGGGGCGGTAATGTGTGATTACCCGGAGGGGCGGTACCAGCCCAAGATCCCCATCACCTACTCCAGCGAGACCATGCACGGCTTTGAATATATGTTCGCCGGGCTCCTGGTCAGCGAGGGGATGCAGGAGGAGGCCTTAAAGGTGGTCAAGGGCGTGCGGGACCGCTACCAAGGCTTCAACCGCAACCCCTGGAATGAGATGGAATGCGGAAGCAACTACGCCCGCAGTATGGCCGCCTTTGCACTGTTGCCCCTTTACAGCGGCTTTACCTTTGATCTGCCCCATGAGACCATCGGCTTTGACCCCAAGCTCCAAGGGGACTTCAGCTGCCTCTTCAGCCTGGGAACCGGGTGGGGTAATCTTTGGAAAAAGGAACATTCTGCCGGTGTAAATTTACACCAAGGTAGTCTGACCCTCTCCCAATTAAAAGTTCCCTTTGCCAAAGCACCCAAGGCGCTGACCGTGGATGGAGCCTCCATTCCCTTCACCGCCGAAAACGGGGTACTTTCCTTTGAAAAAACAACGATAAAAGAATCCATTGAGGTAGTATTTTGATGAAATTCGGAACCTATACCTTCAACTATGAGGATCTGCCCTTATTGGATCGCCTTGAGAGGATCCGGGGAGTAGGGTTTGATTTTGTGGCGTTGGACCGTACCGAGCTGGAAGAAGGGATCCCCCTTTGCGAAAAATTGGGGATCCCTGTGGAAAATGTCCACTTAAACAGCCGGGGCACCAGCAAAATGTGGCTGGAGGACGACGAGGGTATCACTGAGCGCTACTGCGACCAGATCGCCTATTGCGCCAACCACGGCGTTCTCACCGGGGTTGCCCATGTAACCTACGGAAAAGAGATCGCGCCGCCCAGCGAGATGGGGCTGCGGCGGTTCGAACGGATGGCAGAATGTGCCGAAAAGCACCGCTTTACCCTATGTATCGAAAACACCCGTGCTTCGGAGCACCTGGCCTATGTGCTGGATCACATCAAAAGCCCCTATGTGCGCTATTGCTACGATAGCGGCCATGAAATGGGGATGGCCTACGGCACCCCGGAATTCGGCACCTACTTAAAACGCTACGGGGATCGCCTCGGCGCCCTCCATCTGCACGACTCCATCGCCGGCTTCGATCTGCACGTTGCCCCCTTCGACGGGGCACTGGATTGGGAGCGGGTAGCGGCTGAGCTTCGGCAGACTGCCTATGCTCAAGAAAAGCTTTGTGTGGAGCCGGGCGGCAGGATCCACGCCAAAAAAGAGGGCAAGACCGCCGGGGAGCTCCGGGCAACCTATGCCGCCATGGCCATTGCCACCGATGAAAGTCTGGCCCGGTTTTACGACGGTTATTATACCGTTTATGAATCGCTGGATCTAGAGCAGATTTTAGACCGTTACCTGCAAGGGTTGAAAAAACTGGGAAAAATGATCCAAAAATAAGCAAAAAAACGGAGCAAAAAGCTCCGTTTTTTGCGTTATTTTTGGCCATAATAGGCGTTGGCTCCGTGTTTGCGAAGATAATGCTTATCCAAAAGATAATTTTTCACCGGGGTGATGGACGGGTTGAGCTGCATGGTATAGAGGGCCATTTTGGCGGTCTCCTCCAGCACAGCGATATTCTCCACCGCCTTAGCGGGAGTCTTGCCCCAAGCGAAGGGGCCGTGGCAGGCGGCCAGCACAGCGGGGATGCTTTCATAGATCTCTTTGACGGTTTCTACGATCACACCGCCGGTACTCTTTTCATAATCGCCGCCCACTTCCTCGGCGGTCAGCGGGCGGGTACAAGGCACGGGGCCGCAGAAGGCATCCGCATGAGTAGTGCCCAAAGCAGGAACCGCCATTTTTGCCTGCGCAAAGGAGGTGGCGAAGGTAGAATGGGTATGCACCACCCCGCCGATATCGGCAAACTGCTTATACAATACCAGATGGGTCTTGAGGTCGGAGGAGGGGTTGAGATCTCCTTCCACCACCTTGCCCTCCAGATCCACCAGGACGATCTTATCAGGGGTCAGTTCTTCATAGGGCACCCCGGAGGGCTTGATGGCCACAATGCCGCTCTCCCGGTCGATGCCGGAAACATTTCCCCAAGTGAAGGTGACCAGCTTCAGCGCGGGGAGCATCAAATTCGCTTCGCAGACTTCTTTTTTTAAGGCTTCTAACATATGAATGATCCTTTCGAGTTGATAAAATCAGTATATCATAAAAAAAACCTTTAGGCAACTGCTATCCGTTTGACTTTGCACTATTTTTCGTATATAATTCGAGTTAGCCAAAGCATCGAAAAACCGCCCTTTCAGGCCGATTCAAGTTTCAATGCTTTGGCTAAAGGAGAACTGCTATGAAGATCGTGATTTTAGACAAAGCCACTTTAGGAGAGGATTTAGACCTCTCCCCCATCACCGCCTTGGGAGAGGCGGCGGTTTACGAAACCTCGCTGCCGGAGGAGATCGCCGGGCGGGTACGGGATGCTGAGGTAGTGGTAGTAAATAAATTAAAGCTGAACGAAAGCAACCTGAAGGGGAGCAAAGTCAGGCTCATCTGCGTGGCGGCGACAGGCTATGATCCCATCGACACGGACTACTGCCAAAAGGCGGGGATCGCCCTTTGCAACGTGCCGGGCTACTCCTCCCACAGCGTGGCGCAGCTGACGGTAGCCATAGCACTTTCTTTAGTGAGCCATCTGGCAGAATATCAGGAATTTACCCGTTCCGGGGAATATACCCGCAAGGGCATCGCCAACTGGCTGCAGCCGGTCTACCATGAGGTGGCAGGCATGAAATGGGGCGTGGTCGGCGGGGGAGCCATCGGCACCCGGGTGGCGGAGATTGCCGCCGCCATGGGCTGCCGGGTAGCAGTCTGCCGCCGCAGGCAGGAGGGGGCCTTCCCCATTGAGGACATCGACACCATCTGCCAAACCAGCGATATTATTTCGCTGCACATTCCGCTGACAGAAGAGACCCGGAATCTGATCAGCAGAGAGCGCATCGCCGCCATGAAGCCGGGCGCCATTCTCATCAACACCGCCCGGGGCGGGGTCACCGACGAAGCGGCGCTGGCCGATGCGCTGGAACGTGGGCATTTAGGAGGCTTGGGCATCGATGTTTTTACCGCCGAGCCCTTCGGCGAAGATCATCCCTTTTACGCCATCCGGCATCTGCCAAACTTGTTGCTGACCCCTCATATGGCGTGGGGCTCTGCTGAATCCCGCGCCCGGTGCGTGGCGGTGATGGCCCAAAATATCACCTGCTTTTTTGAAGGGCACCCCCAAAACCGGATCGTATAAAAAAGCGCTGAAAGCCAAGGCTTTCAGCGCTTTTCATTATTGATAGATCTCATCGCAGAGCTTCTGGATCCTCACCGCCCGCTCGGCGTTGGTATAGTCGGGGGTGCCGCCCAGCAGCTTATTGAAGGCTTTGAACTGCTTGGTATACATATTGCCGCCCTTGCCGTAGTAGGTCTTTGCCATGCCTTCGGCATGATCCTGCGCGGCGTCGTAGCCGCCCTGGGGGGCATAGATATACTTCAGCTTGCCGGCCTCCACCTGAGAAAGGGTATTTTCTGCATAGATGCACCCATCGGTGCCGTACAGCTCCAGCTTAGCGATGGAGCAGGCATCGGGGATATTGAAGTTCACATCGATATGCCCCAAAACACCGCTTTCGGAACGGAAGGCGATAACGGCGCTGTCCTCCACCTCATAGTTGAAGGTCTTGGTGGCGTAAAAGCTCTTGATCTCGGCGATCTCCTCCCCGGTGATGGAGGTAAAAAGCTCCATACAGTGAACGGCCAGGTCCATGATGCATCCACCGCCGCCCATGGCTTTTTTCTGCCGCCAGGCGCCGGGGATCTCGGGATACCAGCAGGAGAATTGCATTCGGGCCAGGTTCAGCTTACCGAGCCCCCCGCTCTGCACCAGCTCCCGGGCCTTAACATGAAGATTATGATAGCCCATCATATAGCCGATGGTCAGCTGCAGCCCCTTCTCCTTGAAGGCCGCCACCAGCTTTTCCCCTTCTTCGGAACCCAGCGTAATGGGCTTTTCCATAAAAACGTTGACGCCGTATTTCAGCGCCAGCATGGCCTGCTCATAGTGGCAAAAAACGGGAGTGGCGATATAGACCGCATCACATTTTTCGGTCTTCAGCATTTCTTCGGCATCGGAATAAAAGGCGGGAACATTGTATTTTTTTGCCACCCGCTCCGCTTCTTCCGGACGCATATCCATTACGGCGACCAGCTCATTCCGGGGATCCAGTAACAGGCCGGGGATGGCACGGCGGTCTGCGATACCGCCGGCGCCGATGACGCTCCATTTGATCTTTTTCATCAGTTACACTCCGCCTCCAAGGGACCGGCCAGTTCTTTCAGGAAGAAGAGGCGGCCGGGCAGGGTGGGGATGTAGGAAGAGGTGATCCAGGGAGTGGTGCCGTGGCGGAGAGTCATCCAGAGGGAAAGCCCCTGCCATTGCATTCCACGGCCCAAGGTACCGTCGGCACCGCCGATGGCGTAGTCTGCCTGCAAAAAGAGGCCGGGGCCGATGGTATTGGCACGGCAAGGAACCAAAGGTGTACGGGACTTAAAGCTGGTCAAAGCGTTCTGCTCCACGGTAAGGGGGTGGATCTTAGCGCCGATACGGTAGGGGGCCTTTGCCCATTCTTCGGCGGTGGCATAGTCAGCCGCAAAGGTAGGCTCCCAGAAGGCAATATGACACATTCTGCCGATGCCGTAGACCAGCACCAGTTTGGCGCCCTCGGCCTTCAGGGCGGCGATCTTTTCGGGGTAGGTGGGCAGATTATCCTTGGTGGCGAAGTTCCGCTGATCGGCGGGAACAGTCAGCTCACCCAAAGGATTGAAGAGAGCCTGCTCCATAGCGTACTGGAAAGCACCGGGGTTATCGGGCGCAAGGGTGTTCCCCTCGCCATCAGCCCACTCGTCCATATTGAAGGTGTAAACGTGCTTGCAGGAGACCTTCCACTCTTTCAGGAAGTAGACCACCCACTTATACATTCCCATAGGGCCCACAGGCAGAATGAAGGCGATCTTTTCGCCCCGCTCCCCTGCCAGTTTGATCTGCATAGCGATCTCATGACCCATATAGGTCTCAAATTCACCCAGAGAATCACACTTCACAGGAGTGAAACCCTCGTTCCAGAAATCCTGACGGTCACAGACCGTCTCGGGTGCGCCAATGCAGGCGTCGATCTTTTCAAAATCCCAACCGGCGGGATAAAAGCCCTCCAGGGCAGAACCTTTGACAGTAGAATTAAAATCCATTTTTCTTACTCCTTTACGGTAAATATCTTTTAGTAGTACCCTTTAAGTAAACCTGACACTGGCGGAAGCCTTCGGCATAGTCGGCCCCACACTGAAAGCCGCGATAGCGGCAGCAGGTCTTGACCATATCGGGAAAATCGATATGATCGTGGTCCCGCATCCACACGATCTGGGATTCATGGCACTCCAGCATTTCTAACTTTTTATCGATATAGGGGGTCACATCCACATACTCGGTGGGGTTGAAATTCACCCCTGCCAGGGTATCCATATAGTAGACCGGCACCATCCGGGCTCTGCCCTCTACTCCAACATGATAGTTGGGCAGGGTGGCGGTAAAGCAGGCATCAAAGACCAGCTTGGAAGTGGCGGTGTGGTCGGGCATATAGTCGTTGGGATCGTGGGTGATGATAAAATCGGGATCCACCTTCTTGATGACCTCCACCACTTTATCTCTGGATTCCTTGTTATTATCGTAGATCTCCAGGTCGTGGAAGCCGCCCCACATGACCTCAAAGCCCCCCAGAGCGCCGCTCCGCTGAGCCTCCCCCGCCCGCATGACCGAAAGCTCATCGGGGGGAATGATCTCATGCCCCAGATTGCCGCTGGAAAGATGGCAGACCACCACCCGGTCGCCCCGCTCTTTGCATTTTAAGAGGGTGCCGGCGCAGGCGATCTCCATATCATCGGGATGGCAGGAAATAACCAAAACTGTATACATACGCAAAACCTCCTTTGAATTAATATTAACTTAAATGCCCTTGCAATGGAAGATAAAATAGGGTATAATAATTATAAAATCAGCCACAGAGGTTCAATATGGAAGATAATTTTGTAAAGTTGAAATTTGATCATGTACTGCGGGTGGAAAAGATCATCACCGTCTTTTATATGGAATTCTCCAAGGATTTTCAATACGACGGTGAGCGGCACGATTTCTGGGAGATGGTCTACATCGATAACGGAGAGATGGTCTGCACCGCCGATACCAACCAATTCACTCTCAAAAGCGGGGAACTGACCTTTCATAAGCCCAATGAATTCCATAATCTTTCCGGCAACCGGGATGTGGCGCCCAACGTAAGTATTCTGACCTTTGAATGTAAAAGCCGTGCCATGCAGCAGCTTGCCGGCAAGATCTTCCGGCTCAACGGCGAGGAGAAGAACCTCATCTCCATGCTTTTTGAAGAAGCCCTCTCCTGCTACCGCCTGGAAGACGAAAACGATCCTCTGCTCCAAAAATTGATCCGTTTGGAGGACGCCCCCTTCGGCGCCAGCCAGATGACGAAAAATCTTTTAGAGATCTTCTTGATCAAATTGCAGCGAAACAAGGAGACAGTCACCAAGCAGAGCCGTTTCCAGGGTCTGGCGGTCCCCTATGAGGTGGAGGAGATCATCGACTATCTCCATCAAAACCTCTATGGGCGGGTCACCATTGCCGATGTGGCGGCGGCGTTGGGCAAAAGCCCCAGCACGGTCAAAAAGCAGTTTTCCCTCCATATGCCCACCGGCATTATCGACTATTATAACAGCCTGAAGATCAAAGAGGCAAAAAAGCTGATCCGGGAAGGAAAATACAACTTCACCCAGATCGCCGATCTGCTGGGCTTCGATACCCCCCAGTATTTCTCCAAATGCTTCAAGGACCGCACTCACCGTACCCCCGGAGAATATAAAAGATCGATCATTAAATAACGCCCTGATTTATACAAATACAGCCGCAAGTGACGCTTGCAGCTTTGATGTTGTTTTGGAATATGCCGTTTTAAGTTTTTACTCCAACAGACCTATAAACGGTAGATTGGACAGAAAGCCTCATATTGTTTTTACGGTGGCCGAGCGAGAGTATGTTGGCACAGATGGCAGGGCGGGCTATGACGAGATTATCAAAAATGCCATAAAAGATGGCAGAGTGTTGAACTATAATGTCAAAAAAAGAGATGACCTGTCAGTGATCGCCGAATCAGCAGGACTCGGTAATATAACGAAATCATCTCTCGAAAATAATCTATCACGCTTCAAGAAGGAAGTCAAGAGTTTTCGTGAAAAAAACAAGATTTCCTACCAAGATCTTCACGGCGAAGAAAAACTTGAAAAGGCTTTGGTATCTGCTTCTGAAATGCTTGGTGAGAAGGGCGTTGCAATCTCTGACCTTGAACTGCGTATGTTGGTCGAGGCGGCCTTGGCAGAGTTCAATGACGCTTTTAGCAAGACCGAATAAACAAAAGGGCATCGTTGAGATGCCCTTTTGTGGTGGTCACAGTGGTGGTCATAGAAAAGAATTTCTCTGTTTTTTAGAAAATTCGAGAAAATAGAAAAATCCCGCAAAGCCTTGTGTCATCTTGCTTTGCGAGATTTTTACTGGTGGAGATAAGCGGAATAAAAGGTACCGTTTCGCCGTCTTTTCGGAAGTTTTCGCAATCTTCAAAAAACGGCTTGATACCTGCATTTTTCGTATAATCGACATTTCTCATGTTCGTTTGATTTTCTCTTGTTTTTCGTAAAAGCGTGTACGGAGCGTGTACGGAAAAAGAAAAGTATCGCTATATTTCCCAAGATCGGAGCGATCAAAAGCGTGTATATTTTAGAGAATTCTCTTTGTTCGCTCTTTGTTCGTTGAAAGATTTTACATTTCTCGCGGCTTCCCCGCGGCTTCGTTTTTTTCGGAGTTCACTCGGAGTTCAATGAAAATGCCACCCCGGAAAGGGTGGCACTCTAATATCAATCATCTGCGGTGATCTGATCGCCGTATAGGGATGCTCCGATCAGGATCACATCTGCCGCAGTCCATAACAGCCGCTTGCCGATTAGTAGGGCTCCGAACTCTGCGCCGCCCCATATTCCGACAACGGCAACGAAACCAATCACCACGGTGAGCCGACAAAGCAAGTTGACGATCCGGCACAGCTTGTCCCGCTCAACTACCGGGAGATCGGTCTGCTTCAATGGGTATATCTTGGTGACAGTATAACCGAGCTTCATGCAGAACCCTCCTTTTGACCTCTGCTGTATTCAGCGGTTGCGGTTCCATTATTTCGCCACCGCCTTTGGATTCCACCGCTCTGATTGTATGGCACTGATCGCCTTATCGATGGTGAAAAAATTATTTTCCAATGCTTCCACTCCTACATAGATCATGGAAAGGTGATCATCAAGGCGTGTGACAAAATTCAAAGCCCTAATAGACCGCTCCTTAAATGTCAAACCATCGTCAGCATCATTGCCTTCGTTCTCTGCGAAGTCTACAAAGCAACGGAGCAATTTCGCCACCTGCTCGATGCTTGCCAAAGCGTTCTCCAGGCTGATTATGTACTGGGGCTCTTTGCCCTGCTCGTTCTGAATATTCATGGTCTTATATCTCCTTTTTATTTTTCTTGATATGCGTTACGAATGTCTGCCATTTCTTCCGAAACTTCAGCCATATTTTCGCACGTGCTCCAAAATTCACCGTCCACATAGACGATATAACAGCCGTGATCCCGCTCAATCTTGATACTGGGCATTATGACACTCCTTTCAAAAAATGCTTGATTTTATTGAGTGGGCGAGATATAATAACCTTGCCCACTCATGTGGGTGGATATAGGCTCTTGCGTCACGCTTTGATCGGTGGATGATGCAAGGGCTTTTCTTATGCGATGGAAAAGCGGCGGCTTTCGCTGGTCTTGGTGAACTGCTGGGCAAGATCCGGCATCGCCTTTTTAAAGGCGGTAGTATCAAAGCGACTGCTCTGTACCTTTGTCCATCTGATCTTGAACACATCCACTTGAAGCTCGTCGGTGTTCCGGGTGGTCATTTCCTCTTTGAACTGATCCTTGAGGGTTTCGATCTCGGCGGCGATCTCTTCGGCCATTGCTTCCAGTTCCTTTAACTGGCGGACTTTTGCGGTTAATTCGTTCATGCTCATGATGTTTTCCTTTCTCCGCTTTTTTGAGCGGGTGCCGGGATATACCGCCCGGCTCGGTGGTTATGTGTGGCGACAAACCGAAGTCGTGCACATCGGTCTTTCAACCTTGTGAGTATAGTATAACATACTTGCACAAGTATGTAAAGATGGAATGTTGCCTAAAAAAGCATGAGTGTTTTTGTTTATGTTGCATACTTGCATAAGTATGTGCATAGTGTTATAATTATGGTAAACAATAAAAAGGGGTGATATAATGGGAAAGACTTCCGCCGCAGTAAAAAACAAGTGGAACGAAAAGGCGTATGACCGTATCAATCTGACTGTTCCCAAAGGTCAAAAAGAGGTTATTAAAGCACACGCCGATAGCAAGGGCGAGAGTGTAAACGGATTTATAAGCCGCGCAATAGATGAAACTATGAAACGTGACCAGGAGGACGGCACAGAATGAAACCTTATACAGATAAATATCAACTGACCCCGGAGCAGAGCCTATTTCTTGCCAAAAAGAAATGGGATGCAAATGTCTATTGCGGCATGAAGATGGAAAATAGAGCAGTAACCTTTCCGCAGACACAGACCATCCTAAACGGTGTCAACGTTCCCAACGTTCAACTTGATGATATACAAGCGATCTTAAATATGCGTGATGCCTGGAAGTACCTTATGGGCACCGTTAATGAGCCAGTAACGCTGGAATATATGTGTAAACTCAATGAGTATATCGCACGAAACGAAGCGTTAGAATGGGGCAAACTTCGCACCGGTATGGTAGGGATCTCCGGCACAGACTATGAGCCACCGATCCCGGAGCAGGAGCAGACCAAAAAAGAACTCGATCAGATCTTGAACGCAGACACCACAGCCACAGAAAAGGCGCTGAATGCTTTTGCATGGGGTGCAAGGGGTCAATTCTTTTGGGATGGTAATAAGCGCACCAGCCTAACCTTAGCCAATAAGATCCTGCTTGAAGCCGGGGCAGGGATCCTCACCATTACCGATAAGCACATGGAGCAATTCAATGTTCTGCTGCTGGACTACTACAACACCGGCGAGAAAGAGCGGTTAAAAGCATTTCTCTATGAGAACGCAATCCAGGGGATCGCAATCTAAAACTAATAACAAAAAGCAGGGGCAATACGCTCCTGCTTTCGTTTATATCCACGCTATGCCGTCAAATTTGGCGCAGACGTGGATTTTATTCTTTTGTGGGAAGTTGGTCGATAAATTAAGCGGGACGGAAATGCGCCCAATTATGTCCCAACCACGATATGCAGATGAAAACGGGTGTTTTTTGTTCCCCTTTTGTCCTACTTTTGTACCCTCTTTAGCAATAGGCTTCTATGGAGCCTATAGATTTGTGGTTCCGAATATTCCATAAACTCTGATACTTGTGGCCATGTCTTGCCCATTATGTAATAGAGCCGGAGCAGAGCGCCCTCTGTCGGGGAAAGAAAGAGCAGATCTTTTTCAATCTGAAGCGTGAGAGCATATAAACAACGTGCTTTTTCCCTATAGATTGAATACAGCTTGTCTTTTTTATCAAGTAAGGTGTCTGTCATGGTAATCGTGCTATATGAACTGAGTCGGGCTTTCCACGGCCGTGAGGTGTTGGGGGATCGCAGATCTTCATCAGTTTGCCGGATCTCTGCCTTGATTTTATTCAGTTTAAGCCGCAGAACTCTGCAAGCATTTAAATCGTCCTTTGTCAATGCTTTACCTCCAAGTATAGCCGGGGCTTCTCTCGTCAGTTTGATTTACCATCATGTTGAGCGGGTATCAGATAATTCTCTCGCCGCCTTTTCCATGCCCTTTTTAGCGGCGATCTGCTTGCTGATCCGGGAGCCCATGCGCCGGATAGATCTCTCTAAATCCTCCGGGTGTTCTGCCAGGTAATAGCCGGTGCCATCGTTGCAGATCGGAGCGCCCTGCTTTCGGGCTGTGGCGATCTCTCGCCGGAGTTCCGCCGAGTCTTTAATGCCGGTGATATGCAACAGAGCAGAGGTGGTCAATCGGTTTTCTTTCCCGGTGGGGATGAAGTTTAATATATTCATGCGGTTAGACTTACCCTTTCTAATAAAATACTTCGTAAAATCTCAATTCCCGGATCCTCCCGGAAAAGAAATGATTGATATTATAATCGCATCTGCCGTAATCGGTTTTGAAGTGTTGATCAATTAGATCAAAATACCAATTGGACTCTGCAAGTATACCGTCAATATATGGCATCTCTTTGATAATTCGCTCTATTTGTTTCAGCTTCAAATGTGGGTGTATTTTTAAAAATACTTTTGTATAGACTTTGAAGTAATAATCAAATACGTCTATAACCTCATTGAGGCTAAAATCATGCGAAGAGCTTTTATTATATGCCAATCTGATATAATGCTCGGTATCACGATCCATATATATCCTTTCCGAAAAGAAAGAGTCTGTATACATCTGCATACATTTGCGTGCAAATGCAAGCAAGTGCAAGCGGATGCTGTCGCAAGACCATTATAAGGGGCTGCTGGCGCAGCCAGCGCCCCCTTCTCTTCTTTTCTTTTCTCTTTTATGGGTTATGGGTTATGGGTTATGTGTTATCTATGCCTATCCTATAGGTAACCAATAGGTATCCTATAGGTGACCTATCAATCATCATTTGCTCTATATCGTATCTCTGCGCCTTTTTTGCCGCCCTCAACTTTTTTGCGATAAAGCTCATAACTCATATCCATATCTCGTTGTATGCGATTAAATACGGTCATTTCTTTTCGATCCAAATTATTCGGCGCAACACCATCGGCAAAATAATCGCTGACGGCATGGATCACCCTCCCTGCACTCTCAACCTCAAGCAAAGAAATCATATTGCAGGCTTCAATGAAAAAACAAAAATAAGAGGGGCGTTTATCCTTTTTACTCATTCCGTTCACCCCCCTCACAGTCCCAACGCTTGCAACTGCCTGCGGTTCTCGATCAACTGATCAATGTCGATATTCCACACTTGATAAGCAATTCGCACGTTCACTTTATTGGGTACGACTTCGGGGATCTCCTGCTCGATCTCCTGCAATCGTGCCGCCTTTTTAAGCCTGGCAATGGTAGCAGATCCTTTCTTGCCGAAGATCTCCAGCATTTCTTTATTGCCGATATACCCGGTGCCGTAATAGTGACGGATCGCCGCTTCGGTATTCATTACTTCCGGTCTTTTCATTTAAGTTCTCCGCTCAATTTTGCTCTGTTTCGGCGATATCTACAACATTTACGCCTAATGCTTTTGCAATCTTGCCAATGGTAGCAGGTCGCACAGATCGACCATAGACGGCGTTTTTTACAGTGGCATAGGGTAAGCCGCATTTGCGTACCAAATCTATTAAATTCATACAGTTATTAGCCATGCACATCATAAGTTTTGCCCGGTTAGTTTTCATCATTTTTTCTCCTCTCAAACAGATAAAATGTTATCTATAACAAAATTGTAACAGATAATTTCAAATCTGTCAATACGAAAAACAGAGCAAAATTTATCTTGATTTTTAATGAGCGGGTTGATATACTGTAATTGAGGTGAGAAATATGACATTTGCGGAAAGAATAAAATCATTAAGACTTGAGCGTGGATTGACCCAAAAAGAGCTTGGAGAGCGTTGCGGTATGGCAGACTCTGCAATCAGAAAATATGAGTCAGGGAAAGTTGTTCCCGGTTATGAAAGTTTATTTAAGATTGCTAAAGCATTAGGGATTGAAGATTATCGTATTATTTTTGATGATGATGGTGAAATGTTTTATGAAACAAAGGAAGCAGAAACAAGAGCGCATGAAGAAGATGCAAGGCGTGAGGCTCTATTAAAAACATATTGGGCTCTAAATGAAGTCGGGCGAAAAGTCGCTCTTGAACGACTCAAAGAATTGACAAAAATACCGGAATATAAAAAAGAAAAATAAAAAGGATCCCCACTCACTGATCAGAGCGCAGATGGATCCACAATATTGAGCGGGTATAATGCTGATCCCGCTCATTCGGATAAAAAAGAAACCCTCCCATGCGGCGAACATGAGAGGGGGAAGAATTATGCAAGGGGACAGACCGGAAAGCCGCCCTTGCAATCTGTATTATATCACTATATGCAGACTTTTTCAAGAGAGGGGGAAGAATATGCCAATCTATAAGGTTGACGGCGTGAAAAAGGACGGTCAACAGAAATACCGTGTTCGGATCAACTACACCACCGCCACCGGCGAAAAGAAGCAAATGACCAAAATCGCCTACGGCTCAAACGAAGCCAAGCGGTTGGAATTGGAACTGCTAAAGGAAAGCCGGAGTGTGGCGATCTCTGCCGGTGCCATGACCTTTCAATCTCTCTATGATGAGTATATAAGACAAAAACAACATACAGTCCGGGAGTCCACGTTGGAAAAGGAAAAGCATATTATTGCCCGGCATATCCTGCCTTTCTTTAGCAATATGAAGCTGGATAAGATTACCCTGCAGGTATTGCAACGTTGGAAACTGGAGATTGAAGAAAAGGGGCTTTCTCTGCCCATGCGCCGGAATATTTATCAGCCCCTCAACTTGATCTTTAAGTATGCCGTCAATATGGATTATCTGCCGAGAAACCCGCTCACAAAATTAGGACGGTTCCGGGATGCTTATGCAGAAAAGACAGAAATGGACTATTACACCCCGGAAGAATGGCGGAAGTTTAAGACCGCCGCCAAAGCAGAGGTGGAGACTACGGGCTTTTATGAATGGAATTTCTATGTGTTCTTTCATATCGCCTTTTATGCCGGACTCCGAAAGGGAGAGATCCACGCTTTGAAATGGTCGGATATTGATGGCGATACTCTAAAGGTGCGCCGATCTGTAAACCAAAAACTAAAAGGTGGGGATCGTACCACCCCACCAAAGAATAAGAGTTCTATCCGTGATCTGCAGATACCGCTCCCACTCATGGCCGTTCTGCAGGAGCATAAACGGCGGTATGCTGATAATGCCATCGGCTTTAATGATGATTGGTATATCTGTGGCGGTACGGCTCCCCTGCGAGATAGCAGCGTAAGCAATCGTAATATACGATATTCAAAGGCGGCAGGGGTCAAGACCATCCGGATCCACGACTTTCGGCATAGTCATGCTTCACTCCTGGCCAATGAGGGCATCAATATTCAAGAGATCGCCCGGAGGTTGGGACATTCCAAAATAGAGATCACCTGGAACACCTACTCACACCTTTACCCGAGAGAAGAAGAAAGAGCCGTAAAGGTTTTGAACGGCATCGAATAACACCCCGATTTTTCTTTTTTTCTCAAAAAGCGTGTACAGGGCGTGTACGAGAAAACAAAAAACGGCTTGAAATCAAGCCGTTTTCTTGTTTTGGTGGAGATAAGCGGGATCGAACCGCTGACCTCTTGAATGCCATTCAAGCGCTCTCCCAGCTGAGCTATACCCCCATATTCGGTTGCGTCTTTGTGGAACGCTTAATTATTATAGCAGAGGGATTTTAATTTGTCAATCCCCTTTTTTAATTTTCTTAAATTCTCAAAAATGCGTTGCAACTGTTAATAATAAAGTGTATACTTATAACATAAGTTAATCAAGAGGAGTTTACATAGATGATGAAGAAACTGATCGGCTGCATTGCAGCACTTACTTTAGCAGCGGTGGTGATCGGAACCGCTGTTTATTTTACGTCCGGCGGGCTGAGCCCGGCAAAAAAGATGATGAAAGAGCACCCCTACGCCTTTCAGACCGGCAAATCGCTGGGCAGCGAAAAGCAAGACCAATTTGTAGAGGATAAGACCGGCATTGTATACACCGCCTATCCCAAAACCAAAAACACCGTCACCGACCAGACAGTGGAGGGCTTTTTGGAGGAAGCCCGGCAGCAGTTCGGCACCTTTATGGCAGAGCACACTGCCAAAGAAGAGGAAACTATTCCCCAGCTGATCTTCGACTATACCACCGAACAAAAGGAAGGCTACACTGCCCTCACCTGCTTCTATGAGATCACCGCCCTCAACGAAAAGGGGGAAGGCACCCCCGCCATCTCCGACACGATGACCTACTATATCGGGGAAGATAACGCCATCCTGGATCTGGACGGCGTGCTGGGAGAAAACAGCGAGAAAAAGCTGAACCTGATGCTGAAGGCCAGCGATAAGACCACCGAGGATCTGGAGTGCTTCACTGTAGACGGGGATGTTTTGACCCTTCGCTGGCCGGACGGAGAAAAGGAATTTTCTGTGCAGGCGGTAGAGCGGGCCGGGCTCATCGATCCCACCAAGCCCATGATCGCCCTTACCTTCGACGACGGCCCCGGTAAATACTCCCGCCAGTTCGCCGATCTACTGGCAGAATACGGCGGCCACGGCACCTTCTTTGTGCTGGGAGTAAATGTGCCCACTTTTTCGGAAAGCCTGAAATATGTTTATGAAATGGGCAACGAGATCGGCAGCCACACCCAAAGCCATAAAAATCTGAACAAGCTCTCGGAATCCGGCATTCGGGCCGAGATTGACGATGCAGCCAACGCCATCTATGAAGCTATCGGCGCCTACCCCACGGTGATCCGTACCCCCTTTGGCAATGCCAACAACACCGTAATGAGCATCATCAACGGCCCCATGATCAAATGGAGCGTAGACACCCTGGATTGGAAGACCCGGAACGCAGAAGCGGTCAAGAACGAGATCCTGCAAAACACCAAGGACGGCGATATCGTGCTGCTCCATGAGATCTATGAATCCAGCTATGAAGGCTTGAAGCTGGCCCTGAAAGACCTTTCTGCCAAAGGCTACCAATTTGTTACGGTCAGCGAACTGATGCGCTACCGCGGCGTGGAACCGGAAGCCAAGCATTACTATTCCTGCTATCCTGAATAATCTACTAATCGTAGACTTTCTGCAAAAAATCGCCTGTAATTACCCTTTACAAGGCGATTTTTTCATTTTATAATAAAAGCGGTGATGAAAATGAAAGAACATTTTGCAAATAATTTAAAAGCCTGCCGGATTGCCGCCGGCTTCAGCCAGGTAAAGCTGGCAGAAAAACTTGGCTACACCGGCAAAGCGGTGAGTAAATGGGAATCGGGCAAGGGCCTGCCACCGACGGAGCTTCTGCCCCGGCTGGCAGCCGTTCTCGGTACCGATCTGAATACTCTTTTTGACTACCGGGAGAAGCCCTCTTATTTTCTGGGCATCGACGGCGGCGGTACCAAGACCCGCTTTCTCCTGCAGAATACGGAAGGTTTTATTCTGCAGGATCTGACGCTTAGCGCCTGCAATCCCTATAGCGTTGGGCTGGAGAAAGCAGTGGCGGTACTCTCGGAAGGCATCCGCACCGTATGCAGTGGAATCCCTTACGGAAAGATCTCCGTGTTTGGCGGGATCGCCGGTGCCGGGGTAGGCAACGCCCGGGAGGAGCTGCTGAATGCCCTCTCCCCCTTCCGTTTTTCTGCTCTGCAGATCGATAATGATGCCGCCAACATCATCGGCGCCGGGCTGCGGAAGCAAGACGGTGTGGTAGGCATTTTAGGCACCGGCTCGGTGGTCTTTGCGGTCTCTAAGGGAAAGCGGCACCAGATCGGCGGCTATGGGCATCTGCTGGGAGATGCCCTTTCCGGCAGCGAGCTGGGCAAGCTATGCCTGACCGCCGCCTTCCGGGAGCTGGACGGCAGCGGTGAATCCACCGCCATGACCCCCAAGGTACTTGAGCGGCTGGGAGAAGATCCTTTTGCCGCAATTCCGGAGATCTACGAAAAGGGAAAAACCTATATTGCCTCCTTTGCCGATCTCCTGTTAGATGCTGCCATGGAGGGAGATCCCCTTGCAGAGAGGCTTCTGGAAGAAAACATCCAAAGATTTGACCGGCAGCTGACCGCCGCCCTGCGGCATTGCTCGCCCGGTGCACCGGTGGTGCTGGCAGGTGGGATCATCCGCCTTTACCCGGATATTTTAAAGAAAATGACCCATAAAATTGAAATTTTGAGCAGCGAACCGGTATTCGGTGCCCTGCTCCTTGCAGGAGGAACCATCCATGAGTAAAACAGAACAAAGAAACCCCAACACCACTCACATTGACAAAATGACCTCCCTCGAAATGGCGGAGGTGATGCAACAGGAAAACCTTAACGCCGCCCTGGCGGTAGGAAAGGCGGTGCCTCAAATTGCAGAGGCTATTGAAGAGATGGGCAAGCGGATCAACCAAGGCGGCCGAATCTTCTATACAGGTTGCGGTACCTCCGGCCGGTTGGGGGTTTTGGATGCCTCCGAATGTCCTCCCACCTACGGTGTCCCCGCCGAGATGGTGGTGGGGATTATTGCCGGCGGCGACGGAGCCCTCCGCAAATCGGCAGAAGGTGCCGAGGATGACGCTGTTGCCGGGCGTGCCGACTTGGCAGCTTACAACATCACCCCCCTGGATTCGGTGGTAGGTCTTTCCGTTGCCGGCAACGCCGCCTATGTGGTGGCAGCGCTGGAGTACGCCAAGGAGATAGGCGCATTAGCCGTTGCCATTGCCTGCAACGAGGATTGCAAGATCAATAAGATTGCCGATATTGCCATCACCCCCGACACCGGGGCCGAGGTAGTTACCGGTTCCACCCGGATGAAGGCCGGCACCGCCCAGAAGATGATCCTCAATATGCTCTCCACCGGTGTCATGATTAAATACGGCCGGGTCTACGAAAACTTCATGGTCCACGTCAAACCCGTCAATATCAAACTCCGTGCCCGTTGCATCAGCATTGTGCAACAGATCGTCGGTTGCTCCATCGAAGAGGCCGAGCAACGGCTGGAAGCCAATAACTGGGAGATCCGTGATGCGGTAGAAAAGAGCCTATGATCAGCAGGATTGAAAAGAACCAACTGATCGTCAACGGCGCACCCATTTCCGATCTGCCCTTGAACGCCATCACCGCCTTTCCCCCCTTCCGGGGCATCTTCGACGGCACCCCCCGACTACGGTGACTTTGACCAAAAGATCCACCAAATTTTAGCGGCTTGCCCGGATGCCCTCATCTTCCCCCGGGTACGGATCACCATGCCCCGCCAATGGATCGCTGCCCATCCCGAGGATGCGGTCAAAACCGCAGACGGCAATCTGCGGGAGGCCTTGGGATCCCCCGCCTTTCGGCAGGACGGCGCCGCCCTTCTGCAGTTACAGGAAGAACCCACCTCCGATGATTTACGGCGCTTCTGCACCGATGCCGGAGCCTGGTGCTACTGCGAAAGCGGTGACGTGGTCTACCAAGGGCGGGGCTATCTTTGCATCCACGCCGCCACCGCCGGCGAAAAGACCGTCCGCACCCCGCAGAAAACCTTCACCCTGCCGATGGAACAACACGAAACGATCATGATAAAACTGTAAAAAAATCACCGCGAGAGGCAATGCCCTCAGCGGTGATTTTTTTGATGGATAAAATCTTTGGGCGATTGCCCCGTGATCCTTTTAAAAACTTTAGAAAAATACATCGCATCCTTAAAGCCGCAAAGGAAAGCAATATCGCTGACCCCGGTATAGTTTTCCCCGATCAGCACGCAGGCGTGGTTGATCCGCACCGCATTGATATACTCTGTTACCCCCATTTTAAAATACTTTTTAAAGGCGGTGGAGAGATATTTTTTATTATAGGAAAACTCCCGGGCAATGCTTTCCAGTGAAAGGGCCGGAGAGGAAAAATGATCGTCGATATGCCTTTTGATCAGCAGAAACCGGTCTGCTCCGGCAGCCACCTCATTTTCCCGGTTTTCGGCGGTACGCTGCCCGATGGCAGCGAAGGTATGAAGCAGCACGCTCTCGCTGATCAGATCGGAGAATTCATTGCTCATGGCGATGCCCTGCCGCCATAGAGGCTCCAGCGCTTGAAAATCAGGAAAATAAAAGTTCCGGGCATTGATATTCAGCCGTTCCAGAATAACACTACCACGAAGCCCCAGAAAGCTGATATACATATATTTAAAGCTTTCGTCCCCTTCGATCACGTACGCCACTGAGGGCAGGATGAAAAAGAGATCCCCCGGCCCCACCGCCTTTCGCACGCCGCTGCTCATCACCGCAGCATGACCTTCGGTCACCAGGTACACCCGGGCGACGGTGGCAGTCTTCAGCTGCCCCTCCCCGGTCTTTTGGGTCTCGTAAACAAAATGCAGGGTCCGGATCACATCCGGAGTCTGATTTCCCGGCACAAATCTGCAGATATTTTTCATTTTATGCTCTCTTTTTAATAACTTTTGCAGGGGTTCCCACCGCCACGCTATAGGGCGGGATGGATTTCACCACCACCGAACCGGCCCCTACCACCGAGCCCTCGCCGATATCCCCGGAATACATAATATCTACGCCCATGCCGATATAGCAGTCCCGGCCAAGGGTCACCTTTTTGGAGTGCCCGCCTTGTTGGATGATATTGGTATGGGGATCCTGAAAGATATGAGAATAAGGCGTCAGGGTGATGTTCTGGGCCAATAATGCATGATCCCCGATCTCCAGCCCCTGATGGCCGAAGAGGGTGGTGCCGGTACCGATATAGACCGACCGCCCCACGGTGATATACCCCTCTTCGCTTTCAGTATCCAGATACACCCGGTCATTGAGCCGCACCCCCTTTTCCAGGGTGATACCGCCCGGCCCCCGGGCGATGAGGGTCACCCCATCGCCGATCTTCACATGATCCCCCAAACTGATATACTGGGGGTTCACGATCTTAACGCCCGCACCGATCTCCACATTCTGCCCCATAAACTTCAGTTTTTGGGCATAATATTCCAGCCGCACCTTGGCGGCATATTCCGAATCATCATGAAGAAAAACGGTCTTGTAAAAGCTTTCCCGGCTCTCTGCGTCCATATCTTCAAATGCTTTTTCAAAAAAACTCATTTCTTTTTCCACTTCCGCTTCACTTCCTCGTAGACCTCTGCGGGGATATCGGGGGTTCCCTTGGAAAACACCGGCAGCAGCTGATCCCCCGCCGCCTTGGGATCGGTGCAGGCAGTATCATGGCGATACTGCTCCCGTACAGCGGGATCCCGGAGATCGGGGATCTCCACGGGAATACCGCCCTTCAACACCGAGCGATAGGCAAACATTCCCGGCAGGAACATATCGCAGGCCTCATAGACATCGATGGTATCCGCCTCCGGATTGCCTAAGATCTTTTCGGCAAAATGCCACATGGTATAGTAATCGGAGCCGCCGTGGCCGAATTCCTTTGTTTTTTCCGCATTTTCATCATCGGGTCTGTAGGCCTTGCGGATCTTAGTCTCCTTATCGTACTTCCCGGAATATTCATCGGCCAGGATATAAAGCTGCTTCACATCCCCCAGCCGTGCATCCTCCCGGGCGGTCTCCATGCGCCCCTTGGAGCCGTAGACCGAGTACCAGATGGAGTTTTCATACAGACCGCCGTGGATGCTCTTCGCGATGCCACCGTTTTCAAAAGTGATCATCTCCATCCCAAAGAGCCCCGCCTTGGCACCACACCGCAGATTGCGCTCGATCTTGGTTCCCTCAAAGCCCACCACCGAAACAGGCCGCAGGCCGGTGATATGCACCAGCGGACCGATGGAATGGGTGCAGTAGAAGGTGGCGTACATATTGTTACGCCAATGATCGGGATCCCCATAAGTGATCTCCGGCCAGATGGGCTCGCAGTTGTGCACATACTCCCCTTCGCCGTATTCAAATTCCCCGATCAGTCCCTCTTTATACAGCCTGCGCATTTCATAAGGGCCGGGCATATAGCAGTAGTTTTCACCGTAAGCATAGATCATGCCGGTCTCTTCCACCGCCTCGATCAGCTCTACCGCCTCCTGCATGGTCTGGAAGGGCAACACCTCGCTGAAGACGTGCTTGCCCGCCTTCATGGCCTTCACCGCAAAGGGAGCGTGCTGATTGGCAAAGTTTGCCAGAACCACCGCATCCATCTCATGGCCGAGAAAGGTCTCAAAATCTGTATAATAGGCAATGGGGTGGTCGGGATATTTTTCCTTCTGCTTTTCCAAAAGCTCCGGGCGAATATCGCAGATGGCCACCACCTCTGCATTCTCTGCATTAGCGCAGTATTTGATCATACTGCCGCCCCGATAGGCTCCCACCACACCGATCTTTACTTTTTTCATGGTCTATACCTCCTTTTTTCTTCAGTATAGCACGATTATCCAAAAAGAAAATGGAAAATATCCAGTTATTTTTGCCTTTTAGTCAGTTCTTCCTTTTCCTCAACAAACACGGAAAGATTTCCAATCGAGGCGTTTGCATTTGCAACAGCCTTGCGGTGGCTGTTTGCTCCGACCGTATCCAGCACATCGAAACGGACATAGCGGGCATCCACGGGCGCAAACCGGATGATGTTTTCCGCACCAAACACGCGACATACACCGCTTGTTACCTCGGTAAAAGTATCGCCGTCCTCGCTGACCGAAACGGCATAATGGGCAGGTAAGGCCACCGCGATGCAATCCTCCGACCAACCCTTCCTGTTTACAGTGGGGCGTACCACGCGCGTGGGCAGATGCCCAATTGCGGCGATCTTATGCGATTCTCCCAGATCAATGAGGATAGAAGGCGTTTGACTGCCGGTGGAATAGGAGGTGTTTGCGCAACCATCGATGACCGCCGGTGCCGTCTTGCCGCTCGAAAGGTCCGTTGCCACGGCACCTTCCATTGAAAGCGGCGAAAGATCCTCGTAAAAATCGCGTGTGTCGGCTGCGCGCCCCGTAAAAACAGGAGGCGAGAAGGTGCGCAATGCGTTCTTATCCAACAGCCGTAAGTAGAAGTAGCGAGCGGTATCCGACCGAATGGTTCCTTCGGCCACGCCTTCCGCAAAAGTCAGCTTCGCCACCGTTTTTCCGTAATCGGATATGATCTCACCCGCAATGGGAAGATCCTCCCCTTCCCGGAAGAGCGAGCATTCGATGCGGTAGGTATAAGTGTCGGTCAAATCAAGTGTAGCGGGCGCACGCATGCCGTTTACGGTAAAAGAAAGGCGCACGTTCCCACTCTCGGTCGCATAGAAGCGAAGGGAGCGAAAGGCATCGAGAAAAGCTTCGCGGCTCTCCTCGGCGGCCATCAGCACGGTTTTGGGCTTCATATACCCGTACCCCCAGCACGGTCCGTGCGAGTCGCTGCTTGCCACGGGCGAGAGGCGGAACCCCGCATCCAGTGCGGCCGAGTAGGAGTACTCGTGTAAAAAGTTCTTTTTCTCGCTGAGGCCGTTTCGGACCTCAATGCCACAGATCAGATGCTTCATTTCGGGGGTAGAGCGGGCAGGAAAATCGAAATCCCAGACACCGGGCGTACTCCAGCCAACAACGTGTGGGTGCGCAAAGATGCCAACAGGCAGCTTTTCACCGGCAAACATCTTGCAGCAAGTCTCCCACTCTTCGGAATCACAGTAGTCGCCGGCATTGAAGGTCACAATTTCACCTGATTTGCGGATGACCGTGCCAAATCGGTCAATTTCTGTGTACCTGACCTCACTCTCGGCCCCTGGGAAAATAACCGTTTTCATCGGTGCGGCCCTTTCGGTCTCAACAAAGCCGCGGAAGAAATCCAGATAATTGATGGTTTCTGCATGGTCGGTGAGGGCGGTCGTGTTTATTTTCCCCTCATTCTTGAGGAAAGCAACGTAGTCATCCTGAAAGCCCTCTTTCCGTGCGGAAAATTCCTCGCCGTTATGGATGAGTGACGTATGATTGTGCAGATCGGCAAAATAATAGTCAAGCGTATCTCCCTCGACAGCACGCTTCATTCCGCGCACCGAAACGGTGCAGGCGTATTCCTTGCCTGCGTGCGTAGCGTAAACAGTCGCTTCTCCCACCTCATCCAGCGCAACCAAAACGCCGCCCGTGAAGGGGACGCGGCTGCCCTCCCGGAAATTGCGGAGGCGAACAGCATTTCCCTCGACGCGAAAGCAAACGTCCTCAAAATAGAGCGCGTGCCCCTCGTTATCACAAAGGTAGAGCGGCAGAACATCGCCGCAGAAGGAACTGATTTTTTCTCTTGATAATCTGTAATGCATAAAACAAAACCCTCCCGTCGTTGCACGCACCCGGATCCCATCATCCGATCAGGTCTTCCTTTTCCTTGCGGGTCAACTGCTTGATGGCATACTCCCGCCGTGAGGCTTCTGCCCGATCCCCCGCCTGCTCCTGATAGACCATCTCCACCGGCCGCCGGGAGGGAGGATGGGTATACTTGGCCGCCGTTCCCGCATTGTGCTCCCGGAGACGCCGCTCAGGATCGGTGGTGATTCCTGTATAATAGGTGCCATCGGCACATTTTAAAATATAAACAAAATACATCATAGTTTTATTATAACTCATTGACAAATTTTTTCAATGAATTATAATTAAAAAAAGAAAAATCAGGAGGTAAAAAACATGAACGAACATTGGATCGCTGCTTGGGGCAGCGCCATTGCCAAGACCCACCGCCGTGCTGCGGAGTGGATGCACGATACAACTGTAAGGCTGGAATTGAAGATGACCGTTCCCGGCACCGCCCTGCGCTTTCAATTCTCCAACCTCTTCGGCAAGGAGGATGCGGTGATCACCAAGGCCACCGTTGGGATCGCCGATGGAAATAAAATGGATCCCCATCGCTGGGTACCCATCACCTTTGAAGGGAACCAAAGCGGTACCGTTGCCGCAGGGCAGGGTCTGACCTCCGATGCAGCCGACCTGGAATTCGAGGCCGGAGAATGTCTCTCCCTCAACCTTTATTTTGCCGATTTCACCCAGCTCATTACCGGGCACACCGGCGGGGATGCCTTCCACGGCCGCTGGGTAGCCAACGGGGATCAGACCGAAGCCGAGGAACTGCCCGCCACCGAGTATATGGACGGCGATGTGTTCCCCTTTATCCATACTGTAGAAGCACTTGTTCCCGAAGATTGCTATTCCATTGTGACCTTCGGCGATTCCATCACCGCCCAGACCTGGCCCGACCGTTTAAAGCGCCGGGTAGAAGAAGAGCTGGGCCGCAAGGATGTGGCCATCGTGCGCAAGGCCATCAGCGGCAGCCGGGTGCTGCGGGAATATCCCTGCGATCTCTACCGACATTACGGCCCCAAGGGCCACGACCGCTTCGAGCGGGAGGTCTGCCTGCCGGGGGTCAAGAAGGTCTTTATCCTCCACGGCATCAATGATATCATCCACCCCACCACCGAGGGCAAGCCCTTCCGCCCCATCACCGACCAGCCCACCGCCGAGGAGCTGATCGAAGGGCTGATGTTCTATATCAATAAAGCCCATGAGCACGGCATCGCCGTGTTCCTTTCCCCCATCCTGCCCTTTGAGGGCTGGCGTACCTATAACGAAGAAAAGGAGGCCATCCGCCAGAAGGTCAACTACTGGATCTATCGGGAGGCCCCCGTGGAGGGCGTGCTGCCCTTTGAGCTGGCGTTGCTGAACCCCGACTCTCCCCTCTCCATGCAGGCGCAGTACGACAGCGGTGACCACCTCCACCCCAGCGGCAACGGCGCCCAAGCTATGGCAGATTCCATTCCGGAAGAATTCATCTAAACCACAGACTGTCGAAAAAGGCACCGACCGCAGAAAAAAGAAAAATAGTTTTTTCGACACCCTGAAAGGCTGAGCAAATGCTCAGCCTTTTTCAATTTCATACAAATCATAAATGTTTAATGTGCGTGTTTGGAACACCGTCTCTCCCTTTTCCACAGCAAAAGGGATCTCCTCTCCGCCAGGCAGCAGGCGAACGGCCTTGGCCTCCCCTTTCACCCGCACCGTAAAGGGAGCGGCAGGGGCGGTGACCGTTTCTTCATCCAGCACCACCGCATGGAGCGTAATACTCCTTTCATTCTCAAAGGCGGTGAGCTCCACATTTGCCGGAGCATCGGCCTTGAAAAAGTAATCCGGCTTGCCCTTCAGGTGCAGAAGGTTCAAAAAGATCTGCCGGTACTCCTCATACCGCATATTTTCGATGGGCAGAGCCGACCAGATCACCCAGCCCTTCCCATAGGGATTTACCGTTACTGCAGGGATCTCAGAGGGCACCCCCGGCGGATCGGAGTGGATGGCGGCAAACCGCAGCTCCTGGGGCTTAGTATAGGGGAAGGTCAGCGTTGCCAGGATCTCTGCCTTTCCCGGCTCCACCACCGGTGCCGGCTCCTCAAAGGGCAGGGGGTATTTTTCATTAAAACCGCCGAAAATTTCCTCATATCCCGGTTTCGGAGCATAATAAAGGCTCTTTTCCTCCGTCATCTTGACAAAGCGGTTTCCGGTCAGTTTTTCCACCAGCTTCACATTGCCGCAGCCGCTTAAATAAATCACGCCGCCGTTTTGAACATAATCGGTCAGCCGCTCGTCCTTTTCCAGCTCAGAAAGCAGCGGCGCCGCCAGAATTTTATAATTCAGATGGTGAAAGCTTCCGGTAACACCAAAAGGAATGTGCGCCCGTGCCATGGTCTTGCCTGCATTGGCACAGCAGGTACGGGAATTGCTTTCTCTCATGATCCGGCTGCGCATCCCGTAATACAGCCCCACCTCTTCCACCATTTCACCGGTAAAATAAGGCTCATATTGCTTTTGAAACCGAAAGATCTCCCCCACCTGCGCATACACCCGCTCATCCATGGTGCCGCAGGGATCGATGGCGTCGATGACCAGGGTCGCCCCGTGGTGGGCCATGGTGGAGGCCATAGCGGTTTTCATTTCGTCGGGACTTTTGGTGAGGGTATGCATCCGCAACGCCGGTTTGCAGCGGGAGAACATCTGCTCGAAGGGCTGGTTTTTAGTGGCATTTTTATAAAATTTGCAGGCAAAGGAATGGTTATAAAGATCGCCATAAAGATCCCCGCCCACATAATCGCAGGCCGCCAGTACCTCCTCCATACAACTGCAGGCGGTATTTCCTGCCACTGCTTGGGCAAAATTATGCTCCACCGGCATCTCCGGGCAGCGGCTTTTTACATGGTCGGTGACCCCCTGCACAAGTTCTCCCATCTTCCGGGCCTTATATTCCAACCGGGCCGGACCGCTCTCCGGCAATTCCTTTTGGCAGTAGGCGCAATGGCAGGTATGGGGCCAGAAGGGCATATCAAAAAAGAGGGCGTCCAGATCGAAATAGTCCAGCATTTCATCGATCTGGGCATTCACAAAGGCTCTGTATTCCGGATTAGAGGGGCAGCAATGACCGTAGCGGCCGCCCTTGGCAGAGGCAAAAGCCAGATCCGTTCCGGCGGCGCCGCTTTCCCGCCGGGAAAGACCGTTTTTATCCTTCATCCTCCATTCCGGATGGCGATCATGCTCCCGGGTATTAAAGATCAGGCTGTAATAACCGCAGACCCGAATGCCCGCCGCATGGCAAAGCTCCACCATCCGCTTCATGAGCTCCGGCTCCCTCTCAAAGCGCTTGTGTATGACCCCCACCTTGGTGGGGTAATAGCACAGCCCCGCATGGGATTGCAAATAGATCATGGCATAATTGATCTCTGCCTTTTTCAGGTTTTCCACATAAGTCTCCGGGGAAAGATCCCTCAAAAAATCCGGGTGCCAATCCTCAATATGCATATCCAATAGATGACGGCGATACAAATTGGAATACCACATAAAAATCACTCCTTTGCTTCATTGTAGCAAAGGAGCTCCTAAAAAAACAGAGAAAAAAGATTAAAAAAGTAGCAATTTAGATTGTTTTATGATACAATTTTTCTATGAAAAACGAACGATTAAGAACAATTTGCGATGATATTTACACCATCACCGGCATCAAGCCGGTGCTTTACGATGCAGAAATGCGGCTGCTCTATGCCCATCCGCTGGCCATGGGAGAATTCTGCCGGGAGGTGCGGAAAAATCCGGAGCGAAGCAAGCGATGCCTGGCCTGCGACCGGGCAGCCTTTGAAACCTGCCGCCGTACCGGAGAGCTTTGCATCTATCAATGCCATATGGGGCTCACCGAGGCTGCCGCCCCCATCCAGGACCACGGAACGGTGATCGGATATCTACTGTTTGGTCAGCTGCTTTCGGAAGCTGATCGGCCCGGGATAGAGCGGCAGATCCGAAACGAGCCCCGCTTGCAGGAACTGCTATCCGGCATGGACTCCACCGGCGAACAGATCATCCGGGCCTCTGCCAGGCTGATGAGTATGTGTACCTCTTATATCCATCTGCAGAATATCCTGAAGCGGCAGCAGGAAAACCTGGCTCTCTCCCTGGCCGACTATATCCAAAACAACTTAAAGGAAGATCTTTCCGTTCCCACTCTTTGCCGGCAATTCGGCCTCTCGCGCAGTACCCTTTATACTGTCAGTAAAAATGCCTTCGGTATGGGAATTTCGGAATATGTTCGCACCCGCCGGCTGGACACCGCCGTGGAGCTGCTGGAGCAAAATACCATGGCGATCTACCGGGTGGCCGAGGCGGTGGGGATCCCCGATGCCAACTATTTCTCCAAGCTGATCCGCGGGCACACAGGCCGCTCCCCTAAAATGCTGAAAAAAAATAAAAGTTACCGTTTATTTACAATTCAGTGAATATTTTCTCATACTTATCCGATATAATGTAATTGTCAGCAAGCAGAGGGACGCTCTACGGCAACAGCCGGCAGAAAAGCCTGCGCCCCGCGGAAGGCTTGCGGGTTCAATAAAAAAATACTCAAGCGCAGTTCAAAATGGCGAACTGCGCTTGAGACGATTTTATTTGAAATTAATATAGGTCCAGATCAGGTTATGGTCGCTGTTATCGGTATAGCTGACCTCGATCCCCACATTGGTATTATCATTCCAGTAATGATCCAGGGTATCGGTCACCACAATATTATCGATGGCGCTTTTGGGGCTCTTCCCGGCGGGGAAGGTATTGGTCATAAAAACAAAGTCATCGCCGCCATTCAGAACGGTGACCTTTTTGGTGTTAACATACCGCCCCATATAATCGGGGACCATATTCATATCCCCGGTGAGAACAGCATACTTATCGCCGGCCATCTTGCTGGTGACCTGCTTGAGTTCTGCACCGTTTTCGGAGGTACCTCCCAAGGTCATATGGGTATTATAGAATACCAGCTCTTTCCCGTTCACATCCAGCACATGGCGGCCGAATTTGCGGGTATGATCGCCGCTTGCGATCACCTTATAGGTCTCATCGGTGCTTTCCTTGATGGGATAGCGGCTGATGATCCCCATGCCATACATTCCGCCGTCAAAATCGGTGAGCTTGGTGAAGGCCCAGTAGGGGTAGCCGGCGGCCTCGGCGATCATCTGCATCTGATTGCCCATTCCGCTGCGCCCGGTATCCACATCAACCTCCTGAAAGCCCACGATATCCGCATCGATCTGCTTCAGTTCTTGCGCTACTGCCTCCAACTGGGTGCCGTACATCAGGCATTTGATATTATAGGAGGCCACCTTGATCCAGGTGGAATAATCGATCGTCTCCTCTGCCGGCTGCTCCTCCTTTTCCTCCGGTTCCGGGGTGGGTGCCGGCGTCTCTTCGGGGGTTTCAGCGGGGGTATTTTCTTTCTCTGCCGGGGTCTTCTCCGGTGTTTCTGCAGGGGGCTCTTCCTCCTTTTGGGGAGTTTCCGGAACGATCTGGGGCTGATCCTGCTCCGCAGGAGCGTCCTCCTTCTCGGTTTCCACAACAGTATCCGCTGCCGCAGATTCCTCGTTTTCGGCGGATTTACAGCCGGAAAACAGGCAAAAAACCAATGAAGAAACCATCAAAAAGATCAAGAAACGCTTCATTTTTACACCTCAATTTCTGCATAGATCAGATTATGATCGCTACAATCTGCCGAATGGACGGTAATGGATTCGCTGCGCTTCAGGCTGCAGCCCACAATAATATGGTCAATAGCCTTAACGGAGTTTTCTCCCTGAGGAAAGGTAGGAATACCGGGATTCAGCATGGCAAAAAGGGCAGGATCCACATGGGAGCAGATCTCCTCTGGCAGAGCGTTCATATCCCCGGTCAGCACCGCCCGGGCATCCTGCTTCATGGATGCCATCACCTGCTCCAGCTCGGCGGCACGCCCTGCCCGATCCAAAGTCAGATGGGTATTATAAAAGGCCAGCTCCTTGCCGCCCACATCCAGCAAAAGCCGGGCGTAGCAGCGGTTTCCATCATGGTCATTCTCCCCCACCACCGCATAATCGACGGTCTCAGCGGAAAGGATGGGGTAACGGCTGAGGATGCCGTGCCCATAGGCTCCAGTTCCGCTGCGGTGGGTGATGGCCTTAGCAAAGTACCAGTACGGATAGCCCAAGGCCTCGGCGGCCATTTGGATCTGATTGCCGGGGCCGCTGCGCTTGGAATCCACATCCGCCTCCTGGATCCCCACCACATCGGCGTTCACGGTGCGGAGCACCTCCAGGATCTTCTCTTTATCGGCATTATAATTAAAGCATTTAATATTATAAGAAGCGATACGCATGAAAACATCCCCCTTTGGCTACATTGTAGCAGAAGGGGGATGCTTTGTCAAATCACAACGGTACATTTTTCGATGCCGTAATAGCGGAAGCAGGCCAGGGCGTTTTCATCGATCCGCTCGCCGCAGATGAGGATCGGCACCGCCGGAGGGCAACCCACACCGGGTGCCGCCAGAATTCTGCCAAGGCACGCCTCTGCCGGAAGGGTCTCATGGCAGGAAAGCATCGCCTCCCGCACCGAAAGCACTCGCTCTGCTTTGGAAAAGATCGGGGGCTTTTCCAAGATCGCCGGCAGGCGGGGAATTGCCAGCAGGGCATCCCGCAAAGAACCGATAGAAAGGGCTGGAGAAAGCATCAGCACCAGATGGTCGGGATCGGCAAATTCACATTCAAAGCCCTTTTGCCGCAAGGCCTCGGCAAGGCCAAAGCCGGGATATCCGTATGCCTTCGCGCAGATGGTCCATTTCATGGGCTCCTCCCCTAAAAAGAGGTAGCCCGCCGCCTCCAGCGCTGCCCGATGGTCTGCCGCTTCTGCGGCGGCACGCTGCAGAAGCGCCGAAAATCCTTCTGCAAGGATCCGGTTGGCCCTGTCCAGCGATTGCAGGATCAGGTAACTGGGGCTGGTGGAGCCGAAGAGTGCCAGCGCATTCTTTGCCTCGGCGGCCAGCGCAGCATCGGCAACATGAAGGTATGCGCCGCCGGTGAGGACCGGCAGGGTCTTATGAGCTGAAGCGCAGCAAAGATCCGCACCCAGATCCATGGGGTGGCGAGAGGGCTTCAAAAACCGCAGGTAGGCTCCATGGGCATTATCCACCAGCAGCAAGGCGTCCTTTTGATGGCAGGCTGCCGCAATGGAGGAAAGCTCCGGCAGGCAGCCAAGATAATCAGGGGCGGTGAGATAAACCGCCGTGACCCCCTCCTCCAGCTGGTCTGCCACATCGGCGGCGGTCAGCGGGCAGGAAAGGTAATCCTGCTGAGAGCCGGCATAAAGCCATTGAACCTCGATATCCAGCAGCGCCGCCCCGGAAAGAAAGGTCTTATGGGCATTTCTGCCCGCTGCGACTACAAATTTTCTTCCTTGCGCCTTGGCATGAAGCATTGCCAGATAAAGCATGGCACGGATACATTGAGAGGAGCCTTCGGTGGAATAGAAGGTGGGGCATCCGAAAAGAGCCGAGGCATTTTCCTCGCTTTCCCGGATGATCCCCTCTGCTTCGTAAAGACTATCTGCCCCGGTGATCTCGGTAATATCCAGGGCTTCCACCCCCAGAGCGCCGCTGCCCTTATGGCCGGGCATATGCAGCCGTTGCGCCCCGCTTTGGGCATAGCGGGATACAAAATCACAAATCGGGGTATTCATCAACCGTTCCCCAGCGCCCGGGCCACCGCCACCATGATGGCACATTCCATTCGTTTGCGGAAAAGACGACAGCCCTGCTCATAAACGCCGGTCACGGAACCGGTGGCATGGTAGGCGTTGGCGGCGCAGCCGCCGGAGCAATACAGCCTTGCCCAGCAATCCCGGCATTCGGGGTGGGCGTAAACATTGCAGGCGGCAAATTCGCCCTGAATTTCGGCATTGGTAACACCCTTCCAGATATCGCCCAGCTTGAATTTTTCCTCCCCCACAAACTGGTGGCAGGGGTAAAGATCGCCCCAGGGGGTGACCGCCATATATTCCGTACCGCTGCCGCAGCCGGAGATCCGCTTATAGATACAAGGGCCGCCGGTAAGGTCGATCATATAATGGTAGAAGGTAAAGGGCTTGCCCTCCCGATCTCTTTGGAGCATCAGCTCTGCCAGTTTTTCATACTGCTCCATCACGATGGCAAGATCCTCCTCGGTGAGGGCTGAGGGATCCCCAGGGGCAGCGACCACCGGCTCCATGCTCAGCTCCGAGAAGCCCAGATCCAGCATCTGCTGAATATCCTGCAGGAAATCGGGGTTTGCATGGGTGAAGGTACCCCGCATATAGTAGCCCTTCCCCTCCCGGGCCTCCACAAACTTTTGGAATTTGGGAACGATCTTTTCCCAGCTGCCGTTGCCGGCGTAGTCCACCCGGTAGCGATCATGGATCTCCTTGCGGCCGTCCAGCGAAAGCACCACATTATGGCACTCCCGGTTGGCCCATTGGATCACATCGTCGTCCACCAGCACGCCGTTAGTGGTGAGGGTGAAGCGGAAATTCTTCCCCTTCGCCTTTTCGATGCTTCGGGCATACGCCACCAGATCCTTGACCACCTGGAAATTCATTAGCGGCTCACCGCCGAAAAAATCCACTTCCAGATTACGGCGGGTACCGGAATTTTCAATCAGAAATTCCAAAGCACGCTTGCCCACCTCAAAGGACATCACCGCCCGCTCACCGTGGTATTTCCCCTGGCTGGCGAAGCAATAGGAGCAGTTCAGATTGCAGGTATGGGCGATATGCAGGCAAAGCGCCTTCACCACCCCGGCAGACTTTTCCTTCAGCTTGCCGGCCATGGGAGCAAAGGTATCGGGGGCAAAGAGCTTGCCGGAATCCTTCAAACCCTGCACCTGATCATAGCACTCTGCCAGCTCCCCGGCCGAGATCTGCGGGTACTTCTCTGCCATGGCGGCAAGTACTTCCTCCCGGCTGTTTTCTTCAAACAACCCGATGATATCGTAGGCCACCTCGTCTACCGCATGGACGGCGCCGGAGCAGACATCCAACACAATATTCCAGCCGCCCAGTTTATATTGATGAATCATCTTATTTCCTCCATCAAAAATGCCGCCGATTCTCGGCGGCATCTTTGCTCAGCAATTATTTGCTTTCTTTGTTCTCGCATTCCTGGTTTGCAATGCCGCAGCTGGTCTTGCAAGCAGACTGACAAGAAGTCTGGCACTCGCCGCAGCCGCCGTTCTTGGCGCTCTCGCACAGGTTACGGGTCTCGATCGTCTTGATATGCTCCATGATATTTACCTCCGTAGGAATTGTTTTATAAATCATAGCACATTCTAACGCCAAAGTCAACGATTTCATAAATTTTTGCAGATTTCTGTTTGACTATCCCGGCCGGGGCTAATATAATAGAGTCAAAGGAGTATACACCATGATCATCAAGGATATCCGGCTGCCGGTGGGTCACACCCTCGGGCAGCTGAAGAAGAAAATCGAAAAGCAAAGCCGGCAGCAGGCGCCGGAATGGCGGATCCTGCGGCGCTCCATCGACGCCCGCAAAAGCCCGGTCTGCTATACCTATACGGTGGAGACCGCTCCCTTTGAAAAGCGGCAGGAGCTGGCGGTTCCCCCCTCCCGGCTGAAAAAGCGCCCCATTGTGGTGGGTAGCGGCCCGGCGGGGCTGTTTGCCGCCCTCTATCTGGCCAAGGCGGGGGCCTGTCCCATCATTTTAGAGCGGGGCAAGCCGGTGGAAGAGCGGCAGAAGGACATTGAGCAGTTCCAGAAAACCGGCCTTCTGAACCCGGAATCCAATGTGCAGTTTGGGGAGGGCGGTGCCGGCACCTTCTCCGATGGGAAGCTGAATTCCGGCATCTCCAGCCCCTATTGCCGGGCGGTCCTGGAGACCTTCGCCGCCCACGGCGCCCCCGAGGAGATCCTCATCGACGCCAAGCCCCACATCGGCACCGATCTGCTGCGGCAGGTGGTATGTTCCCTGCGGGAGACCATCCTTTCTTTAGGGGGGACCTTCCATTTTGAAGAAAAAGCCGAGGAGCTTTTGCTGGAAAACGGCCGGCTGACCGGCATCGTTGGCAAAAAACGCTACGAGACCGATCATGTGATCCTGGCCATCGGCCACAGCGCCCGGGACACCTTTGAGATGCTTCATCGTACAGGCATCCCCCTGCAGCCCAAGGCCTTTTCGGTGGGTGCCCGGATCGAGCACCCACAAAGCTGGCTCAATGAGGTGCAATACGGTGCCGATGCCCGATTTCTCGGCGCCGCCGATTACAAGCTTTCCTGGCACGACGGCAACGGCCGGGGGGTCTACACCTTTTGTATGTGCCCCGGCGGTCATGTGATGGCGGCAGCCAGCGAGCCGGGCGGGATCGTGACCAACGGCATGAGCTACCACGCCAGGGACGGCAAAAACTGCAACAGCGCCCTTCTGGCCGCTGTGACCCCCGCCGATTACGGCACCGGGCATCCGCTGGCAGGGGTCTATTTCCAGCAAAGGATCGAACGGGCTGCCTTTGAGGCGGCGGGCGGCTACTGTGCACCTGCCCAGCGGCTGGAGGATTTTCTGCTGGATCGCCCCACCGCCGCTTTCGGCCGGGTGGAGCCCACCTATCTGCCGGGGGTGACCCCCTATAATTTAAGAGAGATCCTGCCGGATTTCGCCTGCAATGCCATGGCCGAGGCCATCCCGATGTTTGATCGGCGGCTCAAGGGCTTTGCCCTCCCCGATGCGGTGCTCACCGGCCCCGAGACCCGCAGCTCCTCCCCGGTGACCATTCTGCGGGATCAGACGCTGCAAAGCACTGTACGGGGGTTATACCCTTGCGGTGAAGGCGCCGGCTATGCGGGAGGGATCATGTCCTCGGCGGTGGACGGCATCCGCTGCGCACTTGCAATTTTGGAGGAAGAAAACCCATGAAAAAGCTGTTTTTTTTATTGATTTTTTGCCTGTTTTTCACCGGCTGTGCCCCCAAAATTCCCGAAGGCAGCACAACGGTACCCATCCTGCTTTATCATCATATCAATGAAGAGGGGGACGATGGCTCTGCCATCTCTGTTACCAGCTTTCGCCGCCAGATGGAGCTGATCCGCACCGAGGGCTACAATCCCATTTCCCTGGATGCCCTCATCGACTTTGCGGAAAAGGGCACACCCCTGCCGGAAAAGCCGATGGTCATCACCTTTGACGACGGATATTACAGTAATTACCAGTATGCCTACCCCATTTTAAAGGAATACGGCTATCCCGCCACCATCTTTGCCATCGGCTGCTCGGTGGGGCACATGGAATTCTACAAGGACACCACCCATACCATGACCCCTCATTTCGGGGAGGCCGAGATCCGGGTGATGGAGGAAAGCGGGCTGATCTCGGTGCAATCCCACACCTACGATATGCACCAATGGGCCCCTTTTGAGACCGGGGACCGGATCCGGGAAAATGCCCTGCCGCTGGAGAATGAATCGGAGGCCGATTACATCGCCGCCCTTACCGCTGACCATCTTAAGATCAGCGCTCTTCTGGACAAGGAGATCCAAGCCGTTGCTTACCCCCACGGTAAAAGCAGCACCCTTTCCAACCAAACGCTGCAGGGCTTAGGCGTCAAGGTGACCTTTACCACCGACGGAGAAAAGGTCAATGCCCTTCTCCCAAATCAACCGGAGGGGCTCATCGATCTGGGCCGTTTTTCTATAAACGAAACCGTAACCGATGCTGAATTTCTGAAATACCTAAAAAAATAGGAGCGCAAGGCTCCTATTTTTTTAGATATTCTTTGGGGGTGCATTGAAACTCCCGGGCAAAGACCCGGTAGAAGGTGCGCATGGAATTAAAGCCGCTTTCAAAGGCGCAGTAATCGATACTGTGATTGCGTTCCTTCATCAGCAGTACCGCCTGCCTTAAGCGGAGCATGGTCAGATACCGATTAAAGGAGGTATGAAAATTCGCCTTGAAATAGCGGGAAAGATAGCTGGGGTTATAGCCCAGCGCCGCAGCGACGGTACCGAGGGAGAGATCCTCTTTATAATGATCATTCAGATAGATCAGGATCTGCGCCGAGCGCTGGGGATCCACCGGTTCATGGCGTTCCTCCAGCTTCAGCTGCTCCAGCAGAGTGCCCAGCAAAACATTAAGATATCCCCGCACCTGCAGTTCATTGGTGCTCTGCTTGATGGCCTCATAGCAAGCCTTCATTTTTTCAAAGGCTGCGGGGCAGGAAACAAAGGGATCGACGGTCCGTTTATTCCCCAGCGCCGCCATAAATTCGCCGCAAAGCTCGGCGGGAATGATCATATAGACCACCCGGGAGCCCTCCTTTCCACGGTAGCTATGGGCATCGTAGCTGAGGGCCACCGAAAGCTCGCCCGCTTTCAAAAGCTTCTGATGGTCATTGATCCAGACCTCCACCTCCCCTTCCAGGATCAGATACAGTTCGATGGGAGAATGAAAGTTGAAGGGGCATTGAGGATCCCGCCCCTCTCCGTAGGTCAATGTATGTTTATGCTCATGCTTATAATAAAATTCTGGCTGCATCACCAATCCACCTTGTAAAAAAATGGCAGTAAATTATTGCTTTTTGGCAAGAAAATGACATTTTTATATGTTACTATTATAATACTTTAAACCCAAAAGTCAAGGGGGCGTCATCTTGCTTTTTTCCAACCGTGATCTGGTCAAAATCACCCTACCGCTCATCTTCCAGCAATTATTGAATGTACTGGTCAGCACCATCGATTCCCTGATGGTCGCCAGCGTTGGCGAGGCGGCGGTTTCCGGCATCGCCCTCATCGGATCCCTGGATGTGGTGCTGGTCACCTTCTTTTCTTCGCTGACAGCGGGAGGCACTGTGATCATCTCCCAGCTGTTGGGCAAGAAAAAGCACAGCTCTGTTTCAGACGCCACCAAGCAAGCTCTTTACCTTTCCTTGGCAGGAGCGCTGCTCATCACCCTGCTGGTCCAATGCTTCCGCTACCCCTTGCTGAACCTGCTTTTCGGTGATGCGGAAGCCGATGTAATGCACCATGCCCACAACTATTTCTTTTTCATCTCCCTTTCCTTCCCCTTTTTGGCCATTGAAAGCGCTTGCGGGGCCGCATTCCGGGCGGCGGGAGATTCCATGACCTCCCTGCTTTCCTCCATCGGCATCAACCTGATGAACATTTTCGGAAACTACATTCTGATCTATGTGATCCCGCTGGAGGCTGCGGGTGCCGCCATCTCCACTCTGATCGCCCGGGCGATCGCTACTGTGGTGATGGTGATCATGCTACACAGCAAAAAGCGCTCGGTATATGTGGAGCATCTGTTCCATTACCGCCCGGATTGGAGGGTGATCCGCTCCATACTTCGGATCGGGATCCCCCATGGCATTGAAAACTGTATGTTTCAATTCGGCCGGTTGCTGACTCAAAGCCTGATCTCCACGCTGGGCACTGTTGCCATCACCGCAAACTCGGTTGCCAACACGCTGGCCGGCTACCAATATATGCCCGGCACGGCCATCGGCAACACCTCGGTGATCGTGATCGGGCGGTGCGTGGGCGCCGGGGAAAAGAAGCAGGCCAAGCGGTACTCCCGCATCCTGCTACTAACCTCCTATGCCTGTATTTGGATCGTGGTGCTGGTCACCTTCTTTTTTGCCAAGCCGATCATCGGCGCCTGGCAGCTTTCTGCCGAAACGGCAGATCTTACCCGCAGATTGATCCTCTATCACAGCCTATGGGCGGCGGCAGTATGGCCCATTGGATTTGTGCTGCCCAGTATGTTCCGGGCGGCCAGCGATGTAAAATTCCCCATGGTGGTTTCAGTAACTTGTATGTGGATCTTCCGCATTGCGTTGAGCTATGTATTCGTTCCCGCAGAGTTGAACCTTTTTGGCCTGACCCTTCCCGGCCTTGGGATGGGGGTCATGGGGGTATGGGTCGCCATGACAGTGGATTGGGTCGTGCGCATTTCTCTATACGCTTACCGATACTTCAGCGGAAAATGGCTGACGGTTTATGACATAAAAAAGTGATGGATTTCTCCATCACTTTTTTAATATCTTTAGCCTTCTCACAAAGGAAGTGACCAGAATGATCCCCAGAGAAAGGGCGATAGCCAGAGAAAGGGTGTGCACGCCATTATCGAGAAATTGCTGGCCGTTGCCCTCCAGAGCAGATGCCATGGTGTAATAGAGGGATCCGCCGGGAACCAGGGGGATCAGCGAAATAATGATAAAGGTGGTGGTAGGGGTCTTGACTACCCGGGCCAGGATCTCCGCATAGACCGAGACCAGCACCGAGCAAAGAAAATACCGCACCGGCTCCCCTTCGATCCACAGCCCCAGCAGCAGGAAGAAGCCCCAGGAAAGAAACCCGCCCAGCGCTGCCAGCCAGAGCTTTTTGCCGCGGATATTGAACAGGATGCCAAAGCCGAGGGTACCGAGAAAAGCGGTGATCAGTTGCATCAGAACCCACCTCCCAGCAAAAAGACGGCTGTTACATAGCCGGCGGCAATGGCCAGTGCCAGCAGCACCGCCTCGATGGAACGAAGGATCCCGGTGATGACATCGCCGGTAAAGAGATCCCGGAGGGCATTGGTCAGACCGGTGCCGGGAATAAGGGTCATGATATTGCCGATGATGATCTTATCGGCCGCCTCTGCCAGCCCCAGATGCAGAGCGGTAAAGGTCAGCATACAGGCCACAAAGGAGCAGATAAACCGTTCCAGTGCCTTATTGATGGCAAACCGTTCGGTCAGCTGCGCCGCCACCCCCACGATCCCGCCGATGAGGAAGGAGATGACCGCCTCCTGCCAGCGGGATGCACCGAAAAAGAGGGTAAAGGCGCCGGCCACCCCTGCATAGGAGAGGATCTTCAGCCAGCGGGGATAGACCTTCGTATTGCTGGCCGCCTCCAGCTGCTGCAGAAGCTCCCCCGGTTCGGGGCGCTCCACCAGCGCCCGGCGGGCAAGATCATTCAAAGCGTGTACTTTGGCCATATCGGTTCCGGTACCTGCCATCCGACGGGTCTGGGTGAGAAAATGCCCCTCGGCGGTCTCGGCGGTCACGATCATATTGGAGGTAGTGGTATAGACATCCGCACGCACCGCCCCATAGGCGCAGCAAAGCCGGCGAATACATTCCTCCACCCGGTGCACCTCCGCACCGGCCACCAGCATCCGCTCGCCCAGCACAATGATACAGTTTAACAGCTCTTCTGTCATTACTTATTCCGCCGGCCGGTGTTCTCCAGGAACTGCTTGCAGGGCAGCAGGAAATCGGTCTGGATCAGATCAAAGCCCCGGTCAGCAAGCCAGCCCCAGCCCTTTTCGGGGGACTCTACCATGGAAACATCGTCGTTATGATAAGCGGCCAACACAGCGTGATAATCATAAACCAAGGCATTGACCCAAACGATCTTGCCCTCACTGTGCATCATATCGATATACTCCTTAGAAGCGACAGCGGCATCCTCGCTCTTAAAGAGGACCTCAGCGCCCACATAGTTGATATTGCGCTTTTTCATCTGCTCATGGGTGGTATCCACATCGGTAACCACGCTCATATAATAGAGATCAGGGGCATACTTTTCCACCGCATCCAGATACTCCGGCTTATTGGCGGTCTTGATGAGGATCTGGTCCTCCATGCCCAATTTCCGGATCAGCTTGGAGATCTTTTCGGGGTTCTCCCAGAACTTATCGATATTGATGATGCATTTGCCCTTCATCAGCTTCAAAGCATCTTCCAATCGCACAATATTCCACTCGGTAGGGGTAAGATCACAGTTGGAAAGTTTAAAATTTTCCACCACAGAGCCGGGAAAGGCGCGGATCCGATCCTGCATCCGCAGATGAACCTTTTCCATCTTGGGGTGCTGGATAAAGAGCTCGCCATCCTTGGTATTATCCACATCCAGTTCCACGATATCGGCTCCCTGATTCAGGGCGATCTGAAAGGCCTGCAAAGAGTTGCAGGGAATATTCCCGCCGCAAACGCCCCGGTGGGCCACCAACAAAACCTTTTTTTTCTTTGCCATTTCCAGAAGATTCATCTTAATTCCTCCATTGCTTTTTTCAAAATTTTAATACTCTGCTCTGCGGCCTTCGCTGCAAAAGCAGGATAATCCATTTTTGCATCCCCGGCGGCACCGTCGGAGATCGCACGGAGTACCGCAAAGGGTACCTCGTTCACATAGCACACATGACCGATGGCGGCCCCCTCCATCTCACAGCAGGCGGCGCCAAAGGTATTGCGGACATCATTGCGCTTTTCATCGGAAGCGATGAACTGATCCCCCGAGGCCACACGCCCCCGCAGAGCGGGGATTTCCAGCCCGGCGGCGGCCTTTTCAAAGGCGGCATTGAGCCGCTGATCGGCCGGCAGGGAAACCTGATCGATGCCGGAGAGCAGGCCTCTGGGATCTCCCAAGGGAGAGGTATCCATATCGTGCTGCACCACATCCTCACCGATCACCACATTTAAAAGATGCAGCGCAGGATCCAGCGCCCCCGCCACACCGGAATTGATAATACACTCTGGCTGATATTTTAAGATCATGGCCTCGGCGCAAAGGGCGGCAAAGACCTTTCCCACGCCGGAGGTGGCAACGACTACCTCGGTGCCGCTCCAATTTCCTTTCACGAACCGCACACCGCTGACGGTACATTCCTCGGCTTTCTGCAGTTCCCGAATGATGGCCTCTGTCTCAATAGACATGGCTCCGATAATTCCGATCATTTTAAAAAGTCCTCCTTCAAGGTCACCTCTTCCAGCACCTTCAGCCCCAGCTCAGCGGTAAATTCTTTTATAAAATCAAGCTCGGCGGCGTCACAGATATGCTTCACCCGATGCGCATCCATTCCAACAACCGCATTGCAATTTTCTTCTGCGGCGATCTCCCAGAAGCGGCGGGAGGGGTAATGATTGCCGGCGCGGTAACCCTGAAGGTTGATCTCCAGCGGGATCTGCAGGGCATTCACATTACGGCAAAGGCGGCGCATCTGCGCATCATAGACCGCAGGATCTCCCACAAATTGAAGTACATCGGGGTGAGCCAAATATATAAACCGACCGGTAGCCAGCCCTTCGGTAACCTGATCCACATAGCGGATCAGCCTTGCGGGATCATTGGTAGGCTTCACGCAATGCATCGGCGAATCAAACTCATTTTCCAAGTAATGCTGCCCCATGATCAGGTAATCCAGGCCCGGTGCCTTTCGCAGCATTTCCAGATATTCAGGAAACATATCGGGATAGTATTCTGCCTCCAAGCCGCAATAAATGGCAATTTTTCCTGCATATTGTTTTTTTAGCCGGGAAATGGTTTCAACATACTCCGGCAGATGGGCAGGAGCCATGCGCACCCGGGTCGTATATGAGGGGGGAAAGTTCCAGGGAGAATGATCGGCAAAGCCTAAGATCTCCAGACCGCCGGCAATGGCGGCATCCACATATTCCCACTCACAGCCGTAGCCGTGATGACACCTAAATGTATGGGTATGGTAATTGGCTTTCATCAAAGCATCTCCTTAAATTCTCTGCTGCGGTGGCGAGAGCGATCTCCAAGGGGAGCCCTTCGCTGATGGCGCAGACGGTTTTCAAATTGGGGTAAAGGGTTTTATCAAAGGGCTTGACCATCCCCGCAAAAACGGCCACCGGGACAGAATCCGCCTTCCTGATCAGGGTCCCTACCGCCTTGCCCATGGCCGATTGAGCGTCGAAGCAGCCCTCTCCGGTAATCAGCAGCCTGCAATCCTTTAAAAGCTCTTCAAAACGGTAAAGCTTCAATATTTCTCCAATACCGGGGCGGAGCGCTCCGCCCAGAAAGTGGAGGGTGGCATAGCCGAGCCCGCCCGCTGCGCCTGCCCCCGGGCAGGCAGGGTCTTTGCCGCAAAGGGCGGCGAAATGGGCAGCACCGGTTTCCAGGGTGGTCACATCAGCGGGGGAGGCACCCTTCTGAGGGGCAAAGACCGCGGCGGCGCCTGCGGCGCCAAGCAGCGGGTTGGCCACATCGCACATGGCAGTAAAGGTGATCTCCTCGTACCCGGCAGCCGCCTCAAAGCGGGCGATCCTGCCCATGGTGCCGCCGGCGGGAATGAATTCCCGGTCTTCGTTATCGTAAAATCTCCAGCCAAGGGCCGCCAACATTCCAAGACCTAAATCATTGGTGGCGCTGCCGCCCAATGTCAGGGTAATATTTTTCGCCCCGGCCTGTACGGCCTCCCGGATCAGAATCCCCAGCCCATAGGTATTGGCCTTTAAGGGATCCTCCCTCCCCTTCACAAGGGGCAGACCGATAGCAGCGGCAGATTCGATGACCGCCGAGCCGTCCGGCAGATAGCCCACCGGGGCGGTGATGGGAGCGCCCAGAGCATCCACGGTATCATAATATTTCATTTTTCCGCCGGTGGCTGCCAGCACGCAATCCAGCGTTCCTTCCCCGCCATCGGCAAGCGGCAGGGAAATGACCGGCTCCTCCGGCGCTTTTTTGCGGCAGATCTCTGCCACGATCCGGCAAAATTCCCCGGCAGAAAGGCTCCCTTTAAAGGAATCCGGCGCGATAATAATGCTCATCAGATATGCCCTTCATCCGGCCCGAATTCGATCTTTTCCTGATCCTCAGGAATCAGCTCATCGGGGAAATGGATCATGATGTGATCCTCCTTTTCCAGCCGTTGCTGGAGCGTTGCGATATCCACCTCGGCAATGGGCTTGCCGGTCTCGATAGCCAATACCGCTGCTTCCGCTGCAGCCTGCCCGGTCAAGATGGCGGGCGGGATCACACGGATCACATCCCAACCATAGCCCTCCCCGGAGGCACTGCGCCCGGCGGTAATAAGATTGGGGAATTCCCGGCGGGTCAGGCACCGGAGGGGCACCTCATAAAGAAAATCCTTACGGTCGAAATCGTTGATGGCGCAGACAGAATCCTCAAAATGGCGGTAATGATCCGATTCCTTGAAGGTATAATCGCCGTCGATACGGCAGGTGGTGCGGAAATTGGGCATCATAGGCAGCATGGCGATATCCCGGCTGTTGCGGTCGTCGCCCTTCAGCTGTTTCAGCATCTCCAGTTGATTATCGATGAGATAATCGGTGACCTCCTCCACCGTGGTACCCGACCAGAGGGGTTTATCGGCAGGCTGATGATCCCCGTAGAGATTAATGGCGCCGCCCTTACAGCCCTCGAAGGCATAGCGGATATTCTGATTATCCACCGCCTTTTGGCAGCTTTCCAGCGAGATCTTCTTACCGACATAGGTGTAAAAGTTTTTACCCAGCACAACGGGGACGCCCGCCCGGCGGAGCAGATCTGCATCGCCGGTGGTATCGATGACCATCTCCGCCTCATAATATTCCCGGCCGGACTTGCTTTCAGTGATAACGCCCTTACAGAGGTTGCCATCCATCACCGGCTGGGAGCCGATGCAATCGAAGAGCAGATCCACCCCAGCATTTTTGATCTGCTCGGTGAGCTGCAACGCAAAAATATAGGGGGAATAGCGGTTGACCATCCGTTTTTCGCCGGTCTGCCAGTTATCGGGAATGGTATCGTAGCCGTATTTTGCGGCTTCATAAAACCATTCATCGGCCAGACCAAAGATGATCTGGGTTCCCCGGCCGTTGCACATAGGTACAAAGAGATTGACCAGCCCCAGCGTAGCAAGCCCGCCTAAAATATTGGATTTTTCCAGCAGCAAGACACTTTTGCCTCGCTTTTTAGCGGTAATGGCAGCCGCCACGCCGGCGACGCCGCCGCCCGCCACGATGACATCATATTTCGCCTTGCTTTTCAACTCCGTTACGATCCTCATGATACATCCCCCATTCTTCCTTTCATTTTACCACCGTTTACCCTAAAAAACAAGTTGAAATTCCCTCTATTTTTGGGTTTGAGGATACGCTCCTTTTCCCGCTTTTGGAAGAAGAATAAAAATATGCAGAGCATCAGCTCTGCCAGAGTAGCAGGTCTATAATAAGAATTCACATAGTCATAATAGGCTTCGTCTCCTTCAAATTGCACCGCCAATGCACATTCCTCTGCGTCCTCCCGGTCCAACAGAATGTGATAGGTAACGGTATGGCAATAGGAGCCGTAGGCCTTGCGGCTCTCCCGGATGGCCTCTTCCTTCCGCTGCCAGAATAATTCAATGATCTGCAGATCCTTCATCCTTTTCACACCCTCTCATCTATACAGACGGGAAATCCCTATAAAAAGTCACAGCGCAAAGCAAAAATGCTTTGCGCTGATATTTTTTATTCCTCAGTTACTTCTTCCCCGGCAGGCGCTTCGGGCTTGGGCTCGAAGATGGCGGCAAATTCCGCACCGGAAAGATGCTCCTTTTCCAGCAGCAGCTCGGCGGTGGTGCGCACCTCGGCAGCGTGCTCGGAAAGGATGGCTTCGGCCTTGGCATAGGCCTCATCGATGATACGCTTCACCTCGTCATCGATCTTGGCGGCCACCTGCTCGGAATAATCCCGATGGCTGGCCAGATCCCGGCCGATAAAGACCTCTTCGCTTTCATTGCCATAGAGGATGGGGCCCAGCGCATCGCTCATACCGTACTTGGTGACCATCTGGCGGGCAATGGAGGTGGCCCGCTGGATATCATTGGAGGCGCCGGTGGAGATATCATCCAGATACAGCTTTTCGCTGACCCGGCCGCCCAGCAGGCTGACGATCTCCTCGAACATCACATTCTTGGTGGCATAGGAGAGATCCTCCTGGGGCAGAGAAAGGGTATAACCGCCTGCACGACCCCGGGGTACGATGGAGATATCGTGGACCGGATCGGCGGTTTCCAAAAAGCGGGAGACCACCGCATGGCCGGCTTCGTGGTAGGCGGTAAGGCGGCGTTCCTTTTCCACCACCTTGCGGCTCTTCTTTTCAGGGCCGGCCACCACCTTCATGATGGATTCTTCGATCTCTGCCTGGCCGATCTCCTTTTTGCTGCGGCGGGCGGCCAGCAGGGCGGCCTCATTCAGCAGATTTTCGATATCGGCACCGGTAAAGCCGATGGTGCCCTTGGCGATATCGGCAAAATTCACATCCGGCTCAAAGCTCTTGCCCTTGGCGTGCACCTTCAGGATGGCTTCGCGGCCATTCTGATCGGGATAGCCCACATAGACCTGGCGGTCGAAACGGCCGGGACGCAGGAGGGCGGGATCCAGAATATCCGCCCGGTTGGTGGCGGCGATGACAATGATGCCTGCATTAGCACCGAAGCCGTCCATCTCCACCAGCAGCTGGTTAAGGGTCTGCTCCCGTTCATCGTGACCGCCACCCAAGCCTGCGCCTCTGCGGCGGCCTACAGCATCAATCTCATCGATGAAGATAATGCAGGGATTATTCTTCTTGGCTTCATCGAACAATTCACGGACACGGGAAGCACCCACGCCCACATAGAGCTCCACAAAATCAGAGCCGGAGATGGAGAAGAAGGGAACCCCCGCCTCGCCGGCGACAGCCTTAGCCAGCAGGGTCTTACCGGTGCCCGGAGGGCCCACCAGCAAAACGCCCTTGGGGATGCGGGCACCCAGCTCCAGATATTTACGGGGAGATTTCAGAAAATCCACGATCTCCACCAGCTCTTCCTTTTCTTCATCGGCACCGGCCACATCCTCGAAGGTCTTTTTATCCTTCTGATCGGCGCCGGTCTTGACCCGCACCCGGGCAAAGCCGGGGGCCTTCCCGCCGTTCATCTGCTTATTGGCAATGAAATAGAAGGCAGCAAAAAGGCCGATGGTCAGCAGGCAGGGAACCACCAGGCTGACCCATGCAGGCCAGGTAAAGCCTTGCCGGAAATCATAATCGTTGGTAATGATCCCCGCCTTTTGCTGCTCCCGCACCAGGGGCATAACATCCTCATAGAACATCCCCAGATCCAGCAGTTCATGCTTGATCTTGGTATCATCCTGCAGCACGCAGGTAAGCTCGGAGCCTACCAATTCAAAGGTCTTTACCTGCTCGGCATTAAAATAGCTGACCAGCTCGCCATAGCCTACCTCTTTGATCTTCTCCCCCTTATTGAACATGGAGAAAACAGAAAAGAGGATGGCAGCGATCACCACCAGATACAACAGGCTGTGAACGCCTGCTTTTTTGCTTTTATTCAATCTCTCACTCACTCCTTTTTACTGGTAGACTTCTTCCTTGAGGATCCCCACATAAGGAAGATTTCTGTATTTTTCATCATAATCCAGACCATAGCCCACGATAAAGGCATCGGGGATCTCAAAGCCCATATACTCCACCTCTACCTCCACCTGCCGGCGGGCGGGCTTGGAGAAGAGGGTGCAGATCTTGATGGAGGCAGGGCCTCTTTGCTTCAGCAGCTTCATCAGGTTATGAAGGGTCACGCCGCTATCCAGAATATCCTCCACGATCAGCACGTGCTTATCCTTGATATCCACATCCAGATCCTTCAGGATCTTCACAGCGCCCTTGGTCTCGGTGCCGGAGCCGTAGCTGGAAACGTTCATGAAATCGATCTCCAGAGGCAGATCCACCGCCCGCATCAGATCGGCCATGACCATAATGCTGCCCTTTAAGATGGAGACCATCAATAGATCCTTCCCGGCATAATCCCGGGTGATGGCGACGCCCAGCTCCTGCATTTTGGCTTTCAGCTGCTCCTCGGAGCACAAAATTTCCTTGATGTCCTTATCCTGTACTGTCATTTTATTTTCCCCCTATTTTAATGCAATAAACACGTTTTGTATTTTCATCGCAGCCAAAGCCTTCGGCTGCACCATAGCCCTCAGCCCAGATCACTCGATCCTGCTCATCCGCCAGCACCCATAAAGCATCCCGGCGGCTGCGGGGAATACGGTCGTTTTTCAATCTTTTTTGCAATCGGGAGGTTCCGCCCTTCCCCATGGGTCTGAAAAGATCCCCGGGCTTTTTACGGCGAAAGATCAGATTGCCCTTTATTTTATCACAATCCACCATAAAATGTGTAAACGGACTGTTAATTTCTTCCGAACGAATCAAGAATTGGAGCCCTTCCCATTCTGTGGGAATGTCCGGTTGCACCGGTAGTATTGGCTCCCCGGGCAAAAGTGTAAATTTACACTGCCCATATTCCAGCCGAAAGAACCGATCCCCGGCGATCTGCAACTGCCCGGAGGATGGTCTCCTGCGGATCAGCGCTGCGATCTCATGAAAATGCAGCCGGTCCAGCGACGCTCCGTTCATCCGATCCAGCACCCGCTTGAGCACCGCATCGGGAAGCGCGGCCAGCGTTTCGGCATCATCGGCCGATATCTGCTCTGCCCAGAAATCCAGCGCCTCATCCTCCGCCCGCAGATTTTGCATGGCGGCAGCAAGGCCGGCGGCAAAGTTGCCTTCCTCCCGGCTTTGCAGCAGAGGCAGCACCTCATGGCGCAGGAAGTTGCGCAGATAGGCGGTATCGCCATTGGTCTCATCGGTCACATAAGCCAGCCGGTGCTCCTGCGCAAAGGCGGTGATGGCTTGCTTTTCCAGTTCCAGCAATGGCCGCAGATAGTTTCCCCGGCGAGGCTTGATACCCGAAAGGCCGCGGCTGCCGCTGCCCCGATATAAATTAATAAAGAAGGTTTCCAGCTGATCCTCCCGATGATGGGCGGTGGCCACAAAGGAATTCTCCCCCGCCAGCGGATCCAGAAAGCCATATCGCAGGGCACGGGCGCCCTCTTCGATGCTCATGCCATGGCTTTTGGCATAGGCGGCAGCATCGCCCTGAAAGATCTGCAGGGGGATCTGCCATTTTTCACACAGTTCTCTGCAAAACTGCTGATCTCTGCCTGCGGCCTCCCGGAGGCCGTGGTTCACATGGGCGGCCTGCAGAATGAAATTCCTGCCCGGCAGTTCCTTTAAAAGATACAGCAGCACCACAGAATCCATCCCGCCGCTGAGGGCCACCGTCACCCGGCAGCCCGCAGGCAGGCAAAAGGCCTCCATGGCCCTTGCAAAACGCTGCTCCATCATACGGGCGGCGCCTCATCGGGCAGAGGAATGGCCTCTTTTTTTGCCTTGAAGTTGCCGAACTTGGTAAGGGTCTTATTCCAGGAGAGGAATACCGTCTCGGTGGGGCCGTGACGGTTTTTCGCAATGATCAATTCGATCTTATTAGGATTGGCGGTCTCCTTATTATATAAGGAATCGTTATAAAGAAACATGATAGCATCCGCATCCTGCTCGATGGAGCCCGATTCACGCAGATCGGAGGGCATGGGGCGCTTATCGCCCTCACGCTTTTCCGAAGCACGGGAAAGCTGGGAAAGGCAAAGCACAGGAACGTTGAATTCCTTAGCCATCATCTTCATGGAACGGGAGATCTCCGATACCGCCTCCTGGCGGCTGTTGGTCTTTGTACCGGAACTCATCAGCTGCATATAGTCCACGATCACCAGATCCAGCGCCGGCAACCGGCGCAGCTTTGCCTTCATCTGGGCAACGGTCATATCCGGCGTATCATCCAGATACACATTGGTCTTAGCCAGAATGGAGGAGGACTGAGCAAGCCGCACCCATTCATTGGGGCTAAGCTGACCGGTACGGAATTTTTTATTATCCACACCGCTATCGCTGGCCAGCAGGCGGTTGGCCAGCTGCTCGTTGCTCATTTCCAGCGAGAAGATGGCAACGGTTTTCCCCTGGAGACCCACATTCATAGCAATATTCAGCGCAAAGGAGGTCTTACCCAAGCCCGGGCGGGCGGCCAGCAGGATCAGATCGCTCTTACCGAAGCCGGAAAGCACACGATCCAGATCCCGGAAGTTGGTCTGCAGGCCCGCATTGGCCGAAGGATCCTGCGCAATTTTGGAAACATTCTGGAAGCTTTGCAGAATGGCGGTCTTCAGCTCCACCATGGTGGTGTTGCTCTGGGTATCCCGCAGCTCGAAAATTTTGGCTTCGGCCTTATCCAGAATATCCTGCACATCCTCACCGCCGGAATAGCAATCCTCGGTGATCTCCTCGCAGATGCTAAGCAGCCGGCGCAGGTTATATTTCTGCACCACGATCTTGGCATAAGCGGCTGCATTTTTAGCGCTGGGCACAGAGGAAGCCATATCGTAAAGCAGCTTTTTGCCTTCCTCTTCCTCGTAGATGCCTGCGGCAACCACCCGATCCAGCACTGTCACAAAATCGATCTTGGCGCTGGTCATGTACATTTCGGTGATCACGCTATAGACCTTGCCGTATTTATCCACATAAAAGTGCTCCGGGCGCAGAATGGCAGCCAGCTCCTCCATACAGCGGTAATCCACGATCAGGGAGCCGATGATGCTCTGCTCTGCCTCCAGGCTATGAGGCACTCTTTTTAAATCTTCGAATTCCATTAGTCTTCCTTCTCAACAGAAACATTAATTTTTGCAGAGATGCCGGTATAGAGCTTCACGGTGCAGGCGTAGGTACCGAAATTCTTGATGGTATCCACCACCAGCTTTTTCTTATCCACCGCCACGCCGCTTTCCTTTTCGATCAGAACAGCGATCTCCTTACCGGTGATGGCACCGAAGAGCTTGCCGCTCTCGCCGCCCTTGGCCTTCAGCACAAAGGTCTTGCCGTCCAGCTTAGCTTTATTTTCCTGCGCTGCTGCAGTATCCACATCGATCTTATGCTGGGCAGCGGCGGCCTTACCGGCAAAATCGTTCTGCACCTGCGCAGTCACCGGGGTAGCAAGGCCACGGGCGATGAGGAAGTTACGGCCGTAACCGTCGGATACATTCACCGTATCGCCTTTTTTTCCCTGACCCTTCACATCTGCTAATAAAATTACCTTCATTTTCGTTACTCCTTATTGTTCTTGATAAGTTCTATGAGCCGTTCCCGAACCTCGGAAAGCTCCATATCCTTGATCTGGGCTCCGGCCGACGAACGGTGACCGCCGCCGCCCAGCTGCTCCAGAATGGTCTGCACATTATAAGTGGCATCGCAGCGGCCGGAGATATGCACCTGATCCCCTGCCCGGTACACCACAAAGGCACCGGTAATATCTGCCACATTCAAAAGCTCATCCGCCGCCTTGGCAGCGATGACCTTGATACCCTCAAAGGGCTCCTTATCCCAGCAGGCTACCGCAATATGGTCGGTGACCATCTCCACGCTGCTGATCATCTCCATCTGCTTGCGGTAGGATTGCAGGTCGTTTTTAAAGAACCGGCGGATCTCCTGAGGATCGGCTCCTGCTTTCCGCAGGGTGGCCGCCGCCTCGAAGGTGCGGGAGCCGGTGCGCTCGGTAAAGTTTTTTGTATCCAGAATGATGCCGGCCAGCAAGACCTGCGCCTCCACCTTACTCAGGCGGCAACGCTTGACATTTTCGCTCAGCTCGGTGACCATTTCGCTGCTGGAGGATGCATTGGGTTCGTGGAAGGAGACCACCGTATCGGTGATGACCCCCTCTACTGCCCGGCGGTGATGGTCAATGACCACCACATCCCGGAAGAACCGCAGCACCCGCTCACTTTCAATATAATCCAGATCGTGGGTATCCACCACCACCAGCAGGGCATTTTCAGCCATGGCCCGGGTCACATGGGAGACCTCGCTAAAGGCATCCCGGTAATCGGTCTCCATCAGCATATCCAGCATATCCTGGCAGAGATTTTCCTGCGCGTTATAGATAATATGGGGGGTCTTACCCAAGGCGGAAACGATCTTTGCCACCCCCACCGAGCCGCCAATGCAATCCAGATCGGCATACTTATGGCCCATAATAAATACGTGATCCACCCGTTCGATCTGGGCGGTCAGCGCCTCTGCCACCAGCCGCACCTTGACCCGCTTGCGGCGATTGCCGCTTTCGGAATTGCCGCCGTAGAAATCGTAGCGCTCCTTTTCCGCATCGGTCACCGCCGCCTGGTCGCCGCCCCGGGACAGGGCCAGATCCAAGGCGCTGCGGGCCGCATCGTCGGTCTTGAGCAGGTCGCCGTTGCCGATGGCCACGCCCACCGAAAGGGTGGCATGGAGCACACCCTCGATGCGGATATCCTTGATCTCATTCAAGATACGGAATTTGGTCTCCTTCAGGGTATCCAGATACCGCCGCTCGAAAAGGATCATATACTTATCCGTTTCCGGCTTCATGACCATGCCGTTCAGCAGCTTGGCAAGCTGCCGCACCCGTACATCCACCCGGGTCACAAAATTGGTCTTTTGCAGGGCGGTCACATTTTCGGGGATCTCGTCGTAGGAATCCAGCAGGAAGTAGGCGACGCAAAGGGTATCCCCTTTCAGCTGATGGATCTGCTCATGAAGGGTATGGTTATCCATCCAATAGACGGCATAGAAGTGGTTCTTGCCCTCTTCCCCCTGGCTGAGCAGGTAAACGGTATATTTTTTATCGGCAAAGGTGATATCGTACTTTCCGCTCTGGTGCTTTTTTATCTTATCAAAGGTAATATTTTTGCTGATGGCCTGCACCTTTTTGCCGAAGATCTCATGGATATTTCCATCGTGCAACACCTGGTGAAACAGCTCGTTATACCAGATGATCTCCCCCTTTTCATTCAGCAAGGTAATAGGCATGGGGAAATTGGTGAGATTTTCCCGGGTGGCCTCATCCAGATAAGAGGTGATATTCTGCAGGTAGGAATAGATATGCCGATTGCGCTTTTCCATGGTGAGCAGGTTAAAGATGATGAACACCGCTGTAAAGGCCAGCTCCACCAGCCCCCACCAGAACTGCATAGCCATGGTGATCAGCGAAAAGGCCACCAGGCATACATACAGCACGATCTCTCCCCGGGATATATTGATTTTAAATGATTTCATCGAAAATGAACTCCCGATCTCAATTTTTGGCCGGTTTCCGGGGCGACACAATGCACCACAGCCCCACACACATCAGAATGGAATAGGGGCTGAGCAGCACATTCCCCACCGAGAAGAAGGCCATTGCAAAGAGCAGCATTGCCACGATCCAGCCCAAGGCAGGCGCCAAGCCCTTTTTGCGCATCCACCGCAGCAGATAATACACCGCCGCCAACACAAAGAAGAAACCAAAAAGATCCAGTACTGCTTTTAAGGTCTGGTACAACTGATCCGGCATAAACATCAGCAGCACATAGGCGATCATATAAAACATACTGACCCCCTTGGAAGGAAGCAGTGCCTCCCAACTGCCCAGCCAGCGATGCTCCGCCGGCAGGGAACGGTCGGCCAGAAAGATCCCCAAGAAGTAAGCACCCACCAGGGCATATGCCACCACGGTCACCAGATAAAAGCCCATATAGCTTTTGCCGGCATGAAGCTGCTCAAAGGCCGCCTGGAACTGCTGGGGCAGCGCACCGCCGTACACCTCAGCATAGACCTGCTCCATCTGATCCACCATCAAGCCGTAGCGGTAAGCCACCCGCTCGGTAACAGCCGAGAGCTGCCAGGAGCCGAAATGAAGCTTACTGTAGACCAGCACGCCGCCCAGCCAGAAAAGCCCGGCGGTAGGCAGGGCATAGGAAGAAAGAGGGCAAAGCTTCTGCAGGCGGGGCCAGAAGAAGGTCACCGCCAGCGGCCCGCCGAAGCAGAGAAACCAGGTGAGCAGCGTAGTCGCCGTATGCTGAGAAGCATAGTACAGCAGCGGAAGGCAGGCCCCCGCCGTGAGCCAGGCAGGCAAGGTGCCCAGCTGGCGATAGCCGTACAGCAGCAGAGACGGCACCGAAACGATGGCCCCCAGCAGCACGGCGGCATAATTCATGCCGAAGCCGCCCGACCGATAAAGGCTGCCCATATACAGCTGGATCAGCAGGATCACGCCGAAGCCGATCCAGCCCTTAAATTGCAGCTTTTTCATTTGAACTGCTCGTTTTCCTTAGCGATAATGGCGTTGACCCGGCGCTCATGGCGGCCGCCGGCCTCAAACTCCGCGGAGAAATATTCCTCCACGATCTTCAGCGCCAGCTCGATGCCCAGTACCCGGGCTCCCATGCACAGCACGTTGCTGTTATTGTGCACAACAGTCATCTTGGCAGAATAGCAATCGTTGCAGACCGAGGCGCGGATACCCCGCACCTTATTGGCGGCCATGCTCATGCCGATGCCGGTACCGCAGATCAAGATCCCCTTTTCTGCATCGCCGGCAGCAACGGTCTCGGCCACCAGAAAAGCAGCGTCGGTATAATCGCAGCCGTCGATAGTGCCGTCGTAGATGATCTTATTCTCTACACCCATTTCATTCAATTTTTCGGAAATGATGGGAAGCCATTCGGTTCCCGCTTTGTCACAGCCCAGTACTACCATTTTTTTCTTTCTCCTTTTTCTCTTGATATTCCCGCTCCGCCTGGGAGAGCCTTAAATAAGAAGGCACCAGCCGCTCAGGCGGGATCGGATCCAAAAACGCAGCGGCGTGCGCCACGCTTCTTCCCAGTATATGATTTTCCCGGCTCATGATGACCCGGTCGCCATCGCTGACCTGCTCCAGCAGGTAGGCACCGTTCCCCAAAAGAACGACCTTTCCTTCCAGCCCGCCGATCAGCGCTTCCGCTTCCTCCACCGAGCAGGCCCGATCCTCGATCACCTGCACCGGCTTGCCCGCCTCAAAGGCATAGGCCCCCATATAGACCTGCTTTCGGCGGGCATCCAGAAGGGATACGGCGATCCGCCCGCTATCCTTTTCATTACAGGCCAGCGCCATCAGGGTAGGTACCGCATAGCAGGGGCGGCCCAACGCCATCCCCTTCACCAGCGCAGCGCCGATGCGCAGCCCCGTAAAGGAGCCGGGACCGCTCGTTACCGCAAAGGCATCGATCTCCTTTAAGGAGATCCCCGCTTTTTTCAGGGTCTCATCGGTGAGGGGCAGCAGCGTCTGGCTGTGGGTCAGCCCTTCGTCTGCAAAGCCCTCCGCTAAAACAGCCCCCTCCTCACTGACCGCAACGGCGGCGGTGGTTCCGGCGCTATCGATACTCAGCAGCTTCATAATCCATTCTCCAATCTGATGATCCGGCCCTCCCCATGATAGGAGAGGGTGATGCGCCAGGCATCCTCCGGCAGAAGATCCTCTATATTCTCGCTCCATTCGATGAGCAGCAGCCCGTTGCCCAGATAATCATAATAGCCGGTGCTGAAGAGGCTGTCCTCCCCATCCACCCGATACATATCAAAATGATAGACCGGAAAGGGGCCGGTATGATATTCATGAACCATGGCAAAGGTAGGGCTGGTGACCTCATCCTTCACCCCGAGGGCAGCGCAGAGATACCGGGTGAAGGTGGTCTTTCCCGCGCCCAGATCCCCGAAATAAGCGATCACCTCCCGACCCTGCAGCAGCCCGGCGATCTCGCCCGCTGCTTTTTCGGTATCGGCAAGAGTATGGCAGATAAAGGTTTTTTCCATTCTGATTCCTCACATATTTAATCAGTATTGTATTATAACATATATAATATCTATTTGCAAGTTGAAAAAAGCCATTATCTGTGTTATAATAATAAAAATATTTTGAAAGGAGGGCCTGCATGGAGCAAGTAAAATTATTTCTCCTGCACGTTGCCAAACGGATCGATTGGATCTTAGGGGCGCTGATCTTGGCAGCCAGCGGCTTTGGACTGGTGGTTATCCATACCGCCACCGCCACCTACGGCTCCAACCGGATGATGATCGTGCAGATCTTCGGCATTCTGGCCGGGCTGTTTATGTGCTTGGTGCTGCTCACCTTAGAGCACGAAAATCTGGCCCGCTTTTCAGTTCCCATCTATATTCTTTGTATTCTGCTGCTGGTATTCACCCTTATTTTCGGCCAGGAGATCAACGGCAATAAAAACTGGATCTCGCTGGGCCCTATCAACATCCAGCCCTCGGAATTTGTGAAGATCGGGTTTATCCTCACCTTTGCCCGGCACCTGTCCCAGGTGCGGGAATATATCAATAACATCCGGGCCCTGGTTCCTCTGGCGCTGCATTTTGCGGTGATCGCCGGGCTGGTGATCCTCAGCGGCGATCTCGGTACCACCCTGGTATTCCTCTTCATCTGCCTGGCCATGCTGCTGGCGGCAGGGCTCCATTGGGGCTTTTTTTTAGGAGGCTTTACCGTGATTGGCATCGCCGCCCCCTTCATCTTTGATAATCTGGCTACCTACCAGCAGATGCGGATCCTGGCGGTCTACGACCCCTCCCTGGATCCCATGGGCTTTGGCTACCACACCATCCAGAGCAAGATCGCGCTGGGCAGCGGCGGGCTGACCGGCTCCGGTATCGGAGAAGGGATCCAAACTCAATACAGTATCCTCCCCGAAAAGCATACCGATTTCATCTTTGCTGTATGCGGCGAGGAGCTGGGCTATATCGGCTGCTTCCTGGTCATCGCGCTGGAGGTGGCCATTATCCTGCGGCTGATCTATGTAGCCTATCACGCGGCCAACCATATGGGCTGCTTCATCTGCATCGGGCTGGCCGCCATGCTCTTTTTCCAGGCAGCGGAAAACATCGGGATGTGCCTTGGGCTGCTGCCGGTCATCGGCATCACCCTCCCCTTCTTCAGCTACGGCGGCTCCTCGGTGCTGGCGCTGTGTATGTCCATGGGGCTGGCGATGTCTGTGAATGCAGGCAGGCAAAAAGAACACTTCTTCAAGGAGAAGCCGTAAGGAGCTCGACCGCTATGCCGCCGATCTGGGGATCGAGCTGATTCCCTGTATCCAGACCTTCAGGCTGGGGCTGGGAAATATCCGGAAAAGAACGACTTTCGGGAGCCGGCAGAGATCTACCGGGAGCACCTGGCGCACTGCCTCCTCCTTCCTTGCATATTGCAAATAAAAATGAGCCGATTTCGGCTCATTTTTTGATGGTTTATTTCAGTATTTCATAGGTCTTTTCGGTGGGATATGCCACAAAGCGGTTGATAGGCGTACCCATGGAGGAAAACCGTTCCTCATACTCGGTCATGATATTGGGCGTATCGGTGTTATGGAGATCATAGGTCAGTTCCTCCAACCGGAAGCCAAGCTCCTGAAATTCCTCCACAGAAAAATCAAAGAGGGGGCGGTTATCGGTCTTGAAGCAGATCTTACCCTCTTTTTTCAAAAGAGGCAGGTAGGCCGCCACCATCCGGCGATGGGTCAGCCGGCGCTTGGCATAGCGCGCCTTAGGCCAAGGATCGGAAAAGTTCAGATAGATCACATCTGCGCACTCAGCGGGAAAAAATTCTGTTAAATTTCCGGCATCCAGGCAAAAGAACTTAATATTTTTCAGTTCCTTCCGCTGGGCCTTTTCCATGGCCATCACCAGGCAATCAATGACCCGCTCAATGGAGATAAACTGCTTTTCCGGGTTCTGCTCCGCTAAAGTGACGATAAACCGACCCTTTCCGGAGCCGATCTCCATCTCCAGCGGCTTTTCCTGATCAAAATACTCATAAAAGCCCTCCGGAAGGCCTTCTGTCTCCACCGTATACTCTGCGCACCGCTCAAAACGGAGAGGGGCGTTTTTCTTTTTTCTTAATCGCATAATAACTCCTTGATATTTTTTTATTATTGTAACATATCTATGGATTTTTGCAATCATTTTTTCCATACTAACAGCATGAGAGTAGAAGAATTGATGAGTAAACGATTATTTGCGCTGCCGGAGACCGCTACCGCAGAGGCCGCCGCCCGGCTGATGGCCAAGGAAGGAATCGGCCTTTTGCCGGTGTTGCAGAAGGGCCGGCTGGCAGGGGTGGTGACCGACCGGGACCTGACCACCCGTTGCGTCGGAGCCGGGCGTTCCCCGGCCGAGACCGCCCTTGGGGAGATCATGACCAAAAAGGTATTCTGCGCCCGCCCGGAAGAAACGCTGCTAGAGGCGGCCCGCACTATGGCTATCCATCAGGTACGGCGGCTGCCGGTCTGCCGGAAGGGGAGCGTGGTGGGGGTGCTTTCGGTGAGCGATCTTGCCCGCCGGCCGGATACCGGCTTTGAGGCCGCTATGGCCATCTGCGAAGATTTCACTTGATTTTTGCCGGAAACCTGCTATAATTGAATTACTGCCACCGGGTAGTGTGATGCAATGCATCCGTTTTTCACATCGTTAGGTCTTTGAAGATGTGAATACGGGTGCTTATTTTTTTGGAGGGATCTATGAACTATTTCACCAAAGGCGAAAAACTGCTCTGGGGTGCATCTGTCCTGCTTATCACCCTTTTCTTTCTGCTGTTTGACCGCTCCGGCTATCTGACCCTGGCCGCCTCGCTGATCGGAGCCACCTCCCTGATCTTCAGCGCCAAGGGTAACCCCTTCGGGCAGCTGCTGATGATCCTCTTCAGCCTACTCTACGGCTTCATCTCCTATACCTTTTCCTATTACGGCGAGATGATCACCTATCTGGGGATGACCGCCCCCATGGCGCTTTTCGCCCTGATCTCCTGGCTGCGCCACCCCTATAAGGGCAACCGGTCAGAGGTAGCTGTTAACCGGCTGAAAGCCCCGGAGGCAGGCCTGATGGTACTGCTCACCGGGGCGGTAACGGCGGTCTTCTATTTCATTTTAAAGGCCTTTCATACTGCCAATCTGCTGGCCAGCACCCTTTCGGTGGCCACCAGCTTTATGGCGGTATACCTGACCTTTCGCCGCAGCCCCTATTTTGCCCTGGCCTATGCCGCCAACGACCTTGTGCTGATCCTTTTATGGAGCCTGGCCGCCCGGCATGAGCTCTCCTATCTTTCGGTGGTTGTCTGCTTTGCCATGTTTCTTTGTAACGATCTTTACGGCTTCATCAATTGGAAGCGAATACAAAATAACCAAAATAATGTCTGAAACAAAGCGGGACTCGGATTTTTGGGCACTTTGACGGAGTTATGTTACACTTATGTAACATTTCGCCCAAAAACTTGATTTTTCCCCGATCCATCCTGTACAATGGAATTACAGGAGGTGATCCGGATGAAAACAAGGCAAATAATTGCCATCCTTTTATTCCTATTGCTATTGACCGGCTGTGACCGCACAGAAGTTATGGAAATATCCTGCCCCGCCGGATATGTAGAGCAGGAGCCCATCTCCCAGGCCGTTTCCGATCTGCCGGAGAAGGTCACCCCGGCAGAGGCTTCGCCGGCTGTCTCCCTTATGCCGGGAGCAGAGGAGGCGGTGATTATGCGCTATGAAGAAGGCGTGCCCGCCAACAACTCCCAGACCCTCACCGGCAAGGACGCTGAAAAACTGACTCAGATCTTATTCAATCTGCCCTATGAAAGCGATATCTGCCTATGTGCAAACTATGATTTTCTCCTTTATCCCGATTATTATGTAAGCTTTTCCGAAGGGTATGCCCGCCATAAAAAGGCCGATGGTCAATACGGCCAGACCCAGCTGACAGAGACCCAGCTGGAAAGTCTGCGGCAGATCATCGAGACCCTTCCTACAGAGGAGGCAGCGGTGCAAGATACCGATCCTGCGGTCTACACCCCGCCGCTGACCTTTACGGCCGCCCATAAAACCGGCATTGAACCGCAGCAGTTATGCCGGAACCGACGGCCAGACCTATGAAGACGGGGTATTCACCCTGCATTTTGCCCTTCGCTCCCCCGGGCAGGTCCTTTCTCTGGCGGCCTTCAGCCAGGTGCCCGCCATCGGTCTGCGGGTCACCAACGGCACATCCCAAGCCACCGCCAATCTATTTGTGACCTGCCGGGGAGAAGCCGAGATGGCCGCCGCCCGGCAAACGCTTCAGGAGATCTCCTGGCTGGGAACTGTGGGGATCGGGCTCATTGCCTGCGAATACTCAGCCCAATAAGATCACAGGGATATAAAGAGGGGTGCACCGTCCCTCGGCAACGATCTCCAGCACACACCGGTTGGAGGGTGCCACCGTCTCCCCGGCCTTTAAGATAAACTGCAGTGTTGCGATGCCGCTGTCGTGAGGGTTCTTATTGGTGATAACGGCCGTCTGCTTGCCCTTTACCACCGTAAAGCCCTCGGGGAGCCACCAACGGCAGGTCAGGTTATCCAGCTGATCGCCCAGGGCCCGGTTGCAACGCACCGCCAGGGTGACAGTCCGTTCTCCCAGCGGCTCAATATCGGGGGCGCCATCCAGCACCATATCAGCAGAAAGCACCGCCGATTCATAATGGGCGGAATAGGGCTTCAAAACCGCATTTTCCCGCAGTTCCCCGCACTTGGCCCGCAGGTACTCCCCCGCATCCTCAGGGATCTGCGCCTCCCCGGAGGCAAGGGTGGTATAGGCATGGTTGGCAAAGAGTACATAAGGTGCCTGCGCAACCACCCGCTCGGTCAGCTCCTTGCAGGTCTTGGGTACCGCACCGCCGGTTTTACCGTCCCCCCGGTTAATGGAAACGGTGATGATGGCATCACCGATATGCTGCTGCCAATCGGCGGGAACCTCCTTGGTTCCCCCCAGGATCCCCATGGTGGCGCCTACTGTTGCGCCGGTACAGTCGGTATCGTCTCCGCAGTTGATGGCGGTGATCACGGACTTTTTAAAGTCCCCTTCTCCCCAGAGCAGGCCGATCACCGCATAGGCCACATTGGAGGGAGCCTCAAACCAGCCGTTCCCGATATCAGCATTGCGCTGCTGCACCGCATTCCGGGCATCCAGCGGTGCCATGCCGCCGTCGTAGCATTCCATCACAAAGCGGATGCTGTCTGCCATGCGGGATTCTGCCGGAATTGCGGCAAGCCCCAATTCAATGCATTCCCGGAGATCCCGGAAGGCAAAGGCTGCCGATTGCATGGCCGCCACAAAAGCCGCCGCAACGGTACCCTCACCGCTGCCGTGATCCACCTTGGCATCCTCCATGGCATACTTTGCCGCCAGCTCCGGGCAGCCGGGTGCCATGCAGGCCCATACCTCGGTACGGATCCAGGCGCCGTTGGAATGCTTCCAGCTGTTCTGATAATCCCCGGAGATGGGCGGTACCAGCCCCCGGCGGATATTATTTTTCCCGATGCCGTACTCATTCCAGTTGGGAGGGAGCAGGCTGATCCAGAATTCTCCCAGCGTTGCGGCATTGATGGCCAGAGGTCCCATCTGCTCCATGGCATGGAGCCAGATCAGCTGCAGATCCAGGTCATCATTGGGGCAGGGAGTGCCCGGTGCCGTGGCAAAGCCCTGAATATCATGGGTCTGCCGCTTCCCTTCATAGGGGGCGCCCATGGTACCGCCGATATTTTTGCCCAGCCAGCAGGCATAGACCCGGTCCCGGTAATCCTCCAAGCTCAGCTTCATGCTGAAATCTTTTCTCATAACGTACATCAAAAAAACCTCCTTTTTTTGGTTCATTATACCCTGAAAAGGAGGTTTTTTATATGGCTGAATTTTACTTATATTTTGGATTTTTTTACTTTTTCCGGTAGGTGGTGGGGGTGCTGTTCAGGTAGTGGGAAAAGGCATGGTAAAAGCTGTTCCGATCGGAAAACCCTGCCCGGCTGCTGATCTCATCCAGGGACAGATCGGTGCCGCTCAGCAACTCAATGGCATAATTCAGCCGCTTGCGGGTGATATATTCGGTCAGGGAAACCCCGAATTTTTCCTTAAAGACACGGCTGAAATAGGAGGGATTGTAAAAACACTTTTGCGCCAGGGAGGAAAGGGTGAGCCTGGAATCCAGGTTCTGATCGATATATTCCGAAAGCTCCTGCCACATCCCGTCGATCTCCACCTGCTCCATCCCCATCTGCGTTTTCCGGAGCATCTTAACGATGAGGGTATTCAGGTAATTGCCCACCACCGTTTCCCATGCGCTTTGCTTTTCTTTATACTCCTTCAGCATGGCCAGAATGATATCCTCGATTTCCTTGCGCTCGCTTCCGAAAAAGGTGAGCTTGCCGAAATTGGCGTCACTGCGCATCTCATTGAAGGCGGCAAGGGAGAGAAGGCAGAAGGCATTGGCGGGGGTAACGATCTCCTCCCCCATCAGCTCGGGAGAAAAAAGGATATTCACATAGGAGCATCTGTTTTCGGCGGAAAAGGCGTGGGTACAGCCGTAATTCATAAAAAGGATATCCCCATGCCGGACCTCATACTGCCGGTTGTCCATGATCTGGGTCATCGACCCCGATAACACATAGACGAGCTCGATGAATTCATGGGTATGAAGAGTTTCCGCCTTATCGCTGGTACACTTGAAGATATGCAGATTTTTGCTGTGCGTCATGAATTCCTCGGTTTTGTATATCCGCATATTTCTCCCCCCTTTTGGGGATATTTTAGCATATTTTTTTGCGGTTTACAATCCAAAAAAGGGCCATTTTTATTCAAGAGAGTCCATCCGGATCTTGCCGATCCCCAAGCGGCAGAGCTGATCCCCGTCGGCAGAATTGCCCCGGCAGTAGCCGATGAGGATGCAGCCGTCCTTGGTCTCAAAGAGGGCGGGGTACGAATAGCCCCGATTGGAATCCTCTTCAATATTCTGCAAGGGACCAAAGTTGATGCAATCGGTGCTCTTTCGGATGGTAAAGGGGGTTCTGCCCCAGCTATCGGGCAAATCATGATAATCCACCCCGTTATAGGCGGGAACGGGGTTATACACCGCATAATAGGCATCGCCGAGTTTCTTGATCTGCATGGGCGAGGGCGGGGAGGAAAACTGGCTGGGCTGGGGCGTTTCAAAGCCGCCAAGGCCGCTTTCCGACCAAGCCTCATACTGGCAGAGCAGCTTAGTACGCATCCAGCAATACAGCCGATCCTCCACCTCGATGAGCCCCGGCTCCTGAAGCCCATGGGTGGCATTGACCCGGGCGGTGGTGGTATAGCCGGTATTGATCTGGGAGAATGTCTTACCGTCGTCCTCCGAAACAAAGAAATTCAGCACCGCCGCACCGTAGAGGATCTTTCCGTCCTGCACCTGCAGGCCGGCGGCGGGGGCCACGATGCGTCCGTCAGAAAGCCGCACCAGGCGGTCGTTATTGACCACATAATAGCCCGGTGTAAAATTACACTCACAACGCTCGGGGACGAAGTTTTCCCCGTCTTTTGAAACCGTTCGGCCCAAGGTAGTGGTGCGATCGTTTTCCTTGATCAAAAAATAGAAGGCAAGATCCCCGTTTTGGTGCTCCATGGCCGAAACACTCATGATATTCCGGGTACCGAAATCGGCGGCGAGAGCGATGGGGCGGGGCTCGCTCCAGCTTTCCCCTTCATCCCGGGAGGTGATCATATAAATATCGCAGGGGGCGTGGTCATGGCGGCTGTCCCCATGATAGCGGCTGTAGGCAAAGAGGATCTCCCCCTTTTTGCCCCGCAGGAAGGCGCCCTCGCTGTTGCGGGGATTATTCTCCGTAGGGGGAAGCTGATGGATCAAACGGTAGTTCATATTTTTTCTCCTTTTGTCGCCCGCACCCAATTGAAGGCCGCTTCGACCACTCGAAAGAGGTTGTAGGCAGAAATAACAACGTAATTCAGATTAGCGGGATCCCGCACCGCCAGCAGGATCCAAAGGGTAAGGCCAATGATGCTGTTGGCCATCCCAAAGAATTGAGAATCCACATAACGGCGCGCCACCAGCAAGGTCACGGTAATGCCTACCGCAAAGCTCAGCGCATCCACCGCCGGGAAGCTGCCGGAGCGGAAGAAAGGCATCAGGCAACAGATCCCCCAGCCGGCAAGGGTCAGCCCGATCACAAGCAATACCCGCTGCCTGCCCAGCATTTTCAGCGCCGGGCGGCTGCCATGAGAATGGCGGCGCCAGTTGAAATAAGAATAGATCTGCATCGGTGCCGAGATGAGCACTGCACTGATCATAGAAAAATAGATGCCTTCCATATAATATGCCAAGCCATAGAGCAGAGAATTGGCCGCCCCCAGCAGAAAGGCCCGGCGGTCGGCATGGGCATTCAGGACCTGCACCGCCAGGGTAATGAGGGTGGGCAATGTTTTTACCGGCGATTGCTGCCGCCACACAGCAAAAAAGATGATCAGCACCGCTGTGGCTGCAGCGGGGATATAATCGATCCAAAGTTTCTTTTTCATATCACGACTCCTCGTTGGGATGCCTATATTTTAAAGATTTTTCCCCCGTTTTTCAATGTAAAATGGGGACTTTTTTTCGAAAAAATGTCGCTTTTTTATAGCATCTATGGTATGATAACGGTGAGGTGAGATCAAATGCAGGAAAACATTTTCAAAACCGAAGCAGGAGGCATCAGCCTGACCGCCTTTATTTTTGCCGACGGGTTTCACCATTATCGCCGGGAGGAACGGCCGGATGCTATCGCCGAGGCCATCTCTCTGCACCGCCATTCCACCTATGAACTGTTTTTAAGCCCTCAAACGATGGTGCTGGTCACCGAGGGGGAACGGCAGAGCTACCAAAACAGCCTGGTGATCATTCCGCCCCACATCGATCATTTCGCCCTTTGCGAGGAGGGCTGCTACGCCTTGAATTTTTCATTTGAAACGGATACGCCTCTGGCGCAGCTCATCGATCGCGGCATCACCGTCCTTCCGATGAGGGAGCAAGAATCATTTTATATCTGCCAGCTGGCAGAAGCGCTGAAGGGCACTCTTCCCGCCGAGCAGGCGGAGCATCTGGTAGCATTGCTTTTTTCCTGCCTTTTTCACCGGCTGAGCCCTCAGAAAGAGGAGGAAAAAACCGGAAAATACAGCAATTATATCAACACCTTAGACACTTACATCTCCGGCCACTACAGCAGCAGAATTACGCTGGAGCAGCTGGCGCAGAAGCTATTCCTCTGCCCCCGGCAGGTGAGCCGCATTATAAAAAAGGCATACGGCTGCACCCTTCCGGAGCTGGTGCACCGCAAAAGGCTCTCTGCCGCCTGCAAGCTGCTCCGCCACACTGATCTGCCGGTCAGCGAGATCGCCGCCGGGGTTGGCTATGAATATGAGACCTACTTTTTTACCCGTTTCAAGGCGGAATTCGGATGTACGCCCATAGAATACAGAAACAGCTGAGATGCCCCGCATCTCAGCTGTTATTTACATATTTTCTTTCATAAAATCATCGATCTGAATGACCCGATCCGTCAGCCGGGATTCCTCGGCAGCAAAGACCAGCATATGGTTCTTGCAGGAAATGCCGATCTCGCTGACCTCCTCCGCCTGCAGCTCCCCGGTGATATAGCGATAGAGGGCATCGATAATACCGCTGTCGCCCCCGCCGTGGCCAGAAACAATGCTATCGCCTGCCACCTCGATCTTCGCCTCGATGGGATAGGTCTTGCGGGTGGCGAAATCATAGAAGGTGAACCATTCATTATCTTTGCCGCTCATGGTGGCGGTCAGTTCGCCCTTGGTACCCATGATGTGGGTCTTGCGGCCGCCCTTGGTGAAGGCGCACATGGTCATATTCACGGTGATATCATCCTCAAACTGCATATTGACCACCTGATGATCCACCACGTTATTATTGCATTTATACACGCACTTTCCGTACTGGGTCGTTTTCAAAGCCTCCATCACATCCTCATCGGTGGGATCCGGCAAGCCGGTGCTGGAGCTGCGGAACCAGTGGTTTGCTTTATCATCGTAATAAAGCTTAATAGCGTTATAATAGCAGTTCTCCCCATGAGGGCAGCCTTCATAGCAATATTCAGGCGCCCCTTCGGGGGCGTTTTCCCGCTTGAAATACTTGGTGGAGCCGAAGGATTGGATCTTTTTACAATCCTTTTCCAGCAGCCATTGCAAAATATCCAGATCGTGGCAGCATTTCTGCAGCAGCATAAAGGAGCTTTCCTCTGCATTCCCCCAATTGCCCCGCACAAAGCTATGGCTCTGGTGAACATTTCCCACCGCCTCGATGTGCTCCACAGAGACCACCTCTCCCACGACCCCATCCTGCAGGATCTTTTTCAGCTGCATAAAGAAGGGGGTATACCGCAGCACATGGCAGACCATGATCTTCGCATCATGCTTTTGGGCATGGTGATAGATAGCGGCACATTCCCCGGCCGTGGGCGCTACCGGCTTTTCCAGCAGCAGATGGTACCCCAGCTCGATAGCCTTCATGGCAGGCTCAAAATGCATCCGGTCCATCGTAGAGATGATGGCAATATCTGCAAATTTGGGCTGCTCTAAAATATGCTCCCATGTAACAAAACAATTTTCCGCAGGAACACCGTGCTTTTTGCGGATATACTCCCGGCGGGCTTCAATGGGCTCGGCGACTCCCACCACCTTAAAAAGCGCAGGGTATTCGAACATAATATCAGTATAGCGGCCGCCCCGGCCGCCGGCACCGATCACAATGACTTTTAAAGGCTCCATGATCCATTCTCCTTTTTCAAAGATTGACATTTTTGACGCAACGTGTTACAATCCTCTTAATGACTTGATTTTATCGGATAATTCAAATAATGTCTATGTCATTTTCTATACTTCATCTTTGATATTCTATACATGGAGGCCCTATGATCCCGATTCATAACAACCCCCATATCACGGCCCTCTATACCGCCTTCCGGCGGGATTGCAGCAAGGATTTTTTCTTCCGGGGAGAAAGCCATGATTTTTATGAACTGGTTTGCGTGGCCGAGGGCAAGGCTGGCATCACCGCCGATCACCGGATCTTTGAGCTGCAGCAGGGGGAGGCCATTCTGCATCCGCCCATGCAGTTTCATAATGTTTACAGCACCGGCGGCACCGCCCCGGTGATCTACGTTTTCAGCTTCGCGGGAGAGCATATTCCGAAGCTGGAAAATGCCATCTGCAAAATCGAGGATCTCTCCCAGGTAAAGGCCCTGCTGGAGCTTTGCCGGCGTACGCTGCGAATGAAAAGCGATACAGTCCAAGAGATCAAAAGCGGAGAGCATCTTCAATTTGTAAAGCAATTGGAGTTGCTTTTGCTGCAACTCTCTCACCCTACCAAGCAGCAGGCGGCCACCCAAAGCGCCAAGAACTATGCAGCTATCATGCAGACCCTGCAGCAAAACCTCTACCGCAGGCTTACAGTAAAGGAGCTGGCAGCCCTCTGCAATATGAGCGAGGTCAATCTGCAAAAGACCTTTTCCCGTTATGCAGGAGTGGGAGTAATGGAGCACTTCACCCGAACCAAAATGCAGCAGGCTGCAGAGCTTCTACGGCAGGGCTGCACGGTCAAAGAGACTGCCCTGCGGTTCGGCTATCCGGATCAGAACTATTTCAGCACCGCCTTCAAGCGGATCACTGGGCATCCCCCAAGCTGGTTCAAAAATAACAAAAATACACTCTAAAAGGAGAAAAAAATGACAAAAGCAGAAATAGCAAAAGAATATTTTAAGGAAGGCTACAACTGCTGCCAGGCGGTAGTACTTGCCTTTGCAGATGAAATGGAGCTGGAGCCGCAGGCTGCCCTGGCCATTGCCTCTTCCTTCGGAGGGGGGATCGGGCGGCTGCGGGAGGTCTGCGGAGCTGTCAGCGGAATGTGCATCGTTGCTGGGAAGCTCTATGGCTACACCGACCCCAAGGCCAAAACAGAAAAAGCAGATCACTACAAGCTGATCCAGCAAATAGCCAAGGAGTTTGAGGACCAAAACGGTTCCATCATCTGCCGGGTACTCACCGGTATCGAAAAAAACAACCACATCCCCACCGAACGAACCGAAGCATTTTATCAAAAACGCCCCTGCGTGGAATTGGTGGGCGATGCGGCGGAAATTATGGAAAAGGTCTTCAAGGAAAAAAGCAAGTGAAAAAAATTCACTTGCTTTTTTAATCCTCACCGATGATCCTCAAAAACCGATGGATATATTCTTTATCCAACCTGCATTGATCCGCTCCTGCGGCGCTTGATTCTTTTGGAATGTTGAGTTTTCCGAGTGCCTGATCAAATTCCTCCAGCTCCAGATAGGTGTCCTGATAGCGGTCAATGCTTGAATTAACGCTCGACGTATAAAAAACAGTTTCTTGCCCGTCAAGATAGATTTTATAATAGAAATTTCCTTCTTTTTCGTATTCAAAAAAGGAGAATTTCTGATTGCCAAAGCCCGTTTCAATCTTTTCTACCTTTGAATAACTGTATGCCCGGCCCTTTAAATTCAAAGGAGTTAGTACCACGATTCGATCATTTGTTACATAAGTGAGACTTGTAGTGCAAACATGAAGGGCAATCAACCAGACCGCCGCTATGGCGATCTTCCATTTTCCTAGCTTTTTACTGAACCAAATGATATGTAAAAAATCGTTCTCGGAATTCATCTTCTTTTTAAAGAAATACACAATATAGTATGATATAAAAACAGAAGGAATCACCAGAAGCGGAGCCAATATCATAGAAACAAAAGGACTGTTTTCATAAAATAAAAAATTAGTCGGCAGTAATACCGCTTCAACACAGAAGCCGTACAAAACAACTGATAAGGTAAAAATTACGCCTGTGAGTAAAACGAAAGAAATTTTATCGATGATCTTTTTCATTCTCCAGCATCCCTCTCTTATAAATATTTTAAACGATATGCATCAAAATGTAAATAGAATTAGGGAAGTCTTAAGAAATTAGAAAAAGAAAAAACCACCCATAAAAAGGGTGGTTTTCTTTTGGTGCACCTTCAGGGATTCGAACCCGGGACCCACTGATTAAGAGTCAGTTGCTCTACCAACTGAGCTAAAGGTGCTTCTATACTTTGCTCAGTTTTTGCCTTGCTTTA
>JAFTZM010000035.1 GCA_017464525.1 Clostridia bacterium
GGCGGTGCTCGAGACACGCCAGTCCGCCCGTTATCGACGGGCGGCAGGCTCAACGAACTTTTTTCCTTTGCAAAAAAGTTCGATCCAGTGGCTCGCACCAACTAAAAAGACCAGTCCGATTGGACTGGTCTTTTTAGTTGGTGGGAGAGGGTGGATTCGAACCACCGAAGCGAGACGCAACAGATTTACAGTCTGCCCCCTTTGGCCACTCGGGAACTCTCCCATATGGAGCTGGCGAACGGAATCGAACCATCAACCTGCTGATTACAAATCAGCTGCTCTGCCAATTGAGCTACGCCAGCATCTTGACGCCGCCGCACGGTCGTTTCGACTCGCGTCGTTACCTTTGATATTATAATGAGAAGCGGCAGATTTGTCAAGACTATTTTGCAAAAAAATCAAAAAAATTTGCGAGGTAAACGTTTTGCCAGCCAGCGGGCGGCCACTAAAGAAAGCGCATCCTTAGCCAGATAAGGAAGAGAAGCGACCAAAAAGGCCTGCCAAAGGGAATTGCCGGTCACCAGGGCGAACTGGATCAGCCCCAACAGATGGCAGGCGGCAAGCCCGCCAAAAGCAATAGGGTATTTCCGTAAGCCACAGCAAAAAATCAGCGGCAGAAACCCCCAAAGGAAGCCACCGGTGGGACCCAGCAGCCAGCCGATCCCCCCGCCGAAGGAAGAAAAAAGAGGCAGCCCCACCCCTCCCAACAGCAGGTAGGCGCCCACCGCCAGCAATCCGTTTTTCTGCCCCAAGCAAAAACCGCAAAGAGCCACCGCAAAGGTCTGCAGCGTAAGGGGCACGCCCCCGGGCAAGGGCAGAACGATCTGAGAGAGCACCGCCAGTAATGCGCAGAATACTGCAGCGGCGGTTATTTTTCGAAGTTTCATCGGTAATCCTCCAGCTGCACTTCTCCGGAAGAAAGGGCCACCACCTGGCCGTTTTCCCTTTTCAGCAGCAAGGCAGCGGTATCATCGATGCCCACCACCATGGCGCGGAAGCGCTCATTCCCCCGCAGGGCGGTAACAGTCTTTCCCTGCAGATAGGAGCGGCCGCGGTATTCCTGCAGAATGGCAGGATCCTCCAAATTTTCATAGAGGGCAGAAAAATGATTCAGAATGGCGGCAGCCAGCTTTGCCCTTAGCCCATCCCGGGGCTCCTCCAGCAATGCGCCGGCAATGACATCCAATTCCCCGAAGCCTGCCCGGGGGGCAAAGACATTCACGCCGACGCCCAGCACACAATACTCCAGCCCCTCTTCGGAGACCAAGCCTTCGGCCAGGATCCCGCAAACCTTTTTATTCTTGAAGTACAGGTCGTTGACCCATTTAATCTGCAGCTCCAGTCCCAGCGTTTCCTGCACCGCCCGGGCCACCGCCACTCCAGCAGCTACGGTAATCTTCAAAGGATCGGTATCCTTCGGCCGCAGCAGCACCGAAAAATAGAGGCCGCTCCCCGGCGGAGAAAAAAAGCTTCTGCCCATTCTCCCCCGCCCGGCGGTCTGCTCCTCGGCAAAAAAGACCAGCCCCTCCGGCGCGCCCTGCTCCGCCAAGTCCTTGACCGCCCGGTTGGTGGAATCAATGAGAGGGACCGTCTCAATTCGGCAGTCCCGACCCAAAAATGATATAATTTTCTCTTTAAAATTCTTCATGATTATATTATAATAAATTGAAAATGAATGTCAAGACAGGTGAAACATGAAAAAACAACGCATTGCCATGCTGGAGATGCTGCTCTGCGCCTGCCTTTGGAGCATCGCCGGTATTTTCATCAAACTGATCCCCTGGAATCCGCTTGTCATTGCAGGATTCCGCAGCCTTTTTTCGGCGCTGACGGTCCTGGTCTTTATGGCGACGACCCGGCAGCGGATCTTTTTTAACAAAAAAATAGCCATCAGCGCCTTCTTTTTAGCCGCCACCTTCCTTTGCTTTGTGGGGGCAAACAAGCTGACCACCTCTGCCAACGCCATTGTGCTGCAGTTTACGGCGCCCATCTTTATCATGCTGTTCGGGGCGGTATTCCGCAAGGAGAAATTCTCAAAATTAGATATCGCCACCGTGATCATCACCTTGGGCGGCATCGCCCTTTTTGCCATCGACGGCATCAGCGGCGGCAGAGCTCTCGGAAATCTGGTAGGGCTGCTGGCGGGGCTTTTCATGGCGGGAATGTACATCACCGTAGGGGACGGGCGGGGCCCGGAGCGGATGAACGGCCTGCTTTTTGGCCATCTGCTGACCGCCCTCATCGGCCTTCCCTTTATTCTGCCCACCCAGCCGGTCTTTACCGCCAAAGCGTGGTGCGCCGTCATTATTTTGGGAGTGGTGCAGTTGGGCATCCCCTACATTCTGCTGGCGCTGGCTTCGGAGCATTGCCCGCCCCTGGCCTGCTCCCTGATCTCGGCGGCCGAGCCGCTGCTAAATCCCGTGTGGGTGGCCATCTTTGCCGGAGAATATCCCTCTCCCCTGGCCCTCATCGGCGGTGTGATCGTGATCTCCGTGATCACCGTATGGTGTATTCTAAAAGATAAACGGGGCTGTAAAAAAACGTAATTTTTTACAGCCCCGTTTCGGGGGATAGGAAAAATTGTTTGAAACCTTCGAACCAAGCCGTAACCGAAGGTTACGGGATACCCGAAGGCGTATGTGATACGCCGAGTGGCGAGGTTTGGAGGTAGCAAAGGGCTTTTTTTATGGAGGAAAATATCATTATTTTGATATTTTCCTTCCTTTTTTCAAGCAGAATTTTTAGGAAATTTTCTCTTATTTGTTCTGCCCTTTGCGATTCAGACTATTTTTACATCCCCTTTTTATTCCTTCCGATATTTACGCATAGCCGCAAAGAGGGGAATCGCCGCCAAGGGGAAAAGCATCCCCACCAGCATCCCCAGTTTCATCCCCAGCTGCTCCGGGGCAAGGCTCAGGGAATCAGCCAGGGAAACAAGGGCAGGATTTTCAATGGCCGCATCGGTAATGATCCCCACCAACTGAGGCCCGATGGAGGCGCCCAGATCGCCAACGGCGGCCATCATGGCAAAGAGGAACACCCCACCATGGGGGAAGCGACGCTCCGCAACGATCAGGTTGCCCGGCCACAGCATGGAGGTGGTAAGACCGGTAAGGGCGCAGGCCATCAGCCCCACCACCGCAATATTGGAGAGGGCAGCAATCAGGTAGCAAAGGGTGGAGCCCACAGCGCACCAGAACAGCACCTTGCTGATCTTTTTACCGATCTTAGCATAAAGACTGCGGCCGATTCCCAGCATCACCGAGAAAAGCGCCACCCCGAAAAGATCGCCCCACACCTTGGGAATGCCCAGCGCCTGCTCCAGATAGCCGGAGCACCATTGGGCCATGGTAACCTCCGAGGAGCCTCCCAGAAAGATGGCCCCCACGCTGAGCCAGAAGCCGCTGTTTTTTAAGAAGGGCACCACCCCGGAGACCTTTTCGGGGGTCTCCATTTGAGGGATCTCAACAGTAGAAAAGAGAATTGCAGAACTCAGCGGGCAGAGCACAAAAAGCAGCGCCAGCCATTGCCAGTTGGCCGCCCCGAACACCAGCAGAAAAAGGGTGCTGATGATAATGACGGCCACAACGCCCCAAGCGTAGATGGAATGGAGCTTGCTCATCTCATGATCGGGGTTTTCGGAGGGAATGGCGGCAATGACCGGGCTGATCAGTACCTCGCCCAGCCCCGCCGCTGCCGAAAAGATCACCGTGCCGATGGCCAGCCCCAAAAAGACCGTATGGGGAAAAACAAAGGGCCAAATGGCATAGATCAGCAGCCCCACCACCGCCAGATAGGGCATGGTTTTGACCACCCGGGGGATATTGAATTTATGGGAAAAGAAGGAGAAGATCAGATCGACGATCAACTGGGTAAAAAAGTTGATCAGTACCAGGGAGCCCAGCAACGAATAGGAGATGCCGTAAAACTCCCGGAAGGTAAGAAACAGCACCGGGGAAAGATTGCCCACCACCGACATGGTGATGTTGGAGGTATAGCAGGCGTATTTCAAGCGATTGTATTTCGGATCCATAAGTTCACCTCAAAAAAATAGGTCGACCGTAGGGGTCGACCTATTTTATCAGATTTTTCCTGAAATAGCAAGTTAAAAGTTGTAATCCGGCTCCACCGTTTTCAGCTCATTAGCAGATTCCACGATGGCCATGCAGGCGGCAACGGTCTTGGCACCCTCCACGGCGGTGGTAACCACAGGCTTATCCTCCAGCACGATCTCGCAGAATTCATTGAATTCGCCGATGGTGTTGTGGTTGGCCAGTTTAACGGGCAGCAGCACGGGGGCGTTGATGGCTTTGACGCCATCCACTACCGTATCGGTCAGTTCATTTTTAAAGACGGTCATATGAGGAGTGGTGTTATCCACAATGATGGTACCCTTGGTACCGTAAAGCACGGTACGCATAGTATACTGCCGCTTGCAGCTGATGGAAACAAACACCTTACCGATAACGTTATTGGGGAACTGCATCACCGCAACGGTGGTATCGTCGTACTCCAGTTCGGGGAAGGACTTATGGTTGGCATAGGCGGTGATGCGGATGGGATCGCCTGCGATCCAGCGAAGCAGGTCCACCGCATGGCAACCGCCGCCCACCACGCCGTTGCGCAGGGGATCGGCACGCCAGGAACCGGGGCGGATAATGCCGGTGTAATCGTGGGCGTACTCACTTTCCACAAAGGTCAGCTCGCCGATCTCGCCCCGCTCCACCAGTTCCTTGGCCATCTTAAAGCCGGGGGTGTAGCGGCAGATCTGCCCGACCATAAATTTCTTATCGCTCTCCTTGGCGGCCTGTACGATGGCCTCCATATCCTCGCGGCAGAGGGCCAGCGGTTTTTCGCAAAGCACGTGCTTGCCTGCCTGCAGAGCGGCAATCGCCTGCTCACGGTGGACCTGATCGGGGGTCACGATGACCACACCGTCGATCTCCTCCATGGCCAGAAGGTCACGGTAATCCTGAAAGACGTGCTCTATCTTGAATTTTTCGGCACTCTTTTTAGCCTTTTCCAAATCAATATCGCAGACGGCAATCAACTTCGCATTGGGATTCTTTTCGATGGCAGTCATATGACCCTCAGCCATGCCGCTGCAGCCAATGACGCCCATATTCAAAAACTTTTTCATCTCTACACCTCCATTTTCTTAAGTATAACTTATCCGAAATCAAAATTCAATCTGTAAATGGGCATAAAACATTTGATTTTGGGCTATTTCGAAAGTATTTCAAATAAAAATGCCGCCAAAAGTATGATCCCCCCGATCAGAATGATCTTCCACATATCGGGATCCAGGCCGATCTTCAGGTCTTTTTTAAACCGTTTTGCCCGGTGCATCATCATATAAGGGGCGTGGGGAATGGCGGCGATGATACCGCAATCCCCAATCACCTCCACCTTGCACCAGCGGCCGAGGCGCCCCTTTGTCTGTGGCTCATAATAAAGATGGGTCACATCCTCCCAGGGGATCCTGCAGACCTCTTTGTTTTCGGTATAAAAGATGCCTTCTTCGTTCAGCACGCAGACGGTCTTCCCGAAGAAAAACCGGTTCAGCAGGGAAAGCAGATACAACGGCACCAAAAAGATCATGGCGGTGAACCATCCCTCCAGCCACTCCGAAAGGGAACTTTTTCCCAGCAGCAGCCAGACTGTGGCAAAAAGCATCGCCGCCAGAATGACGGTATTTTCCCCAAACAACAAAACATTAAAATATTGCCGACGGATCTTTTGCCCGGGGATCTCACGCAGCTTCATCTTAAAAGCACCTTCCCGACATTTTTCTTTTATTATACAAAAAGGAAGGTAAGATGTCAATACATCTTACCTTCTCTGATTATTTTACAAGCTCAACGTATTTTCTTGCCTTCCCGGTGATGACCTGCCAATCGTTTTCGGCAATGGCCTTCCGATCCAGAATGTTGCTGGCCATGCCGTAGCCGGCGGCGCCGGCCGCCTGATAATCCGCCAGGTTCTCGGTGGAAACACCGCCCACCGCCAGGATATCCAGATGGGAAAGGGGCGCCTTCACCGCCTTGAAATAGGAGGGGCCGAAGGCATCGGCGGGAAACAGCTTGATAAAATCAGCGCCGTCCTTATGGGCCTGATGCATCTCGGAAGGGGTGAGGCAGCCGGGAATAGAGACCAGCCCGGCGGCACGGGTGGCCTTGATGACCTCGGGGGCCGCATCCGGGGAGATGATGAACCGGCCGCCGGCGGCCTTGGTCAGCGCCACCTGCTTTTCGGTGAGGACGGTACCTGCACCGATCAGCATTCTGCCCTCGAAGTGCTTGGCCAGCATGGCAATGCGGTCGGCGATCTCCTCATCAGAGGGGTTGCCCTTGGCATCATAGGTCAGCTCCAAGAGGCGGATGCCTCCCTCATACATCGCCTCGGCCATGGGGATCAGCTTTTCCCGATCCACCCCCCGCACGATAATGATGATTTTTTCTTCCTTGATCTTTGCAATCGTTTGTTCTCTCATTCTTTTCACCTCAGCAATAAATGCTATCCAACGCTTTCTTCATTTTTTCGATATATTCAGGGGCGGTATTACGAATGGCGGTGGAGGCGCAGATGGTATCGGCATAATACTGCTTGACCTCCTCCTTGACCTCCAGCCCCACATCGCTGAAACGATAGGGCAGCTTCATCCGCTTGAGCAGTTCCCGGATGGGTGTCTCATCCAGCCCCTGATAGGCCAGCTGAGGCAAAAGCCCCACAGCCACCAGCTCACCGTGGAGATACGGCTTGGTCTCAGCGTAGTAGCCGGTGCGGGAAAGTTCATAGAACTTATGAGCGATGGCGCACTGATTGGAGCCCTTGGAGATCCCGCTGATAACACCGGTCACGGCAATGGCATCGAAGATGACCCGCTCAAAACGGGGCGTGATCTCCCCTTTGGCCAGATCCTCCAGGGCACCGTCGGTATACTCTTCAAAATCCCGGTAGGTGGCCTGCGCCAGCACATAGGCCATATCCAGCCCCATGGTGATCTCCAGCCGGGGGATCTGGTAGGTGCGGTGGTTGATCTCGATCATCTTGGCCATGGCATCCATCACACCGGAGCAAAGCAGCCGGGCAGGCTGGCGGATCAAAACATCCAAATCGACGATGACCGCATCTACCTCCAGCATCAGCTTCATGGAGCCGATGGTGGCACCGGTCTCCCGGTCATACATCACACTCAGTGGCGTAACTGCCGCGCAAGTAGCGGAGGAGGTGGGAATATTGATCAGCCGCACCCCGGCCCGGGAGGCTACCAGCTTGGCTTCATCCATCAGAACACCGCCGCCCACGCCCACCAGCAGGTCGAAGCCGTTTTCCTTGATATAAGCCGCCGTTTCATCGGCATTCTCCAGGCAGCAGGTGCTGTGGAAGATCTTGAATTCGTGGGGGAACTCCCCCACCGCCGCCTTGATCTTCTCCCCTGCGGCGGCATAGCCGTTTTCCCCGCAAAGAATGAGCGCCTTGGTGCCGAACCGCTCCAACTCGATCTTCAGATACTTTTCAATGGCGCCGGCCTCCTGCAGATACCGCCCGCAGCCGAATTTGAACGCCACATCACTGTTTACTGCCATTTTTTGCTTCCTCCATCTTGTTTTTTCTTCATTATAGCAGTATAATAGGGGTGTAGCAATTAGAAAAATTGCTCCGAGTTTAAGAAAAATTGCGGGAGGTGGTACTATGCTGATCAATGGATATTGGGGAGAGGAGGATCGCTCCGACCTGGTCACCGTCAGCTGCGGCCACATTTACACCTTCCAGGGCCGGGAAATCAACCGCCCCACCGGGCGGCCGGACTACCTTTTATTATACATCCACCGGGGCTCTGTCTGCTTCTTCCTTCATGGGCGGGAGGTGCAGGCCCGATCGGGGGATTTCATCCTCTACGCCCCCGGAGAGGAGCAGCACCATATCTACACCTCCAACCGCTCCGGCGAATTTTACTATCTGCATTTCACCACCGAACAACCGCAGGATCTTGAGACCTTGGGAATGACCTCCTCGGTGCTTTATCACAGCACCCCCTCAGCCGAGACCGCCGATACCTTTGAGCAGATCATCCGGGAACTGCAGACCCGCCGGGAGGGCTATCGGACCGCCTGCCGGCTGCTGGCACGCTTTTTATTTCTCTGCGTCCATCGGCAGCTAAAGGGGGCCGAGACCACCCGGGAGGCCCCGGAGCTGATCGCCGTGATCCAATACATCCGCCGTCATTATATGGAAAACACCTCCCTGGAGGAATATGCCGAAATGTGCCGGATGAGCAAATACCATTTTTCCCGGCTGTTCAAAAAGCAGACGGGAATGTCCCCTATGGAATACCGGGCATCGGTACGGATGGAGCACGCCAAGGAGCTGCTCACCTCCACCCGGCTCAGCATCAAAAAGATCGCCGAGCTGGCAGGCTACAGCTCCCAGGAGTATTTTTCCGATGCCTTTAAAAAACAAAACGGCTGCTCCCCCAGCCGCTACAGAGAAAAGGAGAACCTCATGAAACCCATGCATTTATTTGATTTCGACGGCACCCTCGCCGATTCCATGCCGGTATGGGCCAGAACCATGCTGAGCATCATCGAAGAAGCAGGGGTCCCTTACCCTGCCGATATCATCCGCATCATCACCCCGCTGGGCTATGAGGGAACCGCCGATTATTTCATCTCGCTGGGGGTGAAGACCCCGAAAGAGGAGCTGATCGCCACCATGTTTTCCCGGGCGGAAAAGGCCTACGCTGAGGAGATCGTCCTGAAGCCGGGGGTAGCCGCCTACATCAAAAAGCTTACCGCGGCAGGCTGCAGCTGCAATGTGCTGACTGCCAGCCCCCACCGGTGCGTGGATCCCTGCCTGAAGCGCAACGGCATCTATGATCTTTTTGACCGGGTCTGGACCCTGGAGGATTTCTCCCTCACCAAGGGAGAGCCCGCCATCTATCACCAAGCAGCAGAACGGTTGGGCACCACCGCCGCCGACCTTTGCTTCTACGACGATAATCTGGTGGCCCTCACCGCCGGCAAAAAATCGGGAATGGAGACGGTAGGGGTCTATGACCCCTGCTCCGACGATTACCGCCGGGAAATCGAAGAGCTGACCGACCGATACATCGAAAGCTTTGAGGAGTTATTATAATGGCAACTGTTTTTAACATTCAGAAATTCTGCATCAACGACGGCCCCGGCATCCGCACCACCGTCTTTTTCAAGGGCTGCCCCCTCCGGTGCCTCTGGTGCCATAATCCCGAATCCAAGCGGGCGGTACCGGAGCTGCTCTTTAACCCGGAAAAATGCATCGGCTGCGGTGCCTGCACCAAGGCCTGCGGCCATGATGCCCTTCTTCAACGCAGCAACTGCGCCAACTGCGGTAACTGCGCCGCCGTCTGTGTGGCCGGCGCCCGGGAGATGGCAGGGCGCCCCATGTCCACCAAGGAGATCCTGGAAGAGGTATTGAAGGACAAAGCCTTTTACGACACCTCCGGCGGCGGCATGACCGTTTCCGGCGGGGAGCCCATGCTGCAATTTCGGGAACTTTTGGAGCTGCTGACCGCCGCCAAGGAAAAAGGCCTCCATATCTGCATGGAGACCTGCGGTTTCGCCCCGGCGGAGCATTATCAAAGGATCCAACCGCTGGTAGATCTCTTCCTCTTCGATTATAAGCTCACCGATCCCGCCCTGCACCAAACCTACACCGGCCAGGATAATCATTTGATCTTAAGCAACCTCAGAATGTTGGATGCGCTGGGCGCCCAAACGGTGCTCCGCTGCCCCATCATTCCCACCGTCAACGATACCCCGGAGCATTTCGCCGGCATCGCCGCCACCGCCAGCAGCCTGCGGCACATCCAAGGCATCGATATCGAGCCCTATCATCCCATGGGCAGCAGCAAGACCCAGCAGCTGGGGCTGGAATACCCCCTCCCGGATCTGGGCTTCCCCGAAGAAGCAACCGTTCAGGAATGGATCCGGGCCATTCAGGCCCAAACCCCAGTCCCCGTCAAAAAAGGCTAATCCGCAGACTGTCAAAAAAGGCACCGACCGCAGAAAAAAGAAATAACAAATTCAGCACCATCTTGGTCACAGTTTGTAGGGCGGGGGCTCGTCTCCCGCCGCTCGTAGTATCACATACAACTTCGGGCGTGATCGGCGAAGCTGTGCATAAGTTCCACCAACCAAATCAAAGATTTGGGGTGTCACTTAATCTGCACTCTTTTTTGACACTCTGAAAAACTGCCGGTTCAATCTGAACCGGCAGTTTTAATTATTTTAACAGAAGAATCCCACCCGGGGCAACAGAATAAACCTCCCCGTTCAGGTAGAACCACAGGGTGCGTGCGGTGGGGTTTTTGACCATGGCGCCGTCTGCGGCAAAAATCAGCCGCTTGTAATCCTCCATGTATTCAAAGATCTCGCCGTTAGTCGCATACCAGATCTCCTGCTCCCGGCCAGCCATAAAGTCGGTGAATTCCTCGATCACGTTCCAGTTATCGTTATTATCAAATTCATAGGTATGGCCCCAAAGGTAAAAGAGCTTGGGGCGGGGATCATGCTTCGGTGCCGGCGCCGCAAAGCACTCCGCCAGTTCCATCAACCTTGGGTTGTTATGATGGCAGGTGGCGGGCAACCGCAACCAATCGGTGGGGATATTAAATTTTTCGGTATATTCTGTAGTGCGGGCATAGAGGATGCCGCAGGCCTTCAGGCAATCCACCGCCTCATCGCTGTAGGTGCCCATGGGGTAGGCCATCCCCCGGACGATCCGCCCGAAGCGCTGCTCCAAATTCAGCCGATCCTGCAGCACCTCATGGGTGCAGATGGCCGGAGGCAGCGCCTCCAAAAAAGGATGGGTCAGCCCATGCACCGCTACCTCGTGGCGGCCGTCGGCAAAAAGTGCCGTGATCTCATCTACCGGCATGGTATTGCTACCGGGCTTGATCTCATTTTTAAAGACGCCACTGTTCAGATTGAAGGTGCCCTTCATCCCGTGGCGGTCTAAGATCTCCACCAACCGGGCATTTTGCTTCACATTATCGTCGTAACTGAAGGTCAGCGCCTTGGCACGCCCCTCCGGAAATCTCATGTGCAGATTATGCTTCATTTTTATTCTCCTTCTTCAAAAACGATTTTATCAATATAAATATGGCAATCCAGCCCGTCGGGAGCAATGGAAAAGCCCCGCACCCGCATATTGAGGGGACAGCGGTATTCATGCATCCCTGCATCCTGCAATTCTTCGGTTAATTGGAGTTCCTGCTCCCCAAAAACAGTGATCTGCAAATTTTGGGCGTTGCCCTCCACCGCCGCTCGGATGCAAAGCTCCCGGCTGAAAAGATCCAGCTTTTTGCTCCCCACCGAAAGGCCAGTATCCACCGCAGCGCTCAACTGCAGACAACTGTTTTCCACCCGCAGATTGAAGCCGCCGATCTCCAGATCCAGCGCCTCGCCAGGATCGTCAAAATACCATTTGCCGGAGGTATGCCCCTTAGAGACCGCCTTTGCAGCAATGTCGAGGGGATCACCCTCTGCCACCTCTTGGGGAAGCTCGTCCTTCAATTTTGCAAAGATTTGCTGCGCGATATATTCATGCCCTTCATCCCCGGGATGGGTGCGGAATTCGATCTTCCCCTCATAGACCGGGTACTGCCGGAAGGCATAGTAGGGATTTTGCTCCCTTTGCTGCTTTTTTTCATGGATCTTCTGCACATTTACCGGAATAAAACCGTACTTTTTTGCCGCCTCTTCTGTAACCGGTGAGAAGCAGACCAGGCAGAGCACCACGGCGTTTTGCTGCTTTTCGGCGGCAATAAGCCCATAGAGGGAATCGTAAAATCCCAGCAGCACCTCCCGCTCCTTGGAAACGCAGTTGGCATCCAGAAAAACCGTGATGATATTGGGCTTGAAGGCCCGCAGCTGATCCCGGATATGCCGATAGGAGGGGGAATTTTCATAGTCCTCCTTGGTTGCACCGGGCTTGCAGAGCCGCTCCAGCTCCGCATGATTTTCCGCCACCGATACGAACTCACAATCGGTATGTTCTGTGAGCAGCGCCTGCAGACGGTGGAAATAATCCTTTTCCGGCCGCGAGGCCGCCATCCCCCAGAAGCCTTCTGTCTGCCAGCCCTCAAAGGGGCCGTGCTTCAGGTAAGAATGACCGATGGCATAATATTTCAGTTTTAATTTTCCCATTGGATCTCCTTTGCATTTTCAACCGTCACATCGAAGAAATCCATCCCCACCGGCTCGCCGTTCCAGGTAACCCCTTCCACGGTAAAGCCACGGAACACCACCCCGGCATCCCGGGATTGGAACCGCACCGGGGGTGCAGGAACCCCCTCCTCCGCAAAAACTTGGATGTTGCGGTAGGTGATATCGTGGACATCACCAAACCTGGTATAAGTGTAAAAGGCTTTGTTTTCCGCCACAATGAGAGCGGGGACCCCCGTTTTTTCAGGCGCATAGACCTGCTCCGGGGCTTTTTGAACGATCTCCGGCAAAGTGGCGTTCTGGTATTCCACCCGCAGGTCTTCAAAAAGGATGTGATGAACCTCTCCGCCGCTGCCGTTCTGAATATCGATGGCCGCCTTGCTGTTATGGATCAGGTCGCAATCCCGGAAAACGATATTGCGGTATTCGGAGGCATCCGTCTCCAGCCCGACCTCGCAGTTACGCCCCCAGCCGCACCACAGCACGCAATGCTCGGTCACGATATTTTCGATGGGCTGATCCCAGCCGTAGATGGCCTTGAGGGTCACCGTATCATCAAAGGAGCGGATGAAAGAGTTTTTGATGCAGACATTGGAGGTATTCACCACGTCAATACCGTCGGTATTATACCGCCAATGCCCCACCGTCTTGATGCCGTCGATGACTACGTCCCGGCAATTAAAGAGGGAGAGGATCCAGGTAGCGGAATCCTGCAGAATGACATCTTCGATCACGATGTTTTTACTATTATACAACCGAATAGTGCCTTTTGTAAAGTTTTCGTAGCAATGTTCAAAAATTCGTCGCTCGGTACCGCCGTGGAGCACCCCGCCGCCAAAGATGCGGATATTTTTGGCGCCCAAGGAATTGACAGAGCCAAAGACGATGGCCTCTTCATCGATGTAAACGCTTTCGTTATCTTTTAAGGTAATGATACCGGCAAAATGGATGCCGGGGCCGAAATGATAGGTGGCCTTTTCGTGATATTCCTTGATGGGATTATAGAAGATATGAAGGCAATGATGGCAGTCATCCAGCTCCAGCACATAGCCGCCATGCTCTTTTAAGGTAAATTCGACCATATTACCTTGCCGGCTCACCTCCACCCCTTTGGAAAGAGGGCGCACCGTAGCCCGTTCAAAGGATGCCGCGCACTCCACCCGCAGGGTGACCTCCTCATCGGCAGAGAAGGTGATGTACCCCGCCTCCTCGGTCTGATCCAGGGGGCGCTGATAGCCCGGCCAGGGCTGATTGAAGGGTACCGCCGATTCCCGGCAAAGCCGCACCGGGCAAGATTTTCCATTGACGGTAACGGTATAGCCCTCATAATCAAAGCGGAACTCCCCGCAGAGGGATGCAATAGAAACGGTGTCCTCCCGGGCGAAGGGCTCGTTGATGTAATCGTAACACAGCTTGGGAATACAGATCATTTTTCTACCTCCTTAGCCAAAGCATTGATACTTGAACCGGATTTTGGAACATGTATTTTCCGCTGAGGCTTTGTTGAAATACTCGCAAATCCGCCAGGATTTGCTCCATTTGCGCCGCGCCCACCGAAAAATCCGTTGTTCCAAAATTCTGCGACCTGAAAGGTGCGGTTTTTTGAATGATCTTTGGTGAAGCGGAGCCAATAAGGCTGGCGCCTATTGGCGAGAATGAGCTGAAAAGCATCGAAAAACCGCCCTTTCAGGCCGATTCAAGTGTCAACGCTTTGGCTATATAACACTAATTCTGATGTCATGGAGGCGGGCAGGGAAAGGGTCAACGACTCTCCTCCATCTACTGCAAAGCTTGCCCCGGTGTTGTCCAGCGTTACCCGGTATTTTTTACCGGGGATCATCCCCCTGCACCGGACGGTGAGGGTCTGCTGACCTGCTAATGCAAAGGCGGTGAGGGCTCCTTTGCCCTCCTTTTCAATCTCCAGCACAGCGGTGTCGGTGACCTCGGGGGTGTGGTGGTAAATGTTGCAGCCCGGCAGGATAGGCCGGATGAAATCCTTGTATACCTGCACACTATGCTGAATAAAAGCCATCTGCACCGGATTGGGCTCCGCTGCCGCGGGGGCGATCACATTGAGAGAAACGTGCCCCAGCATGGTATTGCGCAGATGGGCATCCAGCCTGCCCGCTTCATGGCAGCCCATCCCCGCAAAGAGGCGATCCACCCGCTCCGGCGGCAGCGCCATGGTCATACCGTTGGTAATGGAAACAGAGCGGGGCATTTTTTGCCAATCAGAGACCCAAGTGTGATCAAAATGTTTCATCATCCCCAGATCAGTACGGCCGCCGCCTCCGGCGCAATTTTCAAAGATTACATGGGGGAACCGCTTTTTCAGATTCCGGTATAGATTATAGACAGCGTTAAATTGACGTACTGAGATGCACTCCCGCACCCCGGCGCCGGTATCCTCCATGGCAAAATAGCTGGAGCTTCCGCAGTTATAATCCACCCGCAGCAGATCCAGCTGATACGCGGCGATGATCCGCGCCAGCTCTTCCTCTGCCCAAGCGGCGGCCTCGGGGATAGCAAGATCCAGATACCCGGCATCCTGCTCCCCCAGCACATTACGGGAACGCCATTCGGGATGCTCCCGCCAAGCGGGGGCTTCCTTGCCCAGCCGCTCCATTTCTACCCAAAGACCAAATTTCAGCCCCTTTTGGTGGCAATAATCGGAAAGCTCACCGAGACCGTTGGGGTAGCGTTCGGAATCGGGAACATTGCGCCCGTTATAGGGCCCCCATTGCATCTCCTTGCCCGGCGGACATTCCCAGCCGGCATCGATAATGAACACCTCGGCGCCCATGGCCGCAAACTGATCGATAAAGGCCTTGGAGGTCTCTACCGACATATCATGCTCCGCACCCATGCCAGCGCCCACCAGGCAATCGGCAGGCAGAGAAAGCACCGAGCGGCGGATGTGATGGTGCATTTCATGGACCGCCAGATCCAGATCCCCCTGTACTGCGCCCATATGCACCTCCGGCAGAGCAAAGCACTCCCCGGGACGAAGCACCAGCAACGGCGCATAGCCGTTCAACTCGGCGGAGAAGGAAAGCAGATCCTTGGCCCCCTTGCGGCAATCCCGCACTTGGTGGTAGTCCAGCGCGAAGCGGCAGCCGCCGCTCCAGCCGATCTGGGCAAACCAGAGCGTGCCGGTCTGCTCATTCCTCAAAAAGATCAACGGATGGCGGTAGCGCTGCCGGTAAAAGGCACGGTCGATCACCGTGAGATCCGGCTGCAGAGGCTTCCACGTAAATTGCCCCTCCTTGCCCCACTCGTCCCGCTCAAAATAACCGATGGAATAGGAGGACTCACTGCGGCTCTCCAGCCCGCCCCCCAACAGCACCATCCGGCTGATATTGAGGGGCTGCTCCGAAAGGTTTTCCACCTCCAGCCAGCGGGTGAACATGGCAGTACCGTCCAGCAGCGTATGTACTTTCATGCGAAGAGGAAGCAAATTGCTTTCCAAGATCAGCACAGCATGAAGATTTTTCGCACTCTTTTCCACCGAAAAATCAATAAAATTCAGGTCGTAGGCCACGCATTGCCCATTGACCTCCAGATTGAAGGCAAAGGGCTCAGCAAAATCCTTAGGGTCTACCCGGCTGGGGCAGTTGGAAAGAACATTCAGCGGATAACCGGCGGTGTTCCAGCCGCCGCTGACCAGCGCACCGTTCAGCAGCTGCTCCTCATACACCGTCAAACCGCTCCGATAGCAAAAGACGGGATTTTCCCCGGGTTGATAAAATACGTCAAAATACTCCATTTTCATCCTCCTTTATAAAAACAGGCAGGTTCCTGCAAAACAAATCAAAACGCCGAGCAGTAATTGCTTGGTGGGTTTTTCCTTCAAAAAGATCCAGCCCGCCGCAGCGGTAAAAACGATGCTGCCGCCGGTAACGATGGGATATACTACCGTGGCAGGTAAGGACGCCGCACCATTCAACTGCAAAAGATAGGAAAGCCCGCTGACCAGTGCAGAAAAGGCCAATAAAAGCAGCGATTTCGGCTTCATTTTGGACGATTTTTGCTTCTTTTTCTTTTCAAAAACGAACAAAAGCGAACCGCAGACCACCACCTTGACCATGGCGGTAAGGATCACATATGCCGAAGAGGAGACCGCCTGCTCACTGATGGCGTGCTCCTTGGAGATGACGCTGACAAAGCCATTCAGCAGAAAAATGGCGGCGCAAAGCCCCATGATTTTGGGAGAAAGGCGTTTTTTATCAGCATAGATTACCAGCGCCGAACCGATGATCAGCAGGAGGCCCGCCAGCCGCAGCCAGGAAAATTTCTCATTGAGGAAAAAGAGCCCCCAGATATAAGGCACCGTCATCCCGCCGGTCATCAGGAAAAAGGAATAGTATGCGGTATTCCCCGCCGCTAAGATCCGGAAGCCGATAAGAGTGTATAAAATGGCAATACTTGTCATTATTAGTGCTAAAATGCCGGAATAAAGGGTCCATTCCACCTTGCAGCCGTTGATGAAAAAGAAGATGATCACCGAAAACAGCCCAATAAAGAAGTTGAACCGGAGCACCTTCTCCGGGGAGTGCCCCTCCCCCTTTTGATAAAGGCCGGCGATGAGAAAATCCACCGCCAGAAGCATCGCCGAAGCGATCAGTAAGATCATATCCATGTCATCTACCTCCTGCCATGATTTTACCACAGTATTTTTTGGATTTCTATTGCATTTTCACCAAAAAATATGATAAAATCACCAAGAGGTGATAAAATGAAAAAGAATACCATTCAGTTTGAAGAAATTCACCCCTTTACCTTTTCCATCACCCATGTTCCCCATGAGATTCCCCGGGTGATCAACGATTCCCACATCCACGATCAATGCGAGATCTATGTAAATGTAAGCGGGGAGGTCTCCTTTATGGTGGAGGGCCAGCTTTATCCCGTCCGCCGGGGTGATGCCATCATTACCCGCCCCTTTGAATACCATCATTGCGTCTACCGGAAGATCGCACCCCATGAGCATTACTGGATCCTTTTTTCCTGCAAAGGAAATAAAAAGCTGCTGGAGCCCTTTTTTAAACGTCCCTTAGGCACCGGCAACCGGATCGTGCCTGCCCGGCCGGAGACGCTACTGGCTCTTTGCGAGCGGCTGACCAAAAAGCGCTCCCCCTTTGAAAACTACTATGATTTTTTCCGGCTGTTGCAGCTGCTCCGTACCGGCGAGCCCTCCGGAGAATCGGTGCTGCCCCGGGATCTGCAAGGGGTACTGGATGAGATCAACGAGCACTTCACCGGACCGCTCCAGATCGACGCTCTGGCAAGAGACCACTTCATGAGCGTGAACACCCTGGAGCGGCAATTCAAGACCCATCTTGGAGTGACCCCTTCGGAATACATCCGCCAGAAACGGCTGGCCCACGCCGCCCTTCTGCTGCGCCGGCAGCAAAGCGTTTCCCGGGCTGCCGCCGAGAGCGGCTTCGGCGATACCTCCCAGTTCATCGCCATCTTTAAAAAGCAATTCGGCAAAACGCCACTACAATACAAAAAGGAAGCGCCGGAAGCTTAAGCTTCCGGCGCTATATCTATAGAAATGGCATTACATAATTCTTGCCGCATCTCCTTGACCAGGTGGTATTGCTTGGGAGCATAGCGGGTGGCATCGGTCAGGATGATGCCATACAGCCCCGTGCGGTAATCGGTGAAGAGCATCTGGCCGGTATGCCCGCACTGGCCGATACTGCCCACCGGAAAAAGGGTTCCGGTCTGGGGGTAGCGCGCGTCCACATAAAGATAGCCCAAGCCCCGGGCCTCGGACATTCCGGGGGTATGGTTTTGGGCGGCCTGCAGGAAGGTGGCCTCACTATAGAGGGGCTCACCCCGGCGCAACAGCATCTTACAAAACTTTTCCAGATCCTCCACGCAGGAGAAGATGCCGGCGTTGCCGGCAACGCCGCCCAGAAAGCGGCAGTTATAATCGTTGACCAGCCCTTTTTCTTCCTCGCTTGAATTGGCATTGACGATATTTTGCCGCTCGGCAGGCAAAAAGCCGGTGCGGGTCATTGCCAGCGGTGCGGCGACATATTCCGTAAAGAGGGCATCCAGCCGCCGGCCGAACACCTTTTCCAAAAGCTTACCCAGCAGGATAAAGGCGGGGCAACTGTAAAGGACATCGCTCCCCACCGGGATCTCCGGCGGGAGAGAAAGGATATAGTCCCCTACATTTTCATAGGTCACCCCCGGCTGGCAGAGATTGCGGTGACCCACCCCCATGGTATGGGTCAGCAGGTGCCGCACCGTTAAGGTCTCGGAGAGAGGCTGATCCAGAGTGATCAGCCTCCGTTCCAGCGCGATCAGGGCAAGCTGGGTCACCGAAAGGATCTTGGTGACGGAGGCCATATCAAAGAGGGTGGCGGCATCTGCGGCACCCTTATAATAATCGATCATCACCCGGTCGCCGCAGCCCACCCGGACCGCCAGACTCTGCAGCCGACCTTCTTGAAAGAGGGCTTCGGCGGTATGCTCTAAATAACTCATACCCGGTTACCGGAAACGATATTGCTCCAGCCGCCGATATAGCGGTGGCCGGTCTCCAGCACCTTCTGCTCCAGTTGCTCGATGGAATCGATCTCACCGGCCAAGTACCGCTCCAGTGTCCATTGGGCGGTACGGAGGCGTTCCTTCAGGCCACCTAACCGCAATTCGATCACATCAAAGCCAAAGGACTTGCGCTCCTCATACCAGGCCTCACGGGCGGCAAGGTGGTACTCCTCCAGGGCCTCAATGGCCCGGGGAATCCGCTCCCCGGCGATCTGTTGTAATACATCCTTTTCGCCCTTTAAATAAGCCTCCCGGATATCCCAGGAGAGGGTGGCCTTCTCCTTCAGCACGCCGCAGAGGGCGGCAGAGGCTTTGAAATACACACTAAATTGGTTTTCAGGCACCGCCAGCAGTTCTTCCTGCTTTTGGGCATACTCGGCGCTATAGGAGGGAGTGACCTTAAAATCGCCCCAGCCGCCCAGAGGATCGTTATAGAGCAGCAGCTTAGCGGTATACTGGGGATGATCCTCATGGCTCACATCCGAAAGAAGGGCAGGAGAATCCAGCAGCAGGAAGGTATCGAAGGGCAGATGGAAGGTCTCCTGGAACCGAGCCTTCAGCCACTCCCGATCCTCGCCCTTGGCATAGCAATACTCCGCATACTGCTGCAGCACCGCCATAACGGAAAATTCCGAGGTCTCAGCGCCGTTATCCCCCCATGCGGTGGCAATGACCATGGGCACCCGCTCCTCCCGGCAGTTGCGCAGATGCATATCGTTTCTGCCCAGAGAGAATTGATTATACGGCACCAAATCCCCCCACTTCCAAGCGCCGCCGGCAAAGACCATGGGGTTTTTGAACTGCTTATGGCAATGGATCATATGGCGGAAGCGCTTTTCCTTGGCGGAATAATAATCCCAATAGACCATGGAGAGGTTTTCGGGCACTAGATCCAGCACGTTCTGGGGCAGCTCGCCCTCTTCGATATAATAGGTATGGAAGGGGATGCGGAAGAACATATCGCTCCACATCATAGGCTTGAAATCATACTTTTCACAGATCTTGACCACCCGGTTAAGATGCTCCAGAATGATCTCGGAGCGATCCCGGTAGCCATTGCGATCCAGATACTGGCCGGCGCCCAGCAGATGGGCTTCATCCATACCGATATGGATGCGGTCGGTCTTGAAGCAAGCCCGGCAGGCCCGGATCATAGCCTCAATAAAGGCATAGGTCTTTTCCTCGCCCACCAGCAGGATATTGCCCACATCGGTGATCTCCTTGAAGCAAGGCCAGCGCAAGGAGCCCTCCAGATGGGCCAGCACCTGCATACAGGGGATCAATTCAATACCGAAGGAGGCGGCATAGCCGTCCAGTTCCTGCAGCTCCTCCTGAGTGAAGCGGCCCCGCATATAGCCGAAGAAGGGGTATTCCGGCACCTCATAAGTATCCTCGGTATAGAGCATAAAGGAGGTAAAGCCCATCAGCGCCAGGTAGCGGATCATCCGCTTGGCAGAGGGGATATTATACACCGCATTGCGGGAACAATCGGACATGAGGCAAAGATCACCGAAAGCGGGGGTCTCCTCATAGATACCCTCCATCCGGGCGGGGAGCAGGGTCAGCAGCCGGAAGAATTCCGGCATCTTATGATATTCCACCGTTACTGCACCGTTCTCGCCGATGATTTTGGGGCCGGTCTCATTCTTCCGCACCGCCACCGGAATGCCACCCTCACCAATCTCATAAGAGAGCAAGGGAGCAATTTCATTCAAAGGTGCCTTCAATTCTTCAGGCAAATTCAAAAATTGGATCTTCATGGTTTATCCTCCTATACCATTTGTTTATCTTTTCATAATTTATACTATTTGTTCTCCCGCTTCCAGCCTTCTCCGCTTTTACGGAAGAAAATTTCGGTTATCCTTTCATTTTCGAAGCCTGCTAGATCCTCTGAGAAACCGCTGGCCAGGGCATAATTCTTCAGCTCGCTGCGCTCCACCCAGAACACCTTTCCCTCCCGGGAAGAGCAGAGTTCCCCCGTAAAGGAATCGGTGCGGTAAAGAAAGACCACATAGCGAACATCATCCTCGCACCATTGCTTGATGCCGCAGAGCTGCAGATCACTTACGGTGAGCCCGGTTTCTTCCCGGATCTCACGGATGACGGCATCGGTAAAGGGCTCCCCCGGCTCCACATGACCGCCGGGAAAGACGATGCCTGCCCAATCTTTTTTAACACGATCCTGCACCAGCACCTTGCTGCCATGGCAGACCATGCACATATTCATAAAAACTGCCTGCTCTGCCATCATTCTTCCTCCCCGGCAAACGTATTGCGGAACATGAGTGCTCTGCCGGGGAAGGGGGCGTAGGAGGCCAGCGCGGGAACGTGGCGCACCGCAAAGGAATCATCCTCCAGGGTGATCAGCGTGCCGCCTAAATTTCCCAGGACATGGTAATCGTACTGGCCGGTCTTGAGACCGTAGACCCAGCGGATCCCCTCATAGGTGATATGGGTACAGACGCTATGGCAATGGCCCACAAAAACACCGTCGATACTGCATTCCTTCAGAAAGGGGATAAAGCTTTCTGTCCGGATGGGGCGTACCTCTTCCAGCTTGAAGCCGAAATCGCCGTCCTTGGCGGGGACATCTGCCCCGATGGTATACTGCTCTCCATAGCCCTTGGCCTGCTCCGCATCCAGAAATTCCTGCACCGGAATATGGAAGGCCATCAGCCCCGGCACGCCGGGATGGCGGCGGGAGCGCTCCCGGATCAGCGCCAGTTGGTCGGGATAAAGCCCCTTTTTCAGCAGGCAGCCGTTGGAATCCGCCATATGCAGGATCCGGATCAGCCGATCTCCCTCGGCGATGCCCACCGAATAATTACTGTTGCCGGTCACATTGCCCCGTTTAAAGAGGCAGAATTTGCTCTTTTCCAGCTGCTCGCATTGCCAATCGATGCCCTTTTTGGATTCGTTATCGTGGTTCCCGAAGACCGGCGCCCAAGGGATCCCGAAGGAATCCATCAAACGGCAGAACCATTCCAGCACCGTGCCGTTATCATCGAAGGAGCCGTAGACGTTATCTCCAGTGGTGATGATCAGGTGGGGGCGGGTCTGGGCCACCAGGGAACGGATCTGATTGCCGCAGAGAGCATCAAACTGCGACGGCGGCCAGGCCTTTTGCTCATCGATCCGCAGACGGTCGGGGGTGCGCCGCTGGGAGGCATCGATCACCTGCATATCGGTGATCTGCAAAATTCGAAACTGTTTTTCTAATTTTTGCAAGGTAAAATCCATTGTTTCATCCTCATTATGAATCGGGGTGACGTTTGTATTAATATATCACACATTTTCCCGACGGTCAAGGAAAAAAGAAAAAGACCCGGAGGGTCTTTTTCGAGACTTTCAAAAATGGTAGGAGTGCATCTCTTTCCCACAAACCATGACGAAGACGGTTTCTTAATTACATTTTCTTTTTCTGCGGTTGGCGCCTTTTTTGAAAGTCTCCAGAAATTATGCAAGCATTTGCAGCAGGAGGACGGCGTCGTAGATGGTAATGATCCCATCCCCGTTTACATCAGCGTCGGCAACCTCCAATTCCAGCTTGCCCACCAGATGCTGCAGCAAAAGGGTGGCATCGGCGGTGGTCAATGCGCCGTCGCCGTCCGCATCGCCCGGAAGATCCTCGATGATCTTTTCATTGATGATCTCGTCGGCAGTAAAGACAGTTTCTGCAGTTACGGTCTTTTCCCAGACTGCGGCGTTCAGCAGCTCATCGTCTAGGCCGATCAAGGTGCCGGAAGTGTTCGTGTAAAGGGTCTTGCTGTAGTTCTCGCTTTGGAAGATGACAGCTACCGGCAGGCCGGTACCCAAGGTGGGATAAGTGGCATTGACGGCCATTTCCCAAGTTCTCAGGCTGGTTTCGACAATGGCTGCGTTGGCATCATAGGCCGCTTTGCCGGACTTAAATTGCGCCTCGGTATAAGGAGCATCATTGGTCACATTTGTCACACTGCCGGTCACCAAATGGGTTGCATCAGAATAAACCTTTTGAACGGAAATTTTGGCATTGCCGGCCGTTGCATGAACAATGCGGGTGAAGTTTTCGCCGTTATTGTACGCCATTACATTTTCAACGGTCAGCGTGCTGACGTTGTTCTTTGTACCGCCGACAACAATTCCCAGGGAGTTAGTCACCGTTGCATCTGCATCCTTGCTGACGGCGGTGTTATAAACGGCCACGTTTTTGATGGAGCCGGTGCCCGTAACCTCACCGAACAGAATCCCGCGACCGGTTTTTTGACCATTGGCCGTACCAGTGATCTCGTTGTTGATCATATAAATCCCGTCAACATCGAACGTTTCTGTGGGATTATTCCAGGTGCCGAAGGTTCCGACCAAAAAGGCGCTGTTGTCGGCAGTATCACGATTCAAAACACAGTTTTCAATGCGAATATTCTTCAAAGTAACCTTTGCATTGGTGCCGGATACCTGGCCGATCAACAGACCCAAGCCATTGCTGGACCCCTTGGAGGCAGAGCAACCGATCATAGTAATATTTTCGAAGGTTAAATCGGTTTTGGCATATTGGCTGATCAGAAGGCCGGTATTCCATCCCGCTTGGGTAATATGGCAATTACTGAAAATCAAGTTCTTAATAAAACCGGTCGTTGCATAATTGCCCAGCCAGGAGGCAGTGAGGCTTAGGCCGGAAATGGTATGCCCCTGACCGTCGATGCTGGCAAGCAATCCGCTCATATCATGAATGCTCTGATATTTATTCTCGGTATCCTCTGCTGCAGCTGGAACATTCAAATCATTTGTTAAATAGAGCGTTTTGCCGGTTCTGAAGCTGGTTTTATTGGCTGCAACATATGCCAGATCATCCAAGGTTTCGATCAGATACCCCGCGGAATCTGCATTTTCGGCATATTCAGTAACATTCGGAAGGTCATCAATCCCGGCGGCAAATACCTCAATTGCCATCATGGAAATCACGGTCAACACAGCCATAAGCCCTGTCCAAAAACGGGATATCACTTTTTTCATGCTTTTTTCCTCCTGAAAGAGATTAAAATTAAAGTATTCTGTTTAGATTATAAACAAATATCTGATAAAAATCTTCCCAAAATTTAACCTATAACTATTAAATATTAAGAACTCTTTCAAGAGAAAAGAAAAACCACCCATAAAAAGGGTGGTTTTCTTTTGGTGCACCTTCAGGGATTCGAACCCGGGACCCACTGATTAAGAGTCAGTTGCTCTACCAACTGAGCTAAAGGTGCTTCTATACTTTGCTCAGTTTTTGCCTTGCTTTA
>JAFTZM010000036.1 GCA_017464525.1 Clostridia bacterium
AATCGCTTTCGCCATGTCCTCTTTCAGGCCATGGACTTTCACAATTAACGGGTTCCTTTTAATGATGCTGTTTAATTTTCAAAGTCCGCTGCTTTCTCTCAACTCGGTGCCTTTTTCATAACCCCTCGTTGCGAGTGCCTGTATATGATACCACTCCAAACGAAAAAAGTCAACACTTTTTTTGAAGAAAATTGAAGTTTTTTCGATTCCGTCACTTTTCAACAAAATGTTCACAATCTGTTTATTTCATCTGTGTCATTTTGCTGCATCCGCATTTAATACCTCCGCTTCAAAGCCAAGGCCTTGCAGATATTCCACCAATTCTTCGGCGTTTTTTGAATTATTCCCCAGAACGCCGCCGACCATCAACTGCATGGTCCCCTCTTCTGTACCGGCGATCTCCTGCAGACCCAGTGCTGCATTCTTGACGGATTTTTCTTTTCCCGTGCAAAAGAAGGCGGCTTTTTCCACAATATCATTGGCATTTTTGGTCCCCGGATAGACCCGCAGGCAGAGGCCGAAGGCGGAATAATCCAATTTCACTGCATATTGAGTGCCATCCTCCAGCTTATAGTTGATCAACACATTCTGCACACTCATGGAAGCGATCAGCAGAATTGCGCCGATGATCCCTACAAAATAGAACTTATAACGCTGCCAAAAGCCCTGTTTTTCTTCTTGCTGCTTTGCACCCATAATCATTTTCCTCACAATCTTTCCAAAATAATCAAATTTTTGTTTATTTTTTCGCAATTATATAATATAATGAAGATAGACTCTTTTCAGGAGGTTAGTCTTTTGAGTATTATAACACATGATTTCAATCAATACAAGAAGTTTTCCCACATCCATTTCGTCGGCATCGGAGGGGTATCCATGTCGTCTCTGGCCTTGATCCTGAAGCATCAGGGCAAAACCGTCACCGGGTCGGATAGCGGGGACGGCCCTACCATTGCCAAATTGACCGCCGCAGATATCAAGGTCTTCAAAACCCACGCAGCAGAAAACGCCGCCGGCTGCGATCTGCTGGTCTATACCGCCGCAATTTCCAACAATAATCCCGAGCTGGTCTACGCCAGAGAAAATAACATTCCCATGATGGAGCGGGCGGTCCTGCTGGGCTATATGATGGCAGAGTTCCAAAACTCGATTGCCGTTTCCGGCACCCACGGCAAAACCACCGTCACCTCTCTGATCACTTCCATCTTTACAGCCGCCAAAAAGGACCCCACCGTACTGGTAGGTGCCAATCTGAAGGCCATCGGCGGCAATTACTGCTTGGGAAACAGCGATTACGCCATTTATGAAGCCTGCGAATATGTAAATTCCTTCCATCATTTTTATCCCCATTGCGGCGTGATCTTAAATATCGACGAGGATCATCTGGATTTCTTCAAGGATCTGGATGCCATCAAGGCCTCCTTTGCCCGTTTTACCGATAATTTCGATCCGAACGGCTTTTTGGTGATCAACGGAGATGATGAAAACTGCCGCTGCATCCGGGATTATTATAAAGGAACGACCTTGACCTTCGGTCTTTCGGATACAGATCATTGCGCAGCCCGAAATGTGATCCTTTGCAATGGCTATCCCCAATTTGACATTTATTTTCAAGGAACATTGATCGCCAATGTCACCCTCAAGATCCCCGGAAGGCACAATATTTTAAACGCCCTGGCCGCCGCCTGTGTAGCGCTGAACTACGGCTTGGAGCCCGCGGCCATCAAGGCAGGGTTGGAAGCCTTTACCGGCGCTGACCGCCGCTTTGAATGTAAAGGCAGCTGCAACGGCGCTACTGTTCTGGACGACTATGCGCACCACCCCACCGAGATCCGTGCCACGCTGCAAAGCGCCAAGGAGGCCGCCGAGGGAAAGGTATATGTGGTGTTCCAGCCCCATACCTTCACCCGCACCTATTATTTAATGGATGAATTTGCAGAAGCCCTTTCCATTGCAGACTATGCCATCCTGACCGATATTTACGCCGCCCGGGAGATCAACAAGGTGGGTGTCAATATTCTGGATCTCAAAAATAAGATCCCTGGCGCCCGGTATATCAGCAAATTCGAAGATATTGCCGCCACCCTGAAGCAGGAACTGAAAAAAGGCGATATGGCGATCCTGATGGGAGCAGGAAATGTAAATACCATTGCAGCACTTTTAGTAGAATAACAAAAAGACCTTCGAAGGGCGGTGCGCCATAGTGATAATCCGCTTAAGAATTCGCCTTTTTGCGCCAATACGGCATTAAAAGACCACGGTACACGACAGCGTTACCGTGGTCTTTCGCTTTAACTGACACAAAAATGCCTGATTTTTAAGTGCTTCGCAGTTTTGCTGCCGCAGATTTTCTTGCAAGGATGGCTTGAAACCGCAGGAATACTGCTGTATTTCAAGGTTGAAAACATTCTTACAAGGAAAAAGGTCAAGGCAAAACCGGGTTTATCACTATGGTGCACCGCCCAATGACTTTTTAAATATCAATAGTTCCCAAAGCGCTTATTTCCGCGGCCGGAGGCTTCCAGCTTATCCAGGAATTCCAGCGCCTTACCGGTACCGATAGCCACACAGGAAACAGCATCCTCTGCCACATAGGCCCGGATCCCGATCTTCTGAGAGATCAGCTGATCAAAGCCCTTGATCAGAGCACCGCCGCCGGTCATACAGATACCGTTCTGGTAAATATCACCCACCAACTCAGGGGGAGTGCGCTCCAGAACATTATGCAGCACATCCACGATGGTCAGCGCACATTCCTGCAGCGGTTCCATGATCTCATCGGAGCGGATCTCGATGGACTGGGGCAGTCCGGTGGTCAGGCTGCGGCCCTTTATGATCATGGTCTGCACCTCAGCCTGGGGATAAACACAGCCGATCTCCATCTTGATGGCCTCGGCAGTGCGCTCCCCGATTAACAGATTATATTTCTTTTTCAGATAGCGGATAATGGATTCATCGAACTTATCACCGGCCATCTTCACAGAATCAGAAAGCACCACATCTCCCAAGGAAAGCACCGCGATATCAGCAGTACCGCCGCCCACATCCACAACAATGTTGCCGTTGGGCTTAAAGATATCGATTCCGGCACCGATGGCTGCCGCTTTGGGTTCCTCTATGAGGGAAACGAACTTAGCTCCCGCATTTTTAGCCGCCTCTTCCACAGCCATTTCCTCTACCTCAGTAACTCCGGAGGGAACACAGATGATCACCCGGGGCTTGAAGTAGGTATTCTTTGCCGCTTTTCCCACAAAATACTTGATCATTTTTTCGGTGACTTCGTAATCGGAGATGACACCGTCCCGCAAGGGGCGCACAGCAACGATATTACCGGGGGTACGGCCGACCATCCGGCGGGCCTCCTCGCCCACGGCCAGAACTTTATTATGAGTTTTATCAATAGCAACGACACTGGGCTCCTTCAACACAATGCCCTTACCTTTAATGTACACTAAGATCGTGGCGGTACCCAGATCGATACCGATATCATGTCCTAACATATTGATCCTCCAAAATTTACTAAAACAATCGGTCTATATTATTATACCGACCTTTTCGCAAAAATTCAACTCTTTTTTATTTTGATCGCAAAGGTGGCGCAAAGAACCTCTTCGGCTCCTGCCATTTTCAGCTGTTCAGCGCAGGCATTCAGCGTAGCACCGGTGGTAAACAGGTCGTCCACAAGCAGCACCCGCCCGGAAACGGAAGCATCCCGCTTTAGAGAATAGCTGCGCCGGGCATTGGCCCAGCGTTCGGCACCGCCGAGATATTTTTGCTGAAAATTTCGGGTGCGGCGAAGAGGGCTCACCACCGATTTTCCAAGCCGCTCTGCCAGCTGCTCCGCCAGAATTTTCGGCGGGCAGTAACCTCTTTTCAGGGATCTCAGATAGGTTTGCGGAACATAGGCAATGCAATCAAAATCGTCCCCATACCGGGCACGGATATGGTAATACATCCGGCGAGAGATAAATTCCGCCAGCTGAGGGTTATTCCGCAGCTTGAACCGAAGCAGCAGATTTCGGGGCGCCTTTTCATAAATAAAGCAGGAAATATTTCGGGTAAAGGCAAAACTCCGGGACATACAACTGCAATCCTCCGGATAGGCACCGCACCGTTTACAGATGGCAGCGGTCAGCTCGGTGGATTGCCGGAGACATTCTGCGCAGGGCTCCTCCCGCTCCATTAGTTTTCCGCAAAAAGGACAGCGAGGTGGATAAACAAGCTTTTTCATTGCAGTAAAAAACGCAGACCGCTATAGCGGTTAGTGTGCTTCACATTAGAGACCATCCGCTCCACCACCTGGCGGCTGCCTACGATCACCAGCAGCTTTTTAGCACGGGTAATGGCCGTATACAGCAGATTACGGTACTGCAGCAACGGGGTCATCTCCCCCAACACCAGCACCACCGCATCAAATTCGCTGCCCTGGCTTTTATGCACCGTAATGGCATAGGCGGGCTCCAGCTCGTCCAGCTGATCATAGCCGTAGGTGGCCATCCGATCCTCAAACTGCACCTTCACCTGCTTTTCCCGGGGCAGAATGGCCGAAATGATGCCGATATCCCCGTTGAATACCCCGGCCTCGTCCTTCCCCTCGGAGGTGGTGACCGGCAGATCGTAATTATTGCGGATCTGCATCACCTTGTCCCCTTCCCGGAAAACCTGATCCCGGAAGTTCACCGTATTGCGGCCGGGCTGATCGGGATTGACCTTATCCCGGATCACCGAATTGATATTCACCGTTCCTGTGAGGGTCTTGCGGGTGGGAACAATGACCTGTAGACCGTCCATCACACTCCAGCCGTAACGGCGGGGGATACGGTTGACCGTCATCTCCACCGCGGCCTCCAAAGTTCCTTGGGGTGTTTTTTTAGAAATATAGAAAAGGTCGCCATAGTTTTCCAGCTCCGGCATCCTGCCGCCATTGACTTCATGGGCGGTGGTGATGATCATACTGCTTTGAGCCTGGCGGAAGATCTTGGTGAGGGCAACCGTAGGCACCGCACCGCTGCGCACCAGATCTGCCAGTACATTACCGGCCCCCACGCTGGGGAGCTGATCCGCATCTCCCACCATGATCAGCCGGCTGCCCAAGGGCAGCGCCTCCAGCAATGCTTCAAACAACAGGCTGTCCACCATGGACATTTCATCCACGATCAACACATCGCATTTCAAGGGATTGGAGCCGTTATGGGCAAAGGCCCCGGAGCCGGGCTGTACCTCCAGCATTCGATGAATGGTCTGGGCCTTCCGATCGCAGACCTGGCTCATTCGCTTGGCGGCACGGCCGGTGGGGGCGCAAAGCTCCACCCGATAATTCAACGCCTCAAAAAGGGCAATCATTCCCCGGAGAGTGGTGGTTTTACCGGTACCGGGTCCGCCGGTCAGCACCATCACCCGGTTTTCCACCGCTACCCGGATGGCCTCCTCCTGGGAAACTTCATAGCAGATCCCCAAGGTCTCCTGGCTCTTTTTGATCCGAGATTCAATATTACGGATCTCCTGGCGGCCAAATTGCATCATCAATTTCAGTTTTTCTGCTGCCTTGGTTTCCGCCTTATAATAGTTCGGTAAATAAACGACCTCTCTGCCGTTCACAGTGGCCGCCTCCAGTTGGTGGCGCTCACACATATTTTCAATGGCGATCTCCACTTCCTCCTCAGGAACATCCACATACTGAGCGCCCAAAGGCAGCAGCTTCTCCTTTGGCAAAAAGCAATGGCCGTTTTGCAGATTGTGGGCAAGGATATACTTCACACAATAGCCTACCCGCAGCTCATCGGCAGGGCTCAACCCCTGGGAGAGGGCCAGATTATCCGCATTCTGGAAGGTAAAGCCTTCGATATCCTCCCAAAGGCGGTAGGGGTTCTCCTCCACCACCCGGGGAGCGAGAGCCCCGTATTCCCGGGCGACCTTCACCGCAAAGGCGGGGGTAATACCCATTTCGTGAAGCGCCATCAGCGTTTCCCGGGTCCCCACTGTTTCCCGGAAGGCATCGGAAAGCTTGCGGGCCCGTTCCTTCGTGATGCCCTTGATCTGGGTCAACTGCAGCGGCTCATGCTCTAAGATATCAAAGCTATCCTCCCCGAACCGCTCCACGATCTTGCGGGCAGTAGCCGGGCCGATCCCCTTCACCGCACCGCTGAGGAGAAATTTTGTGATCCCCTCCAGTTCGCCGGGAAAATCCTTTTCCAGCTCGGTGCAGACAAATTGCCTGCCATAGGTGGCGTGCTCTGTCCAGCTGCCGATGGCATTGACCAGCTCGCCGGGATAGATGGCAACACAGGTGCCTACTGCCACAACCGACTCTCCATCGCAATCCAGTGTGAAAACACGGTAGCCGGTGCTTTCGTTTTCAAAGATCACCTCTTCTACCGTTCCTTCAATTTGCTCTTCTTCGCCCATGGCAGTCACCACCTTTTTTCTTTTTTATATTATATCATTTTCCGGGGCTTCTGTAAATATTACCCAAGGATTTTTTTCGCAATACTGCTCCAATTCCCGGCGGGATATGGGGTTCAGCCCCCGATCCACCACCTCCAGCACCGTTTCCACAGTTCCCACATCCACTCGATCCGCCATTAAGGAAAGGGTATTCAGCAGATATTCCATATGGGGCTCATCTCCGGTGAGTTCCACCCGGAAGACCGCCTGCTGCACCGAGCGCACCCGCCGCAGGGCCAGCAGCTCCAATACCCCTAAGATACATTCCAGCAGCCCGATCACCGCAAAAAAGGACACCAGTACCCAAAGCATATGTAGCATCATAAACCAATCCTCCTGATACATTCTATGCAGCTCCTTGATTTTTGCCCTTTTTTATACTATAATTTATATTGAAACATGAAAAAAGGAGGCAAAAAATGGCCGAAAAATTGCTTTTTTTCAGCGGAGGCGGGCGCTTTTCCTCCCCCGGCCCCTGGATCCACGGTCAGCGGCAGATCGATAGCTTTGAGCTGATCCTTGTGACCCGGGGCACCGTTTACCTGCAGGAAAATGGCAGAGAATTTACTTTACGCCCCAACGACTATCTTGTGCTTCATCCTTTTATTCCCCACGGCGGGACGCAAGCCACCGAAGAGCCGGTGGAATTTTATTGGCTTCACTTTATGGCCGGGGAAACGGGAATTCTTCCCCCGCCGGATTGGGAGCAGCGGTTTGCGTTTCCCTGCTTCGGCACCCTGCCTTCCCCCAGCGCTCTGATCCAGATCGCCCGGCAGCTGCTGCAGGTGCAGGAATCCCCTGCCTACCCGGAAGAAACTGCCCATCATATCCTTTACCTGCTTTTGGCCGAGCTGGCAGTCCAGCGGGAGCAGGCAGAGCCTCAGAATGCCCTGGCTGCCCGGGTGCACGAATATGTACGGGCCCACGCCGACCGTCCCCTCACCGTCGGGCAGGTGGCAGAGGCCTTGGGTTACCACCCGGATCACCTTTCCCGGATCCTGAAGGGCTGCTACGGCTTTACCCTCCGGCAGGAGATCGTGACACAGCGGCTGAGCCGAGCCAAGCTTCTGCTACAGACCACCGATTTCAGCGTTTCCCGGATCGCCATGGAACTTGGCTATGAGGATCCCAATCTTTTTGAAAAATTTTTCCGCTACCATCAGGGGATCACTCCCACCGCCTACCGCAATAGCTTTTCCAAGCAGCATACCAACCATAAATAAAATGCGTGTGAAGTTCCATCTTCACACGCATTTTATTAGAAAGAAGCCGCCCCTTTCGGGGCGGCAAAAAGGAGAGGAAAGGAAAGTCTTGATCAACTGCCGTAGGCCAGGCAATCCTTCAATGCCTGCTCTACGATGTTCTTCATGGCAGTAGTTTCGGTGGTCACATTGAACTGCGCATTGGAGAAGCTCTTCAACCACTGATTCTTCTGAGTTGCAGAATCGCCGGTGAGCATATCCCACTCATTCATCTGGATACCGAAGTAGGTATTCTTAACCACGAATTCGAAATATTCCTTCTTAGCGGCATAATCCATACCGATACACTTGGTAGTCTCGAAGTAATCGAAGATGGCCTCGGTGAACCGGTTCGCCCACAGCTCCATGAACTTCACAGCATAGGGAGCATTGGACTGGTTCTTCATCTTCTTGGGCAGCATCATGGTATAGCCATAGTTGAAAGCGATATCACGGCCGGTGGAGGTGGTAGCCTTGGGGAAGGGTACCCAGTTGAATTTCTTACCTTCGGTGTATTCCACCTCGTCCCATTTATCCATCAGACCGGTACAGTCTGCCATCATGGTACCGCCGCCATACACATCCCATACGGAACCGCCGTACTTGATGCTCTTGAAAACGCCGGAAACAAATTCCCATGCAGCAATGGTCTTGGGGTCCATCCAGTTATTGATCAGGTTGGGCTCTTTACTTTCGGTATCGATCTTAATATGGTGGATACCGTTGGTCAGACCCCAGGAATAAACTACGTCTACATTACATTGACCGTAGGCATTCAGAGCCTTACCTTCGGGGGTGGTGGCAGGAACACTCTTAACAAACGCCTCCCAGGCATTCCAGTTCCATTCACCCTTCTGCCAGGTGGTATGAGGATCCTTCAACCCCATCTGCTCCACCATGGTCTGGTTGTACCAGATCACGTTGACTGCACCGATGGCAGAGATACAGCGGTAGGTACCGCCCCACTTGGTCTCATCCAAGGTCATCTGATCCACACCGGGAGAGTTGCCAATATTCTGGATATTGATATAGGGATCCAGGGGCTGAGAAAGGCAAAGGAATTTGGGGAATCCGCCTACGTGGGTAGGAATGACATCCAAAGCCTTGCCTGCGTTCATGTAGGTCAAGGACTGAGATACAGACTTATCGAAACGGGATTTGATGTACTTGACGTTCAGGCCGTATGCATCCTTCAAAGATTCCCACCACAGCCATTCGCCTACATATTCACCCTTCTCGTTTTTGTACTGGAAGGTGTTGTACATAATAGCGGTGATGAGGGTCAGGGTCTTACCCTTCAGATCCGCCAGCTTGATATTGTTCTTCACAAAGCCGGTGGTATCAATATCATAGCTGACCTCGGTACCGTAGTTAATCTTCTTGGTCTCAGCCACCAGAGGGTTATTAGCCATATCATACTTCTTGGTGGAATCGTATTCCTTTACGACTTCATCCTGCGTAGCGGGTGCCTGAGTAGAACCGCTATTGTTGGATCCAGCATTGTTGGAACCGTCATTATTGGTGGAACCACCGTTATTGGTGGATCCGCTGTTATCAGTGGAGCCGCCGTTATTGGTAGAACCGCCGTTGCCCTCCGCGCCGGAGCCGCCATCGGATTCACCGGAGCTATCGTCGTTGGTGCCGCCGATCCCGGTATTTCCGCTGTTCAGCACACCGAGATCATCCTCGGCATCGCTCTTTTTACAAGCAGTAGCCATCCCCACCAGCATCAGAACCGCCAGGATCACAGCCAGAACCTTGCAAAACTTGTTCATGGGTCATTCTCCTTTCGATTTTGGTGCCCATCGGCACCCTTCTGACTATATTTTAGCGGGTTGTTCATAAAATTGCAACACTTTTATTCAAATATCTATTAAAAATAGACAAAATTATTCTGCGGCGTAGGCTTTGATCTTATCGGCAAGGGAAGTATCCTCCCAAGGCAGCGCCAGATCCTCCCGACCCATATGGCCATAGCTGGAGGTGGGGGTATAGATAGGTCTGCGGAGATCAAAATTCTTGATAATAGCCGCCGGGCGCAGATCGAAGAATTTCTCCACCACCTGATTGATCTTTTCTTCAGAGACGGTGGCGGTACCGAAGGTATCCACAAACACCGATACGGGGCTGGCAACACCGATGGCATAGGCCAGCTGTACCTCACACTTCTTTGCCAAGCCTGCTTTTACGATATTTTTCGCTACATAGCGGGCAGCATAAGCGGCAGAACGGTCCACCTTGGTGGGATCCTTGCCGGAGAAGGCACCGCCGCCGTGACGGCCGTAGCCGCCATAGGTATCCACAATGATCTTTCTACCGGTGAGTCCGCTATCTCCCTGAGGGCCGCCTACCACAAAACGGCCGGTGGGGTTGATATAAAATTTGGTATTCTTCAGCAGCTCTGCAGGTACAATAGGCAGGATCACCTTATCCAGAATATCCCGGCGCAGTTCCTCCAGTGAGACCTCGGCGCTGTGCTGAGAGGAGACCACCACCGTATCCACCCGTACGGGAACATCGTCCTCATATTCCACGGTAACCTGCGTTTTTCCGTCGGGCCGGAGGTAGGGCAGAATGCCCTCTTTCCGCACGAAGGTCAGCTGGCGGGCCAGCTTATGAGCCAGAGAGATGGCCAGCGGCATCAACTCCTCAGTCTCATCAGAAGCGTAGCCGAACATCATGCCCTGATCACCTGCACCGGTAGAAAGCGCCGCATCCTCGGCCCCTTCTCTGGCCTCCCAGGCCTGATCCACGCCCATGGCGATATCGGGGGACTGACGATCCAGGGTGATCAGCACACCGCAGGTATCGCAATCGAAGCCGTATTTTGCCCGGTCATAGCCGATCTCACGAATGGTCTCCCGCACAATATGCTGATAGTCCACCTGCGCAGTGGTGGAGATCTCTCCCATTACATGGACAGTACCGGTGGTGACAGTGGTTTCACATGCCACGCGAGCCATAGGATCCTGCGCCAGAATAGCATCCAAAATACTATCGGAGATCCGGTCGCAGATCTTATCGGGATGCCCCTCGGTAACAGATTCAGATGTAAATAAGTATTTTCTTCCCATTTTTTGATTCCTTTCATAAAAAAATGCGCTCCAAAACAAGAGCGCATTAAAAGCTTATCTTTCGAACCGAAGTTCGCAGGATTTAACACCTTACAGCAGCTTTGCTGCAGGTTGTTGGGCTTCACAGGGCCAGTCCCTCCACCGCTCTTGATAACTTGGATATTCAGTTCACCATAATATAATACTCTATAAAGAGAAATTTGTCAAGTGTTATCTTTTTAATATAGAGGAGAGCTTCTTATAGATCAAGAAGCAGAAGAGAGAAACGATGATCCCCTTTGCAGTTGTGAAGGGCAGATTAAAGATCAGCAGCGATTCAAAGATACTGTTCACCGCCGGCAGAATAGCCCGATAGGCATTCAAAATTACTTCCTCGGGAATCATAATTTTATAGTAGATGGGATAGGTAATAAAATAGTTGATCAACACACAGGCAAATCCCATGGCAACAGAACCGATCAGGGCGCCCACCAGTGCAGAGCCCCGGCCTTTTTTGCGGCGGTAGATCAATCCGGCAGGCACCACCAGGAAACAGCCCATCAAAAAGTTTGCCAGTTCCCCTACCCCGGCAGTATTGGTAATAAACAAATGCAATACATTTTTAATAAAGCATACCATCACCCCATATAAAGGGCCGAAGGCAAAGGAGGCAATAAGGGCAGGCAACTCAGAAACATCAAATTTAATGAAATTTGGCACCAAAGGAATTCCGAATTCCAGTACCATCAGCACAAAGCCCACGGTTCCCATCAAGGCAGAAACCACCAATGCACGCAGATTGATTTTTTTCATCATTCACCTCAAAAAAATATTCCCCCGATACAAAGGTATCGGGGGAATAGATTATAATTCAAATCTTGAAATCACTTCTATCATCCGGACTATACCGTCGGTTCAGGAATCACACCTGATCATGCGCCGGGAGGCGCTCGCAGACTTTACTGCCGGTGGGGAATTACACCCCGCCCCGAAGTATGATTTAAAATTTAATTACTCGTTGATAGCGGTAACAACGCCGGAACCAACAGTACGGCCACCCTCACGGATAGCGAAGCGGAGACCCTCTTCGATAGCGATGGGAGTGATCAGCTCAACGTCCATAACAACGTTGTCGCCAGGCTTACACATATCTACGCCATCGGGCAGAGTGATAACGCCGGTAACGTCGGTAGTTCTGAAATAGAACTGAGGACGATAGTTGGTGAAGAAGGGGCTATGACGGCCACCCTCGTCCTTGGTCAGAACATAAACCTGACCCTTAAATTTGGTGTGGGGATGGATGGTGCCGGGCTTAGCCAGAACCTGACCACGCTTAATATCAGTTCTGTTGATACCACGGAGCAGAGCGCCGATGTTGTCACCAGCCTCAGCATAATCCAGCAGTTTACGGAACATCTCGATACCGGTAACAACGGTCTTACGAGCCTCGTCAGCCAGACCAACGATCTCAACTTCCTCGTTCAGCTTCAGCTGGCCACGCTCAACACGGCCGGTAGCAACAGTACCACGACCGGTGATGGTGAAGACGTCCTCTACGGGCATCAGGAAGGGCTGATCAGCCTTACGCTCGGGAGTGGGGATATACTCATCAACGTTGTTCATCAGCTCAAGGATAGGAGCATAAGCGGGATCGTTGATATCGTTGCTCTCGCACTCGATAGCGCCCAGAGCGGTACCACGGATGATGGGGATATCATCACCGGGGAACTCGTACTCGTTCAGCAGATCACGGATCTCCATCTCAACCAGATCCAGCAGCTCTTCGTCGTCAACCTGATCACACTTGTTCATGAAAACAACGATGTTGGGCACGCCTACCTGACGGGAGAGCAGGATGTGCTCACGGGTCTGGGGCATAGGACCATCAGCAGCGGATACAACCAGGATAGCACCGTCCATCTGAGCAGCACCGGTGATCATGTTCTTAACATAGTCGGCATGTCCCGGGCAGTCAACGTGAGCATAGTGACGGGAATCGGTCTCATACTCAACGTGAGCGGTGTTGATGGTAATACCTCTTTCTCTCTCTTCGGGAGCCTTATCGATATCGCCATACTCGGAATAAGCAGCCTGACCCTTGAATGCCAGCACCTTGGTGATAGCAGCGGTCAGAGTGGTCTTACCATGGTCAACGTGGCCAATGGTACCAATGTTTACATGGGGTTTGTTTCTTTCAAACTTAGCCTTTGCCATTTTGAAAATCCTCCTAATAAGAATTAATAGATAGGTTTATTTTAATATAAACGATTGCAGATTGCAAGTGTTTTTTAAGAATTATTCGCTCTTTTGGCGAGAAGTAATGATCTTCTCGGCGATATTCTTGGGAACCTCCAGATAAGAGTGGGGCTGCATGGTATACTGACCGCGGCCCTGGGACTTACTGCGGAGGTCGGTAGCGTAGCCGAACATCTCGCTCAGAGGAACAAGAGCTTCGATCTGGCGGGCACCGGGGATGGCTTCCATACCCTGCACCTGGCCACGGCGGCTGTTCAGGTCGCCGATAACATCGCCCATGTACTCTTCGGGAACAACAACTACTACCTGCATGATGGGCTCCATCAGCACAGGGTTACCCTTCTTCATAGCGTCCTTGATAGCCATAGAACCGGCAATCTTAAATGCCATTTCAGAGGAGTCGACCTCATGATAGGAACCGTCGTACAGAGTAACCTTCAAATCCACAACAGGGAAACCGGCAATGATACCGCCCTGCATAGCACCCTGGATACCTGCATCAACAGCGGGGATATACTCCTTGGGGATCGCACCGCCGACGACTTCGTTGAGGAATTCATAGCCCTTACCGGACTCATTGGGCTCAACACGGATCTTAACGTGACCATACTGACCCTTACCACCGGACTGACGTGCATACTTCATATCGGAAGCGCAAGGAGCCTTGATGGTCTCCTTATAGGCAACCTGAGGTGCACCTACATTTGCTTCAACCTTGAATTCACGCAGCAGACGGTCAACGATGATCTCCAGATGGAGCTCACCCATACCGGCAATGATGGTCTGGCCGGTCTCTTCATCGGTGTAGGTACGGAAGGTGGGGTCCTCTTCAGCCAGCTTGGCCAAAGCGACTGCCATCTTCTCCTGGGAAGCCTTGGTCTTAGGCTCGATGGCTACACGGATAACGGGATCGGGGAATTCCATGGATTCCAGAATAACAGCACGGCTTTCGTCACACAGAGTGTCACCGGTAGTAACATTCTTCAGACCAACAGCGGCAGCGATATCACCGGTATAAACTTCGGTGATCTCCTGGCGGTTGTTGGCGTGCATGGCAACAATACGGCCAATACGCTCCTTCTGGCCCTTGGTGGAATTATAAACGTGGCTGCCTGCGTTCAGAACACCGGAATAAACACGGAAGAAGCAAAGCTTACCAACAAAGGGATCGGTCATGATCTTGAAAGCCAGAGCAGCAAACGGCTCCTTATCATCCGCATGGCAATCCACTTCATCGCCGTTTTCATCGGTACCCTTGATAGCAGGAATATCCAGAGGAGAGGGCATATACTCAACGATGTTGTCCAGCAGCATCTGAACGCCCTTGTTTCTGTAAGCAGTACCGCAGCATACAGGAACCATAGTATTATCGATGGTTGCCTTACGGATAGCGGCACGGATCTCCTCTTTGGTGATTTCTTCACCCTCCAGGTACTTCATCATGAGCTCTTCATCGGTTTCGGCAACAGCTTCAACCAGAGCATCATGGTACTCCTGGGCTTTCTCTTTCATATCCTCGGGAATTTCTTCCGCACGGAAGTCCTTACCCTGATCATCGTAATAAACTTCTGCGTTCATCTCGATCAGATCGACAATACCGCGGAAGGTATCCTCGAAACCGATGGGGAGCTGAACGGGTACAGCATTACACTTTAAGCGGTCCTTCATCATCTGAACGACACGGTAGAAATCGGCACCCATGATATCCATCTTATTGATGAATGCCATACGGGGTACACGATACTTATCAGCCTGACGCCATACGGTCTCAGACTGGGGCTCAACGCCGCCCTTAGCGCACAGAACGGTAACAGAACCGTCCAGTACACGCAGGGAACGCTCTACCTCAACGGTAAAGTCCACGTGGCCCGGGGTGTCGATGATGTTCAGACGGTGGCCCTTCCAATGGCAGGTAGTTGCCGCGGAAGTGATGGTAATGCCACGCTCCTGCTCCTGCTCCATCCAGTCCATCGTAGCGTCGCCATCATGGGTCTCGCCGATCTTATGGTTTCTGCCGGTGTAGAAGAGGATACGCTCGGTAGTTGTCGTCTTACCGGCATCGATGTGGGCCATGATACCGATATTACGATACTTATCCAATTGGAACTCTCTAGGCATAATATCTCCTTCCTAACGCTGTGATTACCATCTGTAATGGGCAAATGCTCTGTTGGCCTCTGCCATCTTATGAGTATCGTCGCGTTTCTTAACAGCGCCGCCGGTCTCATTGATCGCATCCATGATCTCGCCAGCCAGACGCTCGCACATATACTTCTCGCTTCTCTTTCTGGAATACTCGGTGAGCCAGCGCAGACCAAGAGTCTGACGACGCTCAGGGCGTACTTCCATAGGAACCTGGTAGTTTGCACCACCTACACGGCGTGCCTTAACTTCCAGTTTAGGCATAATGTTTTCCATTGCCTCGGCAAAAGCATCCACAGGATCCTTGCCGGTCTTTTCTTTTACGATATCGAATGCATCGTAAACGATTTTCTGAGCCACGCCCTTCTTGCCGTCGTACATAATATTGTTGATCAGCTTAGCAACAACAATACTACCGTATACGGGATCGGGCAGTACTTCTCTTTTGGGGACAAAGCCTCTTCTGGGCATGTTCTTCCCTCCTTCATAAATATGATATCATTGGTACTCGAAGATATTTCATCTCCGTTCAGCCGTTTTAAGAAACTTTACCCTATTTATATATAAAAATGAATAAAGTTTATAAAATCAACTGTTTAGCAGGCTGTACCTTATTTTTTGCCTGCTTTAGCCTTCTTGGCGCCGTACTTGGAACGGGCCTGGTTACGGTTGGCAACACCCTGGGTATCCAAGGTACCACGGATAATGTGGTAACGAACACCGGGGAGGTCCTTTACACGTCCGCCGCGGATCAGAACAACACTATGCTCCTGCAGGTTGTGGCCGATACCGGGGATGTAAGAGGTAACCTCAACGCCGTTGGTAAGACGAACTCTGGCGATCTTACGCAGAGCGGAGTTCGGCTTCTTGGGGGTAGCGGTCTTAACAGCAGTGCAAACGCCGCGCTTCTGAGGGCTTGCGGTATCGGTGGGCTGATTCTTCAGCGTATTGAAACCTCTGTTCAGAGCGGGAGCGGTAGACTTCTTGGTTACGACCTCTCTGCCTTTGCGAACCAACTGGTTAAAGGTGGGCATGAAAACAACTCCTTTCTTCAAAAACTTCTATCAAAAAGCCTCATGCAGACTTTTTAACCAAATTTTTTTCACCTCATAAGCAAAGTTTATCAAAAAAGCATAAGCCTTATTCAAAACAAAACGCCCATGGGGGACCAAAATACATGATACCACACAGACGTTCTGTTTGTCAATATTTTTTTGAAGAAATTTAGGAGATCAGATCCTCTTCATCCGCCTCGGGCAGATCAACAGACTCCAGCTCCAGATTCCGGTACTGATCCATACCGGTACCGGCAGGTACCAGACGGCCGATCAGCACGTTCTCCTTCAGACCGACCAGAGGATCGACCTTGCCGTGGATAGCGGCATCGGTAAGCACCTTGGTGGTCTCCTGGAAGGAGGCAGCAGAAAGGAAGCTGTCCGTTGCCAGAGAGGCCTTAGTGATACCCAGCAGTACAGGAGAAGCAACGATCAGGTTGATTCCCTCTTCACCGGCGTCGATGCGGGCCTGCAGCTCTTTATTGCGGTCCTCCACATCATAACGGTTGACCAAGGTGCCCAGCAGCATATCGGGCTGGGGATTCTCCTCGATACGAACCTTGCGGATCATCTGACGGACGATCACTTCAATATGCTTATCGTTAATATCTACACCCTGCAGGCGGTATACGTTCTGAACTTCCTTGATCAGGTAGTCCTGCGCAGCGATATCGCCCAACAGACGGAGCACATCGTGGGGGTTGATAACACCGTCGGTGATGATCTGACCCTTTTCCACCCGCTGGCCCTGCAGGTTCTCACGGAACTTCAGGCCGAAGGGGATGCTGATGTGGATCTCTTCCCCATCATCAGTGGTGATGATGACCGGCGTGCAGTTATCCTTGGCATCACGCTCAGCAGTATCACGGGTAATAATACCGGTGGCCTCTGCCAGGACAGCAGCCTTCTTGGGTCGGCGTGCCTCGAACAGTTCCTCAACACGAGGCAGACCCTGAGTGATATCTCCACCGGATGCAACACCGCCGGTGTGGAAGGTTCTCATGGTCAGCTGAGTACCCGGCTCACCGATGGACTGCGCGGAAATGATACCCACCGCCTCACCGGCATTGACAGGATGGCCGTTGGCCAGGTTAGCGCCGTAGCACTTGGCACAGACACCGTGCTTGGAACGGCAGGTCAGCGCAGAGCGGATCTCGATGGCTTCTACACCCTTGCTTTCCAGGATATCCACATCCCCGTCGGTCATCAGTTTATCGTTGGGGATCAGCACCTCGCCGGTGGCATCATCCACAAAGGGATTTACCAGGTAACGGCCAATCAGGCGGTCACGCAGCTTTTCGATGATGGTATCGCCCTCGGCGATCTTGGAAACCGTGATACCCTCAACAGTACCGCAATCTGCCTCACGGATGATAACATCCTGCGCAACATCTACCAGACGGCGTGTCAGGTAACCGGAGTCTGCAGTACGCAGTGCGGTATCTGCCATACCCTTACGGGCACCTCTGGAGGAGATGAAATACTCCAGAACATTCAGGCCTTCACGGAAGTTAGCCCGGATGGGGATCTCAATGGCTTTACCGGAGGTGTTGGCCATCAAGCCACGCATACCGGCCAGCTGACGGATCTGGTTCATGCTACCACGGGCACCGGAGTTTGCCATCATATAGATGGGGTTGAATTCATCCAGATAATTCTTCAACTCATCGGTAACCAGCTTGGTGGTCTCATCCCAGGTGCTGATCACCAACTGATACCGCTCATCCTCGGAAATCAGACCCCGGCGATAGCTGGTCAGGATCTTGGTGATCTTCTTCTCCGCCTCCTCGATCAGCTCATATTTCTTGGGAGGCACCGTCATATCACTGGCAGCAACGGTGATGGAGCCGCGGGTAGAATACTTAAAGCCCTGCGCCTTGACCATATCCAGCATTTCTGCGGTAACGGTGCTGCCCTTTTCCTTGATACAACGATAAATGATCTTATCCAGAGTCTTTTTGGTAACAGTCTCCTGGATCTCCAGATCAAAGATCTTGGCGGGATCGCTGCGATCCACAAAGCCCAGATCCTGGGGAATGGCGTAGTTGAAGATCAGCTGACCCACAGTACAGTTGACCAGGCGGCTTTCCATCTTGCCTTCCCACTCGCCGGTGCGGCGGATGCGGACGGGGGAATGGAGGCCGACAACGCCGTTGTCATAAGCCACAATGGCTTCATCCTCATTCTTGAAGGCCTTGCCTTCGCCGGGCTCATCATGCTTCACGATGGTCAGGTAATAGGAACCGAGAACCATATCCTGGGTAGGAACGGTGACCGGGTGACCATCCTGAGGCTTCAACAGGTTGTTGGCAGAAAGCATCAGCAAGCGCGCCTCAGCCTGAGCCTCTGCAGAGAGAGGTACGTGAACAGCCATCTGGTCGCCGTCGAAGTCGGCGTTAAATGCGGTACATACCAGAGGATGCAGCTTCAGGGCACGGCCCTCTACCAGCACCGGCTCGAAGGCCTGAATACCCAGACGGTGCAGGGTAGGTGCACGGTTGAGGAGCACAGGATGATCCTTGATGACGCTTTCCAGCGCATCCCAGACCTCCTTGCGCATCCGCTCTACCATCTTCTTGGCAGATTTCACGTTGGTAGCCATCCCATCGGCTACCAGCTTTTTCATCACAAAGGGCTTGAACAGCTCGATGGCCATTTCCTTCGGCAGACCGCACTGATAGATCTTCAGCTCGGGGCCTACTACGATAACGGAACGGCCGGAGTAGTCTACACGCTTACCCAGCAGGTTCTGACGGAAACGGCCCTGCTTACCCTTCAGCATATCAGAAAGGGACTTGAGGGGACGGTTGTTCTGGCCGGTGACAGGGCGGCCACGGCGGCCGTTATCGATCAGGGCATCCACAGCCTGCTGCAGGATGCGCTTCTCGTTCCGGATGATGACCTCAGGAGCGCCCAACTCCAGCAGTCTCTTCAAACGGTTATTCCGGTTGATGACCCGGCGATAGAGATCGTTCAGGTCGGAGGTGGCAAAACGGCCGCCGTCCAGCTGAACCATGGGGCGGATCTCAGGAGGGATCACAGGGATCACATCCATGATCATCCACTCGGGGCGGTTCCCGGAGAGGCGGAAAGCCTCTACGACCTCCACCCGCTTTACCAGCCGGCTTCTCTTCTGGCCGGTGGCGGTCTCCAGCTCTTCCTTCAGTTCTGTAGCCTGCTGCTCCAGATCGATCTCGCTGAGCAGCAGCTTAATGGCCTCGGCGCCCATCATGGCCTTGAAATCATCCTCGTAACGCTCGGTATACTGCGCATACTCAGTATCATTGAGGATCTGCTTCTTGGCCAAGGGGGTATTGCCGGGATCCACAACGATATAGGAATCGAAATAAAGAACCTTTTCCAGATCCTTGGGGGAGATATCCAGCATCAGACCCATCCGGGCAGGGATTCCCTTGAAGTACCAGATGTGGGATACAGGAGCAGCCAGTTCAATATGGCCCATCCGCTCACGGCGAACCTTGGCCTTGGTGACCTCAACGCCGCACTTTTCGCAGATCTTCCCCTTGAATTTAATTCTCTTATATTTACCGCAATGACACTCCCAGTCCTTGGTAGGCCCAAAGATCTTTTCGCAGAAAAGACCTTCCTTCTCGGGCTTGAGTGTTCTGTAATTTATCGTCTCGGGCTTGGTGACCTCACCGTAAGACCATTCACGGATCTTATCGGGGGAAGCAAGGCCGATCTTTACGGCTTTAAACGTATTATATTCCATATGAATGAATAGACTCCTTTCGCACTAAATCCTGCCAAACGATCATTCGTCGAATAAGACCAGATCGGAATCCTGATCCTCATCGTCTTCGTCATCATCGTCAAACAGATCGTCGCGATCCTCGTCCTGCTCCTCATCGGACCAGTTATCGAAATCGCCGTTGTCGTCCATTTCTTCCTGGCTGTCGTCCTCGGCGGCAGGGAGATCATCCTCGTCGTCCAACATATTGACCATGTCGGCGCCGTCCTTCGCTCTCTCCCGGAACCGTGCCTCGTAGATATCGTCCTCGTCGTCCTCAAAGGAATCACGCAGATCGATCTCTTCCATGTTCTGATCCAGGCACTTGAAGTCCAGACCCAAGGACTGCAGCTCCTTCACCAATACCTTGAAGGATTCAGGAATACCGGGCTCGGGGATGTTCTGGCCCTTCACGATGGCTTCGAAGGCCTTCACACGGCCCACCACATCATCGGACTTCACGGTGAGAATCTCCTGCAAAGTAGAAGCAGCACCGTAAGCCTCCAGGGCCCAAACCTCCATCTCACCGAAACGCTGACCGCCGAACTGAGCCTTACCACCCAGAGGCTGCTGGGTAACCAAGCTGTACGGACCGGTGGAACGGGCATGGATCTTATCGTCAACCAGATGGTGGAGCTTAAGGAAGTACATATAACCCACAGTAACCGGGTTATCGAAGGGCAGACCGGTACGACCGTCATAAAGAACCGTCTTACCGTCCTCCCGCTTGCCGGCCATCTTCAGGCACTCACGGATATCGCTTTCCACAGCGCCGTCGAATACGGGAGTCATCACCTTCCAGCCAAGAGCCTTAGCGGCATAGCCCAAGTGAACCTCCAGTACCTGACCGATGTTCATACGGGAAGGCACACCCAGAGGATTCAGTACGATATCTAGAGGAGTACCGTCGGGCAGGAAGGGCATATCCTCCTGAGGCAGGATGCGGGAAATAACGCCCTTGTTACCGTGGCGGCCTGCCATCTTATCGCCCACGCTGATCTTACGCTTCTGGGCAATATAAACACGAACCACCTTATTCACGCCGGGGGACAGCTCATCGCTGTTCTCCTGGGTAAAGATCTTCACATCCACGATGGTGCCGTATTCGCCGTGGGGCACCCGCAGAGAGGTATCTCTTACTTCACGGGCCTTTTCGCCGAAGATGGCACGAAGCAGCTTTTCCTCGGCAGTCAGCTCCGTTTCACCCTTGGGGGTAACACGGCCCACCAGGATATCGCCGGAGTGGACCTCGGCACCGATACGGATAATACCGCTGGCATCCAGATCCTTCAGCGCATCCTCACCCACATTGGGAACATCACGTGTGATCTCCTCGGGGCCCAGCTTGGTGCTTCTGGCCTCGATCTCATACTCTTCAATATGAATGGAGGTATAAAGATCCTCCTTCACCAGACGCTCATTCAGCAGAACAGCGTCCTCGTAGTTATAGCCCTCCCAGGTCATAAAGCCGATGAGCATATTCCGGCCCAGAGCGATCTCACCGTTCTGGGTGGAGGGACCGTCGGCAATGATCTGGTCTGCTTCAATGATCTCGCCTACCCGCACGATGGGCTTCTGGTTGATACAGGTGCCCTGGTTGGAGCGCAGGAACTTGGTGAGCTCATAGGTGTCCTTTTCCCCGCCGCCGACGTTCACAACGATCTTATCGGCAGAGACATATTCAACTGTACCGGCACGCTTGGCAACGATACAAACGCCGCTATCGTGGGCGATCTTATATTCCATACCGGTACCGACCACCGGTGCTTCGGGGCGCAGCAGGGGCACAGCCTGACGCTGCATGTTTGCACCCATCAGGGCACGGTTGGCGTCGTCGTTCTCCAGGAAGGGGATCATGGCAGTTGCAGAGGAGACCATCATCCGGGGAGAAACGTCCACAAAATCGATATATTTGCCCTCGACCTCAATGATCTCATCCCGGCGGCGGGCAGTTACACGCTCACGCACAAAGCAGCCGTTCTCATCCAGGGGCTCATTGGCCTGAGCAATGGTATAATCATCCTCCACATCGGCGGTCATATACACGATCTCATCGGTGACCCGGCCGGTCTCCTTATCCATCTTGCGGTAGGGAGCCTCAATGAAGCCGTACTCATTGATCCGGGCATAGGATGCCAGGTAAGAGATCAGACCGATGTTGGGGCCTTCAGGGGTCTCAATGGGGCACATTCTGCCGTAATGGGTATAGTGGATATCACGCACCTCGAAGCCGGCACGGTCACGGCTCAGACCACCGGGGCCCAGTGCAGAAAGACGGCGTTTATGAGTCAGCTCGGCCAGAGGGTTGTTCTGATCCATGAACTGGGACAAGGGAGAGGAACCGAAGAATTCCTTAATGGCAGCCACCACAGGGCGCACATTGATCAGCGCCTGCGGGGTCACAGAATCGGTATCCTGCAGGGACATCCGTTCCTTGATGGTACGCTCCATACGGGCAAAGCCGATCCGGAACTGGTTCTGCAGCAGCTCGCCGACACCGCGGATACGGCGGTTACCCAGATGGTCGATATCGTCAAAGGTACCGATGCCGTAAGTCAGGCCGATCAAGTAGCTGACGGTTGCCATCATATCGTCCACAATAATATGCTTGGGGATCAGCTCCAGGCGGCGCAGGGCGCACTGCTCTTTGATCTGCTCCTCGGTTTCGCAACTTTCCAGGATCTCCTTCAAAACGGTGAAGCGGACCCGCTCGTTCAGGCCGCACTCCATGGGATCAAAGGAGAGGAACTTGGAGGCATCAACCATACCGTTGGAGAATACATTGATAACGGTCTCGCCCACCTGAACCTTCACATTGAACACGCCGGCATCTTCAATGGCCTGAGCCAGAGCACGGTCAATCTTCACCCCTGCATCTGCCAGCACCTCGCCGGTCATGGGGGCAACGACCGCCTCGGCAGTTACCTGGTGTACCAGGCGTTCTGCCAGAGCCATCTTCATATTATATTTATGGATACCTACCCGGGACTGATCGTAGCGCTTATCATCGAAAAAGAGGTTGGTCATATGGGTCACTGCGCTTTCAACAGCAGCAGGCTCGCCGGGACGCAGCTTCTTGTAAACCTCGATCAGGCCTTCGTTGGTATTGTGAGCCGTATCCTTCTCCAGGGTCTTGGTGATATACTCGCCGGCGCCGAACAGATCGGTGATGGTGGCATTATCGCCCAGATTCAGGTGGCAGAAGGGGCTGTAGGGATCCTTGGCAGCAAAGTAGCCCAAGGAACGCACAAAGGTGGTAATGGGCAGCTTGCGGTTTTTATCGATACGGGTGTAGATCACGTCGAAGGAATCGGTCTCATACTCCAACCATGCGCCCCGGTTGGGGATGACCTGAGTCTTATAGAGGGGGTTACCGCCCTTATCCAACTCCTTGGCGTAATAGATGCCGGGGGAACGGACCAGCTGAGATACAACAACACGCTCTGCACCGTTGATCACAAAGGTACCGCTTTCGGTCATCAGGGGGAAATCGCCCATATAGATCTCCTGCTCCTTCAGCTCGCCGGTCTCGTTATTGGTGAGGCGAACCAGAGCCTGAATGGGCGCAGCATAGGTGGTATCCCGGGACTTGCACTCAAGCACATCATACTTCGGGGGCTCGTTCATGCTGAAGTCCAGGAAATCCAGCACCAGATTTCCGGAATAATCCGTGATGGGAGAAACATCCTCAAATACTTCCTTCAGACCCACATCCAGGAACCACTGGTAGGAATTCTTCTGGATCTCAATGAGGTTCGGCATTTCCAAGATCTCATCGATCTTGTTAAAGCTCATCCGTGTGTTTTTGCCCAAGACTTTCTCTTTCGGCATCAATAAATCACTCCGTTTCTTTTATAGTAGATCCTTTTTTAAACAAACTTAAAAATAATAGAAAAATTCTCCGTTTTGCACGATAAAACTTTAAAATTTCTTGGAAATTTCTACATATCGAGCGGTTTCAGAGCGATACTTTTCCATTATGATACAGTTTAATATTGTAACATCAGTCAAACAACTTGTCAAGGGTTATTTTCAATTTTTTTCAAAGGATCTGTTCGCATCTGTTCGGTTTTGATGAAAAAAATCCACCAAAAGTAATTGAAAAGCATTAAAAAATGCGCCCTTTTGGGCGCATTTTTTAATTAAAATTCAGGCAGCTGCAGCGTGCCGTCCTCCAAGGCCCATTGGGGATACTCCTTGAAGGAAACGAATTGGGTGGGCGTGGTGCCGTCCTCGGTATAGAAAGAGAAATCCAGGATTACACAATTCCCATCGTGGTCGGTGGCCTCCCCCTTGATCACCGCCTCCCGGCGGGCGGGGTAGGTCAGTTCTGTTTCCACCCGGTCAATATAATAATAATCGGAATAGGAATAGTTGACGCAGCGGGCGGTAATCAGCGTTTTGCCGTCTACCGTCTCCTTGCGGTAGCCGATCAGTTCGGCAAAAGGCACATCCCGCAGGCTGTCTGCTTTTAAGAAGACCACATCATCATCCTTGAGGCCGTAGGTCACCCCAAAGCGCTTGGCGATCTCCTCCACCGCCTTTCCGGTATAGTTGACCCCGCCGCTCACATAGGTCTTATCCTCTTCAGCCACGAAATAGGCGCAGTACCATTTGAACCATTCCAGCTCCATGGGCTGTTCCGGGGTGAATTCATACATGGCGTCCACCCGGTAATCCTTGACCAGATCGAAAAACTGACGGCGCAGGTCATCGGAAATTTCAGCGTTATACCATTCCGATTTTGCTTGAGGCGTATCCGCCGCACCGGGAGTTACGTTCTCATTCTCCTCCGGTACATCCGGCTTGGCACAGCCGCTGAAAAGCATCAAAACAGCCAATAATAAAGCGATCAGTTTTTTCATATTCAATCCTCCTTAGCCAAAGCATTGATACTTGAACCGGATTTTGGAACACGTATTTTCCGCTGAGGCTTTGTTGAAATACTCGCAAATCCGCCAGGATTTGCTCCGTTTTACGCCGTGCCCACCGAAAAATTCATTGTTCCAAAATTCTGCGACCTGAAAGGCGCGGTTTTTTGAATGATTTTTGGTGAAGCGGAGCGAATAAGGCTGGCGCCTATTGGCGACAATGAGCCAAAAAGCATTGAAAAACCGCCCTTTCAGGCCGATTCAAGTTTCAATGCTTTGGCTAAAGACCGATGCAGCCACCGCCAGAAGCTCCTCCCGGGGCAGGTTGCCGTTGATCAGATACATAAAATCCCCTTCGGTAAAAAGCAGGCAGGAATAGGCGCCGTTCTGAATATAAATGGCCTCATATTCCTCTGCTAAGGTGATCCTTTCATAGCTTTGGGTTCCCAGATAGAAGGATGCCTGATCCCCGGAGGGGTACTGGGCAAAGCAAAAGAAATCGCTGCCCGCCCCTTCATAAAGAAGGTAGGTCTCATCTGCTTCGCTCTGATCCCGGATCAAGGTATATCCGGCGGGAAGATAGGTGGGATGCTTTGCAACAAAGGGAACCCGTTCATCGGCTCGGAAACAGACAGTCGCTCCGTTCTCATAGCGTTCAACAGAAAAATCCGCATCCCTTCCCTGGAGGCTGGCAACCCCCAGAGTGACCGCAGAGCCCATCAGCACCACCGCCCCCGCCAGGCAGGCCGCCCGCTTGACGGCGGTATTGACCAGCGAATAATAGATTTTTTTCCGGCGGATCAGCAAGCGCTCCGCTTTTTTCTCAGCCCCCCCGGAGAGAGAAGCCTCCCCTTGGAGGGATGCAGCAAGGGCCCGGTGGCGGGCGCCGAAAACATCCCGGAGCTGTTGCATTTCCGATTGATCAAACATTTTGCATCTCTCCTTCCTCCAAAGCCTCACGCACCAATGCTCTGGCCCGTTCCAACCGTTTCCGAACGGCGGCCGGTGAAATCTTCAACAGCCTTGCGATCTCCTTAGAGCTGAAGCCGTAATAGACCGTCAGTTCCAGCACATCCCGATAAACAGAGGGCATTGCAGCAATGCAATCCCAGAGCACCCGCTCCCCCAGCCGCTGCTGGGGATCGCTATCGGGGGCGGCCCCCAGGGAAAGCTCCTCCATGTTATCTGCTCCCCGCCGCTTTTCCTTCCGCAGGAGATCCACCGCAATATTGCGGGTAACAAGATACAAAAATCCCTTCAGCTCCACATCGGTGCAGTGCTCCAGCTTTTTGCTGCTCCGGATCACCGCCACCATGACCTCCTGCACTGCTTCCTCGGCCAGCTGCTCATCCTTTAATTTTAAAAGCGCAATATACTTTATAAGCCCCTTATACCGGTACCAGATCTCTTCGATCCGATCCCGTTCCCCGGGGAGCATCATTAAAAAGCCAACCACTTTCCCGGATACCCTTTCTATTCATTTTCATTTAATAAATCGTTTCAGCCGGCAAAATTGTGACAAAAAATAAAAGCTCCGATAAAAAATCGGAGCTTTTGCGGTTTAAAATTAAACCTTTTGCTTTACGCGGGCAGCCTTACCTACGCGATCACGCAGATAGTACAGCTTAGCACGGCGAACCTTACCGGAACGAACCAGCTCAACCTTCGCAACGTTGGGGGAATGAACCAGGAAGGTTCTCTCCACGCCGCAGCCATAGGCTACACGGCGAACGGTAAAGGTAGAAGAGATGCCGTTATTGTGCTTAGAAATGATGGTACCCTCGAAAGCCTGGATACGCTCTTTGTTCCCCTCTTTGATCTTCACGCTGACACGAACGGTATCGCCAACGTTCAGAACGGGAACTTCGGTCTTCAATTGCTCATTAGTAACTGCTTTTAACAAATCCATTTTACAGTTCCTCCTTCTTTCATCGGACATTCGTGCGAGCAACAGCAGAGGACTATCCGTTTTATGCCAAAATAGTATAACACACCGTTTTCTATTTTGCAAGTGTTTTTTTAGATTTTACTGAAATTTCCACAATTTCCGGAAAATTGAAGAGCCGGAGGGGCAGGCGGGTATTACCCAGACCGCCGCCTACGATGAGATCGGTTCCCTTTTCCCGGTAATGCCCCTGTGAATATTTCGGGAAGAAGCCCTCTCCCGGAGCATAGATGGCTCCAAAGAAAGGAAGGTGCGCCACCCCGCCGTGGGTATGGCCGGAGATCTGCAGATCGATCTCATGCTCCCGCACCTGCAGCTCCGAATAAAAATCCGCCGGGCGGTGAACGGCCACGATCTTATAGCCCTCCTCTTCTTCGAATTGCTTCAGCACTTGCAGTGCCTCACCGAAGGGAAGTTCAAAATGGTCGGTGACGCCCATGAGCTTGATCCCGCAGGTCTCCACCCACTCATTCCGCAGCACTGTTACATTGCGCAGCCGGCTGCAGATCTCCCCGAAGGTGCCCCGCTCCCGCTCATGGTTGCCGCAAAGGTAAAAGGTGGGGGCGATGCGGCCGCAGCCGTTGGCAAAGGCCACCCCCACGGGGATATCGGGCTTCCGCTTATCTACCAGATCCCCGGCGATGACGATCAGATCCGGCCGCAGGGAGGCGATCCGTTTCAGCAACGGCCGGTTTTCCCTGCCGTAGACCTTATTATGCAGATCGGAAAGCAGCACGATCTTCAGATCCTTTTGCAGTTTTTCGCTCTGCAGTTCGTAACGGTGCACGGTAAATACATTATTATAAAGAAGAAACAATCCGAAAATCAGCAGGATCGCTCCCAAAAGGATCCACCAAAGCATTACATTTTTTCCGGTGCATCGATGCCCATCACGGAAAGGGCATTGGCGATGGTATTCTTGGTGGCCACGCAAAGGGTCAGCCGAGCCTGCTGAACTGCAGCTGCCTCGCCCTTGATGCGGCAGGCGTTATAGAAGCTATGGAAGCAGCCGGCCACCTGCATGATATAGTGTGTCAGCCGGGAGGTCTCCAGGGCATCGGCGCAATTCACGATCTCTTCGGGGAAGTTAGCCACCGCCCGGATCAGCGCCCGTTCCTCGGCAGTTTCAAACAGCTCGGGAGCGATCTCGCCGCCCTGATAGGTCACCCCCAGTTCCTCCAGGGTGCGGATGATGCTACAGATTCTGGCGTGGGCATACTGCACATAATAGAGGGGGTTTTCGTTATCCTGCTTCAGGGCCAGATCCAGATCGAAATCCATGGCGCTATCGCACCGGTTCAGATTGAAGAAGAAACGGGCGGCATCGGCGGGGATCTCATTGAGCAGATCGGCCAGGGTGATGCTCTTACCGGTACGCTTGGACATCCGGAAGGGTTCACCGTCCTTCATCAGCCGCACCAGCTGCATCAGCACAAACTGCAGCTTATCCTGATCCTGGCCGATGGCGGCCATGGCAGCCTTGAAACGCAGGGTATGGCCATGGTGATCGGCGCCAAATACATCGATGCAGCGGTCAAATTTCCGCTTTTCAAACTTATTGCGGTGGTAGGCGATATCTACTGCATAGTAGGTATAGAAGCCATTGGCCTTTACCAATACCTCATCCTTTTCACAGCCGAACTCGGTGGCCTTGAACCACTTAGCGCCCTCCTGCTCATACATCCAGCCCCGATCCTCCAGCAGCTTGACGGTTTCTGCCACATAGCCGCTTTCATGGAGGGTGGACTCCAGGAACCACTCGTCAAAGTGGATCTTATACTTGGCAAGGTCGCTCTTCATCCGGGCAATATTGTTTTCCAGACCGAAGGCGATGAGCTTAGGCGTTACCACATCCTCTGCTTCCTCTGCCGCTTCGGGATGAGCCTCATAATAAGTCTTGGCCAGAACCTTGATATCATCGCCATGGTAACCGTTTTCGGGGAACTCTACAGACTCCTCCCCATGGAGCAGCTGCTGCAGCCGGGTATAGAGGGAGAGGCCGAAGAGGGCCACCTGATTGCCTGCATTATTGACATAAAACTCCTTATGCACCTCGGCACCGGCCCAAGCCAGCACATTGGCCAGGCTATCTCCCACAACACCGCCCCGGGCGTTGCCCATATGCATGGGGCCGGTGGGGTTGGCGGAGACAAATTCCACCATGATCCGTTCGCCGTTGAGGCGGTCGGTCTTACCGTAATCGGTGCCCAGCTCAGCGGCGGTCTTCGCCACCTCTGCAAAGTAAGCGCCGCCAAGATAAAAGTTCAGAAAACCGGGGCCGGCCACCTCTGCACGCTCGATCTCAGGACAAGCAGGCAGGTGCTCCAGCAGCAAATTGCCGATCATCTGGGGTGCCTTTTTCAGCACCCGCACATTCTTCATGGCAAAGTTGCTGGAAAAATCGCCGTTCTGCACTTCACGGGGCTGCTCGATATCAAAGGGCAGCAACTCTGCCTCAGGCAGCAGCCCTTCGGCCACGCAGGCCTGATAGCTTTCCAGAATCAGATCCCGGATCTTCCGGTTCATTTCATTTACAGGATTTTTCATGTTCTTTCCTTTCCTTCATTTCTATAGTCATTTCATTCATACTTAAAAGCTGCCCCTCCGAAAGAATATTATATCGGATATGGAGCCGCAGCCTTTTGGCGTCCCATTCCAGCTTATGGGTATCCAAGGTCAGCAGCATCCGGCCGTAGGGGGTCTCATAGCGGGTATCCCGCTCATCGCCCTTCACAAACCAAAGGTCGCCGGAAAGCTCCCCCAGCCGATGTACGTGCACCGTATCGCCGCTGATACGGATATGGGTCTTTACATTATTTTCCTGATAAAGCAGATGGCAGGAATTTTCCTTTTCAAAAAACTCCCCCACCGTTTCCATCCGATCGGTATCATACTGACCGTCGATCTTCTGGCTGGTGAGCAAAACCACATCTACTTTTTTACTTCCCGAAAGCTTCTGCATCCTGATGCTCCACCTTTCCGGAAAGATCCCGATTTAAAAATCCGCCGCCCCGGGCTTCAAAATCTGCGGGGCATCCGCTCACGATATAGCGGGTAGTTCCCCGGCCCGATGACCGCAAAAGCCCTCGCGCCTCCAGCGCAGCACGCAGGGTCACGCCGCTTTCCGCTCCGGAATCGATCAACGCCAGCCCCGGCGCTTCCTCCCGGATCAGCTCTGCCAGCAAGGGGTAATGGGTGCAGCCCAGAATCAAGGTATCTGCCCTCTTGGCCAGCACAGGAGCCAGATACTCCCGCACCGCCGCCCGGGCCCCCTCATCGTGCAGATGGCCGTTCTCAATCAGCGGTACCAGCTTGGGGCAGGGCACCGCAACGGTCCTTTCATACCCCATAGAGGCCAGCCGGGCTGCATAAGAGCCGGAGCGAATGGAGGCCTCGGTGCCCCAGATGCCGATACAGCCGTTGCGGGTCAGCCGGGCGGCCGCATCAGCCGCACTTTCGATGACCCCCACCAAAGGGATCTCATATTCATCCCTGATCTCTTCCAGGATCACCGAAGAAACGGTGCCGCAGGCCACCAGGATCGCCTTTACGCCATGAGACAGCAGCAAGGCAATATCGGTTTTGGCAAAATGCATCAGCGTTTCCCCATCCCGGCCGCCGTAGGGCACCCGGGCGGTATCGCCGAAATAAATATAATCCTCATGGGGGAGATCCTTTTGCAGCTGCCGCAGGGCGGTCAGGCCGCCGAGGCCGCTATCAAAAACGCCGATCGGCGCATGAACTTCCATCATTCCCCACGCTCCATAGCCAGCTTGATCAGCCGCTCCATCAGTTCTTTTCCTTCAATGCCGGAGGCAGCCATCAGTTTGGGATACATACTGATATTGGTAAAGCCGGGAATGGTATTCAGCTCGTTGAACACCACTGTACCGTCCTTTTTCACAAAGAAGTCCACCCGGGCATAGCCGTTGCATTCCATGGCAAGAAAGACCTTAATGGCCTCCGCCTTTACCCGTTCCTGAACCGCCTCATCCAATCTTGCCGGGATAAAGAGCAACGAATCTGCATCGTTATATTTCGCATCGTAGGTATAGAATTCTACTGCCGGGCAGACCTCGCCGGGAACCGAAGCGATGGGCGCATCGTTGCCCAATACGGCCACTTCGATCTCCTGACCCACAACGGTCTCCTCCAGCACGATCTTGAAATCGTGCTCTGCGGCCAGCTTCAGCCCCTCGATCAGGGCGGCCCGATCGCCGCATTTGCTGATCCCCACGCTGCTGCCGGCGCTGGCGGGCTTCACAAAGATGGGGTAAGGCAGCTGAGCCTCGATCCGCTCCACAACTTGCTCCATATCGCAAAGCTCCCGGCTGTACACCTGCATCCAATCCGCCTGGCAGATGCCGGCTTTATCGCAGATCAGCTTGGTCAGCGCCTTATCCATGGAGTTGGCGGCGCTGGTCATAGACGTGGTGATCTGGGGGATCCCCGCCAGCTGGAACAGCGCTGCGATGGCGCCGTCCTCCCCGTTTTTACCGTGCAGGATGGGAGCGGCCACATCCACCGGCAGCACCCTACCTCCGGCGGTACGGATCCCATGCACCGCAGGATCCGGTAGGATCCAGGCCGGCTCATTATCGGCCCGCTGCTCCCAAGCGCCGCTTCTGATCTCTTCCTCGGACGCCTCGGTCAGCAGCCATGCTCCTGCCTTGGTGATCCCGATCTTATACACATTATATTTTTCATCCTTCAGCAGGTTCAGCACATTGCAAACCGAGCTGCAGGAAACTTCATGCTCAGAGGATTTTCCGCCAAATAATACTGCAATATTCATACTATTTCCTCCCACAGTACATTATAATTCAATTTATTATAATATCAAAACTGTGCCGTAAAGTAAAGTTATTTTTATAAAATACTTTACTTTTTATTTAATATTTAATAATATTATAGCAGGAGTTGAGATTATGGATGAAAAATATATGAAAGAAGCCCTGCGGCTGGCCAAAAAAGCCGCTGCCATGGGAGAGGTCCCGGTGGGAGCTGTGGTCGTACAGAATGATCGGATCATCGCCCGGGGCTATAACCGCCGGGAGATGGATCAGAACGGCCTTGCCCATGCAGAGCTGACCGCCATGCAGCGGGCCTGCAAAAAGTTGGGCTCCTGGCGTTTGGAGGGGTGCACCCTTTATGTCACCCTGGAGCCTTGCCCCATGTGCACCGGGGCGATCATCAATACCCGGGTGGAGCGGGTCGTGATGGGGGCTTCCGATCCCAAGGGCGGCGCCATGGGCGGCGTGACCGATCTGCTGGCGCACCCTTGGAACCACCATCCGCAGGTCACAAAGGGCGTTCTGGAGCAGCAATGCGGCGAGATCCTGCGCAGCTTTTTCAAGGAACTGCGGGCGCAAAAAAAGCAGAAAAAACAGGATTAATATTTTCTTATTGAAATGTTTCGAATTAATTCACAATTTCATAACATATTTCCCCTTCGGATGTGTTATACTACAGGCGAGATGAGAGAGATCTCGTCTTAATCCCCCTCCTATTTTTAATGCAAACGGAAGCGGCCGCTGCGCAAGCAGCGGTCGTTTTCGTTACTAAAAACATCGCCCGAAGGGTGATATTTTTTTCTTTGACGGAAACAGCCGTAGCCAAAAGGCAGCGGTCGTTTTCGTTGCTAAAAACATCGCCCGAAGGGTGATATTTTTTTCTTTGACGGAAACAGCCGCAGCCGAAAGGCAGCGGTCGTTTTCGTTGTAAAAAAGTATCACCTTATTAATTTTCTTGACTTAACTCTATAATATGGATATAATTCTATTAGATACATTACTATGGAGGTTCTACCTATATGGATATTTTTGATCAGATTTCTCAGGAAGCCTGCAAAGCGGGCGAATTCATTGTGAAAAAGGCCAACCAGGCCAAGGACTATACGGTTGCCACCTGGAATGCCGCTGAGCTGCGCTCCGAGATCGAAAAGCGCTATAAAGCCATCGGCAAGGCCATCTACCGGGCCCATACCGAGGAGGTCGAGACCGCCGAGGAGATCCAGGAGCACATTGAGGCGCTGGAGGAGCTTCACGCCCGGCTGCGGGATCAAGAGGAGGAGCGCCAGACGGTGCGCAACCGCAAGCTCTGCCCCGCCTGCGATAAGCCCATCGCCAAGGATGCTGCCTTCTGCCCCTACTGCGGAACTCAGGTAAAGTGAGGCGAGAAGATTGTCCAGAGCACAAAAAAACTTTCTGAGCGGTGCGCTGATCCTGACCGTAGCCAATTTTATGGTAAAGATCATCGGCGCATTTTATAAGATCCCCCTTGCCAATTTCATTACCCCCACGGGGATGAACTATTACAACGATGCCTACCAGATCTATTCCATGCTGTATGTGCTGTCCACAGCCGGCATCCCCACCGCGATCGCCAAATTAGTCAGCGAAGCAAATGCGCAGAACCGGCTGACAGAGCCCAAAAGGATCCTGAAGCTTTCCACCATCATCTTCGCCGGGATCGGCATCCTGCTCTCCTCCCTGATGATCATCTTTGTGGGCCCCATTTCCACCGCCCTTTCCAACGATGTCACTAACCATTGCATCACCATGATCGCACCAGCCATCCTGCTGGTATCGGTCTCAGCGGTCATTAAGGGTTATTTCCAAGGCTTTAAATGCATGACCCACTCTGCCACCTTCCTGATCGTGGAAGCGCTCTTCAAGCTGGCAGGTCTGGGCCTGGTGGCGGTGATGCGCTTTGCGTATGAGATCACCGATCCCATGCTGCTGGCCTGCGGCGGGGTGCTGGGCGTTACCTTCGGGGCCTTTGCCGGCACCATCTTTATGCTCATTCGCTTTATTATGGAGCGGGATCTGGGCAAAAACACCGAAGGCTCCCTTCCTGCCACCGGCGGCAGAAGCCTTGCCAGATCCATCGTTACCCTGGCTATCCCCATCTCCCTGAGCAGCTCGGTGATGAGCGTGGCCGCCACCCTGGATATGATCCTTGTGAAACGAAATCTTGGCATCTACGGTCTGGATGCAGAAGCGGTCAAGGAGGTCTACGGTGCCTATGTAGGGGCCACCTCCTCCTTCTTCAATCTGCCGCAGGCCCTCACCGTGAACATCGGCATTGCGGTGCTGCCCTTCCTGACCTCCGCCTTTGCCGCCGGTCAAAAAGAGGAAGGCTATAAAAATATGCGTTCCGCCACCAAGGTGGTTTCGATGCTGGCCATGCCCTTTACCTTCGGCATGAGCTTTCTGAGCGAGCCCATCGTTAAGCTGCTCTATACGAAGGATTACTGGGAGGTAGGGATCCCCACCCTTTCGGTGCTCTCCCTCTCTGTTTTCTTTGTTTCCTTTGTTTCCCTGAGCAACAATTTTCTCCATGCTGCCGGCAAGGTCAAAACCACTCTGATGACCATGGGGATCGGCGCTGCCATGAAGGTGATCGTCAACATCCTGGCGGTGCAGAAGATCGGCATTATGGGCGCCCCCATCGGCACCTTTGCCTGCTACAGTACCATCGCCCTGCTGAACGGAATTTTTATCCGCAAATATATGGGCTTCAAATTCCCGGCGCTCAACGTTTTTATCAAGCCCTTGCTCAGCAGCCTGATCACCTGCGGCGCCGCCTATCTCACCTGGCGGATACTGGCCATTTTTACAGATATTACCATTCTCTCCCTCTTCCCCGCCCTTGCGGTGGCGCTGGTGGCCTACCTTTTGTGCATACGGCTGTTCCGGCTTCTGGCCAAAGAGGATCTGGAACTTTTCCCCGCTGCTGTGGGCCGCTTTTTAACAAGGACAGGTTGGGTCCATGAATAAAGAAGCCTTTAAAAATCAGGAGCACTACACCCATGCCGATCTGGTAGAGCTGGTGGAATTACTGCGCAGCCCCGAGGGCTGCCCCTGGGATAGGACCCAGACCCACGCCTCCATCCGCCGGGGCGTCATCGAAGAAGCCTACGAAGTGGCCGAAGCCATCGATCGTGCAGCCCCTGCCATGATGATCGAGGAGCTGGGGGATCTGCTGATGCAGGTGCTCTTTCATATCAGCATCGGCGAGGAGCAGGGCACCTTTTCCGGCGAGGAGGTCTACGACCGCATCTGCAAAAAGCTGATCTTTCGCCACCCGCACATCTTTTCCGACGCTGCCGATGCCTCCAGCTCCACCGAGGACGGCTGGGCGGCCATCAAACGGCAGGAGAAGGGGCAGGTGACCCTCCATGAGGAATTGGAAGGCATTGCCAAGACCCTCCCTGCCCTCACCCGGGCAGAAAAGATCGCCGGCAAGCTCTATCCCAAGGAACCGCCGGCGCTTCAAGCGTTACTGGCAGATGCCGAGGCCCTTACCCAAGCCCCTAATGCTGAAAAGTTGGGGCAGTTACTCTTCACCGCCGCAAGGCTTGCCAAAGCGCTGAAAATTGATCCGGAAGAGGCTTTGCACCGAATAAACCAGGCTCTTATCGATACAAATTGTTAGAAAAAGGAACTTTTTTTCCGAAAGGGCTTGAAAATATGCAAAAATAAGGTATAATTAATATTACAAATACCAATCACGGACGTGATAAAAAACATTTCAATTTGGAGGAAAATAAAATGAACAAAGCAGAACTGATTGCTGCCGTTGCAGCAAAAGCAGATGTATCTCAGAAGGAAGCTGGCGCTGTTGTTGCCGCTGTTCTGGACGAGATCAAGGACGCTCTGAAGAAGGGCGATAAGGTTCAGCTGGTAGGCTTTGGCTCTTTCGAAGTTCGCACCAAGGCTGCCCGCACCGGTAAGAACCCCCGCACCGGCGAGACCATCGAGATCCCCGCTTCCAAGGCTCCCGCTTTCAAAGCAGGCAAGGCTTTCAAGGATTACATTGGCTAATTAAAATTGCCGGCGTCATTCAGACGCCGGCTTTTTTACAGGAGAGTAAACTATGCGCATTGATAAGTATCTAAAGGTCAGCCGCCTGATCAAGCGGCGCACCGTAGCCACCGAGGCCTGCAACAGCGGCCGGATCACCGTAAACGGCAAGGTGGCAAAAGCCTCCACGGATGTGAAGGAAGGCGATATCATCGTCATCGGCTTCGGAGAGAAGCAAACCAAGGTTCGTGTACTCAAGATCGTGGAGTTCATCAAGCCCGAGCAGGCTGGCACTATGTTTGAATCTGTTGAATAAAATGAGGCATTTGCTTTGCAAATGCCTCATTTTTATTACAATACTGCTACTTCTGTATAAAGGCCTCTATGGTCGGAAACATAGCCGCCGTTGACCTGCTCGTTCAGCACCTTATACACCAGCGGGGTTGCCTGTGCCGGGGAGTAGAAGGTGAAATCGATGATATGCCCGGAGGTACCGTCGGTCTCATTATACCCATCGGTAGTAGTACTCTTATCCTGGTTCAGATCCTCATTCACATCGGAGAATTCACCGCCGCTCACCATGGCGCCGTAGCCGGGGCTCCAGGGGGTCATATTGAAGTCGCCGGTGAGGAATACTGCATACTTGGTAAATCCGCCCAGTTTCTTGGCCCGCTGAATGATCAGCTCGCTGGCACCGATATGATGCTCCTTGGGGCCGTCAAAATGGGTATTGAAGAACAGCACTGTCTTACCGGTGGCCTTTATTTTCAGCTTGACCCAGTAACAGATCCGCCAAAGGCTGGCGCCCCAACCCTTGGATTCTTCCTCGGGAGTCTCGGAAAGCCAGAAGTAGCCCTCATCCTCCAGCTCAAATTTATCCTTTCTCCACATCAGCGGAGTAGATTCGCTGTTGCTGGTGGAGCGGTATTTATAACGGATCTCATATTCATCCCCGTAATCATTATAGATATGAGTGATCCAGCGGGGAGTTGCCTCCTGGAAGCCCACCAAATCGGGATCATACTTATCAATGACGGCCTTCAACCGGGGAGCACGCTCATCAATGCTGTTGCCGCCGGGATCGTCGGTATAACGAATATTATAGGAGATGATCTTCAGCTTATTTGCCGCATCATACTTCACCTCCGGATCTTCCACAGGCTCCTCAGTGGGTTTCTCTTCCTTGGGGGTCTCCTGCTCAGAAGGAGTTTCCTCCGTAGGGGTATCAGGAGTTTCCTTGCTGGGCGTATCATCGGAAGGGGTCTCTTCCGTCGGGGTATCCGGGGTCTGGGTAGTTCCGGTGCCGAAACCTTCCACCTTTTCAGGCAGGTCTCCCTCCACCTGAGTCTGGGACTCGCCCTCCACATACTCGCCCACCGCAGCGGACTCCTCCTCGGGTGCTCCGCCGCAACCGGTAAGCAGCAGCATCAGCACCAGTAAAAGCGCGATCAGTTTCTTCATCACAGTTTCCTCCCTATATTGTTTAATTACAGTATATCATAACTTTTTTAGCCAAGCAAGATAAAATATTAATATACAATATACACAATATTAAGAAAGTCTTTAGTTTTCTTCATTTAATAACAACCAATTTTCTGTCAATTCCTCTTGGAGGGCCCGCAAGGCTTCAAGCTCCCTGCAACACTCCTCCAGCACTTTATAATCAGCACCTGCATCTTCCAGGCGGGCAGTCCATTCAGCGATCTGCTCCTCCACCTCGGCAAGCTCCTTCTCGATCTTAGAGAGCTCCTGCCGGCGGGCTGCCTCCCGGGCACGCTGCTCCTTGCTCTTATAATTGGCAGGGGGCGCTTTTTTCTCCTTCACCGGCGGAGGAAGCTCTTCCTTTTCCTCTTCCCAATAATCCTCCAAGCGTTTCAACTCTACCAACCCGCCGGGGGTCAGCTTCAGGATCCTGGTGGGCACATGGGAAAGAAAATAACGGTCGTGGGAAACCACCAGCAAATTGCCGGTGAAATCTGCCAGAGCCCGTTCCACCTCTTCCCTTGCGGGCAGATCCAGGTGGTTGGTGGGCTCATCGAAGAGCAGGGTATTGCACCGCTTGGGCATCAGGGCCGCAAACTGAAACCGTGCCCGTTCCCCACCGGAGAGGGTCCCCACCTTCAGTTCCACCTCTTCCCCGATAAAGGAAACGGCGGCCAGAATGGATCGCAGTTGCTGATAGGTCATCTGGGGATAAATAGCCCCCAACTCCTCCAAAACGGTGTGGTCATCATTGATAAAATGGGTGGCCTGGCGGAAGATGCCGGTCTGGATATTGGCGCCCCAGCGGATATGCCCCTCCAGGGGCTCCAGTTCCCCCATCAATACCGAAAGCAGAGTAGTCTTTCCGGTGCCGTTATCCCCCACAATGGCGATCTTTTCCCCTTTTTGCATCCGGAAGGAAAGGCCTGTAAAAAGGCGGTGATCCTCCCCGACACTCACCGTAAGATCCCGGCATTGAAGCACATCATTGCCCCCGCCCTGATCCACCGGAAATTTCAGATGCAGCCGCCGTTCGTTCACATGAGGCTTCTCTATCAGCTCCATCTTTTCCAGCTGCTTACGGCGGCTTTTGGCCATGGCAGAGGTGGAGGCCCGCACCAGATTCCGATCGATATAATCGGTCAGCTTGGCCACTTCCTTTTCTTGCTGCTCAAACAGCCGCTCCTGCTCCTTGAGCCAAAGCTCCTTTTGCTCCTTGAAAGCGGTATAGTTGCCGGGATAGCAGCGAACGGTTCCCTCCTCCATGTCCCAGATCTCTGTTACGCACCGGTCCAGAAAGAACCGGTCATGAGAGACCAGGATCACAGAGCCCTTATAGTTTTGTATGTATTCCTCCAGCCAGGTGAGGGTACGGAAATCCAGATGGTTGGTAGGCTCGTCCAGCAGTAGCAGATTGGGCTGCTCGATCAGCAGCTTACAGAGTGCCAGCCGGGTCTGCTCCCCGCCGGAAAGCTCCGCCACATCCAGCGTAAGGTCATAATCAGCAAAGCCCATTCCGTTCAGAACTGTTTTGATCCGCACATCGATCTGATAAGCATCGGTGGCATCAATAATGGCCTGCAGCCGGGCATATTCCCGGGGATCAGAGGTCACCGGCAGCCTTTCGATGGCATCCAGCCCCTCCTGCACCACGCTCCGCAGCTCCTCTATCATGCTCCGCCCACCGGAAAGGCCGCTATTCTGCAGCAGATAGCCGATACGGGCCTTCGGGTGGAGAAAACGTTCCCCGGAGGTTTCCTGCAACCTGCCGGATAGAACATTCAGAAGGGTGGATTTTCCGGCCCCGTTGCCGCCGATCAGGCCGATCACCGCGCCTTCCTCGCAAAGAACGCTTACTTGATCGATCACCCGGCGGTCGCCGAATTCCACAATTAGATTTTTAAGGGAAGCAATCGTCATTTATGTCTCCAAAAGATACGCACTTAATGTTTCGCCCATGGGCTGAATATGGGCCAGCCGAAAGCCCAGTTTTTCATAAAAGCCCAGATTTTCCGGCTCATAGATCTCCACCACACCGGGCTTGCCGGCCCGCCGGGCAGCGCTACGGAATTCCTCTGCCAGCACCCGGGCAATTCCCTTGCCCCGATGCTCCGGCTTTACCGCCAACAGATCCAATACCAGATAATCCTCATAAAACAGCGGCGCCGCCACCTGGTTGATCTGATCATAGACCTTCTGCACATGAGCAGGCAAAGCCACCCGCTCGGTGCCCTCCCCATCTCCGGGGCAGATACACATGGCCCCCGCCAGTTCCGGGGCGACCAGCACCGTCAGCACCTCCCAGCAATCGGTCAGGTACTTACGGAAAAGCTGAAAGAGGATCCCCTGCCGCTCCTGCTCATAGGGAATGTAGTGGCAGTAGAGGGGATCATGCATGAATCCTTCTGCAAAAATTGCCGCCAATTCTTCAATCTCTTCTTTTTTTGCACTTCTTATTTCTATCATATTATCTATTATAACTGCTTTCGTCCTCTTTTTCAATCATTTCTTTTAAAGTTGCCAAAGCTTCCTTCAAACCGCCCACGCCGTCGATCAACCCCTCCTCGGCAGCCTGCTCTCCGCCCAGAATGGTGCCCACATCCGTCACCATATTCCCCACCTCGGTCATCAGCGCCTTTAGCCGCCGGAGAGAGATGCGGGAATTTTTTACAATAAAATCGCAGATGCGGTTTTGCATCTCCTCTAATGTCCGCAGGCTCTGGGGCACCCCGATGATAGTTCCCGTGGCCCGCACCGGATGGAGGGTCATGGTGGCAGTGGGAACGATAAAGGAGTGCTTTGCAGCGCAGGCCAGCGGCACCCCGATAGAATGGCCTCCCCCCAGCACCAATGAGACCGTAGGGGTATTCATGGAAGCGATCAGCTCCGCAATGGCCAGCCCTGCCTCCACATCTCCGCCCATGGTATTCAAAAGGATCAGCACCCCTTTGACCGCCTTGCTTTCCTCCATCTCCACCAGCACCGGCAAAAGATGCTCGTATTTAGTGGTTTTATTCTGCTCCGGAGCAATAAAGTGCCCCTCGATCTGGCCGATCACCGTAAGCACCCGGATGCCGCTATCGGTTTCAGCAGAGCCCAGTTCCAATATTTCATTCAGTTCATCGCTGTATCGATCCTCTTTTTGCATTCCTGCACCTCCTCAGATCTATCATTTGCAGGAAATGAAAAAAAATTATTTTTTTCAAAAAAAGTGTTGACAAAAAATCGGATTTAGTGTAATATATAACACGTTGTACGTGGCGGTATAGCTCAGTTGGCTAGAGCATGCGGTTCATACCCGCAGTGTCATCGGTTCGAATCCTATTACCGCCACCACTTTTTTGGCCCGATGGTCAAGCGGTTAAGACACCGCCCTTTCACGGCGGTATCACGGGTTCGATTCCCGTTCGGGTCACCATATTGTTGGGAGTTTAGCTCAGCTGGGAGAGCATCTGCCTTACAAGCAGAGGGTCAGCGGTTCGAGCCCGTGAACTCCCACCAAACAAAACCTCGTCTATATGGCGAGGTTTTTATACGGGAGTTTAGCTCAGCTGGGAGAGCATCTGCCTTACAAGCAGAGGGTCAGCGGTTCGAGCCCGTTAACTCCCACCAAAAATAAGACAGTCTTCGGACTGTCTTATTTTTATCCAAGCCGAAGGCTTGGTATGCAATCACCCGTAAGGATGAATGTAATCGCCGTCAGGTGTATGTCATCACGCACAGCGTGTATTTCTTCGGCTTGATTACATACGCAACTTACGTTGCAGTTACATACAACACTTCGTGTTGATGACATCCACGGCTTTCCGTGATTCAATATGTAAGGGTTCGAACACATAGGTCAAAAAATCAAAAGGGTTTAGATTTGTGCTACCTTTCCGACAAAAGGACTTGCGAAAGCAAGTCCTTTTGTGTTTGTGTCCGCAGGGCACAAAACAAGGTTACGCAAGACGTAAACAATGTTGCCTTCGGCAAACGATGTTGCACTTCGTGCAAATGAAAAGTGAATGGCACCCAAACTACTGAAAAAAATGGCACCTTATAGCGAACAGGCTTCCCTTACTCCAGTGCACCCAAAAAACCCATCAATTCATCAAATCCACCCTGAGGATATCGCGAGATATCCTCATTCTTTTTATTGATGATGCAATCGGTCAGCAAAAAGACCTTCATACCAAGGCCGGCGGCCACCATATCCTCCGCCACATCATTTCCCACCATCAGACATTCCTCGGGGGTTACTCCCAGCTTGCCCACCACTTCCTTGTAATAGGCCGGATTGGGCTTGCTGCAGGTGGAATTTTTATAGGTGGTGTACAGCTCGAAATCCTCCGGCTGCAGCCCCGCCCAGCGAATTCTTTTTTCTGTGGCAACAGCGGGAAAGATGGGATTGGTAGCCAGCGCCACCCGAAAGCCCATTTCCTTGATCCGCTTCACTGTCTCGGCAGCCTTGGGATTACACCCGCAGGACTGCTGCACCTGATCAAAATCCTCCCGGTAGAAGGCATCAAAATGAGGCAAATCCTCCCGGGCCTTTTCCCCGAATCGGCCGGCAAAATCATCCCAGAAGGCCTCTTCATTGAGCTTGCTGCCGTCGTTCTTCACCATAGCAGCGGTGCCGGCCCAGATGCCGGCGATCAGCGGCTCCGGTTCATAGCCCAAGGGTGCCAGCCGCTTGGCCAGCAGGCCAAAATAGCATTTTACAAAAACATCCTGATCCATGGGCAGCAGAGTGCCGTCAAGATCAAATAAAACCGTCGTAATCATGTTACACTCCTTCCACACTTTAAATTATATACATAAATCGTTGAGGTGTCAACCTATGATCCGGCTGCAAAACTCTTTTATTTTCTATCCTTTTTCTTCATTTTTCTATAAAAAAACCTTCTTCCTGTTGCCGCCCGGCGCTGCCGGTGCTATACTTTTCTCAACAGGAGGTGTTACACCATGAAACAAATCAGAGTAGGCGTGATCGGCCTCGGAAGCCGGGGAAAAGGAAACTTAAAAACCATCCTCACCATCGATGATGTGGCTGTCACAGCAGTTTGCGATATTTATGAAGACCGCTGCCGGCAGGGCTGCAGCATTGTGGAGGAAAAGGGGCAGCCCACCCCCTTCAGCAGTACCGCATATCAAGACATCCTCTGCCGGGAAGATGTGGATGTGATCGCTGTTTTTTCCAGCTGGGAATCCCACATCCGCATTGCCGTTGACGCCATGAAGGCCGGCAAGATCGTAGGTCTTGAGGTGGGCGGTGCCGAAACCGTGGAGGAATGCTGGGAGCTTGTGGATACCTATGAAGCCACCGGCACCCCCATCATGCTGCTAGAAAACTGCTGCTACGGCAAAAACGAGATGTTGGTGCGTAACATGGTGCGGGACGGCCTTTTCGGCGAGATCGTTCATTGCCACGGCGCTTACGCCCATGACCTGCGGGGGGAAGTATCCACTGGTAAGGAGAATCGCCATTACCGGCTGAATCATTACCTTCACCGCAACTGCGAGAACTACCCCACCCACGAATTGGGGCCCATTGCGAAGATCCTGGACATCAACCGGGGCAACCGAATGACCCGCCTGGTCTCCTTTTCCTCCAAGGCCGCCGGCCTGAAGCAATACATCAACGACCGCAAAGATACCTTCGAAAACAAGGAGCTGATCGGCAAGGATTTTATGCAGGGGGATATTGTGAGCACCACCATTGCCTGCGCAGGCGGCGAGACCATCACCCTGACCCTGGATACCACCCTTCCCCGTTCCTACAGCCGGGAGTTCACCGTGCGGGGCACCAAGGGAATGTATGAAGAAAACACCAATTCTGTATTCCTGGACGGGGAAAAGGAAAGCTTCGATACCGCAAAGCACTACAAAGAGGTTATCGACAACGCCCGAAGCTACGAAGAAAAATACCTGCCGGATATCTGGAAAAATATCACCGAGGAACAGAAGAAAAAAGGCCACGGGGGAATGGATTATTTTGAATTTGTGGCATTTTTCGATGCCATCCGCCATCATAAGCCCATGCCCATCGATGTTTACGATGCGGCAGCCTGGATGAGCATTACGGCCCTTTCCGCCCGATCCATCGCCGGCGGCAATATTCCGGTAGAGATCCCCGATTTCACCCGGGGAAAATGGAAGGATCGGGAACGGCTGGATGTTTAAAAATAAGCGGCACTCTTTCGGAATTCTCCGGGCGTCATGCCGGTCTTGCGCCGGAAGCAATCGGAAAAATAGGCCTGGGAATTGAAGCCGCAATCGATGGCGATCTCCGAAAGGGGCAGATCGCTGTTGATCAATAGCGCCTTTGCCGCCGAGATGCGGCGGTTCACAAGAAGATCATGGGGGCTCTGCCCCAGCTTTTCCGAAAAAAGCTTATGGAGATAGGAGGCGCTCACATTGCATTTCTGCGCCAGAAGCTCCACGCTCAGTTCCTCCGCATAATGGGCCTTGATATACTGCTGCGCCAGCGCCAGCACCGAATCATGCTGCAGCTCCTCGGCACCGCTGAGCTTACCCAGCAGCAGTAAAAACTCTCCCATGGCGGCCAGTTCATCGGCAGGCTCTACCGATAAAAACAGCTCTGCGATCCGCAAAAAGGCCTTTTTAACCGCTCCATCCGGATCAGCCGAAAGCACGGTGGGCATTCGATCCAGAAGCTCCTGAATTCTACCGGTCACCCGGCCCAGATGCAGATAATAGCACCGGAAGGGCAGGCGGCTCTGCCGCCGGTCTCCCGGCCTTGCCACCAATACCGTATCCTTCTGCATGGGATAGCGGGTACCGTTGAGGGTGGCCATGGCTCCCTCTTCAAAATAATACTCCAATTCATAGCCCTCTACAATCCGTAGGGGGCTTTCCTTGATCCCGTAGAATTTACTGGAGCTGTCGAACCGGCCGGCGGCAAAAAGATGGGGTAACATCTGATTCATTGATCTCACCTGAATAGAAAATCTAAAAAATCAGATACAAAAACGATAGCATCTTGATTTTTACTATGATATTATCATATTGAAAATCAAAAGTAAAGGAGGAATTTCATGAAATTCACCTGGCTGGGTCAGGCAGGCCTGCTGATCGAAGAAAAAAGTTATAAGATCCTGGTAGACCCCTACCTTTCCAATAGCGTGGCAAAGATCAACCCCAAAAACGACCGGCGGATCCCGGTGGATGAGCGTTTTTTGCAAATCAAACCGGATATGCTGGTCTTCACCCACAACCATCTGGATCACTACGATCCCGAAACGGTGCAGCACTATCTGGGCGAGGATACCGCTGTTACCGTTCTGGCGCCCCGCTCAGTGTGGGAAGAGGTGCGGAAGCACGGCGGCAATAATAACTATGTTCTTTTCAACCGCCATACCCGCTGGACCGAGGGCGGCATCACCTTCACCGCTGTTTTGGCGGCGCATAGCGATACGACCCCCATTGGCGTAATTCTGAACAGGGAATATTACATTACCGGCGACACCCTCTACAACGAGGATATTTTTGAGGATCTGCCGGAAGGACTGAAGGCCGTATTCCTCCCCATCAACGGCGTGGGTAACAATATGAATATGACCGACGCCGCCGATTTTGCCAAGCGCACCGGTGCCGAAAAGGTGGTTCCTCTTCATTGGGGACTCTTCGATGACCTGGATCCCGCCGATTTTATCTGCGAGAATAAAGTGATCCCTACCATTTATAAGGAGATTGTATTATGAAAAAGTACGAAGTAAAAGACCATGAATACAGCCTTTTGCCCGAGGGGCTGGACTGGGAACTGGTTTGGGCAGATGAATTCGACGGCACCGAACTGGATCGAACCAAGTGGGACTACCGCCTGCACATGATGAACAAACGCCACCCCGCCTGGACGGACCAGGGGGTGCATCTGGACGGCAAAAGTAACGCCGTATTTACCCTGATGAGCGAGGACGGCCGCCCGGTAAGCAGCCAGCTGCAAACCGGCTATAACTTTATGGATGCGCCCATCATGGAGACGAAGTTCGGCAACGCCCATCTGCAGTGGAACATCGGAAAATTAAAGGAAAGTATGTACCTTCACGGCTACGGCTATTATGAATGCCGCTGCCGGATGCAGCAGAAGGAGGGCTGGTGGAGTGCGTTCTGGATCCAATCCCCCGTCATCGGTGCCTCCCTGGATCCTGCCGATACCGGTGTGGAGATCGATATCATGGAATCCTTCCACCCCGGCGAGGTCAAGCCTCATAATGTCTTTACCGGCGGCTACGGCCTGGATATGCAACGCTCCAAGGTGGGCGGTATGAACCTCGATGAAACAGAATTCCACCGTTTCGGCCTGCTTTGGGACGAGACCGGCTACACCTTCTACATCGACGGTGTTGAGGACGGCAAGATCACCGAAAAGCTGACCGCCCGTCCCGAATTTATTCTGATCTCCACCGAGGTCACCGGCTACCGCCGGGAGGATCATCTGCCGGTGCAGGAGGCCTACGACAATCAGGGGGACACCTTTACGGTGGATTATGTGCGTGTTTTTGAGGCAAAAAGATGAAAAGATTAATAAAAAACGGGGCAATTTTGCCCAAAAAATCCATTGAAATCGAACATTCGCGGATAGGTCTGGGCTTTGAAAAGCTGGATCGGGATGTTTTTGACCCGGAAAAAGCCTATCCTTTTGTGGCGGAAAGCGGTGTAAAATTAGCCCGCCTGCAATCCGGCTGGCAGCGCACCGAGCGCCAGAAGGGTGTTTACGACTTTGCCTGGCTGGACAGCATTGTGGACAACATGATCGCCATCGGCGTGGAGCCCTGGCTCTGCCTTTGCTACGGCAACGACCTCTATTCCGAAGAAGCAAAAATTCATTTCGGCGCTGTGGGCGTACCGCCCATCAAGACCGCCGAGGAGCGGGAGGCCTGGCAAAACTATGTAAAAGCCACGGTGACCCATTTTAAAGGGCGCATCCATTACTACGAGGTGTGGAACGAGCCGGACGGCCGCTGGTGCTGGAAACACGGCCCCAACCCCGAAGAACTGGGCGAATTCAACAAGGTGACCGCCCTAGCCTGCAAGGAGGCCGACCCCACCTGCGAGGTGCTGGGCTTTGTTTTGGCGGGAAGCCGCCGGGCAGTGCCAAACTTTCTGGAGCGGCTGGTAGATACCGGCGCCTTGGAATACTTAGACGGCGTTACCTACCACTCCTACATGACCGGCGACCGCAAATGGATCGAGCGATACAAGACCTATGATACCATCCGCCGAGAGCACAAGCCCTCCCTCAAGGTCATTCAGGGGGAGACGGGCACCCAATCCCGCTACAGCATGGCGGGAGCGCTGAGATATGCCAACTGGACTCCCTTGAAGCAGGCCAAATTCTTACTGCGGCATCTGCTGGTGGAGCTGGGCGAGGGCTGTTATTTCGCCTCCCATTTCACCTGCATGGATATGATCGAAGCGTTGAACGGCAGAGTAGGAGATGTTGCTTCTTATCTGGATTTCGGCTATTTCGGGGTCATCGGTGCCGACTTTGACGAGAATGGCCGCTGCACCGGGGAATACACCCCCAAGCCCTCTTATAGATCCTTGCAGACCCTTTGCAGTATCTTCTGCAACGATTACGAGGCAGCAGAATTCCCCGCCGAAGGAATCGTATTAGAATCTTCCTATGTATTTGGAAACGATCTGGATTTTGGCGAGACCCTGCACTATTCCTTCCGCAAGCCCAACGGCTCTTTGGGGATGGTCTACTGGAATCCTAAGGATATTCTGACGGAGACCTATGAGGGAACTGTTTCTTTAAAGTTGGATGAAGGCATTGATCCCAAGGAAATCCGCATCACCGACCTGCTGGACGGCACCGTTTACACCCTGCCGGAAAGCATGATCGAGGGGAATCTTCTGAAAAATATCCCGGTTACCGATTTCCCCTTATTAATTACGATTGGAGACTTTTTAACATGAAAAAAACTGCTTTGATCACCGGTGCCTGCATTAACACCGGGGTTGCTATTGTAGAAAAATTCGCAAGTGAGGGCTGGGACGTGGTGTTCACCGGCCGGAGCATTGAGAAGGTTCAGGAGGCGGAAAACGATTACCGCGCCAAGTTTCCCGAAGTTCAAATTTTGGGCTACGCACTGGATTCCCTTATCGACGAGCGCACCGTCAACGAAAAGGCGGTGGATGATGTGTTCAACGATCTGGACAGCAAGGGTATCTTCATTGACACCCTCATCTGCAACGCCGCCGATCAGGGGCTGAATATGAAGGTCTTTGAAAATCCCCTCACCGATTTTCAGCGAGTGCTCAACACCAACGTAACCTGGAATCTCTGCCTCAGCGAGCACGCTGCCGCCAGAATGAAGGAGCAGGGCGGAGGAAACATCATCTTCGTGAATTCCAACACCGCCTACCGGGCCATCCCCGATCGGGTAGCCTACATCGCCTCCAAGGGCGGTCAGCTGGGGATGATGCGGGCGCTGGCCATGGATCTGGGGCAATACAACATTCGGGTCAACGCCATTCTTCCCGGCATGATCAAGACCGACCGCTGGGATAAGAACCCGGATTTCTACGCCAAGGTTCCCTCCCGCTATACCCCCATCGGCGACGTGGCGGTGGGCGCAGATATTGCGGATGCGGCCTGGTATTTTGCCGCTCATGCCCGCAACACCACCGGCGCAGAATTGGTGGTAGATGGCGGCAACACCATTCAGCTTTACCCCATCATTCCCGAAGAATAACATAAAAAACGGTTGAGCAAATGCTCAACCGTTTTTATGTTATTCAGAAAGCATCTTCAGCAGAAGAACTGCATCGTAGATGGTGCGTTTGCCGTCGGCATTGAGATCGGCGGCGGTTTCAATAATCGCATCCTCATAGCCGACCAAATGACGCATGAGGGAGACAACATCGGCAGTATCGATGCTCCAATCGCCGTTGACATTTCCCAAGGGATCCCCCACCTTCACCAGGCAGGTGGCGGAATAACTCCCCGAGGTAACGGTAACGGCGGCAAATCCGGCAGAATGGGCGGTGATCACACCGTTCTTCACGGTGGCCACCGCTTCATTACTACTGCTCCAGATGAGGGTCTGGTCGTTGGCATCGCCGGGCAGCAGGGAGGCAGTCAGCGCCTGCACCTTCCCCACTTCCAATTCTGCCTTTTCGGCGTTCAGGGAAACACCGGCGGGATCCACCTCCTGATAGCCGTTCACAGCGGCAAAGGGGATCACGGTTCCGTTAAGGGCAAAATCCTCAAGGGTAAAGGTGACGGGGGTGGTATTGGTCTGTTTCCCATTAATGGCAAGGACACCGATCTTCAAATCGGCAGCATTGGCAAACCCCTCATGGGTGGCAGAGCCCACAGGAATCCATTCCTCCGCTTCACTATAGCGATAGTAACCGGTGAAGGTGGTGCCGCTCTTTTCCAACTTGAGATACACCGGGGCAGAGGTATTCTGATCTGCCACATTGGGCTCATTCCAACCATAGGCTCCCACACAGGTGGAAAGGGCCAACTGGGCTCCGTTGGTATGGTAGCGGCGGAGCATATTGACATTTTCGTTATAATTGTTGCCGGCCCAGATGATGAGGCCCGCCTTATGATAATCGGAAAGGGGCACACCGCTGACCTTGACGGTCAAGCTGAAATCGCTACCTGCGGTCACAGAACGAAGCCAGTAGTTTTCGGCAATATTATACAGTTCACCGGCCTGCGAATCAATGGTAATGGAGGTGGCGGTGTTCAGCTTCATATTATTGTCGTTCCGGACAGGGATCTCCCAGCCCTCAGCCACGGAAAGGGCGGTGGGAATCACGGTGACCGCACATTCCTTAGTAAGGGTAGTGCCATAAGCGCTATAGGTGGCGGTTACGGTAGCGTTACCGCCCTTGACGCCGGTAACAACGCCGTTTTTCACGGTAACAACTGTTTCATCGCTGCTCTTCCAGAGGACGGTGGCATCGGCAATGCTGCCGTTCATGATCGTCGTTGCATGGATAGAAGCATTTTTACCGGCCTCCACAGAAAGGGTGGCACGGTCCAGCGCCAGGGTATCGGGCATATCGGGAGCCTCAGATAGGATCCGCAAGGCAAAGCCGCCGGTTGCCAGCATGGGGATATCCAATACGGTCTCGTTGGTAACCACAAGGGTATCGGCGGTGCAATCTTTCACCGTTTTGCCGTCCTTGACCAAAACGGCGTAATAGTTGCCCTCTCCCAGGAAGGAAAGATCCACCTTGGCGGTGGCAGCGGTGTTGCAGATCCCGCCCAAATACCAATCAGCTCCGTTACGCCGGGCAAAAACAGCCAGCTCGCCGGGATCGGCGGTAAGCACCTTGCTTTCCTCCCAGGAGGCAGGCAGATCCTTAAAGAAATCAACAGCGGTCGTATTCAAATAGGCCTCCGGCTGGTCGGCCAGGCATTGGATCCCCGATTCGATCACGACGGTCAGAGCAGCCAGATGGGCTTTACTGAAGGGATAATCCAGCTCAGCGGTGCGGAGATAATGGGAGAACATGGGAGTATAATCCGCAGGGCCCACAGCCCCCCGCACAAAGGGAAGCATACAGTTATATTCTGCATCCAGCACCGGCTTATCGGTACGGTTCCAGAGCACCCACAGCATATTTTCATTGCCGTAAACGCCCTCTCGGGTCAGCAGCTGAGGATAAGTGCGCCGTTCCCCGGCGGGCTTGGTGATGCCGTGGAGATTGAGGATCAGGTGGTTTTCTGCGGTCTCCTCATACATTTTATCGTAAAGCTGATAATAGGCCTGGGAGGAGCTGTTGAAGAAGTCCGGCTTGAGGCCGGCGATGCCCATCTCTGCCCATTCGGCAAAGAGAGCCTTACGGTAGGTATCGTCCAGCAGGTCATTGTGGTTGGCCCAGACCAGCAGCTTTACGCCTTTTTCTTCGGCGTAGTTCAGCAGATCGGGGAACCAATCATAGTAGCCGACATAGACTTTGGCGCCGGTGGTATCCTTGGGCTGCCAGCCCTCATCCAGCAGCAGATACTTCCAACCCATTTCAGCGGAAAGATCCACATATTCCTTATAGGTTTCCAGAGAGTTGACGCAATCGCCATTGAGCCAGGTCCAGGAGGTGACGCCGGGCTCTACCCAGCTGAAATCACCCTCGGCAGCAGGGCTCAGGGTCTCTGCCATGGTATTCATGGCGATCTCTCCTGCGGTACCGATGACGGCAAAGCGCCAGGGAGAGGTAAAGGGGAGCGAGGCGGTCACATTCCCGCTCTGTTCCTTGGAAAGGTGATAATTGACGCTGCCGGTGCCGTCCCCAGCCAGGTAGGTACCGCAATAATTCCCGTTGACCGCAGCTTCGGAGAGCAGCACAAAGTTTTCCCCGAACTCATAGAGCATGGGCTCGCAATAATCGCCGGTCAACTGGGCAGATGTAAATGCTTCGGTAATATTTTCATTTTGATTTTTATAGGGGATGGCCTGTACTACGGCAGCGAAGGGGATCTTTACGGTCGTTGCCTCGGAAGAGATGCTCAGGATGCCGCTACCCTCCACCGCATAGCGGAAGGCAAGGCCATCGTTATACATCCGGGCGATGACCTTAAAGGTGGCATCATCCTTGGTAAAGGTGAAGGTACGCTCATTCCCGGCGGCGGTCACATCCGAAATCTTGGCGCCGGTGAGGGTGTATTCATCGGTCACCGTTGTTACATCGGAGACCGATTGCATGGTAAGGCCGGTGGTGAAATCCGCAAGATCGGTCACCAGACCCAGCCTGGACTTTTCGATGACAGTCTCTTCCCCATCCATCACAGAATAATAGGGGTTCCCGGAGGCATCGATGCCGAAGGTGGCGGTCCGGGTGCCATCGGGGGAAGTGAGGGGATAGGTATTATCGGGGATCTCGGCGGCAAAGGGGATCACCGCACCGTTGAGGGTAAAATCCTCCAGGGTAAAGAGGGCGGAGTTGTAAACGGTCTTGCCGCCGTTCATGGCAAGAACACCGATCTTTAAATTGGTGGCATTTGCCACAGTTTCATGAACCCCTTCATGCACCTTGATCCACTCCTCACTTTCGCCGCGGCGGTAATAACCGGTAAAGGTGGTGCCGGTCTTTTCCAGCTTCAGCCAGACCGGATTGCTCTGATCGGCATCTGCTACGCTGACTTCATTCCAGCCGGCGGTGCCCACGCAGGTGGAAAAGGCGATCTCCGCACCTTTATAGCCGGAATGAAACCGCCGGAGCATATTGACATTCTCATTGTAGTTATTGCCGGCCCAGATGATCAAGCCGGCCTTCTGGTAATTAACAGAAGCCGCGCCGGAGACCTTGAGGGTCAAGGCAAAATCACTGCCGGCGGTGACGCTCCGCAGCCAATAGTTTTCCCCGATGGTATACATCTCACCGGGGGCGGTGGCAATAGAGATGCTGGTGGTACTGTTCAGCGTGAGATTTTCATCGTTACGTACCGGGATCTCCCACCCTTCGGCAACTTCCAGCGCAGAATCCGCAGAAAGTGCAAAGGGGACCATGGTTATGATCATACAGATCAGCAAAAAAATAGATATTTTTTTCATAGGGTCATACCTCCTTTGATGTTATCTTAACAAAAAAGAAGTGAAAAAGGGATTGCAAACTGTATGAAAAACTTGTTATAATGTCATATAGAGATGCGTATTCGGCTTAAAACCGTAAAAGCAACTCCGTTTTATGTATTTTCAGGAGGTGCCCATGCTTCATCAGATCATTACAACATCATCCAACTGCGGCCCCATCCGGCCTGTTTTATTCGGCTGGCACGATTGCCCGCCGGGGCATCGCCATAACTGCTCTCTGATCCGATCCTTCTGGTTGATCCATTTTGTGGTGCGGGGGTTTGGAAATTTCTACTTCAAGGGGCAGGAATACCGGTTGGGGCCGGGGGAAATGTTTATTATCCCGCCCAAGCAGGAGCATCTGTATGTGGCAGACAATGAGGAGCCCTGGGAGTACATCTTCATCGGGCTCACCATTCAGGATGGGCAGATCCCGCCCTTTCTTTACGAGCCGGTCATCCGTTGCCCAGAGGCGCACCCCATTTTTGAAGAAATGAAGCGGGGCAACGAATTTCAGGAAGGGCGGGGAGCCTTTTTTACCGCCCGTTTTTGGGATATGATCTCTGTTCTGCAGGAAAAGAATACCCCTCAAAAGGATGCCATCGATTATGCGCTGGAGCTGATCCGCGCCCATTATGCAGCAGGGCTGACGGTGCAGCAACTGGCAGATGCCCTCCACCTGAGCCGAGGGCATTTCACCCTCCTTTTTAAAAAGAAGACCGGGATCCCGCCTCAGCAGTATCTGATCGAGCTACGGATGGAGGAAGCAGCAAAGCTGCTGCAAAAGGAAGGGCTTTCCCCTTCTGCAGCAGCCTTTTCGGTGGGATATGCAGATATTTACCAATTCTCCAAAGCCTTCAAAAAGCATTTCGGGGTATCTCCCCGGGAGTATAGAAAAAACGGTTGAGCATTGGCTCAACCGTTTTTGATCTCAATTTGACAGCAGGACATGGTGGATAGGGCGGCCCGATGGGTCTCGGGGGTCACCCCGGCGCAGCAGGCGGCATCCACCGCAATGGGAAGTTCCGGATAATGCGCCTTTAGCAGCAGCGCATTGGACACCACGCAGATATCGGTACAAAGACCGATCAGCTCAAAGGAAGCCGCATCCTTTAGCAGCTCCGGCAGCTGCACCGAGCCAAAGGTGGGCTTTTCCACGGCGGTATAGTTCCGGCCGTTCAAAGCCTCTGCCACTACAGAATGGAGCCGCCACCCTTCTGTTCCCCGGATGCAATGAGGCACCGGCAGTTTTTGGCCTTCGGCGGTCTCCATATAGTTTTCCCCGTGGGTGTCGAAGGTGACGACGATCTCACCTTTGAAATTCTTGATCTTTTCTGCCACGGCGGGCAGGATGGCCACCGCCTCGGAGGTGCCCAAAGCGCCGTCCACAAAATCCTTTTGCATATCTACAACGATCAGATAATCCTTCATATTACACCTCAAAAACCGTAGATCACCGCAGCGATCCGCTTGGCAGATTCTTCCAGAGAGGAAAGCCAGGCAAATTCATGGGGGGAATGGATCCCCTCCCCTTGGGTGCCGATGGAATCCACGCAAGGAATACCGAAATCTGTCACATCTGCCGCATCGGAGCCGCCGGTGCGGGTGCCGCTGCCGTCTAAGACCGGCAGGCCGTTAGCGGCAAAGATGTTGTTGATCTTTTCCAGCAGTTTTTCGTTGCGCTCTACCCGCTCCATAGGTAGCCGCAGGCTGATAGGTTCTGCCTTACAGCTGCAGCCGGGGATCTGGGGGGTTTGCTCGATCTCGGCCACCAGCCGCTGGATCTCGGCCAGCTGTTCTTTATTGACATAGCGGAAATCTACCCGAAGTTCGCAATGCTTGGGAACGGTATTGGTCACCGTCCCCCCTTGGATGACCCCGCAGTTGCAGGTAATGCCTTCCCCATCCTTCAGCTGCTCCAACCGCAGGATGATATGGGCGGCTTCGGCGATGGCATTAGCCCCCGACTCAAAGCACTTGGAGGCGTGTGCCTCCTGCCCGGAAACGGTTAATTTATAGGGAGCAATCCCCTTGCGGGCGATGCAGATCTTCCCCTTGGAATTTCCTTCCAGGTTCAAAAATGCGGCAGAATCCTTGGCTTTTTCGCAGATATAACGGACGGTCGCTTTATGGCTGAATCGGCTGCTGACCTCTTCATCGGTCTGCAACAGCATCCGGATAGGGCGAGCGGTAAACCCGACTTGCTGCAGGGCATCCATGGCCAAAAGGCCGGCTACCACACCGCCTTTGCAGTCCACCACGCCGGGGCCGTGGATCTTTTCTCCCTCTATGCGCACAGCGGGGGTACCGAAGGTGCCCACGGGATGAACGGTATCGATATGTCCGGAAAGGCTGATCGGGTTGCCCTTGGCATCAGGGTTCATGGTGATGCAGACCACATCCCCCGAAGCCTCCATGGGCTCCACCTCCACCTGCCAACCTTTTTTCTTTGCCAGATCGGCAATGTAACGGCCGCAGGCATCCACGCCCTCCTTATAGTCCGTAGGGCTCTCGATATTGCATACCTCGGCCCACACCTTGATATATTCCTCATTTAATGCTTCGATTTCATGAAAAAGCTGCTGCATTTTTATTCACCTCAGGATTATAATAACAGAAAAACGCCCATTTTACAATAGGCGTTTTTCTACTTCGATCTGTTTCATAATAAAAGGCAGCACCTGATCCCGATCGATCTTCAATACATAAGCGAATTCCTCATAGAGGATCCGCTCTGCATCCTTCAAAAATTTTTCATCGGACATCAGCAGATTTTTCTTTTGCTCCAGCCGGTTCTGCTGGCGAAGATAGAGGGTTTTGATCAACCTCACCAGCTGTTCCCGATCACCGCTGTTCAAAATCTCCTGAAAGATCCGACGGCGCTCGTTTTCGTTTTCGATCCAAAGCAGCTCTTCATCGGGCATGGAGCGGATCATCTCAAAGATCTCCTCGGCAGAGAGGATCCGCTTCATTTTGGAAACAAGGGCCTCATTTTGCATCGGAACATAGATGGAAGAGGAACGTTCGAAAACCGGCTTGAGCAGAAAATATTCCATTTCTCTGCCGCCCATCCGGCGCACCACCGTTTCCGCCACCTTACATACCCCGTGTGAACCGTATAAAACCGTGTCATTTACTTTGATCATTGTTCCTGCGCTCCTTCCAGGGCATTTTACCCCCAAAATAGGTTCCGGCGATTTTGGATTGAACTTCCGGCTCCAGACCATTCAGCCGCTGCTGCCAAAGGGTTCTGGAAGCATCGGCTTCCCGCTCCTCCCGGTAAAAGCTACAATGCCCTTTGCAGGATTCTACCCGCAGGATCTTGCAGCAGCCGCCGCCCGCCAGATGGATGCATTTTGATTGACTGTTCATAGTTTTTCTCCAAATAAAAAAACGTGCCCTTTGCTCAACCGGACTTACGTTCCGCTAAGCAAACAGCACGTTGATGTATAAATATTATAGCATCTTTTGGGGGAAATTTCAAGAAAGTTTTTTATCGCATTTCATCCAGAGTCAGTTCAAAAGCGGGAAGAAATTCCTTCATAAAGAGGGCGACCTCCGGCAGAGGATTGGCCGCCAAGGTCTCCCGAATGGATTGCTCTGCCATTTTGAATTCCAGATTGCCGGTCTTGCGCTCCTCAATGCATTTGATGAGGGCCGAAAGCTTATCCGCCGCCTTTACCAAGGGCTTGAGGATCGCGTCCTCCTCGTTGAGGAGGGGGGCATACTCCCCCGCCAGATCCGCCGGAAGCATAGCAAGCAGGCTTTCATTGGCCGCCTGCTCCACCCCTTTAAAGGCGGTCTCGATGGAAGAATTCTGGTATTTCACCGGGGTGGGCATATCACCGGTGAGGATCTCATGGGCATCATGAAACATTCCCATCACCGCCGCCCGGTCGGCATTATAGTTTTTTCCGCAGCGGGTATTCCCCAGCTTTGCCAAGGCATGGGCCAGCACCGCCACCTCCAGGGTGTGCTCGGTGAGGGTCTCCTGCCGGGAATTGCGCATCAGCGCCCAACGGTCGATATATTTCATGCGAAAGAGCATGGAAAAGAAATTACTGTTCATCGCCGTTCTCCCGATATTCGATCTTGATCTCACCCTCGCCCAGAATGAAATCCCGGTCCACCGTCACCCGGGCAACATTTTCCAAGGAAGGCACCCGGTACATCACGTCCATCATGGAGTTCTCAATAATCGCACGCAGGCCCCGGGCACCGGTCTTCTGCTTGATAGTCTTATCAGCAATGGCCTTTAACGCATCGTCGGTGAAGTGTAATTCTACACCATCCAGGGCAAAGAGCTTTTTATACTGCTTCACAATGGCGTTTTTGGGCTCGGTTAGAATCTTCAGCATAGCCTCCTCATCCAGCTCATTAAGAGCCACCAGAATAGGAAGCCGCCCCACCAGCTCGGGGATCACGCCGAATTTGGAGATATCATGGCTTTCGATCTTCTGGTAGATCTCGCTTAAGGAGGGGCCGTCCTTCCCCTTGACCTCGGCACCGAAGCCCAGAGAGGATTTACCGATCCGCTTGGAGACCACATTCTGGATCCCATCAAAGGAGCCGCCGCAGATAAAGAGGATATTAGAGGTATCCACCTGAATAAACTCCTGATTAGGGTGCTTTCTGCCGCCCTGAGGAGGCACATTGGAAACAGTACCCTCCACGATCTTCAGCAGCGCCTGCTGCACACCCTCGCCGCTTACATCCCGAGTGATGGAAACATTTTCACTCTTGCGGGCTATCTTATCGATCTCGTCCACATAGATGATCCCCTTCTGGGCACGCTCCACATCAAAATCCGCCGCCTGCAGCAGCTTCAAAAGGATATTTTCCACATCCTCGCCCACATAGCCGGCCTCGGTCAGGGTGGTGGCATCGGCAATGGCAAAGGGAACATTAAGGATCTTGGCCAGCGTTTTGGCCAGATAGGTCTTACCGCTTCCGGTGGGGCCCACCAGCAGGATATTGCTCTTTTGCAGCTCCACACCGTCCTCATCCGGTTCAGTATGGAGAATGCGCTTATAATGGTTGTATACCGCCACGGAAAGGGCGATCTTCGCCCGATCCTGGCCGATAACATATTCATCCAGAAACCGCTTGATCTCCTGAGGCTTATAAACATGAATCTCCTGATCCTGCTTTTTGCCACGCCCCCGCTGGCGGGGCTGATGGCGGGAATCATACCCGTTCTGGATCAGAATATCCATGCACAGCTCCACACATTCAGCGCAGATCAGCCCATCGATTCCTTCGATCATATTTGCCTCCTGGGCGGTGCGGCCGCAGAAGGAACAAGTCTTTTTTTCGGACATAGTTTTCTCCTTAAAAAAGGGAGGGATCTGGTCCCTCCCTTTCATTATCTGTGCGCAATGACCTCGTCTACCAAACCGTATTCCTTGGCTTCTTCAGCGGAAAGGAAGTTATCGCGGTCGGTATCCCGCACGATCTCCTCCAAGCTCCGGCCGGTAAAATCAGCCAACATCCGGTTCAGCTTATCCTTGGTCTTTTTGAGATTTCTATTGCGGATCTCCACCTCGGTGGCGCTGCCCATGATCCCGCCCAAGGGCTGATGGATCATCACCTCGCTATTGGGAAGGCAGTAACGCTTCCCCTTGGCGCCGGCAGCCAGCAGAAAGGCACCCATGCTCGCGGCCATACCGATACAGATGGTGGAAACATCACATTTGATATACTGCATTGTATCAAAGATGGCCAAACCGGCAGTTACAGACCCGCCGGGGGAATTGATATAAAAACTGATATCCTTATCGGGATCCTGGCTTTCCAGATACAGCAACTGGGCGATCACCAGGCTGGCCGTGGTATCGTTTACCTCTTCTGTGAGCATAATAATGCGGTCGTTCAGAAGGCGGGAATAGATATCATAAGACCGCTCGCCGTGACCGGTCTGCTCCACCACCATGGGTACTAAACTCATAGAAAATCTCCTTAGTAACTGAAATTACTCTGCTTTAGCCAAAGCATTGATACTTGAACCAGATTTTGGAACACGTATTTTAAGCTGAGGCTTTGTTGAAATACTCGCAAATCCGCCAGGATTTGCTGCGTTTTGCGCCGCGCCCACCGAAAAATCCGTTGTTCCAAAATTCTGCGACCTGAAAGGCGCGGTTTTTTGAATGATTTTTGGGGAAGCGGAGCTAATAAGGCTGACGCCTATTGGCGACAATGAGCCGAAAAGCATCGAAAACCCGCCCTTTCAGGCCGATTCAAGTTTCATTGCTTTGGCTATCTTCGGATTCTTCTTCCTTCTTGGCAGTCTTCTTTGCTGCGGGCTTCTTGGCAGCAGCCTTCTTAGCGGCGGCCTTTTCCTCGGTGATCTCGGCATTGGCACGGATCAGCTCAACAGCCTTGGATACAGCGCAATCCATGGTGATGTCTTCCTTGGGCAGGTACATCTTGACCTGATCCACAGGCATCCCGTAAGCATCGGCAATATCCTTATATTCCTTCTCGATATCCTCATCGGATACTACAACGCCTTCCAGCTCAACAACCTTTTCCAGAGCCAGGCGAACCTTTACCTGCTTCTCAGCATCAGTTCTGAAGCCGCCGCGGAAGGCATCCATATCCATCCCGGTATACTGCAGGTAGGTCTTGAGATCCAAGCCGGAGCCGGCCAGGCGCTGCTCAAACTCACCGCACATATTGTCTACCTTCTGCTCGATCATGGCATCGGGGATCTCAACCTCTGTGTTCTCCAGCAGAGCGTCGATCAGAGCGTTATCCAGCTCGTTATCGGACTGCTTTGCCTTCTGCTCCTTCAGCTTCTTCTTGATATCCTTCTTCAGATCAGCCAGGGTATCGAATTCGCTGACATCCTTAGCGAACTCATCGTCCAGCTCAGGCAGCTCGATCTCCTTGACCTCGTTGATATGGCAATCAAAGATCGCAGCCTTGCCGGCCAGATCCTCGGCATGATACTCAGCAGGGAAGGTAACCTCTACCTTTACATCCTCACCGGCTTTCTTGCCCACCAGCTGGGGCTCAAAGCCGGGGATAAAACTGCCGGAGCCCAGAACTAGATCATAGTTCTCGCCCTTACCGCCATCGAAATGAACGCCGTCTACAGAACCGTCGAAGTTAATGTTGACAGTATCGCCGTCCTTAGACTCACGGTCTACCACAACGGTGCGCTCATTCTGCTTCTGCAGACGCTCCAGCTCAGCCTTCACTTCGGACTCGGTTACATTATAGACAGTCTTGGTAACTTTTAAACCTTTATATTCCTTAACGGTCACTTCAGGCTTCACGGTGCAAACGACCTTCATGGTAAAGCCTTCGCCATCCACCTCAGTGATCTCCACATCGGGGCGAGCCACGATCTTCAGGCCGGCTTCTGCCACAGCATCATCGCAAGCCTTGGGATAAAGTTCATTTACTGCATCCTCAAAAAAGACACCCTCGCCGTACAGGCGCTCCACCACCTTACGGGGAGCCTTACCCTTCCGGAAGCCGGGTACGGTGATCTTGGAGAGGTTCTTCTTGAAAGCGGCATCCACTGCAGCCTTAAATTCCTCACCCTTGACCTCAACGGTCAACTCAACCATGCTCTTTTCCAGGTTTTTTACTTCTTTAACAGTCATCCTATTTTTACCTCCATATGAATTTCCTTCATAACTCTATTTATTTTATAATTAACGGGCGAAAAAGTCAACACTTACCTTTGAAATAGGAGAGAAGTTTCACCCAAAAACCGCATCTTTTTTGGTTATTTTGATTAGTTTTCGGCTCCGGATGGATCAAAAGGGGGCAAAAATCCAGCGCATCTGCCGAGATCAGGGTATAAGAAATGCCATCCCGCACCGTGGTTCCGGCCTGCAAAGCAGCCGGGCCGTGGATATGGCCGTAGTAGACCCGACGCACCCCGTACTGCTTTAAAAGCGTTTCATAGGGCGCCTGATCGCCGCCGAAGGGGGGATAATGGAAAAAGACGATCTTTTCCTTTTCCTCCCCTGCCGCCTCCAGGGAATGGCGCAGCCGCTGCACCTCCCGCTCCAGAAGCTTTTTATCCTGCTCGGAGGTACTTTCCGGCTCCCAGCCCCGGGTCCCGCAAAGCACCACATCCTCGCAGGGGATCGCTACATTAAATAAAAAGAAAAAATCCTCCCATTTCCGCTCAGCCAGAAAGCGTTCCATTTTGGCAACCGTCTCCCACCAATAATCGTGGTTGCCCTTGAGCAGCACCTTTCGGCCGGGCAGTTCATGGAAAAAGCGCAGATCCGCCTCCGCCTCCTTCAGGGACATCGCCCAGGAAAGATCTCCTGCCAGAACCACCGTATCTTCGGCAGAGACCTTTTCCAGCCATGCTTTTTTGATTTTTTCGTGATGGTTCTCCCAACGGCTGCCAAAAATATCCATGGGCTTATGGGAAGAAAAGGAAAGATGCGGATCCCCCAATACAAAAATTGCCAAAATAAATCACCTCCTCGGGGGCTATACTATTTCTCGGAAAGGAGTGTAACAACACATGATGAATTCTGTTAATTCCGGTGTGGACTGCAAGGTAACCAATTGCCATTATCACACCACCGACAATAAGTGTACTGCCGAAAAGATCGAGGTCAGCAATTGCGCTGATTGCCACAATTGCTCCGATACCTTCTGCAAAACTTATAAGGAGAAATAATCCCTTCCGGTAAGAGCGCCTACGGGCGCTCTTTTAAATTTTGATCCAAATACCGCTTCATATTGCCGTATAACAGATCCTCGCTGAGAAGATCCCCCAGCCGGGGCAGCGCGTGAAGATCCGGCAGATCCATCGGCGTGGCCTCGATCCCGTCGAAATCGCTGCCAAAAGCCAGGATCTCTCTGCCGCCCAAGGAAAGTACATAGCGGATATGCAGCAGGATATCTTCAATATAAGCATTTTTCTTTTTGGATAAAAAGGGCGGGTAAAAGTTGATCCCCATCAGCCCCTTTTTACGGATCAGGGCTTTGATCTGATCGTCGGTCAGGTTCCGGGGATGATCCACCAATCCATAGCAATTGGAATGGGTGGCTGCCACATGATCCGGCAGCAGCTCCAGCACCTCATCAGCCGAGCGGTGGTTCATATGGGACAGATCCACCGTGATCCCCGCCTCCCGCAGCATCAGCGACGCATCTCGGCCCTGAGGAGTGAGGCCCTGCTCCGAGTGAATACCGCCGGCAAGTTCATTCCCCCGGTTATAGCACAGCCCCGCAAAGGCGATGCCCTTTTGCCGCAGTTCCTGAACCATCCGGTAATTTTTGAAAAAGCCGCCGCCCTCAATACTGAAAAGATAGGGCGTTCTTCCTGCCGCAAAGGCTTCATCGATCTCGGCGGCGGTGCGGCAGAGCACCAGCGCCGGATAACGGCGGAGCATCTCCTCCGCATAGGCATAAACTGCTCGGAAATAGCGATAGGGATCTTCCTCCGTATCGGGAATATAAATGGCATAGGTCTGCAGGTGGCGAAAAGGGGGATCCCGTTTCAGCTGCAGGCTCGGGTCACCGAGATCGCTGCGGTTATCATAGCAGCGCCAAAGGGTATCGCAATGCAGGTCTCCGAAATAATTCATAAAGTAAAAGCGTTCTCCAGATGCTCCACCGCCAGATGCCCCTTGGCATCGGCAGTCACAGCGATCACATCAAAGCGCATGGGGCGGTCCATTTCCTTGGACTGCAACCAATAGAGCGCTGTTTTGATCATTTTTTGCTGCTTGGTATAGGTCACGCTCTCCTGCGGAGCAGCGATCATTCCCGCACTGCGGGTCTTGACCTCGCAGAATACCAGGCAATCCTTATCCTGAGCGATCAGATCCAACTCGCCCCAGCGGCATTGAAAATTTCTTTCCAGGATCCTCCAGCCCTTTTTTCGCAAAAACCTGCGGGCTGCCAGCTCTCCCTTTAAGCCTAATCCGTGAACCTTCAAATTATTCACCTAAAATCTTTTTTAAAAATGTTTTTCTATGGATCGGTGCCGGACCCAGCGCTAAGATCGCCTCCCGATGCACCTTGGTGCAGTAACCCTTATGCTTGCCGATACCGTAGCCGGGGTAATCCCGCTCCATTTCATCGCAAAGCCGGTCCCGGGAGACCTTGGCCAGGATAGAGGCCGCCGCAATGGAGGGGGAGATGCCGTCACCCCCGATGATGGTTTCAGCGGGGATCGGGAAATCACGGGCGATATTGCCGTCTACCAGCGCATAATCTGCCGGAACAGGCAGGCTCTCAATTGCACGGCGCATGGCCAGCATCGCGGCATTGAGGATATTGATCCCATCGATCTCCTCCACACTGCCCCAGCCGATGGCATAGGCCACCGCATTTTCGGTAATGACAGAAAAAAGCTCTTCCCGCTTTTTGGGAGAAAGCTTTTTAGAATCGTTCAATGCGGGATGATTCCACCCTTCGGGCAGGATCACCGCCGCAGCGCAGACCGGGCCGCACAGGCAGCCCCGCCCCGCTTCATCCACACCGCAAACGGCGGTATAGCCCTTTTGGCGGGCTTTATTTTCAAAATCAAACTCCAGCATCCGGCACCTCCAGCGAGATCCGCCCGATCTTCCCGCCCCGGAATTCATCCAGCAAAACGGCAGCGCAGCGGGTGTAATCAAAATCGTTGCCCTTCAAAAGGAATCCCCGTTTACGGCAGATCTCTTCATAGATCTCCAAAGGCGCCCAGCCGGTGATATCAGGAAGCCGGTAACGCTCTTCTAGCTGGCGGGGGTATTTTTCCTGCAGGATCTCGATCAACTCCAGGGCCAGGCCTTCCCGGTCCACCACCTCATCGCTGACCGCTCCGGTCAAGGCCAAATGGATCCCCACCTGCATATCCTCGAATTTATTCCATAAAATGCCCGGCGTATCCAGCAGCTCCACATCCTTTTGCAGCGTATACCATTGGCCGCCTCGGGTGACGCCCGGCCGATCCTGCGCATCGGCAGCCCGCCGCTTGCACAGGGCATTGATAAGGGTACTTTTACCGGAATTGGGCACCCCGCACATCATCAGGCGGATGGTCTTAGTCATTCCCTTGGCCTTGGCCCGCTCCAGCTCCTCGGAGAGGAGATTACGCACCGTAGGCAGCAGGTCGGAAACCCCCTGCCCGGTGGTGGTATTCAAAAACAGTACCGGCTGACCGATGGCCTTAAAATAAGCCTCCCAAGCCTTATTGATCCGGTCATCCGCCAGATCCCGCTTGGTCAGCACCGTCAGCCGCTTTTTATTGGCCAAAAGCCGATCAAAATCCGGGTTTCGGCTGCTATTGACCACCCGGGCATCCGCAACCTCGATCACCAGATCCACCAACCCAATATTTTTTTCGATATACCGCCGGGTCTTGGTCATATGACCCGGGTACCATTGAATTTGCAGATTTCCCATTATTTTACCACTCCTGTGTTGGGGAACAGCCGCACGATCAGCCGCCCTAATAAGTATTTGGTTTCAATGGGGCCCAGATCCCGGCTATCGGTGGAATTGACCCGGTTATCCCCCATACAGAAAACCTCGCCCTCCTGCACGGTATAGGGAAAAGCGAAGCCCTTGGGCTGGGTATAGATCCCTGCATCCAGATAATCCTCCTCCAGCACCTTCCCATCCACCATCAACCGGTAATCAGAGGTCACATCGATGGTCTGGCCTTCGGTAGCCACCACCCGTTTTACCAGCACCTTATCACTATAGTTATGGGCAACAAAGCATACAATATCCCCCTGCTCCGGGGTGTAGAAAAGATTGGAGACCAGCACCCGATCTGCATCATTCAGAGTGGAATACATAGAAGTACCGTCCACCACATATACCCGGCAGATCAGGGTGAAGATCACCATCACCGCCACCAGGGCGATGACGACGGAATCCAGAAGCTCCATAATTTCACGGCTTATCTTTTTCATAAAAACACTCCTTATTTCGATAAATGGGCTCCGGTCATGGTGACCAGCGCAATGGGATTGCCCCGTTCATCGGTAATATTAATCTCATAAAAGCAGGTGGTGCGGCCATCCTTCAGGAGCCGGCTCTCGGCAATGAGCCACTCTCCCCTGGCGGCGTTCAGATAATTGATCTGCCCTACGGTAGTGACAGTTGGGGCCGGCTGATCAAAGTTGGTGGACACCCCAAAAACAAAATCTGCCAGGGTATAGTACACCCCACCCATCACAACGCCCACCGCATTACGATGGCGGTCGGTAAGCTGCAGGCTGCATTTTGCATATTGGGGCCCGACTGCTTCGATGACAATGCCGGTGACCTCGGTAGCATAGCGATCCTTGGCGAAAAAGGCTCTTGCCCGCTCTAAATCTGTCATATGGCAACACTTTCCTTTATAGTTTCATATTATTGTAACACAAAACTATGAAAAGTGCAATAAAAAAACGCCCGAAGGCGTTTTTTAACCCAACATCACATCCAGCAGCATCATGACCGCAAAGCCGGAAACGATCCCCATAGTGGAAAAATAGGGATGGATCTGCTGATCTCGCTGACATTCAGGGATCAGCTCATGCACCGCCACCAGGATCATGGCTCCCGCCGCAAAGGAAAGGGCGAAGGGTAAGATCGCCTCGATATAGACCACCAGCAACGCACCTAAGATTCCCGCCACCGGCTCCACCATCCCAGAGGCCTGCCCCAGCAGGAAGCACTTCCCACGAGAGACCCCTTCCCGTCGCAGCGGAATGGAAACGGCAGCGCCCTCCGGAAAGTTCTGCAGCCCGATGCCGATAGCAATGGTCACAGCGCCCATCAGCGCCTCGGTGGTAAACCCATTGCGCAACGCACCGAAGGCCACCCCAACTGCCAGACCTTCGGGAATATTGTGTAAGGTAATGGAAAGGATCAGCATAACGATCCGGTTGATCTGGGCATCCGCCTGCCGGCGGGCATAGCAGACCACCTGATCGGAGCCCCACATGAAAATTGCTCCCGCCAAAAAGCCCAGCGTTGCCACCAGCCAGGCCGGATCTCCCGCCCCCTCTGCCCGCTCGATGGCAGGCTGCAGCAGCGACCAGAAGCTGGCGGCGATCATCACCCCCGAGGCAAAGCCCAGCATTAAATTCAAAATTTTGAGATTGGGGGATTTAAAAAATACCACCGTTGCCGCTCCCAGCGCTGTAACCAGCCAGGTACCGAGGGTGGCAAGCAGGGCCATCATTATAATATCGTTCATTCTGCACCTCCTCAATTCAGTATAGACTGGGAGGGCACAGAAGGTGAAAAAAAGAGAGAGGCATTGCCTCTCTCAGATTTCTTCTTCCACAGAAAGCTCGGTATAGCATCCCTTTTCCTTAAAGCAGCGACGGAGATACTCCAATCCACCGTCCACCGCGCAGGCACCGCAACGGCATTGCACATACTGATGCCGAGAGGTCGATTCGATCTCATCGCCGCAAAGATTGCAGCGGATGGCATTACGTAGGATCTTTTTCATTGCTTATACCTTAGCGGGTGTTCTTTTTTTCGTAAGGATCTGCAGCACAGCCACGCCGCCTACCAGAACCAAGCCGATCACATCAGTAACCAAGCCGGGATAGATCAACAGCAAGCCGCCCGCCAAACAGATGATACGCTGGTACCAAGGCATATGCTGGAGAAAATACCCCTGCAACGCCGAGGACACCGCATAAATTCCAACAAAGGAGGTAATACAGATCAGCACGACCTCCCATGCAGTCGTATCAATAAAGAGCATGGCAGGATTCAGCGCAAATACATACGGTACGATGAAGGCACCAATAGCCAGCTTGGTGGCGGTAAAGGCTGTCTTCATAGGATTAGCCTGTGCGATGGCCGCACCGGCATAGGCCGCCAGCGCCACAGGGGGCGTAAGGTCGGCAACGATCCCGAAATAGAACACAAAGAAGTGCGCAGCCAGATCGGGCACACCCATCCGGATCAGGATAGGGGCGCAGGTGGCCGCCATAATGCAATAGTTGGCGGTGGTGGGAACACCCATCCCCAGCACGATACAACAGAGCATGGTAAGTACCAAGGCAATGATCACCTTATCGCCAGCCAGCGCCACAACACCGCTGATGATCACATTGGCCAGACCGGTCATGGTAATGATACCGGCAATGATGCCGGCCACACCGCAGGCCACAGCCACAGTGATCATACCCTGACCGCCGGCGGCCAGAGATTCCCAGATGCGCTTGGGGGTAATACGGTTTTCCTTATTGAACAGGCTCACCAAAATAGCGGCCACGATCGCAATAGCGGCTGCATACTGGATGGAATTGGAGCCGGAGCCTACCAGATAGACCAGCAGCACCAAAGGCAGCAGCAGGTAGACCTTTTTCAGCAGGGGCTTGAACTTGGGAAGCTCTTCCCGGGAAAGGCCACGCAAGCCTTCCTTCTTTGCTTCCAGGTGAACGGCGATGAACACACCGGCAAAATAAAGAACGGCAGGCAGAATAGCACGCACCACGATATCGCTGTACGGCACGCCGATATTGGCGGCCATCAGGAAGGCGGCAGCACCCATAATGGGCGGCATGATCTGGCCACCGGTGGAAGCAGATGCTTCGGCAGCGGCCGCAAATTCGGGCTTATAGCCGGTTTTCTTCATTAGGGGGATGGTCACCGCACCGGAGCCGACGGTATTGGCAACGGAAGAACCGGAGACCATACCCTCCATGGCGCTGGCAACAACTGCCACCTTTGCGGGGCCACCGGAAAATCCGCCTACCACCGCATTGGAGATATTGATAAAGAAATCGGCGATCCCGGTGCGCTCCAGAAAGGCACCGAAGATGATAAATACCACAATAAACTTAGAGCAGACATCCACCGGAGTGGAGAATACGCCCTCTTTGGTAAAGAAGAGGTTGCGGATCAGCAGATTCAGGCGGATAGAAAAATCAGGATTGGTAAGGCCCCAGATCAGGGCATACACCACAAAGCAACCCGCCACGATCAGAATGGGCAAACCCACGCTACGGCGACAAAGCTCGCAGAGCGCCAAGATCCCGATGATACCGATCACGATTTGGAAGACCTCCAACCGGGAGCCCTGCTTGATGATAGCATGGGCATTAAAGGTAAAATAAAGGTAGCAGGCGGTGCCCAATACCATGATCACAATATCGTACCAGGGGATATAATTGACTCTTTGCTTTCCCTTTTTTGCAGGGAAAACCAGATAGCCGATCAAAATAATGAACGCCATAAAGGAAGTCAGACGAACCTCCTCCAGCAGGGTGGCGAACAGCGTTACATACAAGCAAAATACGGAAAAGGCCGCCAGAACACAGTTCACAATGATCTTGGGCACGCCCTCCCAGACACGGGTATTGGATTCCCGGTCGTATTTTTTCATTACAGCTTCCAGATCCATGGGTTCCTGCTCCACGGCAGCTGCTTTCTTCTTAAACAATGCCATTTTAAAAACTTCACTCCAGACTAAATGGCTGCGGCGAAGATTTCGCCGCAGCCCATATCATGTTCAGCGATAATTACTCAGCGGTAACCTCAACGCCCTTTTCTGCAAAGTACTTTGCAGCACCCTTATGGAAGGGAGCCGCCATACCCTGAGTAGCATTTTCGATGCTCAACTCAGCGGCCTTAGCGTGCTGAATGGAATCGATATTATCGAAAATAGCAGCGGTCAGATTATAAACATCCTCCTCGGAAGCGTTAGCATCCACGATCAAGGTAGCCTTCACGGTGATGGTGGTAACGTCCTCGGCCTGATTCTTATAGGTGTTTGCAGGGATCTTATAGGCGGTGTAGAAAGAACCCTCAGCATTGATGAGCTTATCTGCGATATCCCCGTCGATGGGCACCAGATAAGCATCATTGGTGGTGCACAGTTCTTCGATAGCGGGGGTGGGAGCACCGGCTACGATGAAAGCAGCATCAATCTTGCCGTCCTTCAGAGCATCTGCGCTATCAGCAAAGGACTGATACTGGGGAGTAATGTCGCTCTCAGAAAGACCGGCAGCGCCCAAAACATCGATGGCGTTGAAATATACACCGGAGTTGGGAGCGCCGATAGAAACAGTCTTGCCCTTCAGATCGGCAACAGTCTTGATAGCGGGATCCATAGTCACCAGCTGAACAGCCTCGGCATACAGACCGGCCACAACACGGAAGGTATCAACAGCGCCGTCCTTCTCGAAGGTACGGGTGCCGTCCCAAGCGTAAGCCAGAACGTCGGACTGAACGGTAGCCAGCTGATAGTTGCCGGCATCAATGCCCTGGATATTAGCAGCAGAGCCTTCGGTAGACACGGTGGTAACAGCAATACCGGTCTTATCCTTGATCACCTGACCCAAGATGGTGCCGTAGCCGTAGTAAGTACCGGAAGTACCGCCAGTGCCCATGGTCATCTTAGAGCTGCCGCCGCAAGCGGCCAGGGAAAGAGCCAGAGCCAAAACCAGCACGATGGAAATAAATCTTTTCATGGTTTTTTCCTCCTTGTTTTGGAAATAATCCAAATAATTTACTTTATAATTATAAAGGATAACTCCTATATTTGCAAGAAAAAAATAATTTTTTTGCGATTTTATAAAAATAAGCACCTGCCCGATGCAGATGCTTATTCTATTGCAATGTATCAAAAGCAGTTTTTTATCTATGGGATCAATCTTCCCATCTGATCTGAACCTGACAAGAGCGACCCTTTGCATCCTGGTAGGTGGCATAGCTGCCGTCTCCGCTCACAGATACATTGGTTCCGCCGTACTGCTGCGCGATCTCCTGGCGAATACGCTCATCACGTTCCTGCTGGATCCGCTCCCGCTCGGCGGCGGATTCCACCATATCAAATGCAAATTTATCGGCCTGCTCACCGATCCGGATATACTGCTCCTTCTCCTTCTTACCGATGATAAAATGAGCCATCCATCCGCAGAACGGAATGAAAGCTGCGATCTTAAAGGAAGTATTCCAATACCAACGGCAGATCTTTCCTAAAATATGATCATAGTTCGCCAAAACACGGATTGCGATCAAGATCGCAATGCAAAGACCTAAAATAAACGGAAATTCCATAATAACCCTCCATATTTTCTTTTAATACATTTTTAAAAATTTTACCACAAAAAAGCCGAAAGGTCAATTGTTTTAGCATTTTAATCTTAAATGAAGTACAACATCGTTATTTTTGCCTATCGGCACAAATAAAAAATCGGCAAGTTAAAACTTGCCGATTGTTGGCGGAGAGAGGGGGATTCGAACCCCCGAACGGGTTTAAGCCGTTACACGATTTCCAATCGTGCGCCTTCGACCAGCTCAGCCATCTCTCCAAACTGCTTGAATAGTATACAACGGATAGACAAAAAAGTCAAGCAATTTTTTAAAAAAGTTTTCCGGCTCATTGCACGGTGACCGTTTGAACCGGATGATCGGAAAAATCCACCGTCCGGACGTTCTTGCGGCCATTGGTCACCACCGAGAACCGAACGACCCCCGTTCCCCGCACCGTCACTTCATTTCCGGAGACCGAGAGCACCTCGCCCTCCTCGCTTTCCGGCCAAGCAGCGCAGGGTCATTTCACCGTCATAAAGCTTTGTATATTTCTCCATGGTTGTTTCTCCTTAACGAAAAAACTCCCCGTCCTCTCGGAGGAAGCCCAAACGGCGTACACGGCGGATCTCTGCCGGGATTCCGGCATTACTAAGACCCTCGGCAAGATAATTGGGGCTGAGGGATCTTTGGCTGCCTGCCGCCAGCGTAGCGTGCAGGATCACGCCCTCCCCGCCCGGCTCAGCAGCAAGAGAGCGGATGAATTCCCGGATATCCACCTCTGCTTCGCTGCGCTTGGTCTTTTTCAAGACGGTCAGCGGCTCTTCGAAGGCCTTTTGAACCGCTTCAGCATCGACTGCGGTCTTCAGTTCAATGCGGTAATCCGCCCATGCCAGCTGCTTAAAATGATCCCGGGGCTCATAGATCTCCAGAATTTTCATAGAATCGGGGAACGCCGCCTTCAGCGCCTCCGGATCAAACTCTCCGGTCACCCGGAAATCAAAAAGTTCCCCCTCGCTCTCATAGCCCAAGGAAAGGGGCTGCGCGAAAACGCAATAGGGATGGGGGCTGAACCCCCCTTTACTCCAGAAGGGGATGCCGCTGCGCCGCAACGCCCGCATCACCGCCCGGTTGAGATCCAGATGGGAAAAATAGATGGCGCTATCCGTTTTGCAAAACCGCGCCCGCATATCCTTAAACATCGCACTTCCTCCCCAGCATGGCATTGGCGCCGCAGCCGGTGCACCCTTCCTTGCAGTTCCGGGTGGTCTCTGCTGCATAGGCACGCAACGCTTCTTTCTTCAGATAATCCTTGGTCACACCGATATCGATAAAATCCCAAGGCAGGATCTCATCATAATCCCGCTTGCGGAGAGAATAGAAATTCCCATCCACCCCGGCGGCTTTGAAGGCCTGCTGCCAGCGTTCATAATTAAAATGCTCGGTCCAGGCATCCAGCTTACTGCCGCTTTTGGACACTGCTTCCAGCACCGGAGCCAGCCGGCGGTCACCCCGGGCCAGGATCGCCTCGATCATGGAGGTACGGCAATCGTGGTGGCTGAGGGAGACCTGCTTTTTCGCCACCTTACCGTAAAGATAATTCTGCTTGCGGTGCACCTCTTCCTCGCTGTTCTGCGCCTCCCATTGGAAGGGGGTAAAGGGCTTGGGAATGAAGGTAGCCAGGCTGATGGCAATATGGATAAAGCGGTTGCGCTTTTGCTTATCAGTATCGTAGAAATAGCCGATGATCTTATCGGCCATGGAATGGATAGCATCCAGATCCTCATCCGTCTCGGTGGGCAGACCCATCATAAAATAGAGCTTCACCGAAGAATTGCCGTTTTCAAAGGCAATCCGGCAGCTGCGCTCGATATCCTCTTCGGTCACATTCTTATTGATCACATCCCGCATCCGCTGGCTGCCGGCTTCGGGAGCAAAGGTAAAGGTGGATTTTTTCACCCCGGTGATCTTGGCCGCCAGCTCCTTGGAGAAGTTGTCCACCCGCAGAGAGGGCAGAGAAAGATTGATCCCCCGGGGCTCCGTATAGCGGATCAGCTCGTCCACCAGCTTTTCGATCTCGGGATAATCGCTGGAGGAAAGGGAGCAGAGGGAAAGCTGCTCGTAACCGGTATTTTCCAGCAGGGTGCAGGCATCCTTTACCAAGGTATCCGCCGATTTACAGCGGATGGGGCGGAAAAGCATTCCTGCCTGACAGAACCGGCAGCCCCGGATGCAGCCCCGGAACAGCTCGATGGTCACCCGATCGTGCACCGCCTCAGTAAAGGGGATCATCTGGGTCTTGGGATAATACACCTGATCGAAATCCCGGATAATCCGTTTGCGCACCACAGCGGGCACCCCCTCCCGATTGGGAGCAAAGGAACCGATGGTACCGTCCTCCTTATAAGTAACATCATAAAGGGAGGGAACATAGAAGCCTTCCATTTTGGAGACCTCAAAAAGAAATTCTTCCCGGCTCCAGCCCTTCACACGAGCCTCTCTCAGCTTATCGGTCAGCTCTGGCCAGGCCTCCTCCCCTTCGCCAATACTGAAAATATCAAAGAAGGGGGCCAGAGGCTCCGGGTTATAGGCGCAGGGGCCGCCGCCCACCACGATATTTTTCAGCCCGGTGCGATCCTTGGCATAAAGGGGCAAGCCCCCCAACTCCAGCATATTGAGAACGGTGGGATAACACATCTCATATTGAAGGGTAAAGGCCACCAGATCAAATTCATCCAGGGAGGTATGGCTCTCCATGGTATAGAGCTTTATGCCCTCCTCCCGCATCTTTTCCTCCATATCCGTCCAGGGCTGGAAGGCACGCTCACACCAGGTGCCCTTTTGCTCATTCAGCACCCCATAGAGCAGCCGCAGCCCCAGATGGGACATCCCGATATCATAGATATCCGGGAAGCAAAAAGCCACCCGCACATCCACCTCGCAAAGATCCTTGACCGTCTGCCCGATCTCGCCGCCCACATACCGGGCGGGCTTTTGCACCTGCAAAAGCAGATCTCTCATATCATCCAGATTATACGTCATATCCGTTCTCCTTTATCAGAAAAAGCAAATAAATAGTTACAAAAAGTAAAGAAACATTATATCCGCTGCTTAAAAACTGCCAAAATGCCAACCCCAGCAGCGGCAATAAAAAGCAAAGCCCGGTGATCTGCAGGATCATCCGCTGCCGATGGGGCTGGCAATAAAGGGCCAGAACGCACCGCAGCGCCCGCCCGCCATCCAGCGGCAGGATGGGCAGCAGATTCAGCAGAGCCAAAGCGCCGTTAGCAAAACAAAAGAAAGGGTGCTTGATAAAGATCAATGCCAGCAAAAGACTGGTAGCCGGCCCGGCCAGCACCGCCAAAAGCTCCCCTTTATAGGAAAGACCGTTGACGGAGAGGGCAAAGCCTTGTCCGCCACCCGCGAAACCGCTCACGCGACCGCCCAGCAGCCGGATCACCGCCATATGCCCCAGCTCATGCACCAGGGAAAATCCCACCAACCACAAGGGATCAAAAGACCCCTCGATCAACACATAGGCAGCAACTAGCAGCACCGGGAACAGAGAGATCCTAAACCGTTTCATTTTGCTCCGCCAGCGCCTCGTCTACCGTTTGCTGCACATCGTTGGGTTTCTCCTGCTGAAAGACCGAAACCGCTTCATCGGCCCAGTTTTTCAGGGTATCATAGTATTTTTGAAAAAGCTCGGGGCGGGCTGTTTTAAAATAAAAGCCCCCTGCCGCCAGAAACATCAGAACGATCAGCAGGGTGATCCATCCCGACCCTTTATTTTTCGGCGGGTGCTCTGCCTCCTGCCGCTCCATCCGGCGCAGTTCCCGCAGAGAATCTCTGTGATATTCTTCCATCCTCTTCATCTCCTTTTTATAAAAGGATATGAAGAACCGCTTGTCAATTATTCTTCGAGCTTACCGCCTTTGGCAGAATTATAGCATAAGAACCGCACCTTTTCAAGCCTTTAACATCTACAGACGGTAGAAAAAATGGTGGAGAATTCTAATCATTGGGGGATTGATTCCAGCCCAGAACTTTTTATAATGATACTATACCGATGTCCGCCAGTTTCTGTGAGGATGCAACTATGTAATCCCTGAAATGAGCGGCAATATGCCGCCCTATAAACACGATCCCAAAACAGTGAACCATCCCATCTCCTATCGGTCGACCAACACCTCCCACCATCAGGCCGCCGCACAATCCTACCTGAAGGGCTGCGAAAGCGACCGCAGCTTACCCACCCAAGTCACAGCGCCTATGTCCGAATTTTTTGATTATGTACCCCCGGAGAATCCTGGATCCGGCAACCGGCATGGCTTTCCGCTCAGCTGCCATCCTGCACCGATCCCGATGAATGGCGCCATCCGCAGGAGGGGTTATTCTACCACCCCTACCGCATCGGCGAAAAAAGCAACAACGCCCGGATACCGAAGCTTTGCCGCCAATTTATGAAGCCCCTCTCCATTGCGGTGGCCTCTGCCAAGGGCTACCTCTGCACCATGTTTGAGGCCGAGGATCGGCTGACAGTTCACTTTTTGGCGGAGGATTACGACGTAGACATCGACCACGAGCTGGATTCCATCCGCTTTCACCGCAGCCGGGTCAACCTTCTCACCAAGATCGAACCTATCGGCATCGACGGCACCTTGCGGCTGAGCGCACCCACCGCTCCAACCGTTTACACTCCCTTCAATCGGGAACGCGCAACGGTGACCCAAAAGGGCGGCGAATACACGGTTACCCTGCCCCCAAAATGCGCCTACGTCATTTTGCATTTTCAAAAAGACCCTCTTTCATGAGGGTCTTTTTGAAAAACATTTGACTTTTCCGCAGTTTTAGATTATTATTAATGCAAACGCCTCCATAGTTAAACGGATATAACAAGCCCCTCCTAAGGGCTAGTTGTGAGTTCGATTCTCGCTGGGGGTGCCAAAGGCAGCTTCTCAGGCTGCCTTTTTAAATTTAAAACACGGAGGAGCTCCTTATGCTTTTAATCAAAAACGGACACATTAAGACCATGGCCGGTGCAGAATACGAAAACGGATGCATTTTATCCGGGAATGACGGCAAGATCGTTGCCGTTGCAGAGGTGCTGGAGGCGCCGGAGGGGGCGACCGTTCTGGATGCCGAGGGTCGGCTGGTGACCCCCGGCTGTGTGGAGGCCCATTGCCATGTGGGGATCCACAATGCCGCCATGCGCTGGGAAGGCGCCGACTATAACGAAAAATCCGATCCCATTACCCCTCATATGCGGGCCATCGACGGCATCTACCCTCAGGATGAATACCTGGCGCAGGCCATCGAGGGGGGCGTAACCTCCGCCTGCACCGGCCCGGGCAGCGCCAATGTGGTGGGCGGCACCTTTGCCGCCATCAAGCTGGTGGGTAACCGGGTAGACAAAATGATCATCAAGGATCCCGTGGCCATGAAATGTGCCTTCGGGGAAAATCCCAAGGGCGCCTTCGGCCAAAGCAGCAAAAAAGCCCCCATCACCCGCATGGCCACCGCCGCTTTACTGCGGGAGCTGCTTTTCAAGGCAAAAAAATATACCGAAGATAAAGAAAACGGCAAAGAGCCTGGATTTGATATGAAATTGGAGGCCATGATCCCGGTCATCAAGCGGGAGATCCCCTTAAAGGCCCACGCCCACCGGGCAGATGATATTCTGACCGCCATCCGGATCGCCAAGGAATTCAATGTTTTGCTGACGCTGGATCATTGCACCGATGGCGCTTTGATCGCCGAGGAGCTGGCCGAGGAAGGCTATCCCGCCTTTATTGGGCCTTCCTTCGGCAGCAAAGGCAAGATCGAGCTGCAAAACAAAAGCTTTACCACCCCCGCCAAGCTTCATGCCGCTGGTGTGCCCATCAGCATCATCACCGATGCACCGGTAACGCCCCTGCAGTACCTGCCTCTCTTTGCAGGATTGGCCGCCCAAGCGGGGCTGGATTACGAGGAGGCCTGGAGGGCCATTACCATCAACCCCGCCAACCAGGTGGGGATCGGCCATCGGGTGGGCAGCCTGGAGCCTGGCAAGGACGCGGATATCGTGATCTGGTCGGCAGATCCTCTGACCGCTATCGGCGCCGGAGCCTATACCACGATTGTGGACGGAAAGATCATTTTTCAGGCCTGAAACGGGCTTCTTGCTATTTCCTTCAGAATATGCTATAATACAAATAACGCCAGACGTTAATTTAATCAACAAAGGGTTTTGTTATGAAGATCATTATTGTAGGCGGCGGCAAGACCGGTGCCACCCTTGCCCACACCCTCACAGACGAGGGGCACGATGTAACGGTCATCGACCAAAGTGCAGACCGGGTTTCCGGCATCTGCGATAATAATGACGTGATGGGCCTGATTGGCAACGGCATGAACTATTCCGCCCTTTCCGAGGCAGGCATTTCCAATGCAGATCTGCTGATCGCCGTAACCGGCTCCGATGAGCAAAATCTGCTATGCTGCCTTTTTGCCCGCAAGAATACCAAATGCGCCACCATCGCCCGGATCCGAAATCCCATGTTTTTGGCAGAAACGGAATTCATCAAGGAGCAGGTGGGGCTTTCTATGGCCATCAACCCGGAATTAGAGGCTGCCAACACCATTTCCCGGCTGTTGCGGTTCCCCGGGGCCATCGACATCAACTCCTTTGCCAAAGGGCGGGCCGAGATGCTCACCTTCAAGGTGCCCAAAGGCTCCCTGCTGGACGGCAAAAGCCTGACCTACATCCGTTCCAAGGTAGAAGCGAAGGTGCTTTTCTGCAGCGTGGAGCGCAGCGGAGAATGGCATATCCCCTCCGGCAACTTTGAGCTGCACGCCGGGGATAAGGCCACCATCATCATCCAACCCCGGGAGGCCCCCAAATTCTTCCGGCAGATCCGGATGGAGACCCACAGCGTGAAAAATGTTATGATCGTAGGCGGCGGCACCATCTCCTTTTATCTGGCCAAGCAGCTGCTAGACACCCGCATTTCGGTGAAGATCATCGAAATGGATGAACAGCGCTGCCATGAGCTGGCCGAGAAACTGCCCGGCGCCCTGATCATCCACGGGGATGCCTCCGATAAAAATCTGCTGCTGGAGGAGGGGATCGAATCCACCGATGCCTTTGTAGCCCTCACCGGCTTTGATGAAGAAAATGTGCTGCTTTCCCTCTATGCCAAGGAAATGGCGGACGCCAAGGTGATCACCAAGGTGGACCGGCTGATCTTCCACGAGCTGATCGCCAATCTGGAGCTGGATAGCGTGATCTATCCCCACAATCTGACTGCCGAGGAGATCCTGCGTTATGTGCGGGCCAAGCAGAACGCCATGGGTAACAATATCGAGACCCTTTATAAGCTGGTGGAAAACAAGGTGGAGGCGCTGGAATTCAACATCGGCGAAAATGCCCCCGGCCTTGGGATCCCTCTGCGGGAGCTGGCCTTAAAGGACAATCTGATCATCTGCGGCATCACCCGGGGCCGCCGGTTCATTCTGCCGGACGGCGATACTGCTATTCAGCCGGGAGATCAGGTGATCGTGGTAACCGGCCGCACCAAACTGAACGATTTTAAGGATATATTGAAATAAGCCATGAATTTTCAGATCATCTTTTACATCATCGGTTATGTACTCAAAATCGAAGGGCTGCTAATGTTTATCCCTGCCCTAGTGGGTCTGGTCTACCGGGAAAAGGAAGGGCTTTCCTTTTTGTTTCTGGCTGCAGTCATCCTGCTGATCGGCTGGCTGATCACCCGCATTAAGCCCAAAAACCAGATCTTTTACGCCAGAGAGGGGTTTGTTTCGGTGGCCCTCAGCTGGATCGTACTCAGCCTTTTCGGCAGCCTGCCCTTCATCCTCAACGGAGACATTCCCCGCTTTGCCGATGCTTTTTTTGAAACGGTATCCGGCTTTACCACCACCGGCTCCACCATTCTGGCAGATGTGGAAGCCCTTTCCCACGCCTCCCTTTTCTGGCGCAGCTTCACCCATTGGATCGGCGGGATGGGGGTTCTGGTGTTTATCCTTTCCATTCTGCCCATTACCGGCGGCGCCACCATGCATTTGATGCGAGCAGAGAGTCCCGGCCCTCAGGTGGGCAAGATCGTGCCCAAGATCAAGGACACCTCCAAGATCCTGTATATCATCTATACAGTAATGACCGTGGCAGAGATTCTGATCCTGATCTGCTGCCGGATGCCGGTATTTGATGCGGTGACCCTCTCCCTCGGCTCTGCCGGGACCGGCGGCTTTGCCATCCGGAATTCAGGGCTAGCCGATTATTCGGCGGTCTGCCAATATATCATCGCGATCTTTGTGATCCTCTTCGGTGTCAACTTCAACGTCTACTTTCTGCTGATCCGCCGCCATCTGCGGCAGGCGGCTCGCTGCGAGGAGGCCAGATGGTATGGCATCATCATCGCCCTTTCCACCCTGCTGATCTTTGCCAACACCCTCAAAATGTTCAGCACCGCCGAAGAAGCCTTCCGCCACGCCTTCTTCCAGGTGGGCAGTATTATTACCACAACCGGCTACGGCACCACCGATTTTAACCTCTATCCGGAATTTTCCAAGGTCATTCTGGTGATCTTAATGTTTATCGGCGCTTGCGCCGGCAGTACCGGTGGCGGGATCAAGGTTTCCCGGATCGTCATTCTGGTTAAATCTGTATTCAATGAGCTGGCCCAGATCATCCACCCCCGCACCGTAAAAAAGGCCCGGCTGGAGGGCAAGGTGATCGACCACAGCACCATGCGGTCGGTCAATACCTATATGGCCGCCTATGTGCTGCTCTTTTTTGCCTCCTTCCTGCTGATCAGCTTAGACAATATGGATCTTACCACCAACTTTACCGCCGTGGCCGCCACCCTCAATAACATCGGCCCCGGCCTGAATGTAGTGGGTCCGCTGGGCAATTTCAGCGGCTTTTCCGATCTGTCCAAATATATCTTCTGCTTTAATATGCTGGCCGGACGCTTAGAGCTCTTCCCCATGCTGATCCTCTTCAATCCCCAGACCTGGAAACAGCCCTTCCGGCGCAGAAAGGAGCTTCAAAATGCTGAAAAAACTACTGAATAAAGAAACGATTTCCTATCTTTTTTTCGGAATTCTGACCACCGTTGTCAACTACGGTACCTTCTATATCTTCTATAATGCGATGGCGCTGGCCTCCACGATCGCCAATCTTATTGCCTTTGTTTTTGCGGTTATTTTCGCTTATATTGTGAATAAACTGTTTGTTTTTGAAAGCAAAAGCTGGGCTTTTGCGGTGATCGGGCCGGAGATGCTGCAGTTTCTGCTGAGCCGGATCTTTTCCTTTCTGATCGAGGAGGCCGGTCTGCTGCTGGCAGATCCGGTGCTGGATCTGGGGCGGTATACGGTGTTTACCCTCTTCGGAATTGAGGTGGACGGCGTGCTGTTGGCAAAGCTGGCTCTGGCCGTTATTGTGGTGATCCTCAATTACTTTTTCTGCAAACTAATGATCTTCAAAAAGAAATAGAAAAACGGCTCCCCATCGGGGAGCCGTTTCAATTTTAAATTAGTCCAGCAGCTTGCGGATGAAAGCAGTCTCTTCGCGGGAGATCTTTTCATCAACAGAAGCAACAGACAGCACCAGAGAGATGGTCTGGATCTTGATATCCTGGGAAAGATCGTCGGCAAACTTATCCACCAGATCTACCATCTTGCTGCTGTACATCTTGATGAAGGTAGAGATCTGTTCATCGGAAAGGCCCAGCACATCACGCAGGAACTGCTTTTCCTTAGCGGTAAGTACACCGTCTGCACCGATCGCAGAAAGTACGATGCTGGTCAGCATGAACATACCTTCGTGCTCGGTATCAACCTTTTTGCAGGTGGGGAGCAACTCAACGATGGAATCCTTGGCGATAGCAACCAAAGTCTCGTAATCGGCATCCACATATTTCTGCATCATTTCATTAAAAGAAGCCATTTTATTATCTCCAATCTAAAAATTTGCTTATAGCATATTAAATTTTAACACACCGTCTCCGCTCTGTCAAGAATGACGGCGAAAAACCTTGATTTTTATTTCGTTCAGCAGCAATGCGCCCAAAATCAGCGCAGCGCCCAGCAACTGCCAAAGGGACATCCGCTCCCCCAGCACTGCCGCCGAAAGCAGCAGAGCCGCCACCGGATCAATGTAGGATAAAATTGCTGCACTTTGGCCGGGCAACTGCCCCAGACCGTCGAAATACAGCCAGTAGGCAAAGCCGGTATAAACGATCCCCAGCAGCAGGAGCAGCAGAACTGACCGCCAATCAAACCACGCTACAGAAAAGCCCTCCCGCAGCAAAGCATAGGGCAATACCGCCAAAGCGGCGATCGCCAGCTGATACACTGTGCGGTCCATTCCGTTGATATCCTTAAAAAAGCGGTTGGCAAGCATAACTGCAGCATAAAAGCAGGCGGCCAGAAATCCCATCGCGATCCCCCGGGAGCCGCTGAGCTTTCCATAGGGTACCACCCCGGAAACAAAGGCCATCCCCACCAAAGCAGCGCCCACCGTGAGCCAGCGCTTCAGGGTAAGCTTTTCCTTCAGCACATAGGGCAACAGCAGCAGGACCAGCACCGGTGCCAGATAATACATCAGCGTTGCCACCGCCACCGTAGTGTAGCGGTAAGCCTCAAAGAGAAAGATCCAATTCAAACCGATGGCCGTGCCGCTGATCAGCAAGGGAATCCAATTCCGCTTAAAGGCGGCGGGCTCCGGGCGGCGCAAAGCCAGCAAAAAGAGGCAGCCGATCACCCCCCGCAGCAGTGCGATCCAGCCGGAGGGCAGAGGCAGCCACCGCACCGGAAGCCCCACGCTGCCGAAGATCAGCATGGCGGCAATGTATTTCAGCCGGGCCGGCATCACAGCAGCTTTGCCCGCAGGGCTTCAGGAGCCTCGGGATGCAGCAGAGCAGGAGCAATATCCAATACGGTCTTGCAGCCGCTCTCACCCTTTTGGCTCAGGCGATAGGCCGCCCTAGCGTAGGCCACCAGCACGCTGGAGGTGAATTCCGGGTTGGAATCCAAGGTCAACTTATATTCGATCACGTGCTTGTTTTCCCCCTCGAAGCCGGTGGTACCGCAGCGGAACACCATCCCGCCGTGGGGAATCCCCTTATGATCCCGATCCAGCTCCTCCTGAGAGATAAAGTGAACGGTGGTATCATAGTCGGCAAAATAGTTGGGCATGGTGACGATGGCCTGCTCAATGGCAGCCCGATCGGCCCCTTCCTTTGCCACAACAAAGCACTCACGGGTGTGCTTTTCCCGGGTGGTCAGCTCCGGGTTTTCTCCTTTACGCACCCGCTCCAGAGCATCCTCTACCGGAATGGTATACTGGCGGGCATCCTGCACCCCTTCGATGCGGCGGATGGCATCGGAATGACCCTGGCTGACGCCTTTGCCCCAGAAGGTATAATCGGCGCCGTTGGGCAGCACCGCCTGGCCGTAAGCACGGTTCAGGGAGAACATCCCGGGATCCCAGCCCACCGAGATCACCCCCACCTTGCCGCCTTCCTTACAGGCAGCATCCACATTTGCAAAATGCTCCGGGATACGGGCGTGGGTATCAAAGCTGTCGATCACATTAAAATGCCTGGCCAAAGCAGGAGTCTGCTCCGGCAGATCATTGGCGCTGCCGCCGCAAAGGATCATCACATCGATCTGATCCTTCATCTCCAAAGCCTGTTCCATGGAATAAACGGGCACCCCGGTGCGGGTCTTGACATCCGCAGGGTTGCGGCGGCTGAATACCGCCACCAGCTCCATATCATCGCTGGTACGCAAGGCGCTTTCTACGCCCCGGCCCAGATTTCCGTAGCCTGCAATTCCGATTCTGATTTTCATAGTTTTTTCCTTTCGTAATTATCGGTACCGGGTCATCTGCTGCTCATACAACCTTTCCAATTGAGCAGTCATCGCCCGGGCATTGAACTTATTTTCATATTCCGCCAGCGCACCGGCAGAAAGGCGGTCGTAAAGCGCCGGATCCCTCACGATCTTTAAAATGGCCTCTGCCATGGCCTTGGCATCCTTTTTCGGTACCAGCAGACCGTTCCGGCCATCGGTCACCATATAGGGATTGCCGCCAAAATCTGTTACCACCATGGGCTTGCCGAGGCTCATCCCCTCCGCCAGCGCAATGGAGGAGGCTTCGGTACCATAGGAGCAGTTCAGGTTCAGATCGCAGATGTTGCAATAGGGAACCACATCCAGCACAAACCCGGTAAAGTGAACGGCGCTTTCCAGCCCCAGCTCTGCAGCTTTTTGCTCCAGCTCAGCCCGGCAGCTGCCGTCCCCCATCAAAATGAATTTCACCGGCTGATCCTTCAGCAGCTTTGCCGTTTCCAGCAGATAGGCATGACCCTTATAATCCTCCATCCGGGCGGAGAGCAGGCAGATAAAGTCCTCTTCACCGAAGCCTAAGGAGCGGCGAAAAGCCTGCTTTTCCTGCTCTGTAAGTTGCTTCATAGGCTCCACCCCATTGATGATCACGGTGATCTTTCGGGGATCCACGCCGGTATCCACCAGATTGTCCCTGGCTGCATGAGCCACAGCAATGACCCCGGTGGCAAGGGTATTATTGATAAAGCCTGCGATCTGCTTACCGGGGAAGGTGGTGAGCCGGCGAGGCATATCAAACACGCAATGGCGGGTATAGATTCGCACCGGCACGCCCAGCAGCCAGGCCGCCAGCTTACCGGAAAAGGAGGAGTGGGTATGCACGATATCCGGCTTCTCAGCCCGGATGATCCTTTTATATTCCTTCACGGCACCCCATTCCCAGGAACGGTCGTGACCCTTTTCGGTTTCAATGACCCGATAGCCCAGTTCCTGCACCAGCGGTACCAGCGCGCTGCCTGCAGGGGCAGCCACCACCAGATCAAAGCGCTCCCGATCCAGGCACTTCAGGGTTTGCAGGAGCACCCGCCCGGCACCGCCTAAGGTGGCATCGGTCATGATGTTGAGGATCTTGATCATACCGTTTCTCCTTCACACTGTTCTAAGAAAGATCCAAACCTCATCTTAAAGCGAGTTTCGGTTCTTTCGCATTACCTTAGTATTATACCCCTGAACAAAAGCATTGTAAAGAAAAAAATAAAAGAACGGCAGAAAATCTACCGTTCTTCCAATAATTTATTTAAATAGTTTATGATCTCAAAAACCGTAAAGATCAAAATCGTCCCAATCACGATCACTGCCAAAGGCTGCCAATCCCAATGATCGTACCGCTCATATAGAGTATTTTCGGTGGGATTTTCATCAAACCAGACAAAACCCATGCTGTGGATCTCCGAAAACAGCTGCCCCAGCGGGGTCAGCAATACATTGCGGATGCCCGGCAGCAGGATTCCTTTTCCCTTCTTTTTTAAGTAAATCCCGAAAATAACAATATTGGACACCAGCAGCCCCTCAGCGGCCAGATTGATCGCAATAAAGACGGGATCGGTTTTATAGGGATCCATATCACCATAGGGCGCCGCAATAAAAAGGATCCCCGCCAGCAGCAAAACGCCCCATTGCAGCAGGTCCATCTGCCGTACCGCCGGATCATGCAACGCCCCGAAATGTCCGGTAAACCATGCGATAAAGGGGGCCCGCCCCTTCAGCAGCACCAGAATCAGGATCAAGCCGATGGGCAAAAAGAAGTTGATCAGATAACTCTCAAAGGTCAGAACGCCTCCATAGGGACTGAAGCAGATCAGAGGAAGGGAAAAGAGCACCCCCGCCAGCGCTGTGAAAAAGGCAGAAAACCCATATTGCCCCAAGCAGCGTTCCAGCCCATGCGGATCCTTCAGCAATTCCGGCTCCCGCAAAAGCTCCTTGATCTTATTGACGGCGATCGCCGCCGCCACTACGGCCGCTACCTCAAAAAGCAGCAGCACCGCAAACCCGATGACCGGCTTATAAAAACCGTAGGAGATGCCAAACATACAGATCACCCCCACCAAAGAAAGTGCCAGGGAGATCCAGATCACTGTTTTAAAATCGATCATTGCCCGGCGTGCTAACGCATCCAACTGCCGCCCGGGCCGCTGCAGCGGCTTCTCCGGTCGGGAACGCTCTCCCCGGAGCAGCTCATCACAGGTGACTCCGAAAAGCTCTGCCAGAGCCGGGATCAGCGAAAGATCCGGTGCGGTCTCCTCCCGCTCCCACCGGCTGACAGCCTTATTGGAAACATTAAGCCGGTCGGCCACCTCCTGCTGGGTCATGCCGTTGGCCTTGCGCAGGGCCGCAATAAATTGTCCGATCGCCATTTTTCATCGCTCCTTTCGCATCCATTCTACCAAAAAGGCAATGAAAATCATAGCCCACAGACCGAAAATCGCTCTCAAAAAGTGAGAATCACCTTAAAAAACCAACTGAACCAACAGCATATAGCAGACTGTACCGGCCACAATGCTGATCAGGGTGTTACGCTTCCACACATAAAGTACCCCCACCATCAGGCAAGCCAGCAGCTGGGGCAGAAAGCCCGATACGGCGGTAAAATGAACCTCCTTCAAGCAATAGACCACCAACATCCCCATGATCGCATAGGGAAGCGTCCTCCCCAGCTTTTCAATGATCTTCGGCGTTTTTCGGCCGCCCCCGAAGATCAGGAAGGGCAGAAACCGGATCGCCGCCGTTACCAGCGCGATCACCACCACAGAAAGCCAGATCTTCATATCAGTCATTCTCCTTACAAATACAGAGTAAAAGCGCAATGACCAGCATGGCAGGAATCAAAAAGTTTTCCCGTCCGAACAGCAGCAGACAGCCCACCGAAGCCGCAACACCGATCACCGCCGAGACGTGCCTTTCAGCGGTGAGCCATTGCTCCAGAAACACCGTCAGGAACAGCGCAGTCAATGCAAAATCGATGCCCTCGCTGTTAAATTGAATCAGGGAACCGACCCCCGCCCCCAGCAAAGAGCCTGCGACCCAATAGCTTTGGTTCAGCAGGGAAACCAAGAAATAATAGTTGTTTCGTTCCTTTTCCGGCAAGCCGGGCTCCCCGCCGCAGACCAGAGAATAGGTCTCATCGGTCAGGGCGAAGATCAGATAGGGCTTTTTCCGGCCGATATTCCGATATTGCTCCAGCATGGAAATGCCGTAAAACAAATGCCTTGCATTGACCATCAGGGTGGTCAGCGCCACCGTAAGCAGGGAGGCTCCGCCGCTCAGCAGCCCGATGGCCACATACTGCATGGAGCCCGCATAGATAAAGACGCTCATGGCCAGAGCCAGTCCGACACCAAAGCCATTGGCCTTCAAAACAATACCGAAGCCAAAGCCCAGCACCAGATAACCGGTCAGCACCGGCAGCGTGGCGACTAGCGCCTGTTTAAAGATCTTTTTCATAACGCTTAATGGGTCAGAAGCAGCATGGCTACAAAGAGCAGAGCAATGACCCAAGAGCTTCCCCGGATCTTTTTAAGATCGCCGCAGAATACGCTGATCACGATATAGGAGATGAGGCCAAAAGCGATCCCATAAGAGATATTATAAGTAAAGGGCATCACCGCCAAAGTGAGAAAGGCGGGCACAGAGATTTTGAAATCGTTCCAATCGATATTCCGGATGGAGCCCATCATCAAAAGGCCCACATAGATCAGGGCTGCTGCCGTTGCGCAGCCGGGAACCAGCTGAGCGATAGGACTTAAGAACATCGCCACAAAGAAGAAGGCTCCGCAGAACACCGAGGTCAGACCGGTGCGTCCACCGGCAGCCACCCCCGCATTCACCTCGCTGAAGGTGGTAACGGTAGAGGTGCCGCAGAGGGAACCGACGGTGGTGGCGATGGCATCAGAAAGCATTCCCTCGTTCATATTCAAGGGCTCCCCCTTTTCATCCAGCAGATCTGCCCGCTCGCAAGCGGCATAAAGGGTGCCGAGGGTATCGAACATATCCACCATGCAGAAGGCCAGAGCGGTGGTCACAATGGTCAGCACCAGATTGGCGCTTCCATGCTCTGCCACAAACGCAGAAAAATCAAAGCCCTCGGTAAATACCTTAAAAAGAGACTGATTGCCAAACTCCTTAAAGGCTTCGATGGGGCTGATAAAATTGATCTCCAACCCGGCATAAAAGCCATCCACAGTAAGGCCCAGCAGATAATAAAGACCCATGCCGCCCAGAATACCAATCAACACAGCACCCCGAATGTTTTTCTGGCTCATGATCACAATAGCCAAAAAGGTGAATAGGGTCACGACCAAGGGCATAATATCGCCCCAACTCTGATTGAGAAGATTAAAGGAGGCCAGATCCACGCAGGTAGAGCTGTCCGGCACCACGATCCCCGCATTCTGCAGCCCCAGCAGCGCAATAAACAGACCGATACCCGATGGAATGGCAGCCCGCACCGCATCCGGCAGGGCGTCAAAGATCTTTTTACGCAGGCCGGTCACCGTAAGCAGAATAAAGGCCGTGCCTTCGATCAAAATCAGCACCAGCGCATTGGCATAGGATAATCCAAAGCCGATACAGACCGTATACACAAAAAAGGCGTTCAGCCCCATTCCGCTGGCCTGCGCCAAGGGCAGGTTGGCCAGCAGACCCGCCAGAATCGTTCCCACCACCGCAGAGATGGCGGTGGCGATATATATCGCACCGTAGGAAACCCCAAGAGGATTGGAGCCATCGCCGAAGGGATCAGCAAACATATTGGCGTTCACCATCAGAATATAGACCATCGCAAAAAAGGTGGTCATACCGGCGATGAATTCGGTCTTCACCGAAGTCCCCCGTTCTTTCAATTTAAAAAAACGTTCCATTCCCATTCTCCTTTTTGAGATAATATTCCCTATTATAACACACTTTTTGCATTTTTCTACCTTTTTTATTCAGAACCTTCCTTGCGGCAGAGCATTTCGGCCAGTTCTCTGGCCGCAATACTAAGGCTGCGATCCTTTTTGGTGACCAGGCAGATGGAGCGGGCAGGAGGCTGCTCCTGAAGCCACAGCCGGATGATCCGCTCCTTTTCCTGTTCCTTTTCCAAAAACAGCTCCGGTACAAAGCCGATCCCGAGATTATGCCGGATCATCGGCAGAATCTGATCGGCGGTCGCGGCCTCCACATCGGGGGAAAACACCAGTCCGTGCTCCGCAAACCAGCCGGTATACAACTCATGGGTCTTGGTCTTTGCATCCAGGCTCACGATGGGATATTCCGCCAGTTCCCGCAAGGTCAGCACCCTTCCTTTTAATTCGGCGTAGGCCGTTCCGCAGACCGCAACAGAGGAAAAATGCCGGATATTTACCGCCTTCATATCCTCTTTGATGCCGGTCGGCGTTGTAACCAATGCAAAGTCTGCCGCCCCGTGCTTCAGCTCGCTGATGGCCCGGGGTGTGGAGCAATTTGAAATTCTGATCCGCACGCCGGGGAAGGACCTCCGGAATTCTTCCAGCACCGGCAGCAGCAAGCCATGCAGGGCCACCTCGCTGACCGCAATGGAAATGCTCCCCTTCTGCAAGGTCTTATCCAGGGAAAGTTCTGCCTCCCCCGCCTCGATCTGCTGAAAGGCCGCCGCAATATATCGGTACAGCTTTTCCCCCTCCGGGGTCAGGATCGCCCCTTTATTGGACCGTACAAACAGCGTGCACCCCAACTCCCGCTCCAGGGCTTTGATCGCTCTTGTGATGTTCGGCTGGTTATTCAGCAAGGCCTTGGCCGCGTGGGTAAAGCTGCCGCATTTTGCCGCGTAATAGAAGATCCGATAGTAATCGTAGCTGATATTCATTCCTTCACCTCATATCAAAATGATATACTAAATATTTATTATATACATTTTACATATAGATCCATCTGCATTATAATACAAGGGAAAGTGTGTGTCAATGCAGAAAGGAGTTATCATGAATAAAGATCTGACCATCGGCAAGCCCTCTGCGGTTTTATGGAAATTTTGCTTACCTTTATTCGGAAGCATCCTCTTCCAGCAGCTGTATAATATTGCCGATAGCTTTGTAGCGGGAAAGTTTGTGGGGGAAGATGCCCTGGCGGCGGTGGGCAACAGCTACGAGATCACCCTGATCTTCATTGCTTTTGCCTTTGGCTGCAATATTGGCTGTTCTGTGATCACTGCCCAGCTTTTCGGCGCAAAAAAGTATCAGGAAATGAAGACTGCCGTATACACGACCCTCATCGCAGGCGGCGTACTTTGCGCCGTGCTGATGGCTGCCGGGGCTTATTTTTCCACTGCCCTGCTGCACCTGATCCATACGCCCGAAAATGTTCTGGCGGATTCAGCCCTGTATCTGGATATTTACATTTTGGGCCTGCCGTTTGTTTTTTACTATAACATTGCAACAGGCATTTTTTCGGCGCTGGGAGATTCCAAAACCCCCTTTATTTTTCTGGCCTGCTCCTCCCTCTCCAATATCGGGATGGATATTCTTTTTGTCACCGCCTTTCAGATGGGGGTAGCAGGAGTCGCATGGGCTACCTTCATCTGCCAGGGGATCAGCTGTATTCTGGCGGTGGTCTTTGTATTTTTACGGCTTTCTCATATCAAGACCGAAGGAAAGGCTCCGATGTTTTCCTGGCAGCTGCTGGGCAGGATCTCGGCAGTGGCCGTTCCGAGCATTTTGCAGCAAAGCTTTATTTCTGTGGGAAACATCGTGATCCAGGGGATCATCAACACCTTCGGCTCCGCAGCTATGGCCGGCTACTCTGCCTCCATCAAGCTTAATAATCTTGTGATTACCTCTCTTACCACCCTCGGCAACGGGATCTCCAGCTTTACTGCCCAGAATCTCGGTGCCGGAAAGCACGGACGTATCAAGGAAGGCTTCCGCGCAGGGCTCAGGCTTGTTTGGGTACTCTGCATCCCGCTGGCCCTGATCTATATTTTTGCGGGCCGGTATCTTTTATCTCTCTTCCTTGATCAGCCCTCAGGCACCGCCATGGAGGTGGGCATCCGGATCCTTCAGATCCTTGCCCCCTTTTACCCGATCGTTTCCGCAAAGCTTGCAGCAGACGGCGTACTGCGAGGCGCCGGCATGATGAACCGATTTATGATCGCCACCTTTACCGACCTGATCTTGCGGGTAGTTCTCGCCAAGGTCCTCTCTGTGCCGTTGGGCACCACCGGGATCTGGCTTGCATGGCCCATCGGCTGGTCGGTGGCCACCGTCCTCTCCCTCCTCTTCTACCGCAGAGGCCCTTGGCAAAAGGACATCCCGCCTACTACCTCTTTCCCTGCGTAGCGTGCCAATGATCTCTCCATTTCAATTTCTCACTTCATAAGCGCATTTGATAAATCGCCAATTACCGATCTCAAACTTTTCAGCTGCAATACGCTTTGCAAGCTGACGGGTTTCTATAAATTCATCGGTTACGGTAACAAGAAACTGTTTTCCTTCCTTATCAACAAGATAGAATTCCTTGTCCATATTCTTAAAGCTGTTGATAAGTTCCGGTGTTCCAAACGGTGCATTAGTGAAAATGCCGAGCAGATTATCTATAACTTTTTCGCTCTTGGTCAGTTTGAGATTGGCGAGCAATGTGTGTATTTCCGCATCTGGAAACTTTTCACGGATCACACGGTCTTTCTTCTTTTTCTTGATGCCTTTGCCGTAATCAGAAAGATCGTAAGGCTCACGCATCACCAATTCGTCAATCATTTCACCGTCATCCAGCAGATAGTCAACGCTCACATTTAAGAGCTGCGCCAATGCTTTCAGATTATCCACATCGGGAAGTCCGTTATTCGCTTCCCACTTAGCAACAGCAGATCGTGATACTGCCATCTTTTCCGCAAGCTGCTCTTGGGAGAGACCGCATTGCTTTCTTGCTTCTTTGATTTTCTCGCCTAATGTCATTTTCATTACCTCCGGTATGATTTTTTCGTATTCATTTTACGCCGGAGGGCGCAAATGAACAATAAACCATCTGTGACATTACTGTTACTCTCCGTAACATGGGAGATCAGTCTTTTTGAAACTCGAGAATATCTCCTGCTTCGCAATCGAGCACATCACAGATCGCCGCAAGGGTGGAAAAGCGCATTGCCGTTACTTTGTTGTTTTTGATTTTTGACAGATTGACGTTGGAAATGCCTACACGCTCGGCAAGCTCGTTCAGAGACATCTTTCTTTCCACCATCATTCTGTCAAGTCTTAAAACGATTTTACCCATAGCCGCCTCCTTACAGAAGTCCGTCTACATCTTTTTCAAGTTCTATGCCGCGGGCGAAGAACTGACTCATGCAAAGCACAACGATGCCGATAACCAATCCCTCAAAACTATGGGATACCTCTGCTACATCATTACCAAGCGCGATGCGTGCAATAATGCTTATTAAAAATCCAACAGCAGGAACTAAGATGGAAAAAATACCGATTTCACGGAACATACGAACATTATCGGGCTGAAACGGCGTTGTTCCCACGGATTTCGTGATAATGATGTTAAGATTTCTGAAAATCATAGCCATAAGCGCAAGAATTAAAATTGCACCAATACCGAACAAAAAGAACGCCGCCATATCCACATTACCGTCTGTAACTTTTGCATTGATCTCAAAACTGTAAATTGTAAGATCTGCACCGCAGCACTCTTTCGCGTCAAAGCCGACAAAGTATTTTACCCAGTTCGGGGCTGCCACCGAACAGACAGTCGCTGCTATCATAAGGGCAGTTCCAACCCAATGAAATACCTCCAGGATCTTCGTAACGATTTTTCCGAGTTTGTTTATCCCGTTCATCTTGCATACCTCCAAAGATTTTTGATGATGAAAGTATAACACGGATTTTAATGTTTGTCAATTATTTTTTAATGTTTGTCATTAAAACAAATATATTTAAAATTAAAACTGTGTTGATATTTAAAATCATTTGTAGTATAATTCCGTATAGAAACTCAAAGGAGCACATATATGGATAACAGCCTTTACTCGATGATATTCAAAAGAAAGTCCTTTCACATATTCCGCGATATAGACCACATAGAAACCTCCGAACTGCAAAGGATAGAGGAGACTTATAAAAATTTTACACCGCTTGTTCGTGATATAAAGACAGCAATCAAAATCGTTCCGGCAGAAGAAACAACCTGCAAGCGTGGGCAGGAGTATTGCCTACTTCTATACAGCGAGAAAAAGGATCATTATCTGCAGAATATTGGCTATATCGGAGAACAGCTTGATCTGTTTCTTGCATCTCTCGGTATTGGCGCATTGTGGTTCGGCATCGGCAAGCCTGATGAGCCAACCTATAACGGCCTTGATTTTGTCATTATGATCGCTATAGCAAAGGTTGCCGATAATAAGTTCCGCAAGGATATGTTTAAAGCTAAGCGCAAACCGCTTGATGAAATATGGAACGGCGAGCACTATCGTGAGATCGGCAATATTATTCGCTTTGCACCCAGCGCCTGCAATACACAGCCTTGGAAGGTCGAGGCCTCAGAACATGACCTGGCAGTTTACCGATATAAAAAGCCGGGTAAGCGCGGCATTATGCCGGTGAACAAGGTGGTACATTACAATCGCATTGATATTGGTATCTTTCTTTGTTTCCTTGATCTATGCCTGACCGAAAATGGAATCATGTATGAATATGAGCTTATACTCGATAATGCCGATGATGAAACTGAGGAAACGCTGACAGCAAAATATAGATTGATATGAAAAACGGCGGCAAGGAGAATTTCGCTCCCTGCCGCCGTGAAATATTTATAAAGCATTATAAAAAGTTCCTAACGAAATTGATTACCCACGCAATAAAAATTACTAAAGTCGCCCCTCCTGTAAACCACGCTTTTGCAACTTGATGGGCTTGAATACTATTTATCAACAAAAGAATCAAAAACACAAAAGCAATAGCAAGGGCAATCAACATTACAATTTTACTTTTCATCATCACGCGCCCTTTCCTTTTTACTGTTTAAAAGTCGCAATTTAAACTCTCTGATCTTCGTCATATACTTTGTTGTAAATAATACTCCCATCAGAAGGATACCGGTAACACCGCCCAACAAGAAATGACATACAAAAACAAATTCACCCACACTATTCAAAATTAAATAGATAACCATCGCCAGAAGGCCGACCACAAATAGGCCTCGCATTCCCTTTGACAGATTATGTTTTTCTTGGTTTGTATAATCTGCAATAAGAAGTAGATTTTCTTTTCCGTTTGTATCCATATCTTTCTCCCGCTTGCCTTCCAATATTTCTTTGATGTCGATTTTATAGAAGTCGGCAATTTCGATCAAAACATCAAAATCCGGCATATTCGTTCCGGTTTCCCAGCGTGAAACCGTGCGGTTGGATACACCAAGCATTTCAGCAAACTGTTCCTGCGTGAGATGTTTTTCTTTTCTGAGTTGCTTTAGAAACTGTCCTATTTTTTGTTGATCCATATTCTGATTTGCTCCTTTCACCCAAAAGAATAGCATAAATTAAGAGAATGTACACGACACAAAACGAGAATTTCATATATAACTCAAAAACGGCAAGGATTTTCACGTCCTTGCCGCTATATTTTCTTTAAATTAAATAAAATTTGAATATTTCTTTTGCCCAACTAAACCACGACGGTATGTTTGCATCGAGCCATTCAACGATCAGAGGCATATCCGCAGATGACAGAGTTCCGATGTGCCGGTATACGCCTCCGTCCGCAACTGACTCACCTATTGCAATCAATGCGTGTGCGTGATCACCAACGGCAACATATTGGCCGATTGCAAGTGCGCCCGATGAGAAACAACCGACCGAGAGTGCGCCGAAAGATACAATTCCTACACTGATTGCTCCTGCAGCAAACAAGCCGAGAGCAATAGAGCCTACTGCAAGAAGTCCAAGCGAAAAGGTTCCGGCGGAGATCAAACCAAGGGACAGAAGTCCAATGGAAATGATACCGAGGGACAAAAATCCAAGAGAGAAGATACCTCTTGACATAAGTCCTATGGAGAACACACCTCGTGCCTTAAATCCTACTGCAAAGAATCCGTGGGCGTTACGCCCGATGTGGTAAAGAGGCATTCCAAAGACCATTTTCTCGCTCTTGCGCTCATGAAATTGCTTTTTGAATTTATCCCAAACGGTTTCAGTTTTCTTTGGCGTTGTGCTTTGCTTCTCGTTCACGTCTTCTTTTAGCAGATAGTCCATCGAGCAGTCAAAGAGTTTGCCAAGCTCGATAAGCTTATCGGTTTCGTGGTAAGCAATGTCTGACTCCCATTTGCTGATCGACTGACGGGACACGCCGAGAATATCGGCGAGCTGCTCTTGGGTGTAATTCAGTTCTTTTCTTTGTTTTGCTATTTTTTCACCAAGCGTCATAGTCTTTGCTCCTTTGTGTTTTCGTTGCCCTTATTATAGAGTGAACGGCGAAAACATACTACCAATTAGGTGTTTCTAAATGTAAACTTTGGGTTGCATCGTTCAATTTAGGCCCATTATATCACGAAAATATGATTTTTTCTATGGGGTTTTAGCCGTCGCATTGACTTTCTGCTGATTTTATGCTATACTTTTTATAGTTGAACACAAAAGCTATGATAAGAAATAGTAAGCATCTCGGATTTTCAGAGAGAAGGCGGTCGGTGCGAGCCTTTATTGAAAAGATGCCCAACCCATCTTTGAGCTGTGAGCTGAAATAGCAGTAAGTCTCGCCGGGTTCTCCCGTTACAGAGATATGGCATCGGAGATCACCCTGTGCCGGAGAGTGCGGATCATATCCGAATTTAGGTGGTACCACGGACTTAGTTATAGTTCGCCCTAAGCTGATGTAATATCGGCTTAGGGCTTTTTTGTGTTCAAAAACAAAAATGGAGGTATCCTTATATGAAACTTGAAAAACTTGTGGGAGAGCGTTTCCGCGAAAGACCGTCAGACTGTATCATTGACAGCCACGCTTTGATGGTGCGTGGCGGCTACATGAAGTATGTAGCCAACGGCATTTTTTCTTCCTATATGCCGCTGAAAAGGGTCACCCGCAAAATTGAGCAGATCATCCGTGAAGAGATGGATGCTATTGACGGGCAGGAGGTGCAGTTTCCTGTTGTTATGCCTGCTTCGATTTGGCAGGAGTCGGGCAGATACGAAAGCATCGGCAAAGAGATGGCTCGCTTTAATGACCGCAGCGGAAGTCCTCTGGTGCTTGGTATGACGCACGAAGAAGCCGCCGTTCACCTTGTGCGCGATTACGGGCAGAGCTATATGAAATATCCCTTTATGGTGTATCAGATCCAAACCAAGTTCCGTGACGAAGCAAGACCGAGAGCAGGCCTGATCCGTGTACGTGAATTTACAATGAAAGATGCGTACTCTTTCCACACTACTCAGGCCGACTTAGAGGAGTATTACGACAAGTGCCATAAGGCTTATGAGCGTATCTATGCAAGAGTAGGGCTCCCTGAGGTTATTTCGGTCGCTTCCGATTCCGGGATGATGGGCGGTAGTATCTCTCACGAATTTATGCTGCTCACCCCGATCGGTGAAGATTCTATCGCCATCTGCACGGAATGTGATTACCGTGCCAATATGGAAGCGGCAGAATGCATCATTCACAATGAAAGAAATGACATTTCCAATGAATTGACCTTAGTGCATACCCCAAATATCCACACCATTGAGGAAGTATGCCAGTTCCTGCACTGTGATGAAAAAACTTCCTGCAAGGCTGTTGTGTATCAACGCAATTCGGATGACCATTATATCGTACTGTTTATCCGCGGCGATCTTGAAGTCAACGAAACCAAGCTCACCAATCATCTGGGATATGACATTCATCCTGCGATCATCGCCGAAGAAAGCGGACTTAATGCAGGATACATCGGCCCCGTTAATCTGAAGGGTAATTTTACAGTTCTGTATGACCGTTCCCTTGAAGGAATGAACAATCTTTCCTGCGGAGCAAATGTATGCGAATATCACTACACCGGTCTTGATATGAACCGTGATGTGGAAGTTGCTGAGTACCACGATTTTGCCAAGATTCAGAAAGGCGGCATTTGCCCCCATTGCGGCAAGCCCGCCATCACGGTATCCCGTGGCATTGAGGTAGGAAACATCTTCCAGCTCGGCACCAAATATACCAAGTCTATGGATATGACCTATGTCGACAAGGACGGAGAAACACAGTATCCGATCATGGGGTGCTACGGCATCGGGGTAGGCCGGCTCGCCGCCTCCATCTGTGAGGCTCATCACGATGAATACGGCCCGATATGGCCGTTGGCTGTTGCGCCGTGGCAGGTACACATCTGTGCTGTTCGTGCTGATGATGCTGAGGTTAAGGCTTATGCCGACAAGCTGTACGAACAACTTCAAAATAAAGGTGTCGAGGTTATTTATGACGACCGCAAGGTAAGCGCCGGCGTTATGTTCTCCGATGCAGACCTTATCGGTGTACCGTTCAGAGTAATCGTCAGCCCCCGAAATATGAAGCAGAACATCGTTGAAATCGTTTCAAGAGATAAGAGCTTTTCTGCAAACGCTTCTATGGATACGGCGGCAGATAAAGTGCTGAAAATATTATCAGAAGCAAAATAAATTCTTATATAAAAACGGCGGCATGGAGAATGAATCTCCCTGCCGCCGCTTGTTTCAACATTTATCTCCCATAAAAATCTGCAAGCTCCCACTTTTTAATTTGAACTAACATTTCTAAAACCTCTATTCACCAAACAAACGGCAAAATTCTATATTTCACACGCTTCTTATAATCCGAATAACCTTCAAGTCCATTTTCAAGCACTTTTTCCTCGTTCTGTATTCTGACGACAACAACGGCAACATAAGGCACAAAGCAAAGGAACGACCACCAAGAGCCAAGCACCACAGGAATAGCGAGAAAAAGCCATATTGTTACCGCATACATCGGGTGACGAACGATACCGTAAAGCCCCGTATCAACAACCTTTTGATTCTCCTGTACCTCAATGGTTCTTGAAAGATATACGTTTTCTCTCATAACCTCGGCATAAAGCACGTAGGCAGCAAGCAATATGACAGAAGCAACGCTCACCACCCAAGTCGGAACGTGCGACCAACCGAAGCGATAGTCAAGCCCCGCAACTATAAAGCCACCGATAAACAGCAATCCCGAAAGGGCAATAACGCCTTTCTGCGTATTCTCCTTTTCCTTTACACCAAGCCGCTTTTCAAGCAGGTCGGGAGCTTTGGCAAAGAGAACAACTCCGAGAATGAGCATCGGCACAAACAGCAAGCCGATAAATAACCAACCGTTTATGTATCCAAAGCTACCCGAAGGGAGAAATACTAACGCTCCCACAAGTGCAAGACCGACTATGAATTTTATAAGTGCACGAAGTAACAATTTCATTGGTTATACCTTCTTTATCGGGTGTCTGATAACCGTTTTCAACTTTTCGGGAGCAACCTTTCTTGCGTCCGAAAGATAGATTTCGTGATGATAATGAGTGTCGGTTATACCAAGTTCATAGCCGCTTTCTTTCATATACTTATGCATAAGAGCTACCGTTGCAGGTTCGTCATCATAAGAACCAACGTGCATACATTGAACACATAAGCCCTCGTTGTAGGTAAGGAACTCAACCTTTGAAAAATCCGTTTTCTTCTTTTTCGTTGCCTCGGCAATAGCCCAATCAAAATCGGTTTTGGTTACAAAGTCGGGCAAGCGTATAAGCGAGATCCACTCAAAATTCTCCTTATGAGCGTAGTCGACGCCTTCAACACCCTCCTGCCACCAAAAACCTTCCAGCGGTGGCACAACGTAGTCGAAGTAACCGTCAATCTTATATTCACCCTTGTAGCTCATTTTTATTGTAAACGCTATGCCGTAAAGCAAACCGATAGCCGCTTTATATTCTCCGTCCTTTGCGTTGGGATCGCCCTTACCTCGAACGGCAATATAATTCATAGCAGGCACATCAACAATGCTCGGCTTGTTCTTCGGCATATAAAATTCTTTGTATTCTTTCTTATAGTCAAAGGCCATATTATTTCCTCTTTTTCGTTTCGGGCAATTCATCACACATCGCCTCGAGTAATTCTCTCAAAAACGCTCTGTCCTCAATATTTTCTACGAGCAGCATTTCCTTTGCACCCTCGTAGGGCAATTGATACTCTGCACTTGGCATAAGTGCCTTTGCAGACGGCGTAGGCTTTACAAGCAGACGATTATCATATACACCGCCAACCACCTTTCCACCGTAATATAAAACATATTCGCCCATCATCGCACGGGCAGAAAGACCGCTACATTGCTCTAAAATAAAATTTATGTATTCCTTACTGCTTGCCATAGTTTGCTTCCTTTGTTATCTATCAAAAGGGTAACCACCCTTGCAAAAATCAATATTTTCCATCTTAAAATCGGAAAGACGGTGTCAATTTGTGCTCCAACTGAATACCTGTGTAGGTCTGGTTCAGATCATCTGCCTCTCGCTCGTCCTTCACGGTGTAAAAGTCCTCGAACAAAGTATCCTTCCGCTCCGAAAACTTATGAAGGTGATATGCCTGCACCAAATATAACGTACCGCACTTTTGGCATCGTACCAAACGCCGAACGCCGTTTTTTCCATCATCCCAACGGTACAAAAACCATCGAATACTGCCGTCCTGATTTTTTGGCGTTGGATCATATTCCTTTATAACTTCAAAGTGTTTTTGCATACAGCATTCCATTTTATCTATTCTCCCGTTCTGCCAATTTCTCCACGATGCAGTATACTTTTTCCGACCAATCCCAAATGTCCTTGCAATCATTTTTAACGTAGATCACCTTGCTTTTTAGATTGCTCGGTATGACCGCTTCAAGTGCAGATTGATGTATCTTCGGGATGATGATCGCATACACACATTCCGATAAGAGAAGCTTATCCTTTATTTTCAAAGGCAAAAAGCCGTCAATCACCGCTTTCGGATGTTTGATGAGTTCATCATATTTGAAATAAAAGCGTACGCCCGGCGTAAAACCGACACTCAAATCCTTTTCACTTGGCAAACGGTTCAACTTCCGTTCCATAACAAGTCTGTCACCCGCTTGGCAGTTACCCCAAGCAAACATAATGTATTCAAAGAAATCTGCGGGATCGTGCGCAGCGTTTCTACGTTCTGCCATCAACTGCTTGGAGGATATCCCTCTTGCCTTAACTGCCGAAAGCAGCTTTCCCGACGCAAAAATTTTTGCCGCATTCTCTACGGATGTGGTATGGCAAACAAATTCCGTTTCACATCCACCTCGATAGGGGCATGCCGTACATTCGGTAATAAGCTTCGGTCGGGGTACGGAGCTATATTCGCTCGGGTTTTGCATTGCGTTTTCGATTGCCTCAAGAACCTGTTTGTCCTCACATTCGATTCTGCAGGTTCTGCCGTGGCTTTCCTCGTAAGCAATAAAATCGAGAATATTTCGTATCTCCCATTTTGTAATGTGCGGGTAGCTTGAGAGCTTTTTGTAAAACACACCGTCCCACACCTCGGTGCAATCGGAATTTCTGATTTTAATTAGCATTTCTTTTAAGTTTAATAATGATCACAATTTTTCTCAATCATCTGATGCCCAATTTTTTGCCACATCGTTCCGTTGCTATAAAGTGCAAAGAAACTACAAAACTCCTTCTTAACGAAGCCGCCTCCGCTAATAATAATTTCCTGCACAGCACCATTGAGCTTTAACATATAGCCGGTTTCTTCATATCCATTGCGCAGATAATTTTTTAACTTTTAACTGCATCTAAAATGTTCCTTATGCAAGCGTAAACAAATATCCAAGTGTTGGACCTGCAAATATTGCAAGATATATGAGCGTGATCCAAGGTTGGTAGTCCACATAGAACTCCTTAAAAGACAAGCTCCACGGGTGTTTGATAAGTACCCATCCGAACACGTCGAATACAATACAGATACCCGCCCATATTGCTCCCGTGATCAGAGCTTCCCTAAAGGTCGGCTCGGCAAGACCGTTCATATATGCAAAACCAACGATTGAAAATGAAATGATGTTATAGAGAGGGTGCCACGGTTTTGTCGCTTCGTAACCTTCGCCCATACCATCCTCGTCCATCGGTTTCATTCCGAGAACGTAAATGTTGATTATGGTATGAACAATTCCTGCACAAGTTACCAATATGTAGCTGATCCAAAACCACAGCATTGATATTCCAAAATTTTGCATGAATCTCACCTCAATAAAAAAGTGCGTAACCGAACCCACGCAACGAAAAACGCAAGCTCCGATTGTCGCCAAACAAAGCTCAAACAGAAAAGGAACCCCTTGTTACCATCCAAGTGAAGTTACGCTTTTACAGAACTCATATCAGATGATAACCCCAAAGGGTATATTATCCCCTTGATAAAAACGTCCTTTTCCTTATTCAACTTTGCTTAATTAAAATATTATACCACAATTATTTTGAGAAATAAAATGTTTTCAAAAAAGCTGTAAGGAGAACCGCTCTCCCTGCCGCTGTTCTCGGTTAGTGTTATTTCTTTTTCCTAAAAATAATTACGCAACTAACAGCCACAAATAATCCCAATAAAATCCACGGAAGTGCTGCCTCTAAAAATTCATACATTTATATTTACCTCTTGCTCGAATTATTATTTGTTGTTCTTATACTGATTGTATTTCAAAAAGAACATAGCGAATATCACAATATACATCGCTAAAACGCCACCAATAAATGATGCAACAAAATAGTTATGAGTGCTCAAAAGGTTAATAAGAAACTGCGGCAATAGTGTTGCAAAGAATATAACCAACAAAGGAAGCATTCTGCCTTTCAATACACGTTGCATCATCTGAAGTCTTGATTCTTCATCACAGAAGATTTCTTCTGCTTCACCGCTCTCCGACACCGGCTTGCGAAAATAACTGTAGCCTGCATAATCCTGTATGTATTCCCAACCGCAATCATCAAACATTTTCAAGTATTCATCTTTATGGCTAAGTCCATCTTTGTTATAGTCAAGCTGATAGACCACGTCCTGAGGAACGCATTTTTCAAAATAATACATTCCCAATCCCTTTACCTTAACAAATTTCCAACCTTGCTTGTGCATATCACGAAGGTAATCCTGCTCTTTTTCATATTCAAATATTGTAAACCATTTGAATTGTTTTTTAGTTTCCATTTCGCATTTCCTCCTGCGCTATCTTATATAGGCGTTCAATTCGTTTCAGTTCGATCTGCAAAACCTCTAAGCCCAAATCCGTGATTTGATAAATCTTCCGCTTATCTTCTTCACGGATAAAACGAATTACTTTGTCTTTTTCCATTTTCGACAAGCTCCCGTACATTGTACCAGGTGTAAGCTTAATAGCATCGTCTGTCATCTTTTCGACCATTTGAACAATGCCGTAACCGTGATTCGGTTTTCGCAAACATAACAAGATGTAAAAAGCAGTTTCGGTCATAGGGACATATACTTTCTTAATATGCTGATCCATATTCTAACCTCCGTTTATATTTCGGCGCGATATATCGCAGTTCGATGTATAAAGTATATCGCAGTACAATATAAAAGTCAATATTTTTTCAAAAATAAATAGGCGGCAGAGAGAATTCAATCTCCCTGCCGCTGCTGTCTGTTAGTTGTAAATTACTTCGTGATTTACGACTTCCGTGGCTCTGCTGTATTTTCGGCACTAAAATGCCGGCATTGATTTTTAAAAATAGAAAAAGTGGCTTGA
>JAFTZM010000037.1 GCA_017464525.1 Clostridia bacterium
ACACGAAATTGGTTTGAAGTTTGCGGAACACTTTCCCGGCCATCAGATTTTGGTGGCAACCCATTACAATACCGGTCACATTCATAATCACTTGATTATGAATTCGGTGAACTACCAAAACGGTAAAAAGTTTCATCAAACCCGTGATGAACTTTTAGAGGTGAAGGCTTATTCCAATAAACTCTGTCAGGAGTATGGTGTGAGCATCACCGAAGAAAAGTGCAGCTATGGTAGATGGCCGGAATGGAAAAAGTTGCTACGCCGATTTGCTTTGTATGCAATAAGCAATTCCGATACAAAGGAAGAATTTATTGCGTGTATGCGCGAACACGGATACCGTGTTAAGTGGGAAAATAAATACAAATATATTACCTTCACCACACCCGACAACCATGTCTGCCGTGATAAGAGTTTGTTCGATGAGCGTCTGCTCAAAGACAACCTCGAAGTCTATTTTGCACTTGGCGGTGCGAGCAGTGAACTTTATGGTGATTATAACGATTATAAAACTCCTGCGCATACACCAGAAGCAAGTATGACAGTTACAACGGGACTTATAAGTTTACTCGGCGATCTGCTTTCAATAGCTCCGCCCGAGGATGACTATGAACCGCATCCGGCAAAAGAACTAAGCACCGCCGAGAAGCTTAGACTCGAAAAAATCCTCGGCAAGAAAATTTCACCTATGGCTTACGCTTGCTATTCTACTCAGGAAGAACACGAGCAAGGTATGTCGATGGTATGGTAAGGAAGGAGTGGTGAATTAGAATTTACTGTGCTAACCGAAATGGCGTGAGCATAGTATGTACTATCAAGGAAAAATTTGGAAAGGCAGGTGACTTCACCGTGGGAAAAATCACTTTGAACTATACGTTCAATAATCCCAACTCGGTGGAGGACACCGCCGAGATGCTTCTGAAACTTTTTATTGAAGCCAACAAAGCAAAGGTTGAAGAAGTAATTAAAAACGCTGTTAATGACAGCGAAAAAACAGCCAGCCATCCTGCATAAAAGCGGGATGGCTTTTATAAAAAACAATGGTCGGCATATTCGCTGGACTTGTAAACACTTGTGTGGTATTGTGTTGTCGCAAACCACAGGAAAGGAGAAAAATTATGAATATAGCAGCCTACTGCCGTGTATCAACCGAAAAGGAAGATCAGCTAAATTCACTTGAAGCACAGAAAAACTTCTTCCTTGAATACACGGGTCGTTCCGGTGATAACCTCGTTAAGCTGTATGCCGATGAAGGTTTATCGGGAACAAAAATTAAAAACCGCAAACAATTTCTGCGGATGATGGCGGATGCCGAACTCGGTTTGTTCGATATGGTTGTGGTAAAAGATATATCACGCTTCGCCCGAAACACCGTTGACCTTTTGCAGAATATCCGCCGCCTTCGTGAACTTGGTATTGAAACCCAGTTCCTTACAGCGAATATGACAAGCATGGGCAATAGTGAATTTGTGCTGACCGTCTTCGGTGCCTTGGCTCAAGAGGAAAGCGCAAACACCTCCAAACGTGTTAAGTTCGGTAAAAGAATAAATGCCGAAAAAGGCAGAGTGCCGAATATCGTCTTCGGCTACGATAAAACCATCGGCGATTATTTTAATCTGACAATCAACAAAGCAGAAGCCGATATCATCCGACAAATTTACCGATGGTACTTGAACGAAGGACACGGTGCCGCCAAAATATCCTATATGCTTAACGAGCGCGGAATCAAAACAAAGCGAGGTTGCGAATGGTCACAAAATGCCGTTTGCCGTATCCTTGAAAACGAACTGTATACGGGGAAAATTATAAACGGAAAAGAAGAAGTCGCCGACTTCCTTACAGGCAGACGAGCCTTAAAAAGTGAGGATGAATGGTATGTCGTTGACCGCCCCGACCTTCGCATTATAAGTGATGAGGACTTTGCCGAAGCCGGTCGTCTCAAAGCAGAGCGTGGCAAAAAGTTCAAGGTGGACAAGGAACGGCATAGCAATCTGCACCTATTCTCAACCCTTATCAAGTGCAAAGACTGCGGATGGTCTTTCCGCCGCAGTGTACGCACCTATAAAAACACCTATGTAAAATGGGTGTGCTCAGGGCATAACCGAGGTGCAGACAGTTGCCCGAATGCTCTCTCTGTTGATGAAAACGAACTGATCGAGGTTATCGAACAGTACTTCGCCGATATACTTTCCCAAAAGAAAAATGTTATCGGTCGTGTGGTAAACGAGTTTCAAAAGGTGTATCGTGCAAAAGATGAAAACATCGCCTACGAAAAAGAACTTCGTACAGCGATTGAAAAGTTAAAGCGCAACCGTCAAAAGTATATGGATATGTATACCGATGACCTTATCACCCGTGAAGAACTGAATGCCAAGATCGGTGGGGACAAGCAGGAACTGGAACGGCTTGAGAGTGAATTGCGAATGGTAGAAAAGCACCTTACAAAAGGCGACCAACTGCAGATGATACTCGCTGACACCTTCAAAGAAATCGAGGATATCAGCAATTTAAGAGAGATAACCAACGCACAACTCAGGAGAGTGATAGACAGAATCGAGGTAGACCACAACGGAAACGTTGAGGTCTTCCTCAAACTCTTCCGAGAACTCGGCATTGATGAAACCGTTCCAATTTGTAACGACCACACATAAGGATGTAAGCCAGCGGCTACAGAATATTGATTACAAGCTTTTCTTAAAGGTAAAATCCGTTTTAGAAAACAATCTCAGGGAACGGCACATCCGGGGAGGAATCGCCACCAAAAAGAAATACGAAGAATTAAGAAACAAGGCAGGAGCATAGCTCCTGCCTTTTATTGTTCCAGATCGATCAGCTTTTGAAGAATTTCCTTTGCTAACCGTTCCTGCGTAATATAATTTTCTTTCCCCTCAAAGGTGGTTCCTTCTACCTTACGGATACAAAGATAATAATTTTGTTCCTCCATCTCAAAGGCAGGCACCGCACTCAGCACCCCGGAAGCAGTCAAATGATAACGATCCCCTTCCAAAAATTCACTTTCACCGGAAAGCTGCTGCAGCATCCCGTTTTCGCTCATGATCTTATAAGTATTGTCGGTAAGGATATACATGATCGCCTTACCGGAATTCGCCTGCACCAGCATGGCGGCGGTACTGTAGCCGTTCCATTGATCGATGGTGGTAGTAGACATCACATGAGCGGTATTTTCACCGTCACCGTTCACATCCTCGGCCATGCCGCCCAGCCAATCCTCCATTTCCCCCACAAGCAACGCATTGGGAGAGGTGTCCACAGCAAAAAGCACATAGAGATCCGGATCGACCTTCTGGGTGCAGCTATGAACACCTAAGAGCAGGGTGATCAGCAGTACTGCCCCACCGACCACATACCATTTATAATAATACCAAAAATTATCCAGTTTTTCCCGGGTGATCTTTTTCAATCATTTCGCTTCCTTTAATTTGATGAAATCATTTTATCACAGCAGCATCGAATATGCAAGTGTTGTTACAGAATGTTAAAAAAATAAGCCTGCAAAATGCAGGCTTATTCTGATCAATATAGCTTAGCGCCGGCGGGAATGTGATCATCTACCATCAAAAGATGGAGCTTTTCTTCCCCTTCCTCGCTGTGGATAGCAGAAAGAAGCATTCCGTTGGACTCCACGCCCATCATGGCACGGGGCGGCAGATTGGTAATGGCGATCAAAGTCTTACCCACCAGCTCCTCAGGCTCATAGTAAGCATGGATCCCGCTGAGGATGATACGGTCGGTGCCGGTACCGTCGTCCAGGGTAAACTGCAGCAGCTTCTTGGACTTCTTCACCGCTTCGCATGCCTTGACCTTCACCGCACGGAAATCAGATTTGGAGAAGGTCTCAAAATCCACATACTCCTCAAAGAGAGGCTCGATCTCTACATTGGAGAAATCAATGACCTCCGGCTTTACAGCTGCCTCAACCGGGGCAGCCACAGGAGTTCCGTCCTTCTTAGGAGCATCCATGGGCTTCATAGTCGGGAACAGAATAACATCCCGGATGGTATCAGCGCCGGTAAAGAGCATCACCGCACGATCGATACCGATCCCCATACCGCCGGTGGGAGGCATCCCGTATTCCATGGCGGTGAGGAAATCCTCATCCAGCATCTCTGCCTCATCATCACCGCGTTCACGCTGCTCTACCTGCTTTTCAAAACGCTCCCGCTGATCAATAGGATCGTTCAGCTCGGAGTAGGCATTGCCCATTTCGCTATGGCAGATAAAGAACTCAAACCGCTCGGTCAGGCGAGGATCCTCAGGAGAACGCTTGGTCAGCGGCGAGACCTCCACGGGATACATAGTAATAAAGGTAGGCTGGATCAAATGCTCCTCCACCTTTTGATCAAAGCAGGCATAGAGGGCATTACCCCAGGTTTTTTCAGCGGCCTCTGCCAACTCAACGCCAACAGCGGCAGCAGCAGCCACAGCCTCAGCATCATCGGTGATCGCGCCGAAATCAATGCCCACATATTTCTTAACGGCATCCACCATAGTCAGGCGGGGCCAGCCGGGGGTGAGATCAATCTTTTCGCCCATCCACTCCACCTCATAGGTGCCCAGAATTTCCCGGGCAGCACCGGTGAAGATCCCCTCGGCGATATCCATCATATCATGAAAATCGGCATAGGACTGATACAGTTCAACAGAGGTGAACTCAGGGTTATGCTTGGGATCCATACCCTCGTTGCGGAAGATACGTCCAATTTCATACACCCGTTCCATACCGCCTACGATCAGCCGCTTTAAAGGCAGCTCAGTGGCGATACGCATATACATATCAATATCAAGGGTATTGTGATGGGTAACAAAGGGACGTGCGGAGGCACCGCCAGCGATGGTATTCAGCACCGGAGTCTCCACCTCAATATACCCCATATCATCCAGATATTTACGGACATACTGGATGAACTTGGAGCGAATGACGAAGTTCCGCTTGACCTCAGGGTTCATCATCAGATCCACATACCGCTGGCGGTAGCGGAGATCCTGATCCTTCAGGCCGTGAAACTTTTCAGGCAGGGGACGCAGAGATTTGGAAAGAAGGGTGATCTCCTTCGCCCGGATGGAGATCTCTCCCATTTTGGTGCGGAATACCGTACCCTTAACGCCAACAATATCGCCGATATCCAGCTTCTTAAAGGCAGCCAGAGCTTCCTGGCCCACCTCATCGATCTTCACAAATAGCTGGATCCGGCCTTCACCATCCTGGAGATCGGCGAAAACCACCTTACCCATGCCGCGCTTGCTCATCAGGCGGCCGGCAACGGAGACAGTCTTCTCCTCGAAATGCTCGAAATCTGCCTTGATCTCCTCGCTATGGTGGGTCACATCATATTTGGTGATGGTAAAGGGATCGTTGCCGGCAGTCTGGAGCTCATTGAGTTTATCCCGACGTACCTGCAGCAGTTCATTTAAAGACAGTTCTTCATTTACGGGATTATTTACATTTTCCATGGTTTACTTCTCTACTTTCAGAATCTTATACTGCAGCATACCGATGGGAGCCTCCACCTCGATCACATCGCCGGCTTTGCGGCCGAGCACAGCTTTACCGAGAGGGCTGTCATCAGAGATCTTGCCATTCATAGGATCAGCCTCAATGGAGCTTACGATATCGTAGACCAGTTCTTCATCCATTTCCACATCCAGCACGGTGATCTTATTGCCCAGCCAGATGGTATCCTCATCCTCAGAAACAACCGCATCGTCCTCAACAATAACAGCGTTCTTCAAAGTAGCCTCCAAGGTGGCGATCCGGGACTCTACAATGGCCTGCTCATTTTTGGCTTCATCATACTCACTGTTCTCGGAAAGGTCGCCGTAGGAGCGGGCAACCTTGATCTTTTCTGCGATCTCCTCACGTTTGGTTGATTTCAGCTCGGCCAGCTCAGCCTCCAGCTTTGCCTTACCTTCCAGAGTTAAAGAAACAACTTTTTGTGCCATAATTCTACTCTCCTGTAATTCTGCAAAGCGACCCCGGAGGATCCGAGGTCGCTTTGGTTCATCAAATAATAATTACTTGCTCATGCTGGCAACTTCGCTGGCGAAGTCGTCAACTCTCTTCTCAAGGCCCTCGCCCTTCACATAGGATACCATGGCCTTAATGGTGATATCCATGCCGGCCTCCTTACTTACCTGCTTCAGGTAAGCGCCAACAGTGATCTTATCGTCCTTTACATAAGCCTGCTCCAGCAAGCAGTTCTCGGTGTAGTACTTACCGATCTTACCGCCGATCATCTTCTCCAGAATGTTCTCGGGCTTATTGGCATTCTTGGGATCATTCTTGATCTGAGCCAGCAGAATGCTCTTCTCGTTCTCGATTACCTCAGCAGGAACTTCCTCACGGCAGAGATAAGCAGGATGCATAGCAACGATCTGCATACATACGTTGCGGGCAGCTTCCTGGAACTTCTCGTTAGCAGCATCAGCCACATCGCAAAGAACCATGGCAGCCTCGGTGCCGCCGCCGTGAACGTAACTTACGCAGGTGCCTTCCAGGCGGGTGAAGCGGCGGATGTTCATGTTCTCGCCGATCTTCAGGATCTTCTCACGCAGAATGTCCTCCACAGTGAATTCGGTGTCTTCAAACTTGCAAGTCTTCAGAGCGTCTACATCAGCGGGGTTGTAAACAGCAGCTGCCTTAGCAGCACCCTTGACCAGAGCCTGGAACTCAGCATTCTTGGCAACAAAGTCGGTCTCGGAGTTCACTTCAATAATAACGCCCACGCCATCAGCGATGTAGGTATCAACCATACCCTCGGAAGCGATACGGCTGGCCTTCTTAGCCTGAGCAGCAAGCCCCTTTTCACGCAGGATCTCAATGGCCTTATCAACATTGCCATCAGCCTCGGTAAGAGCCTTTTTGCAATCCATCATGCCGCAGCCGGTGGTCTCACGCAGAGCGGCAACATCTTTAGCAATAAAATTCATGATTTTATACCTACTGATTATTCAGCAACTTCTTCTGCCGCTTCCTCGGTATCGGTGAGCTGCTCGCCCTGCTTGCCTTCCATGATAGCGTTAGCCATGGTCTCGGCGATCAGCTTAACGGCACGGATAGCATCATCGTTGCCGGGGATGGGATAATCCACTTCATCGGGATCGCAGTTGGTATCAACGATAGCAACAACGGGAATACCCAGCTTCTTAGCTTCGGAGATCGCAATGTGCTCCTTCTTGGGATCCACAACGAACAAAGCAGCAGGAGCCTTCTTCATCTCCTTGATACCGCCGTAGTTCTTCTCCAGGATCTCCATCTCATGACGCAGCTTCAGAACTTCCTTTTTGGGAAGCAGATCGAAGGTGCCGTCCTCAGCCATCTTCTCCAGCTGGTTCAGACGGTTGATGGACTTGCGGATGGTCTGGAAATTGGTGAGCATACCGCCGGGCCAACGAACAGATACAAAGTACTGACCTACGCGCTGAGCCTCTTCGCGGATGGAATCCTGAGCCTGCTTCTTGGTGCCGACGAACAGCACCTCGCCGCCCTCGGCAGCGATATCACGCATGAAGTTATAGGCTTCCTCAACCTTCTTCACGGTCTTCTGCAGGTCAATGATATAAATACCATTTCTCTCGGTGAAGATGTACTCTGCCATTTTGGGGTTCCATCTTCTGGTTTGGTGGCCAAAGTGTACACCGGCCTCTAACAGCTGTTTCATAGAAATAACGGACATGTTTATTTCCTCCTTTTTGTTTTTTACCGCCACAACTCTCTGCTGTTGACCCCACCGGCAAGCCGGAAACAAGGGGCAGAGTGCTGTGTGAGTATTTTTACAGCCTTAAAAGTATACCACACCTATTTGGCAAATGCAAGCATTTTTTGCACTTTTTTTCATTGATCCCGGCAAAGGATGCAGTAACGGTCCCCGGCGGTATAAAGCCGAAGATCCACATAGCAGGGGCGGATCCATTCCTTCACCAATTCCAGCCGCTGCTGCTCGGTAATCAGCGGAAATTCCGCACAGCAGAAAATGCGGATCTTTGCGCCGTATTCCAACTCCTCCACCGCATTCCGGAGCGCTCTTTTCTCTGCATTGCCGGGCTCCCGGCTTTTAAAGTACACATCCATCCCCACCGCATCCCGGGAGGTGTCCCCGCAGGCGGGAGCAGCCTCTGCGAGCCATGGATGGTACGGGCCGTTCCCGATGGCCTCGGCAGACCGGGCAAAGGAGATTCCGCAGCTCTGCCCGACCAGGGCATACAATCCCGCTTCCGCCGTGGAATCCGCCTGAAAATACACCCCGTTCAGCTTCAGGATATTCCAGGTATGCCCCTCCTCCCCCTCCGCCGGGTCGTCGATCACATTAAAGCACTCCATTCCTGCCAGATTCATCAGCAGGGTATAGGCATTGCTGATGCCGTCACAATTGGAGGAACTATTCATAAAAGCGTCGTAAAGATAATGAGGATCAGAATTGTTATAATCCTCCGCCTGCGTATACGCAATATGCTCTGCCACCCAATCAAAGAGCCGGCGTGCGGTCTCCTCCCCGGTGCCGGCGGGCAGCTCTGCCACGATCTTTTGTGCAGCAGCATAGGCCTGCTCCTTCTTGGCCAGGCGTTCTGCCGTGAAGCCGGAAAACTTCAAATAATGACGTTTCAGTTCCCGGTCCCCCACGACGAGCGTAGCGCTGCCCAGATCCACCACAGAGTTTTCCTCCAGCAGGGCATGATCCAGGGAAGCAAAGCTGACGCATTGCAGCACCCGATCGGCTGTGATGATGCCGGCGGGCAGCTCCACATAATCGTAGCTATGATCCATGGCATAAAGCACCGACCGATAGGTGACCAGTTCGCTGCCGGTAAGTTTTGCAGCATAATACCCGGCAGAAGCATTGGCATAACGGTCGGTATAGCCGGCCAGCGTCTCCATCGGTAGGACTTCTGCGATCTCATCCGTCTCACCGGAATGGCCGAACCGCACAGAAGCTTCCAGCTCAGCCACCTGATGATCAATGCTCTGCCGATGGACATAGCGAAGGCCGAACCAGCCTCCTCCCAGAATCAGCAGCCAGATCACTATCACCAACAGGCTGCGCTTTAAAGATTTACTCATCTTTCGTATAAAGCACACAGGTCTGGGCGCCGGCATTGGAGACCTTGAAGCTGACCTTGCTATCGGCAAACCAGCGGCTGATGACCTTGAAGTTCTCAGTCCATTCGCTCTCAGCAAATTTCGGGCAGCGGATGGTCACATAGGGCGCCCCGTTATCCAGTTTATCACGCAGCGCGATCATCCCCTCTGCATCCTTGTAGGCCTCTTCTGTCCCGGGAACGATGGCATCGATGTAGTCCTGATCCCGATTGGTGGCAGTGCAGTTGGGGGTAGCATCCTTAATAATGCGGTGAAAATCACCGTTTCCCATAGCATCGGCCGAAAGGGCAAAATGCAGTTTCAGATTTCCAAGCCCCAAGCTGTAAACATTCACATCGTGGGTGGCATCCGACTGATAATAATTCCCATCCGCCTTGAAGATATTCCAGGAATGGGCCAGCTTTCCGCCGCTCTCGGCACGGTAAACGGTAAAGCTTTCCACACCGCAGAGGTTCAGCAACAGGGTATAGGTACGGGCGATCCCGTCGCTGTTGGAGACCCGGCCCACCAGCGTATCATATAAGTAATAGGGACTGCCGGCCACATAAGTATCATCGGCAGTATAGCGGACATTTCGCACCAGCCAATCGTGAAGATAGGCCGCCTTTTTTAGATCGGTATTGTTTTCCTCCGGCATAGCGGCCACCACAGCCTCCGCTTCCCGCACCGCCTGGCGCTTGAACTCCAGATGGGTCTTGCTGCCGGTGGGCAGGTAGATGTAATACCGCTTGGAAACCGTTCCGTCTGCCAGAGTAATGGAGGACTCGGCGCCGCCGATCTCGGTATTGAGATCCATAACAGGCAGGTCGCAGTTGGCGTAGTACACCGCCTTTACCATGGTATCCTCATCATACATTGCAGAAGGAACGCTGATAAAATTAAAATTATTATGATAGGCATAGATCAGAGCATTATAAAGGGAGACCGCCTCCGTCTCCTTGGCATCCCGCAGCTGATCCAGATAGTATTCCGAGGAGATCCTGCCCATTTCGGCGTTATATCCTTCCAGCCCCTTAACAGAGATCAGCTCCTCCGCAAGCTCCACATCATTCACATCGCCGTAGCAGGTGCCGAAGATGAAGCTCTGATCCACACTGGCATTCAGGTTGCCCTGGCGCAGACCGTCGCTATAGATAAATACTGCAAGTACTACAGCGGCTGCCACCAGCAAAATACCCAGAATGATCATAATCACCTTCATGGGGCTGACCCGGTTATATTTACTCATGAAAGTACCTCCTAAAATATGCTGAGACCAGTATATCATTTTTCCCCCTCAATTGCAACCGAAAAATACTTGACATTTAATAAAATAGCCTATATAATCTAATTCAAGAGTATTGTGTGGGCACCGTGGAGTTTTTCCCGTGCCTATTTTTTGATTAGTGATTTAGGGTGAGCAAACAAGCCCGAACCCGCCGCAAAGAGGCAAAGCTCGGTGCTTTTTGCCCCGTTCGTTCTCGCAAGGCGACGGCCTTACTTCATCCAATCGAAACAAAAATCCCTCGAAATTTGTTCGCTTTGCGGTCACAGATTTTGAAAAGAGCGGATTTTTGATCAATCAAGGTACAAAACACAGCCAATACTGCCGTATTGGCGAGTATTTTAACGAAGAGTGAGCGAAAATCCGCCTTTTCAAAACGGAGTTCAGGTTTGACTGCTCACCCTAAGGAGTATTTTTTATGAATGCAAAGCATATTCCCGAGCTGTTCGGCAGCATGGTCTTTAATGATAAGGCCATGAAGGAATATCTGCCGGAAGAAACCTATCTGGCATTGAAAAAAACCATCGAAAACGGCAAAAGTCTGGATAAGACCATCGCCGGAACTGTAGCCGCCGCTATGCGGGATTGGGCACTGGAGCGAGGAGCCACCCACTTCACCCATTGGTTCCAGCCCATGACCGGCATCACCGCCGAAAAGCATGATAGCTTCATCACCCCCGACCATAACGGCGGGATCCTGATGGAGTTTTCCGGCAAGGAGCTGATCAAGGGCGAATCAGATGCCTCCTCCTTCCCCAATGGGGGCTTACGAGCCACCTTTGAGGCCCGGGGCTACACTGCATGGGATCCTACCGCCTATGCTTTTATCAAGGACGGTACCCTTTGCATCCCCACTGTATTTTACTCTTACGGCGGCGAAGCGCTGGATAAAAAGACCCCCCTGCTCCGTTCCGATGAGGCCCTGAACCGGCAGGCCATGCGGATCCTTAAGCTCTTCGGCAATGAAGAGGTCACCAAGACCCTGACCACTGTAGGGCCCGAGCAGGAATACTTCTTAGTAGATGAAAAGGTCTACCGGGCCCGGAAGGATCTGGTGCTTTGCGGCCGCACCCTCTTCGGTGCCATGCCGCCCAAGGGTCAAGAGATGGGCGACCATTATTTCGGTACCATCAAGCCCCGGGTACTGGCCTTTATGAAGGATCTGGATGAGGAACTCTGGAAGCTGGGCATCTACGCCAAGACTGAGCACAATGAGGCAGCCCCCGCCCAGCATGAGTTGGCACCGGTCTATTCCCGTACCAACACCGCCACCGACCACAATCAGCTGACCATTGAGCTGATGAAGAAGATCGCCGCCCGCCACGGGATGGCCTGCCTGCTTCATGAGAAGCCCTTCGATGGCGTAAACGGCAGCGGTAAGCATAATAACTGGTCTGTTTCTACCAACACCGGCATGAATCTGCTGGATCCCGGCGATTCCCCCCGGGAAAACACTCAGTTTTTGCTCTTCTTGGCGGCTGTCATCAAGGCAGTTGACGAGCATCAGGATCTGATGCGTTTTTCCATCGCCTCTGCCGGCAACGACCACCGGCTGGGCGGCAACGAAGCACCCCCCGCCATCATCTCCATGTTTCTGGGCGATGACCTGAACGCCATTCTGAACTCCATTGAGGAAGGCACCGTTTACGCTCCCGAAAATGCCATGGTGATGAAGGGCGGCGTACATACCCTGCCCCGGTTCAGCCGGGATGCCACCGACCGTAACCGTACCTCCCCCTTTGCCTTTACCAACAATAAGTTTGAGTTCCGGATGCCCGGCTCCTCTGCCTCTATTGCGGAGCCCAACATTATCATCAACACCATCATTGCCGATACCCTGGCTCAGTTTGCAGACATTCTGGAAAACGCCGAGGATCTCAATACAGCCCTGCAGGAGCTGATCCGGGATACCATCAAGCAGCACAAGCGGATCATTTTCAATGGGGACAATTACTCCGAAGAATGGGTAAAAGAAGCCAAGCGGCGGGGGCTGTTGAATCTGCCCACCACCATGGATGTGCTGCCCCGGTTCGTGCAGCCGGAAAACATCGCGCTTTTCACCCGCCACAAGGTGTTTACCGCCGAGGAAATGTATTCCCGCTATGAGATCATGGTGGAAAACTACTGTAAGACCCTTCATATCGAAGCCCGTACCCTCATCGATATGATCAATAGCGATATTCTGCCCGCCGTGTTCCGGGAGGAGCAGCAGCTGGCAGACACCCTCACCAAAAAGAAGGCCGCCATCGCCGGAATTCCCTGCCATGCCGAAGAAAATCTTCTGCTCCAGCTGGCGCAGCTGGCCGATCAACTGCATGAGGACTGCTGCCGCTTTGAAGACGACCTGAAAAAGGCAGAACAGATCGAGGACTTCTACGAGCAAGGACTTTTCTATAAAGAAAAGATCTTCACCGGTCTTGCGGCCCTCCGCCGGATCATTGACCGGATGGAAACGGTGATCCCTGCAGAAAACTGGCCCTTCCCCACCTATTACGACCTGCTTTTCAGCGTACAGTAAAACTCTAAAAAAGGCACCGACCGCAGAAAAAGAAATAACGATTATAGCACCATCTCGGTCATAGTTTGTAGGGCAGGGGTTTACTCCTGCCGTTCCCGAAATAAGGAAAAATCTCGCCGAAACGGGATTAATTTGAATTTTTCTGCTTTCCGCTGATCCCACCGCTCGGCGTATCACATACGCCATCGGGCGTTATCAGCGAAATCTGCACTCTTTTTTAGAGTCTTCCTGGGTGTCAAAAAAGCACCGACCGCAGAAAAAGGCAAATACAATTAAGGCACCATCTTGGTCTTGCTTTATAGGGCATATTCTGATACGCCGAGGCGCCCCCAAAGGGCGCCTTTATTTAAAAGGAGATAACCTATGAAAAAATCAGTTGCTATCCTTCTGATCGTTGTTTTATTGTTGAGTGGCTGCGCTAAGAGCGAGCCCGGCGGATTTACCGAGTTCGAAACAGTGACCCTGGCCGGGGAGGCTGCCACCGAGCAGATCTTCGAAGGCAGTAAGCTTACCATGGTCAATATCTGGGCCACCTACTGCGGCCCCTGCATCAGCGAAATGCCCGGTCTGGCCGCCATTGCCAAGGATCGGGCCGGCTCCGGCTTTCAGATCGTAGGGCTCGTTACCGACGTTGCAAACCATGAAGGCGCTCAGGCCGATACCGCCCGAAAACTGCTGAACAACGCAGGAGCCGAATACGAAAACCTCATCATCAATGAGAGCATGATCGCTCTGCTGCAGAATATAACCGCGGTGCCCACCACGGTCTTTGTGAACGAAAAGGGCGAGCAGGTGGGAGAAAGCTACATCGGCTCCCGGGATCAGGCAGCATGGGAGAAGATCATCGATGAGTTGCTGGAGAAAGTCCAATGAGGGAGCGCACCAAAAACATCATCGCCCTCTGCCTGATGGCAGGGGGGCTGGTTGCCCTCATTGCCGGCATATTACGGGGGGAGGCAGCGGATGTGCTGCGCAAAGCTACCATGATCTGTTTGGAGTGTATCGGCATTGGATAAGAAAAAAATAAGGCTCCGGCCGCTGATACAGGGTATCTATGCCCTCCTTTCCAACGGCTGGCTGCAAGGCTTTTTCACCGGCACCATCTTTAAAGGCAATACCAAAAGCATCTGCCTGCCGGGGCTCAACTGTTATTCCTGCCCCGGGTCCTTCGGGGCCTGCCCCATAGGAGCGCTGCAAGCCACCCTTACAGCAGCGGAATTCAAGATCTCCCTGTATGTGACCGGCTTTTTAACCATTGTCGGTGCTGCAGTGGGGCGATTTGTCTGCGGCTTTTTATGCCCCTTTGGCTGGATCCAGGAATTATTGCATAAGCTCCCCTTCCCCAAAAAGCTAAAAAAGCTGCCGGGAGAAAAGCTTTTGCGCTGGCTGAAATACCTGATCTTAGCAGTTTTCGTGATCCTGCTGCCGATGTTTTTCATCGATGCCACCGGCATCGGTAAGCCCTGGTTCTGCGCCTATATCTGCCCGGCAGGCACGCTGGAGGCGGGGCTCCCTCTGACCATTGCCAATTCCGCCCTGCGGCAGGCTTTGGGCTTTTTGTTCACCTGGAAGGTGGCGATCCTCATTTCCGTCATCCTGCTATCCCTGCTGATCTGGCGGCCCTTCTGCCGCTACCTTTGCCCCCTTGGGGCCATCTACGGATGCTTCAACCCCATCGCTCTGCTGCGGTTTAAGATCGATGAGAATAAATGTACCGGCTGCGGTGCCTGCCAAAAGGCCTGCCCCATGGATCTGCCGGTGCACCAAAAGCCCAACGGCATGGAATGTGTGCGGTGCGGCAAATGCAGAGAAGCATGCCCCACCGATGCAATAGAAATTTGGAGGAAGAAAAAATGAAACTGAGCAACGATACCATCCGATCCATCACCTTCGGTGCAGTCCGTATTGAAGAAAAGGCCGACGGCCTGCATTTTTACAAATGTACCCCCAAACAGATCGAAGCCTGGAGCCAATTCAACGATACTCTGGGTGCATGGTCTGCCAACTCTACCGGCGTGCGGCTGGATTTTCATACCGATTCCCCCTGGATGACCTTCAATGCCGCTAAGGGCAATAAATTTGAGGTACTGATCAACGATCTGGCGGTTGCCCGTATTGAATTTGATCCCCTGCGCCAATCCGGCATCACCCCCAAGATCGAATTGGGCGAAGGAGAAAAGCGGGTAACGCTGGTATTTCCCAGCCACCAGGAAGGAGGCGTGCTGACTGAGGTAGAGCTTGCCGACGGTTCCACCGTTACACCCCATCAGCACAAAGAGAAGATCCTCTTTATCGGTGATTCCATCACCCAAGGCTGGAATTCCCATTTCGACAGTAACTCCTACGCCTGGCGAGTCACCCGGCATTTTGATGCAGATAGCATCATCGACGGCATCGGCGGTGCCTTTTACGCAGCATCCACCTTTGATCGGCCGGATTTTGAACCGAATAAGGTGATCATTGCCTACGGCACCAACGATTTCGGCCATTTTAAAACGCAAGAGGAGCTGCGGCAGCAGATGGGTGCCTATCTGGATCTCATCTCCGCCCATTATCCCAAGGCAAAGGTCTATTGCATTGCTCCCATCTTCCGCTTTGATCTGGCCAAGGAGCGCAAAATGGGAAGCTGGCCTGAATGCCGGGCGCTCATTCAGCAGGAGATCGCTAAGCGGGGCTTTCAACTCATCGATGGCTACGACCTGGTGCCGCACTTAGACTACTTTTTCGCCGATGCGGTGCACCCCAACGATATCGGCTTTGCAGAATACGCTAAAAACTTAATAAAAAACCTCGAAAAATAATCAAAAAGCCTCGGAAAACCGAGGCTTTTTTGATTGAATTACGAACAAAACGAACGCCAAATCAATAACCTTACTCCGCCGCAACACCTAAAGAACAGTAATACAAAATTAGTTATTTTATTACAGCTTTATTAATTTTTTGCATAGATACTTGTAAATTTTAGGAAATGTGCTATGATGAAAGATGAAAAAACGGAAAGGAGCATTTCCATGGCCCATTTCCTGCGCAATAAACGGCCCTTGCTGAATGAGCAGGGCCAGCTGGCCGAAGCCGGCTATTCTACCTCCCCGGTACCGGAGTATGACCGGCGGGATATCAAGGCACATTCCCTGCGGATCAAGGAATGGGATTCCTATGTGATCTCCGACGGTAAACGTGCCCTGATCCTCACAGTGGCCGATCATTCCCATACCGGCATTACCTGCATTTCCTATATTGATTTTGAAGAGAAGTGGGAGATCACCAAAACCCCCACCGTCTTTTTCCCCATGGGCAAGACCAACCTGCCCTCCTCCCCGGAATACGGGGATCTGCGAATCAGCAAGAAGGGCTATGAGCTCTGCTTTGAAAACCATGGCAACAACCGGATCCTGACCTTCCGGATGGAGCGATTCAAAGGCAGTAAGGCCATCAGCGGCCGGCTCCTGCTCACCTGCCCCAAGGGAGATACTGCTGTGGCGGCGGTGGCATTTCCCCGGGCGCCCAAGGACTTTTTCTACAACCAGAATATCCCCTACATGCCCGCCGAAGGCACCGTAACATTGGGTGAGAGCAGCTATACCTTTTCCAAGGCATCGGCATCCGCGGCGCTGGATTGGGGCCGGGCGGTATTGCCCCTGCGGATGAGCCGCCATTGGGCCAGCGCCTCGGGAAAGGTCAACGGCCAGCCCTTTGCCCTGAACTTCGGGCCTGAAAGCATGGTATTCTATAACGGCCAAGCCCACCTGCTGGAAGCAGTCACCTTGAAAAAGAATCAATTCCGGGATCCGGAGGGGCGGGTGGCGCTGGAATTCACTCCTCTATTTACCCACACGCCCTATCAATACCGCAGTTGCCGGTTCGGCACCCTCAGCGGTACCGTCGTCTTGACGGACGGCACCTTGCTGCAGATCGAAGATGCATTCGGATTTTTAGAAAAAACCTTCTATAAATGGTAAAAGAGCAGATCATAGCGATCTTCACAAATAATCTCTGCCAAGCATTCAAGTTTGAGCCACAGAAAAGTATTCGTTCTTTTCTGTGGCTTCTTTTATAATGAAAAATCCCGCCGAAGCGGGATTTATTCGAATTTTTTCTGCTATCCGTCAAAATGACCGCTCGACGTATCACATACGACTTCGGGATCATTTCAACGAAATCTGCGCTCTTTTTCGGCAGTCTTGTCTGGAAAAAATTTATTCTCTTCGTTCGTTGCCGCCGTAGATATAAAGGTTACTGCCCTTGGTGATGGGGCCGACGTTACGCTGCACCTCCAGGCAATGATCCAGAAAAGCCTTGCGGGCTTCGGAAACGACCGGCGCAGGCACCAAGCCATAGAACCGCTTATAGAAGTTCTCCACCGTGGGCTGCATAGCCGCCAGCAGATCGCCGACCTCCTCGCCCTCGGCATAGCGGCGCATCAGGATCCCCTCACCAAGGCAGAGGCGCCAGGTTTCATTGAAATAATTCTCCCAGATGAACTTTGCAAACAGCACCAGCCGCAGGGGAGCGCCGTAAAAATGGATATCGGAATCGCTATCGGCAGGGATCTCCGCCGCCAGGCTGTAGCCGCCGCGGATGGCATCCAGGATCGCCTCGGTGGTATTTTCCTTTGCAAAGACCACCGTAAAGCGGCGGGCAAAGGATTTGCGCTTCGCATAATCATGGTCATGGGAATCGCTACTGCCCACCACCGGCAGCCGATTGCCCCGGAGGGCGTATTCCTGCCAGATGGCAAGCTGAGGGTTGACCGGCGCACCGCCTACCAGTTCAAAGGCATCAAAGATCTTTTCCTCGAACATCAGATCGCCCAGTTCCTCGGAAACGTTATAGCGGTTAGGGCACCAGAAGGGATGAGCATAAATGGCAAGCCCGCCGGCCTCATGGATCTTTTGGCAGGCCCAATGGGCCATGGCCACCCGCTCACGGTACTGCTCCGGCACATGGGACAGCCCCTTGGCGATCTCCGCCACCTCGGCGTTATAGGTCTCACGGTTGCGGATGTACCGATCGCAAACACTTTCCTTGCCGCCGGCATGAACGATATGTACCAAAGAACCGGGGGTATGCACCTCTTCACCGGTCATGAGATGGAGCCCCAGGGGGATATCCTTGTAAAGCTCCGCCGCCAGCTGAGAGGGGTACATCCGGTTATGGTCGGTAATAGAAACAAAATCAAAGCCCTCTTCCCGATAATCGGCGGGGGTCATGGCAATGCCATCCTGACCGTCGGAGTAGAAGGTATGGCTATGAAGATCACCCTTCAGGGGGCGCAGGCCGTAAAGATCTTCCTTCACCGCATAAAGGGAGATCTTCACCTCACTGCCGCCCTTTTCAGCGAAACGGATGGAATACTCCTGCTCCCGGTCAAACAGATAGGTAAACTTCAGGCATCCATCCTGCACGGTGCAGGGATGATCCAGCGCCACATGAGCGTGGTAATCCAGCTGATCCTCCCGCAGACCGACTACTACCAGCTCATACTCCCGGTCATCCCGGAACCGGCGGCTGATATCCCGGGGGAATACGGTCACTTCTGTTTCCTTGCCTACGCATACAACAGAAGGGTAACATTGATACTTCAGGTGAGCATTTCTCATGTTTCTTCTCCTTCTATAGTTTATATTAATAAAAACTTGCAACCTCTTCCTCGGGAGGAAGAGCATTTTCCACATCGATCACCGTTAGGATGGGACCCTGCCGGCCATAGGCTTCATGGGAGCCGATATGAATCTTCGCAGTCACGGTGGCCCATTGACCGTTTTTCAGGGAAAAGGCATCGGGATAAAGGCAAACCACCCCGGCAAACTGGATATCATCCACGCAGCAGGTCATCATCTGGCGGCCGAAGACAAAGAAGCTGCCATCGCTCCGCTCATCCAGAATGATCCGCCCTTTCAGCTGCACCGTTTTCCCTTCATAATTCTGCAGTTCCTCGGTAAGATCCCGGTACCAGATGGCATAATCCCGATCCTCGATGGCCACGAGGGGGGCATTCAGATCAAAGGGAAGGGGATCCTCGATGGTATCGGTGGTCACCTGACCGTTGATATCTTCATAAACGATATCAGCCCGGCGGGAAAGCCCCCGCACCAGCTTATGATAAGGCATGATATCTGCACTGGGCTGCAGCCGATTGAAGATGACCATTTCGGCCGTCTGCAGCTTATCGGCAACCAGATTCCGCATATTGGCATTATAGGTCATGATGGTGGTGCTATCCATAAAGCAGAATTCCTGCACCACGATCCAGCCCTCGGGCAGGGCATCAAAGAGGTCGCCGCTGTTCCACATCCCGTTATACTCCACAAACACCCGCTGGGCACGGCTGCTTTTGACCATCCGCTCCAAAAGCTTCGGCTTAAGCTCCTCCGGCTCCTCTACCGTCTGGATGGCTACAGGATGGGGCATTTTGGAGGTATCGTATTCCTCCTCCCCTTCCTCGCAGATCAGCAGAAGGGTGGGGGTTCCGTCGTTATAACGGGGATCCTCTAAGGTTTCCCGGATAAAACGGGTCTTGCCCGCATCCAGAAAACCGGTAAAAAGATAAACCGGAATTTGAGTCATACTCATGCCTCCAATCCAAAGAGCCCGGCCAACTCATGCTCCTCCAGATCGGAGCCGATCACGCAGATACGGCCGATCACCTGCGCAGAGCCGAGGCGGATATCCTGCTCGCCGGGTACATAATCAAAGAAGATCCAGCCGGAATCTCCGGCCACCATGCCCTTGGCCCGGAGGACGGTGCCATAGCTGCCGGTATCCAGTTCGTTCAGGATCTCGGCAAGCTGCGCCTCGGTATAGCTGCGGGTAGTCTCCTTGCCCCAGCTGGCGAATACCTCATCGGCATGATGATGGTGATGATCATGATCGTGGCAGCCGCAGGTACATTCTTCCCCATGCTCATGATGGTGCTCATGATCGTGATCGTGGTGATGGTGATGGTCATGTTCGTGACCGTGATGATGTTCATGCTCATGTTCATGGTCATGATCATGACACCCGCAGGTACACTCCTCCTCATGCTCATGGTGATGGTGCTCATGATGATGCTCCAGCTCATGAAGGATCTCTCCAAGAGAATCCTTCTGCTCCATGGCATCCAGCATCTGCTTTCCGCTCAGCTGATCCCAGGGGGTAGCGATCACGGTGGCGTTGGGGTTTTTCTCCTGGATCAGTTTCACAGCAGCAGCCAGCTTCTCCTCGCTCAAATTCTGGGCACGGCTAAGGATGATGCAGGCAGCGTGCTCCAGCTGATTATCGTAGAATTCACCGAAATTTTTGGCGTAGATCTTGCATTTTCCTGCATCGACCACGGTGGTAAAACTATTTAACTCCACCCCTTCCAATTCCAGATTGGTAACAGCGGCGATCACATCGCTGAGCTTGCCAACACCGCTGGGCTCGATGAGCACACGGTCGGGATGGTAGGTCTCAATGACCTGCTCCAGCGCCTTACCGAAATCCCCCACCAGGCTGCAGCAGATACAGCCGGAGTTCATTTCGGTGATCTCAATGCCGGCCTCCTGCAGGAACCCGCCGTCGATGCCGATCTCGCCGAATTCATTTTCGATGAGAACCAGTTTTTCGCCGGTATAGGCCTCCTCCATCAGTTTTTTGATGAGGGTGGTCTTGCCGGCCCCTAAAAATCCGCTGAAAATATCGATTTTAGTCATTTCTTTATCCCTTCTTTATAAATTATGTACGTTGAAAGCCAAGGTATCTGGTACCCTGGAAGGTCAGCATTCCCTGATCCCCCTCCACCAGTAGACCAAAGTCCTGGCCGGACACGATCAGCTCCATCCGATCGCCGCTTTCCACCTGAAAGGTCACATAGTAGCTGGTGGAGTGCATATGGTGATGATCGTGGTGGTGATGATGGGAAACTGAGGTACGCTTTGCCACAATAGCAGCCGGTACGGTCAGCTTGGGGGAATTATTATTTTTGCTCCATTGGCTGATGATCTTCACAAAAACCACCACAAATACTGCGATCACCAGGATCGTAATAATAGCCGAAAAGATCCACATCAATCCAAATCCGGCAAAAAATCCGGAAAAATCAAATCCCAATCCCATCGTTATTTACTCCTTTGTCAGTTTGGCAAAATTAGCCATGATCTTCTTGGTGCCCACCGTATCAAACTGCACCTCCAGCAAAAAGTCGCTGCCCATGGGGGTCTTGGAAAGGAGCGTGCCAGCCCCGAAGGTCTTATGCTTCACCCGGTCGCCGCAATTGAAATTAAAGGCAGCGGCAGGGGCGGCGGGAGCCTTCCGGATAGCAGGCTGAGCAGCGGGAGCAGCAAAACCTGTACGCACCGGAGATGCGGCGGTACGGCTACCGTAGGCGGTATTTTTAGTAGGCGGGGCGCTGCCGAAGGAGGGGGTAAAGGCAGTTTTGGGGGAAAGATCCTGAACCACCAGCACCGGCAGCTCCTTCAAGAAGGTGCTGGGCATACAAAACTGCGTTCGCCCATACAGCATCCTCTGGCGGGCATGAAGCAGATACAGACACTTTCTGGCCCGGGTGACCCCCACATACATCAGCCGGCGCTCCTCCTCGATCTCTCCGTCGTCCAAGCAGCGCTGGCTGGGGAAAAGCCCTTCCTCCATGCCGATCATAAAGACATAATTGAATTCCAGGCCCTTGGCGCTGTGAAGGGTCATCAGCACCACCCGGTCGTCCTCGTCCCCCATCTGATCCAGATCGGTCATCAGGGAAACTTCTTCTAAAAATCCGGAAAGCTTTCCCTCCGGATTATCCTGCTGGTATTGCTTGACTGAAGTGCAAAGCTCCATGATATTGTTGATACGGTCCTTGGCCTCATCGGTGCCTTCCAATTCCAGCATAGCAATATAGCCGGAATCCCGGGCCACCCGGGCCACCCATTCATCCAGCGGAGTGCGTTCCAACTGGGCGGTCAGGTGATCCATCAGCCGGGCAAATTCCATCAGAGCGGGAGCGGTACGGCTCAGAGCAGGATACTCCCCTGCCCGGCGCATTACCTCCAGCATGGGCAGAAATTCCTGCCGGGCAATGTTCTCGATATTGGCAATGGTGGTGGCGCCGATCTTACGCTTGGGCTCATTGATGATCCGCTTCAAGCGCAGATCGTCCCGAGGGTTATTCACCACCTGCATATAGGCCAGAATATCCTTGATCTCTTTCCGCTCGTAAAAGCGGAAGCCTCCCACGACCTTATAGGGAATCCCGCTCTTCACAAAATAACGTTCCACCGAGTTGGCCTGCGCATTGGTGCGGTAAAGCACGGCAAATTCGCTGAATTTTGCCCCCTTTACCACCCGATCCTGCACTGTTTCGGTGATAAAGCGGCTCTCCTCAAAATCATCGTTGACCCGCTTTACGTAGACAGGCTCGCCCTTTTCGCCGGCGGTCCAGAGCTCCTTGCCCTTCCGCTGGGTGTTATGGGCGATCACCGCATTGGCAGCCTCCAGAATATTGGCGGTGGAGCGGTAGTTCTGCTCCAGCCGGATGACCTTGGCATTGGGGAAATGCTCCTCGAAAAGCAGGATATTTTCAATGGTAGCTCCCCGGAATTTATAGATACTCTGATCATCGTCGCCCACCACGCAGATATTGCGGAATTTAGAAGAGAGCAACGAGACCAGCCGGTACTGCAGCGGGTTGGTATCCTGATACTCATCCACCATGATATAGCGGAACCGGCCGGCATATTTGGCCAGAATTTCCGGGTGATTTTCAAAAAGCTCCACAGTCTTCAGGATCATATCGTCGAAATCCAGAGCGTTGGCTTCCCGGAGAGCGGCATCGTAGCGGGCGTAGATCTTGGCGATCTGCTCCTCCCGGAGATCCCTGCCGAAATGCTTGCAGTAATCAGCGGGGCCCACGCGCATATCCTTGGCTCGGGAGATAGCCCACTGCACCGACCGAGCAGGCAGGGTGGAATCCTCGATCTCCAGCGCCTTCATGGCGGCCTTGATGACCCGCTGGCCATCGTCGGTATCATAAATAGTATAGTTGCTGTTGAATACCCCGTCTACCCCGATCTCTGCCCGCAGCACCCGGCCGCAGAAGCTATGAAAGGTGGCGGCGGTGACCCCGAAGGCATCGCTGCCCATCATGGCATCGATCCGGTCACAAAGCTCCTTGGCCGCCTTATTGGTAAAGGTGATAGCCAAAATATGATAGGGAGCGCAGAGCCCCTTGGAAAGCAGATAAGCGATGCGGTTGATCAGCACCGTGGTCTTACCGCTGCCGGCGCCGGCCAGGATCAGTAGGGGACCGTCGGTATACTCCACCGCCTCCCGCTGGCGGGGGTTCATTGCATTTAATTTTTCATCCAAAACGTGTTGAAGCATATTTTTCCTCTTTAGCCAAAGCATTGATACTTGAACCGGATTTTGGAACACGTATTTTCCGCCGAGGCTTTGTTGAAATACTCGCAAATCCGCCAGGATTTGCTGCGTTTTACGCCGTGCTCACCGAAAAATCTGTTGTTCCAAAATTCTGCGACCTGAAAGGCGCGGCTTTTTGAATGATTTTTGGTGAAGCAGAGCCAAGAAGGCTGGCGCCTATTGGCGACAATGAGCCAAAAAGCATCGAAAATCCGCCCTTTCAGGCCGATTCAAGTTTCAATGCTTTGGCTAATTAGTCTTTAACCTAGATATTATACGCCATTATTTTCTTGAAGTCAATTTAAGAAATAAAAATACCGGCAAAGCGCAAAAGGCAAAAACCGGTAACGCCCGCAGGGGAACCATATAGCAGGCGGTTTCGGCATCCCCAACGATCTCCTGCAGGAACAGGATCACCGCAGGGTGCAGCAGATAGATCCCCAGGGTGCATTTTGCCAGCCCGGAAAGAAATCTGCTTTGGAAGGGATGCCTGCGGTAAAGCTCCCGTAAAAAGAGATACAGCCCCATGGCCGCCAAAAGCACGCCGGGTGCAAAAAAACTCACCGCCAGTTCTTTATATTCCGCCGGCACCAAAAAGGCGGTCGCTACGGTAGCAGCAGCGCCGAAAGCCCCGAAAAGGTATAAAAAACCGGGCTTTTTTATGCCAAATCTGCGGTAAAAATCGCCGAAAAGATAGCAAAAAATAAAGCCGCAGGGGTAACTGACCTTCATCCGGTCGGCCACCGTTTCCAGCACCGGAAAGGCGCCGGATCGGAGCAGGACAAACAAAACCGATCCCAGCAGGAAGGCGATCCCCAGCCCATAGCAATACTCTTTTTTTGAGGCATGGGCAGCAAAGACCCGGAGCGCAGGGGTCAGCAGATACAGCGCCATCACCGCATAAAGATACCAAAGATGGTTGGGCTGAGTCAGAAGATAGCCCAGAAGATCGGAGATACCGCTGAAGGTATGGGTATGCAGCACCGCCAGCTCGTAAAGAAAATACGCCGCCGACCAGCCCAGCATCACCAAAAACAGCCGCCCGGTCTTTTTGATAATTTTAGAAAGGGGCTGATCCTCTGCCAGCATATAATGGCCGCTGATCATCACAAAAAGCGGCACCGCCACCACCGCAAGCCCCCGGTACAGCCAGTTAAAGCCGTTCATAGGATAGCAGCAATGGATCACCACCACCAAAAAACAGGCCAGCACCCGGATCAGATCTGTATCGGTATCCCGCTTCATGCAGCTCCCCCCTTTTCATCAAAATTACCTATATTATATTCCTTTCGGATTTTGAAGTCAATGCCCCTAAGAAACTTATTGACACCTCACCCGTGTTTCCTTTATAATTTAATTGTGAAAACTATTTGAAGGAGGAAGCCCGATGTACCAAAGAATGACAGCCATTTTTCTGGTCCTTCTTTTACTGCTCAGCGGTTGCAGTGCCGCTCCGCAGCCGGAGGAACAAGCCGTGGCGGAGGTTCAGCCAGAAACCAACCCGGAAATACAGACAGAAACCGTTCCGGCGGCAAAGCCCGAAGCACAGCCGAAGCCCGAACTGCCGGAAGCTCTGCCGCTGATCAGTGCACCGGATCCGATCACCTTCACCGGCCGGACAGAGGAGGAGATCTTTCGCCGGGAAATTGCCGAGAAACGGCAGAAAAGCCGAGAGCTTTCCGAATCCATCGGCGCAGAATTTGCTTCCTATACCAATGATTTTCATGTGGCAAAAAATGCCATTTTCTATGAAGGAATCGCCAAAGGGGCATCCGCAAAAGGCTTTTTGCGGCGGGATTTTGGCACAGATAATGATGCCACGGTACTGCTGGAGGGGATGGATGAACTGCTGGGCACCGCCGATCACCTGCTCTTTTTCCTCATCAAGGAAGAGAAAGACTACCGCCTTGCCATGCTGGACGGCAACAATGGCTGGGCCCGGACAGAGCTGGGTACCTTTAACGGCAACTCAATCTCTGACTACCGGGGATTTGTCTATGGGAATTATGCAGTGCTGTTTTGTCCCTCCGGTCGGCTGGTAGTGGAGCTTTCTGCCCAAAAGGCAACCTATACAGCAGAGCAGTACCTAACGCCGGTCTTTTGCCGGGAGGGTAAAAACCTTTGCTACACCGTATACGGCACTGATGGCAGCCTGGAGCTCCGTCGATGCGATCTCTCCAACGGAGAGACCGAATTACTGGCACGCTTTTCCCGGGACCATTATCCCCGGGCCATTGAATATTATAATGGGAAGATCGGGTTGCTCACTTCCTGCCACGGGGAGTACACCGGAGCCCTTTACTCCACCGATCCCGAAGCTAAAACAACAAAGCTTCTGCAGGTCTTTGAAATGGCAAACGGCCACTACTCCTCCTGCGGACTTTGGGGAGGGACCGCATATATCAGTTATCTAAAAAACGGCTTGTCCTACGGCTTTATGACAGTGGATTATCTGCAAAGCAAGGTGACGATGGATCAGGATCGGGATGTCACCTTTGTATACAGCAACGCCTACGGGCTGGTATACAGTGATGAGGATAAGCGAGAGATCCGCTTTCTGAACCGCACTGAGGACCTCAATTTTGAACGCCCCGTGCTTTGCGATTTCGGTCAGGTCTTTCTTGGACCTGAGGGATTGTTTATCAACGGATATATCAATGTTGCCCTGCAGGACGGAAAATGGCAGTAAGAAAAAGGTTGCAAATTGATTTTTATGGTGTTATAATATCATTTATAGTTTTTTAAACTAAATTTTTATATGTGTGTGGTGAAAAAAAGAAATGCAAGTTAAAATCAACGGTCAGATGATCGAAACGGAAGCCGGCGCATCGGTTTTTGATGCCGCCTTTGCTCTCGACCCTGCAGTTGCACGGGAAGCGCTGTGCGCCGATGTCAACGGAGAGGTGCGGGAATTGACTTATGTTCCTTCGGAAGGGGATGTAATAACTACCCTGACCTTCGGGGACGAGCGGGCTAGAAAGGTCTTCTGGCACACCACATCCCATGTGCTGGCGCAGGCCGTAAAACGGCTGTTCCCCGAAGCAAAGCTGGCCATCGGCCCTGCTATTGATACCGGTTTTTACTATGATTTCGAAGTAGAAAAGCCCTTTACTGCCGAGGATCTCCAGAAGATCACCGCAGAAATGAAAAAGATCGTAAAGGAGCGGCTGAAGCTGGAACGGTTTGAGCTTTCCGCCGAGGAAGCCAAGGAATTGATGAAGGAGGAACCCTATAAGCTGGAGCTCATCGAAGAGCACGCCGGCAAGGGGGAAAAGATCTCCTTCTACCGCCAGGGTGATCTTACCGATCTTTGCGCCGGCCCCCATCTTTTTGATGTTTCCAAGATCAAGGCCATCGCCCTCTTAAGCGCCACCGGCGCATACTGGAGAGGGGATTCCAATAAGACCATGCTCCAGAGAATTTACGGCGTTTCCTTCCTGAAGGCCGCCGATCTGGAAGCCCATCTGGCGCAGCTGGAGGAGGCTCGCAAGCGGGACCACAATAAGCTGGGCCGTGAGCTGGAATATTTTACCACCTCCGACGTGGTAGGCCAGGGCTTACCCATCCTGCTGCCCAAGGGCGCCAAAGTGATCCAGACCCTGCAGCGCTGGATCGAGGACGAGGAGGAAAAGCGTGGCTATCTGCTGACCAAGACTCCCCTTATGGCCAAGAGCGATCTCTATAAGATCTCCGGCCACTGGGATCATTACCTGGACGGAATGTTTGTGCTGGGCGATCCCAACGATGAAACCAAGGAATGCTTCGCAATGCGCCCCATGACCTGCCCCTTCCAGTATCAGGTCTACCTCAACAGAATGAGATCCTACCGGGATCTGCCCATGCGGCTGGGTGAGACCTCTACCCTCTTCCGGAACGAGGACAGCGGTGAGATGCACGGCCTGATCCGTGTGCGCCAGTTCACCATTTCCGAGGGGCACTTAGTGCTTCGCCCCGATCAGCTGGAGGAAGAATTCAAGGGCTGCCTGGAGCTGGCCAAATATTGCCTGGATACTGTGGGTATGCTGGAGGATTGCACCTTCCGCTTCTCTCAATGGGATCCCAATAACCGCGAAAAATACATCGGCACCCCCGAGCAATGGGATGAAGCCCAAGGCATTATGGGTAAGATCCTGGATGATCTGGGTGTAGAGTATACCATCGGCATCGATGAAGCCGCTTTCTACGGCCCCAAGCTGGATATTCAATATAAGAACGTATTCGGCAAGGAGGATACCATCGTTACTATTCAGGTGGATCAGCTGCTGGCAGAGCAGTTCGATATGACTTATATCGACCAGAACGGCCAGAAGGTCCGTCCCTACATTATCCACCGTACCTCCTTGGGCTGCTACGAGCGTACCCTGGCATACCTGATCGAAAAGTATGCCGGTGCTCTGCCCACCTGGATGGCCCCCACTCAGGTGCGGGTGCTGCCTATCAGCGAGAAGTTCATGGATAAGGCCGGCGAGGTCTATCAGCAGCTACGCGCCGCAGGTCTGCGGGTAGAGCTGGATGAGCGGAATGAAAAGATCGGCTATAAGATCCGTGAAGCCCAGATGCAGAAGATCCCCTACATGGTGATCATCGGTGAGAAGGAAGCAGAATCCGGCACCGTTTCTGCCCGGGGACGTCACGACGGTGACTTAGGCTCCATGCCTGTTGCCGATTTCATCTCCCTGATCAAGGAAGTTATCGATACCAAAACCAAGAAATAACAAAAAATCGCTCCCCGCGGGGAGCGATTTTTTTATTCTTCGATCTTTGCCTTACGGGTATTGATCTCATGGAAGATCTTGGGATCAAATTTAAACTTCCGCTCATAGGTCAGCAGACCGTTGCACTCCTGCTCCACATCATAAAGTTGGGTATAGCAGAAGCCCATAATGTACTCATTGTCCAGCAACGCATCGGTGAGCCCTTTATAACGGGCAATAAATTCCTCTTCGGACTCTACCGACTTTCCATAGCCCCATGCATTGGTGTTCTTATCCGTCCACTTGATGCCGCCGTACTCGCTTACAAACACCGGGCCGCCCATATACTTGGCACGCTTGGCATATTTGGAATTCCGCATCAGTTGGCAGTTGACAATACCCTCGTTGATCTTCTCGTAATAAGAAGCAAAGGTTTCAGGATCCTGCTCATAATCATGGACATCATGAAGATCCGTCATCACATGGACAGAGCCGCTGGAATCCACCACCGGACGGGTAGGATCCGCCGCCTTGGTAGCCCGATAGACCAGCTCGATGGCCGCATCACTTTGATAAGTGCCGGTTTCCTTATTATCCCAAGTCTCGTTGAAGGGGATCCAGCCGATCATGGCAGGATGGCTGAAATCACGCTCTACCGACTCCAGCCACTCCGGCAGGAAATTAGCCAGGCATTCAAATTCATGGGTATTCAGGCCCCAGTTACCGTGCTCTCCCCAAACGGTGTAGCCCAGCTTATCGGCCCAATAGAGGAACCGAGGCTCAAAGATCTTCTGGTGTAGCCGGGCACCGTTGAAGCCCAGCGCCATGGAATCCTCAATATCCTTCTTCAAGGCAGCATCGGAGGGGGCGGTATAGATGCCATCAGGATAATAACCCTGATCCAGCACCCAGCGGCCGAAGAAGTGCTTGCCGTTGAGGGTCATGCCCTTGCCGTCCAGCCCCACTTCGCGGAGACCGAAATAACCGGAGGCAGCATCCTCGCCTAAAACAAACTCCAGATCATACAATCTGCCGCATCCGATCTCCCAGAGATGCTTTTCCGCCAGAGGAACCGTCACGGTGACTGCATTGCCCTGCACAATGGCAGCCGCCTCGCCCATAGCCTTTCCTTCATAGGAGGCTTTGACCTTCAGCTCCTTGCCGAAGGATTCGGGGGTCACATTGATCTGCAGAGTGATGGCACCGTTGGTCACATCGGGATAAGAGCGATAGCTTAGCACCCGAGCAGGCTCCACCGGCTCCATCCAAACCGTTTGCCAGATTCCTGTCACCCGAGTATAGCTGCACCCCGCAGAGCGAAGCGCACGGCTCTGCTTACCGGCAGGCTGCTTTCCTTCCTTTTCATGATCCACCGCATGGACCACCAGCACATTTTCACCGTCGGCCAGAAAATCGGTGATATCAAAGCAGAAGGGGGTATAGCCGCCCTTATGGGAGCCCACCTTTTGCCCGTTCACATAGACGGTGGCCAGATAATCCACCGCGCCGAAATGCAGCACAGTGCGCTTGCCCTTGAAGCTTTCGGGCAGGGTGAAGGCCTTGCGATACCAGACACAGCCGATAAAATCGGTGTGGCCGATCCCGGAAAGAACACTTTCGGGGCAGTAAGGAACGGTGATCTGACCGTCCAGAGAAGGGCGATTCCAGAATTCCTTATACCGCCCCACCTCGGGGGTGTCTATTTCAAATTCCCACTGACCGTTGAGGCACAGCCAGTCCTTCCGCACCAGAAGCGGGCGGGGATATTCCAAACGCAGATCAAACATGAGATGATCCTCCTTATATTTTTCTTTAATATTACAATATTTCTCTTTAAAAAGCAATTGTTAAATGTTATAATTGAAGAAAAAAGGGGGATTTTTCCAATGAAAGTACTTGCTGATGTTCATGTTCATAATTTTTTATCCAACTGCGGGCGGGATAACACCTCCACCGCCGCAAACTATGTAAAGCGCTATGCAGAGCTGGGGATCAAGATCTTAGGCTTTGCCAATCATATCTGGGACGACCGGGTACCCGGCGCCAGCAGCTGGTACCATAAGCAGACGCTGGATTTTTCCATGCAGATCAAGCCCATGATCCCCAAGGATACCTTAGGGGTAAAGGTTTTAGTGGGAGCCGAAACGGAATACTGCGGAATGAGCAAGACCTTGGGCATGAGCGCCGAGGGCGCCAAGGAATTGGATTTTCTGCTGATTCCTCACTCCCATGTCCATATGGTCAATTTTGTTATGGAGGATCCCGCCCCCTACGCCGAAGCCCGCCTTTGGCTGAAGGCACAGCTGATGCAGATCAACGGGATGACCGAGGAGCAGGCCGAAAGCTGGGTTGCCCCTCTGCGGGAACCCCTTTTGCGCCCCTTCCTGCAGCGCCCCTTTGAGGATTGGCCCGCCTATCTGGCTGATTTTCTGGTAGAAAGCTTCGATTCTCTTATGGATCATCCGGAACTGCACAAGATCCTGCAAGCCACCCCGGTTTCCATCGCCCACCCCTTCCAGCCGGTGGGCTACTGGCAGCATACCGAAGCCCTCCTCGGGCTGATTTCCGACGAGACCTTTGCCCGCCTCTTCAAAAAAGCCGCCGATCTTGGGGTTGGGCTGGAGATCAACACCCATTGCAACAACCCGGCTATGCTGCGGATGCTGACCATTGCCAAAGATCAGGGCTGCAAATTCACCTTCGGCAGCGACACCCATTCCATTTCCGGCGCCGAAAACATTTTCAATGTTCAGCCCGCCGTGGATGCCCTTGGCCTCACCGAGGACGATCTGATGGATTTTATCAAATGATATAAAAGGGAAATAACCGCTTGGTTATTTCCCTTTTTTTATATTTCAATTTTGGCCAGTCCGCCCTCGGAGGTCTCCCGGTAAGCGGAGCGGAGATCCCGGCCAGTCTCCTTCATGGCCACGATCACCTTATCCAGCGAGATCTTGCGGGTACTGCTCAAAAAGCTTGCCAGATTGACCGCATTGATGGCCCGCATGGCCGCCACCGCATTCCGCTCGATACAGGGGATCTGCACCAGACCGCCGATGGGATCGCAGGTAAGCCCCAGATGATGCTCAATGGCGATCTCGGCGGCATATTCGATCTTATCCAGATGAAGACCGAAAAGCTCTCCCAGCGCCGCAGACGCCATGGCACAGGCGGTGCCGATCTCAGCCTGGCAGCCGCACTCCGCCCCGGAGATGGAGGCATTGGTCTTGATCAGGTTGCCGATCACCCCGGCGGAAGCCAGCGCCCGGCAGATCTGCTGATCGGTAAAATTATGTTTTTGCTGCTGATAATACAGCACCGCAGGCAGGACTCCGGAGGCTCCGCAGGTAGGGGCGGTCACAATGGTCTCCCCGGAGGCATTCTGCTCGCTCACCGCAAATGCATAGGAACAGACCACCCGATTTTCCCGGGTCTCGGCGCTTTCATCGATATGCTGCATCTCATAGAGATATTTCGCCTTTTTCTGCACCTCCAGGCCGCCGGGCAGGGTACCTTCATCCTCCAGCCCCCGCTCTACCGCCCGCTTCATGGCATTCCATACGGTCTGCAGATAGTCCCAGATCTCCGGCCCTTCATTTTCCTCCACGAATTGCCAGAGACGTATGCGTTTTTCCCGGCAATATTCGGCGATATCCTTGAACTGCTCCAGCCGATAGACCTGCGGCGCCGCCTGACCGGGATCGTTTTCCCAGGCGATCCGGCCGCCGCCCACGCTGAGCACCCGGGCCTGCCCCAGCAGTTGACCGCTCCGGTAAGCAAAAAGATCCATGGTATTGGGATGGGGCAGATCGCCGGTCTCCAGATCAAAAACCACCTGGCAAGGCATCCCCAACGTGCGGCGGATGACCTCATCGGTGCCATGACCCTTTCCGGTCTTGGCCAGGGAGCCGTACAGAACCGCCTTATAGCGATCCGCATCATATTTTTCTTTAAAAAGTAGGCAGGCACGCTCCGGCCCCATGGTATGGGAGCTTGAAGGCCCCCGCCCGATCTTATATAACTGATTTAAAGACTCCATTTTCGTTTCACTTTCATTTTTCTTTCATTTTATCACGCTTGGCGCTCTTCTGTCAACGGGTTGGTAAAATAATCCCGCAAGCCATCTTGCGGCCGGAAGCCCCGGCGGGCTGGGTATGAAAATCATCGGGATCAGTATGAAGCACCACTGAGCGCCCCAAAATATCCCGCACCGCCAGCTGACCTGCCAGCACCGCCATAAATGCACGGCCGTCCTCCTCCATCAGCGGCGGCAGATCCCCTGCGTGCTGAGGATGCAAGCATTGATCCGGGTTGTAGTGGCTGCCGGTATCGGCAAAAGGCTCCTCCCTTGTGCCCCCGGCACACCGGCCGCCCTGGTGAATATGAAACCCGAAAAAGTGATTTTCACAAGTTCCTTCATGATGGGGCAACCCCTCGGCTTCTGCAGCGATGAGGGTTCCGAAATTGGTTTGGTAAAACCGTACCCAGCCCTGAACAGCAGGGTATTCCGGCCCGCCCCGCAGTTGGGCAATCGCATCGGGCATCCTGCCCAGCAGCCGCCCGAAGCTCACCGTATCAAAATTCGTTCTGTACATAGGATTCTCCTTGATTCTATCGTTATAATATGATATGATAAAATAAAAGGAGGTGTTCCCATGAAGCGACTGTTTTTACTGTTTCTTACTGCCTGCATTCTGCTCAGCGGTTGCCAAAAGCAGCAACCGCCGGAAGAAGTAACATCCCTACCCACGCAAAGCACCGGGGATGAAGCTATAACGCCTCTGCAGCTCAGCTGTTTCGGCACCGGAAGAACCCCGCCGGAGGGGGAAACCGACCTCAGCGGCACATACGGCGGTCAAAACCACTCCGATTACCGGTTCAGTGCCTCCCAATGCCGAGCTGCTCTCTGGAACCAATATGCCTATTATGAATGTGATCCCTTTGGATATGAGCCCTGGCAGCCCCGTATCTACCGCACAGAGTTGGGAAAGGAGACCCGCCCTTCTCTGATCTTCAACGGCGAGCTGATCGATCTCTTCGGCGATATCCTCATCGCCTGCGACAATGACCGTTACTACGCCCTAGATCTGGCGGAAGAAGGCGAAAACTGGATCCCGCTGCAGCCCGCCGGCATCACCACCGCATGGCTGGAATACGAAGGAAAAGTCCTGATCTTCGGCCATAACAGCAGCGGCAGCTATGCAGATATTATTGATCTATCTGCCTTGACCTCCACCCGAAGGGCCGTCAATGCTCCGGTGCGGGAATACGTTCTGGAGGGCGATATCTTATACTGCATCGCCGGAGATCAGTTCTGCCGGGCAGATCTCCGCAGCAAGACCGGCCAGGTCCTCTGCAACGTACCGGCATTTTCCGAAATGGATAAGGCCGGCAGCCGGATCCTTTTCCGCAAATCAGACTACGATCCGTTGGTTTATGATCTCACTACAGAGGCGACCTTCACCCCTAAAGAATTTCCCGCACCGATCTACCAATGCTGCGGCACCAATCCGGATCTGGGGACGGTCACCGACGGCATCGCCGCGATCCCCTATACCGATGAGGACCACCAAAACCAGACCTGGTATTACAATATCGCCACCGGCCAGGAGCTGAAAGAAGCCCCCACCCTGTCCAAGCTTTATCCTTTAGAAAACGGCCATTATACCAAATCAGAGACCGGCGAATTCCAATTTTGCATCGATGGAGAATATTTCAATGTACGCCGCCTGCCGGACGGCATGGGCGGAACGATCTACGCCAACCGATACGGTATGCTCTGCTTGAGCTTGGGCGGGATCTTTACCGCCGACCGTGAAGGGAATTCCCTCCATTTGCTTCACTACGAGATCCTGCGGTGATCCACTTCTCCTCCAGCCCCTTGGGCGCCGGAAGATCGCTGACAATATAGTCCATCTCCCCCAACGCCGCCACATTGAAGGTGGCTGTTTTGCCCCATTTCGTGTGGTCAAACAAAAACACCTTCTTAGCCGCTTGGCGGAGCATGGTCTGGCGCAGGTAAGTCTCCGGCTCGGAATAATCGGTAATGGCCCCGGTCACCGAGGAAGTGGAAAAAAACAACCAATCTGCATTGACCGACTCCACAAACCGCTCTGCCATCCGGCCGGCGAAGCAGCCGGAGCCGGGCAGCAGATCCCCGCCGGTACATTTGGCGGAGATCTTATATTCCTGCAATAGATTCATGGCATTCAAGCCGTTGGTGATCACGGTGATCCCCTGCTTTTCCCGCAGATGGGCAATGATGGCAGCAGCCGTGGTGGAACCGTCGATGAAGATCACCGCCCCATCCGGGATCAAAGCCGCCGCCCCTTTGGCAATGCGGCGTTTTTCCTGCAGCATGGAGCCTGCCCGGAAGGCCAAGGGGCGGTAACTGTCGCTGCGGATCAGCATGGCACCGCCGTGGCTGCGCTTTAAAAAGCCCTCCTTTTCCAGAAGGGTAAGATCCCGCCGCACCGTAGGAGCGCTGGCATAAAGCAGCCGGCATAGGGTCTCCACACTAATGTATTCCCGCTCCTGCAGTAATTCAATAATTTTTTCTTTTCGTTGGTCTTTAAACATGATACACCTGATCGAAAATGATTGTTGATCGTATTTTTCGCCAGCACTTGACCGAAAACGATCACAGTATTATTATAAAACCGTATCAAAATTTGTCAAGGAGAATTGCCATGTATAAACTGATCGCATTTGATTTAGACGGCACCCTAAGCCAGCACAAATCCCATCTGCCCGATGCCAACAAGGAAATGCTTTGCAGCCTGAGCAAAAAATATAAGCTGCTGATGGTAGGTGCCGGCAACTGCCCCCGCATCTATAACCAGATGGAGGGCTTCCCCATCGATATCATCGGCAACTACGGAATGCAATACGGTGTGCACAACCCCGAGACCGGCGAGCTGGATCTGGTACGGGACGATCATCTTCCCTGCGACCGGGACTCGGTGGAAAAGCGGGTCAACTATTTCCGGGAGAAATGCGGCTGGACCGAATTTGCCGGAGACAGCGTGGAATACCATCCTTCCGGCTGCGTGACCTTCGCCATTTTAGGCACCAAGGCCAAGCAGGAGGATAAATTGGCCTTCGATCCCGACCGTGCCAAGCGCAGGGCCATCTATCAGGAGGTCTGCGAAGCCTTCCCGGAGTATGTGGTATTCGTGGGCGGCTCCTCCTCCTTCGATATGGCCCCCAAGCCCTTTGATAAATACCATGCGCTGGCCCGCTATGCGGAAGAAAACGGCATCAAGCATGAAGAGATCCTTTTTGTGGGGGACGATTACGGCCCCGGCGGTAACGATGAATCGGTCTATGTTTCCGATATCCCCTTCTGTTGCATCGACGATTTTACCACCACCCCCGAAAAGCTGGCCTTTCTTTTAGATTAAAGGAAGATTAAATCCCCCGAGATTAAAAAACCTTAAGTTTAAAAACGCCTCCGTTATGCTAAAATAGAAGCAAACGGAGGTATTTTTTATGACCAGAACCAAGCTCAAAGACCGGCGCCTGCCGGATTATACCCGGGGAGAAGAGATCTTCAATATGGTCTCCCACATTGTGGGTGGCGGCTTCGGCGTCATCGCCCTTGCCACCTGCGTCATCAAAGCCTTTCTGCAAGGAAATGCCTATGATATTACCGGTGCCTTTATCTACGGCATCTCCATGATCATTCTCTATACCATGTCCAGCCTCTACCATGGCCTGAAGCCGGTGACAGCCAAAAAGGTGTTCCAGATCATCGATCACTGCACCATTTTTATCCTCATCGCCGGCACCTACACCCCCATTGTACTCTCCGCCATCCGGCCCGCCAACCCGGTAATGGGATGGAGCGTGATTGGCTTTGTCTGGGGCCTTTCCGTTTTGGGCATCGTGCTGAATGCCATCGATCTGAAACGCTATAATAAGCTCTCTATGGTGCTGTATCTGCTGCTGGGCTGGTGCATCATCTTCACCGGCAAAAGCACCATCCAGGCGGTGGAGGGTGCCGGAATGCTCTGGGTGCTACTCGGCGGTATCAGCTATACGGTGGGCGCCCTTTTCTACGGCATCGGCGGCCACGGCAAGCATCCTCTGCGGTATATGCACTCGGTGTTTCACCTCTTTGTGGTGATCGGCAGCATCCTGCAGTATATCGGTATTATCCTCTATGTTTTATAACCCTCTGAAAAAAGCGATCCGCTTGTCCCAAAAGACAAGCGGATCTTTTTTAATCCTTAAGATAGGTTGCAATACTGAAAACTGCCGAAATTCCGGTGTTACGTGCTGCGATCCGTGAATTCTCGGCGGCAATGGCAGAATTCTGCGCCATGATCTCGGAATTGATCGCCGCAAGTTCATTATACGCCAAAGATTCCTGAGCCATGCTTTCCATACGGGTCTTATGCATGATATCCTCAAATGTATTGATGGCCGATTCCAGATCATGCGCTCTTTTATTCCGGATCAGGAAATAAAGCTGATTGGCATGATCCCAATAGGCCGGCGGAATAATGCAGACCTCCTCGTTCAGCATCCTCTGCTCCAGGGCGGCAAGCTCCTGCTTCTTTTCCGTATGCAGAACACGGAGAGCAGGCATCTCTTCCTCAGCCGCGATCAGGCCCTGCTCGTATTCCTCGAACTCCCCTTTTTTCGCCAGATAAAACAGTTGCTTAAAAACAAGCTGATAGATCAGAAACATCAGCGGTACGCTGAGCGCCCCCGCCGTATCAGGCGGAATATTTTTAAAGATGATCGCCATCAGGCAAGCCAACCCGAAGCCCAATATGACGCTCAGGATCAAAAAAAACGTACGGGGCGCATCGGCGGCAAATGCCATCTTTTTGAATTCCTTCAAAGAGGGCAGTGAGGTATCCAGCAGATCCTCGTATTCCTCGATCTCATTTTTTAAGATATCCCGTTGATTGCAGATCTTAACAGCATCTGCGATCAGCGCTGTTTCATTTTTAACGATTTCTTCTCCCATAGCTCACCTTATACCAGAGGAATGCCCTTGGCATCTGTGCTGATCGTCCCATTAAAGATCTTGATGGCATCCGCAATCTGCATCACAACGCTGCCAATAAATAATGTAAATAAACCGATGACCATTTTTTTCAAAAATCTGCCGGGATTATTCAAATAAAGATCCCCGATCCCGAAAAGCATCAGAATTCCGGCCAAGGCCTTGCTCTTTGTCTTCCCCTGATAGGCCTCGGTGTAGCCATTCTCAATAAAGGTACCGCAGGTGGGGCATTTCGCCGCATTCTTGGGCAGTTGTTTCCCGCAATTCACACATTTCATTTGTTTTTCCTCTTTTCTTCAAAATAATATCGAAAGATGTTTCTTTCAGGGGTATTATACATCTTAATTTCTAAGATATCAACAATTGTTTCGTAATTATTAAGAAGTTCTGCTCATTTCTAAGAATCCGGATTACAATATAAGCATAGAGGAGGTTCATTATGAAAAGAATCGGAGAAGTCCTCAGATATGCACGCGAAGATCTGGATCTGACTCAGCTGGACGTTATGAAGCAGACCGGGATCAATAACAAAACCTTGTCCGGATACGAAAATGAAGTATCGGAGCCCGATCTGGCGACCTTTGCAAAGCTTTTGACCCTTTATCATCTTTCTGCAGATGAGGTGCTGGAGATCCCGGGCTGTTCCGGAAAGAATCCTGCTCTGCTATCTGCCGAGGAGAGAGCACTGCTTCAGAATTTCAGAAGGCTGAGCGAGCAGCAACGGGCGGATTTTTGCACCATGCTTTCTGCCATAGTGCAAAAGAAATAATGTAAAATTGGGGTATTGACAAAAATCTGCAAAGTGCTATAATTAATGTAGTTTAATATGAGCACATGAGATTTTTGAGAGTGCACGGAAAAAGTAAGGCAGTTAGTGCCTCCCTTTTTGCGTGCTCTTTTTTTATGCTCGGGAGGCTCAAAAAAATTAGGAGGAAGAAAACCATGGCAAAGACCAACATTGTAAACTGGGAAACGATCACCAGCTTCGTGATCGACGCGTTCAAGGGCTACGGCATTCCCGAAGAGGATGCCAAGATCTGCGCAGACGTTCTGCTGGAATCCGATAAGAGAGGGATTGAATCTCACGGTGTAAACCGCTTCAAGCCCGTTTATCTGGACCGTATCAAGGCGGGGATCCAGAACCCCGTAACCAACTTTGAGATCATCAAAGAGACCCCCACCACCGCTGTTGTGGACGGTCACGACGGTATGGGTCAGGTAATCGGCCACAAGGCCATGAGCATGGCCATCGCCAAGGCCAAGGAATACGGCATGGGTATGGTCGTTGTCCGTAACTCCTGCCACTACGGTATTGCCGGCTACTACACCTCCATGGCTGCCAAGGCCGGTTGCATCGGTCTCACCGGCACCAACGCCCGCCCCACCGTTGCCCCCACCTTTGGCGTTGAGGGTATGTTCGGTACCAACCCCCTGACTCTGGGCGTGCCCACCGACGAAGAGTTTGACTTCAACTTCGACGGTGCTTCCTCCACCTACCAGAACGGCAAGCTGGAGTACTATGCCCGTATCGGCAAGGATGCCCCCAAGGGTGCCCTGATCGGTGTGGACGGCAAGGCCTACGAAGGCACCTCCGCTGATGCACTCAAGACCATGGCCCGCGGCGAGGCTGCTCTCTGCACCTTGGGCGGCCCCGGCGAAGAGCAGTGCGGCTACAAAGGCTACGGCTACGCCATGTTTGTTGAACTGCTGTCCGCTGTTCTGCAGGACGGTAGTTACGGCAAGAGCCTGACCGGTCTGGACGAGAATGGCAACAAGGTGCCCTTCCGTCTCGGTCACTTCTTCATCGCCATCGACACCGATCACTTCCTGGGCGAAGATGTCTGCCGCAAGAAGGCAGGCGATATCCTGCGGGATGTCCGTGCTTCCAAGAAGGCTCCCGGCGAGGAGCGCATCTACACCGCCGGCGAGAAGGAGTATTTGGTTCGCCTGGCCCGTAAGGACGGTGTACCCATCAATGAGTCTGTTCAGGCTGAGATGGTCGCAGTTCGCGACGAACTTGGTCTGACCCAGTACAAGTTCCCCTGGGAGGAGTAAGAATATGGATATCAGACAGGAATCTTTAAAGAAACACTACGAGTGGAACGGCAAAATCGAAGTCGTTACCCGCTGCCCCATCGAGACCCGCGAGGATCTTTCCTTGGCCTACACCCCCGGCGTTGCCGAGGCTTGCCTGGAGATCCAGAAGGACTACAATAAGAGCTACGAGCTGACCCGGCGGAACAACATGGTTGCCGTTATTACCGACGGTACTGCCATTCTGGGTCTGGGCGATATCGGCCCCGAAGCCGGTATGCCTGTTATGGAAGGTAAATGCGCCCTCTTCAAGGCCTTCGCCGATGTGGACGCATTCCCCATCTGCATCCGCAGCAAGGATGTAGACGAGCTGGTTCGCACCATCTACCTGATCTCCGGTTCCTTCGGCGGTATCAACCTGGAGGATATTGGCGCCCCCCGCTGCTTCGAGGTGGAGCGCAAGCTGAAAGAGATCTGCGATATTCCCATCTTCCACGATGACCAGCACGGCACCGCTATCGTCGTAGCCGCCGCCCTGATCAATGCGCTGAAGGTCGTTAAGAAGAACATCGGCGAGGTGAAGGTTGTGATCAACGGTGCCGGTTCCGCCGGTATCGCCATCGGCAAGCACCTTTTGAACATGGGCGTTAAGAACCTGACCATGGTGGATCGTTTCGGCATCATCTGCAAGGGAATGCCCGATCTGAACGATGCCCACGCAGAGATCGCCGAGGTCACCAACCTGGAGCATAAGATGGGTACCCTGGCTGATGCTATGAAGGGGGCCGATGTATTCATCGGTGTTTCCGCTCCCAACATTGTGAGTGAGGAAATGGTTGCCTCCATGGCTGCCGATGCCATCATGTTCCCCATGGCCAACCCCACCCCCGAGATCATGCCTGATAAGGCCAAGGCTGCCGGCGCACGGATCGTGGGTACCGGCCGCTCCGACTTCCCCAACCAAATCAATAACGTTCTGGCTTTCCCCGGCATCTTCCGCGGTGCTCTGGATTGCCGTGCTTCCTGCATCAATGAGGAAATGAAGGTGGCCACCTCCTATGCGCTGGCTTCTCTCATCCCCGATGAAGAACTGAATGAGGAAAATATCATCATCGGCGCTCTGGATAAGCGTGTTGCTCCCGCCGTTGCCAAGGCAGTTGTTGAAGCTGCCAAGGAGACCGGCGTAGCCCGCATCTGAGACCCCCGACATCAAAAATAGCAGCCCGGGTGGGCTGCTATTTTTTTACATATTCCGTATTTTGTTCAGCATATCCTCATAGGCCTTCACGCCGGGGCATTGCTGTACCAGTTCTTCGCAAAGGGTCAGGGCGGTGCGGTAATACTTTTGCCGCTTTAAAAATCCGCTTACTGAAGCCATTTTCAAGTTTGCTACCGCCAGATCGGCTTTGCTTTCCGGTGTGTTCTGGGCGGCCATTTCCACCGCAGCATTATACAGGCTTTCATAGTAAAGCTTGGCCTCCCGGGCGTTGCCCTCATAAACGGCCACATCGCCCAGCTTATCATAGATCACAAGCACATCCCGGCGAGCCTCAGCGGTATGGACCTCCCGCAGCAGCTCCTCTGCCATGGGCAGCGCCTTGGTATAATAATTTTTCATCCCCGTGGGGTCCTGCGCAAAGGCACAGATCTCCCCCAATCTGGTATACGCCAGCATCCGCAGCCGTTTCAGATCAGCGGTACCGGCTTCCTTGGCTAGCTCCTCCGCCAACGAAAGCATCATCAGATAATCCTGCCGGGCGGCCTGCAGATCACCCTTCTGGGTATGGATCATTCCTAAATTCTGGTAGCAGATGGCATGATCCCGCCGCAGCTGGATGGTGGGGGTTTCCTCTGCCATCTGCGCTGAAATACGCAGACATTCTTCATAGCATTGCTCTGCCGGGGCGATCTCGCCCATGCTGCGGTAAAGGTCCCCCAGCCGGGCATTCATCTGCGCTGCACGGGTGCGGTTGCGGGCCGTCTCCGCCTGCTGCACCGCCCTCAGCGCTTCTTCATAATACCGCTTGGCCTCCCCCATATTCCCCAGCCTGAGAAAGAGGGTCCCCAGACATTCGCAGGAAAGCGAATAGGCTTCTCCTTTTTCCGGAATTTCTTCTGCCGCAGCCAATGCCTTTTTATAATACCCAAGGGCATTTCCGCCGTCTCCCTCCTTCATCCGCTGATCTCCCAGCGAACGGTAATTGCGGGAAAGATCCTCCCGGAACTGTTGCTTTTCCGATTGCCGCACCAGATCCTCCAGGATCTCTGTGCTATGAAGCAGGTTCTGCTCACCGGAGCCGTTTTCTCCCACAGCCAGCTGCGCCGCCCCTAATTTATAGTAGGCCATGGCCAGATCACGTAGATTATCGGGATTTTCTGTCCGGCGGGCGATGGTCTCCTGCAGCTGAGCTGTCAGTTCATAATAGCGGATCGCCCCCTGCAGATCTCCCTCCACCTGGCAAAGAACACCCCGGGAATCATAGGCCACCGCCAGAATGATCTGATCGGCTACCACAGCAGTCTCTTTGACCAACACCTCGGCGATCTCCAGATATCGGTTCAGAAGATCCCGGGCCGCCATCAGCTTGTTTTCCCGCATCATCAGCTGCCCAAGATCCCCCAAGGTCCTTCCCAGAAAGCGCTTGGTCTCCGGCGTTTCCAAAGCCTGATCCAGCAGCTCTGCCTGCTCCAGTTTCCGCCGGAAATATCTCTCGGCCGCCCCGGCATCCTGATCCATGCAAAGAGTCCCCAAATTTCCGCAGATATTCGCCAGATTGCGGCGGTACAGCAGAATCTCTTCATCCTCCCGATCCAGCGCCCGCTGCAGCAGCATTTCACGGATCTGCAGGCATTTTTCAAACATTTCCCGAGCCTGCTCCTGCTCCCCAAAATCTGCCAGCACCAGACCTAATTGTTCATAGGTACTGTCCCTATCTGTGTCTTCTCTGGAAATCTCCAGACTTTTTTCAAGATATTCCTTCGCCTTGGAAAGATTGCCCTCCTTCCAGCAGATCCCACCCAGTCGAAGCAAAGCGACCGCCAGATCCCGCTCATTAAAGATCTTATCCTTGGCCTGATCAAATTCAAACCGTTCCAGATGCTCATGGTAATCGGCAAGCCATTGCTCGATCTCCCGATAGATCCGCTCATACGCCTCCCGGGCCTTGATCAGTTGACCTTCCCCCTCCCAGATGGATGCGATCTTCTGCTCATAAAGCATCCCATCCCGCAAAATAAAGGAAAAATCAAATTTTTCAGCGATCTCCCGCACCAATATGGCGGCTTCTTCATATTTTTTGATAGCTTCCTCCGGCCGCCCCAGCTCCAGAAGATAATCCCCCCATTGGGCGACCTCCGTATAGTACGGGCAGCCGGTGCGGGTATCGGGATTTTCCTCATAAGCCTTCCCCATCAAGGCAACCTTCCGCCCCTGCCAGATCAGCGCCTGCTCATGGCTGCGGGCAACGCCCTTGCCGGTACGGTACATCAGCACCAATTCCCCGGCCGCCTCCACCAGACCGGCATCTGCCGCAGAGGCCAGCAAGGCTACCGCCCGCTCCTGATCGACCTCCACATCGATCCCGTCCCGGTAAGCCAGACCGATCAGAAAATTATGGGCAGGATCGGTATCGTTGGAGCGCAGAGCAATATCCTGCAAGGCCTGCAGCAGCGCCGCTCCCAAGGCAGGGTCGTCATAGGCATCCACTGCCTCCGGCAAGGCATCATAGCAACCCAGCAGTGCCTCCCGGTCGGTGGCTACCAGTTCCGCCGGTACGATGGCCTTTTCTGCCTTCCGAGCCATAGGATATTCCAGACGCATGATGTAGTTATCCTGTTCCAAAAGGCTGGGGGTCACCGCCAGAGCAAAAAGCTTGCTCTTATCCAAAGCATCGGCGATCTCCCGGTTAAAATCCTCGCCGGGGGTCAAGAATTCATCAAACCAGATGGCAATATCCCGAAAGCTCTCATTCTGATGGATCAGCCGGATCAGCTCCCGGGCATACTTCCGGTCCTTTTTGCGGTAGCTCAAAAAGATATAAGCATCAAAAGCCGCCCGCACCTTAGCCGCCAGCTCATCCCCGATCAGGACCGTCGCCAGGAATTTTTCCAGCTTCTCTTCAAAGCCGATGGCGGTCTCGTCCTGCTGGTAAGGATCCAGAAACTGCAGATCCCCGCATTTTTCCGCAAAAAGCTCCACCAATCCCGCCTGCTGCATCAGCGGCAGTACCGGGATGTGGTGATCAATGGCGTAGTGAAACTCCTTCATCCCCCGGTTTTCGGTGGTGAGAAGCTTTTGAGTCACCGGCATCACAAAAAGCTGCATCTCCTGCAGTTCCTCTTCCTCCGGCTCCCCATACCAGACAGCGCAATTCTGGTATTTTAAAATCAAATCGGAAATTCCGTCAAAAAAGCGGGTATCCTCCGGATGGCAGCAAAAATAGACCCGTGCCTTTCCCCGGGGTGTACTTCCTTCTCTTGTTTTGTAATGCAGCATAGCGACCTCCGTAAATCTTTTTACCCATTATAACATAAAAACCAAGATATTTTTCGCAAATTATAAAATATTGCAAGATTTATTTTTTTCATGTATAATAAAAGCAGGTGATAAAAGATGAATTTAAAAGTAATTGCCCATATCCGCAATGATTTTACCGCAAAATTCGGGATTCCCCGCCAGAGCGGGCTGGTAAGCGAGGTATGTTCCACAATTGAATTTACCCCCGAATACCGCAACGCTGATGCCCTTCGGGGGCTGGATGGCTATAGCCACCTCTGGCTGATCTGGGAGTTTTCCAAAGCGGTGCAGGAGGGCTGGAGCCCCACTGTACGCCCGCCCCGGCTGGGAGGCAACACCCGGATGGGCGTTTTTGCCACCCGCTCCCCCTATCGCCCCAATTCTCTGGGTCTTTCCTCGGTGAAGATCGAAAAGATCGATCTTAAACGGGTGGAGATCACCGTCTCCGGCGCCGATCTGCTGAACGGAACCCCCATCTTCGATATCAAGCCCTACCTTCCCTATACGGATTCCCATCCCGACGCTAAGGGCGGCTTTGCCTTCGGCCCCGGAGAGGGCACGGTGGAGGTGGATTGCCCCGCAGAATTACTGGAGCCCGTCCCCGCCGAAAAGCGGGCGGGTCTGCTGGCTCTGCTGGCGCAGGATCCCCGCCCCGGCTACGCCGACGATCCCCACCGGATCTATGGCATGGAATATGCCGGCTTTGAAGTAAAATTCACCGTATCAGGCGGCAGGCTGACGGTTCTGGAAATACAGTAATCGGCATTTTGCCCATATTTTTGCGGTGGTTTCCCTTTTTGTTGGCAGGGTAAACGAAAAGCAGTTTTGCTATTGACTTTTCCTGCAATTTATGATAATGTATATCTATCGATAGAGGTGCATTGCATCAAGAGTACACCGGCCTTTTTCGCCTTTGCCAAGGCGCAGCCGGGGGAAAGGGATGGGTGCCGAAGACGGTTCGCGGCAAAGGACCGATCTGGCAGCAGGAAATAAGATTCCTGATGCTGTCGCAGAAATGCGGAGCGCTATCTGGCTTATATTTTTGGCGGGGGATCCCTGCCAAAGGCTTTGCTTTGTAAGGGATAGTTGCCGCCGCGCAGCTATCTTTTTTTAATTTTCGAGGAGGATGTAAAAATGACCAATCCGATTTTCAAGGGCGTAGGTACCGCAATCGTTACTCCCATGACTAAAATGGGGGTAGACTATGAAAGCTTCGGCCGCCTGCTGAACTGGCAGATCGAAAGCGGCGTAAACGCCATTATTGCCGCCGGCACCACCGGCGAAGGCTCCACCTTAAGCGATCAGGAGCATAAGGAACTGCTGGACTTCACCGTGCGCACCGTAGACGGCCGGGTACCGGTCATCGCCGGCACCGGCTCCAATGATACCTCCTATGCCATCGAGTTGAGCAAATTTGCTTGCTCTGCCGGCGTGGACGGCCTTCTGGTAGTGACCCCCTATTATAATAAAGCCACTCAGGGCGGCCTGATCCAGTCCTATACCGCCATTGCCGACGCAGTGGATAAACCCATCATCCTCTATAACGTACCCAGCCGTACCGGCTGTAACATTCAGCCTGCCACCGCTGCTAAGCTGGCCGAGCACCCCAATATTGTGGGCCTGAAGGCCGCCAGCGGTGATATCTCCCAGATCGCAGATACTGCGGCTCTGGTGCAGGGCAAGATGGATATCTATTCCGGTAACGATGATCAGATCGTCCCCATCATGTCCTTGGGCGGTATCGGCGTGATCTCTGTTCTTTCCAACGTTTTCCCCAAGGAGACCGTTGCCATCTGCGATAAGTTCTTCGCCGGGGATATTGCCGGCAGCCGGGATCTGCAGCTGCACTTCCTGCCCATGATCCACGCCCTTTTCAGCGAGGTCAATCCCATCCCCGCCAAGGCAGCAGCAGCCGCCATGGGCTTCGGCGAGAATTATCTCCGCCTGCCCCTCACCCCCATGGAGCCCGCCAATGAGGAAAAGCTGCTGAAGCTGATGCGTGCTGAGGGTCTGAAGGTATGAAAATAATCATTTACGGTATTAACGGCCGGATGGGCACCGAGGTGCGCAAGCTGACCGAAAGCAATTTCCGGGGCGCTGAGCTTCATGCCGGCGTGGATATGGGCGGCAATGAAAGCGGGTTCCCCTGCTTTGAAAAGTTGGAGCAGGTACCTGCCGGAGCAGATTGTATTGTAGATTTTTCCCACCATACCGCCACCAAGGCGCTGCTGACCGCCGCCGTGAAGGCAAAGCTACCGGTGATCCTAGCCACCACCGGCCATACCGATAAGGAGCTGGCCATGATCCGGGAGGCCGCCAAGGAGATCCCTGTTTTCTTCTCCTATAATATGTCCATGGGCGTGGCCCTTCTGGCTGAACTGGCCAAAAAGACCGCCGCCTTTTATCCCAATGCAAACATTGAGATCGTGGAAACTCATCACAACCGCAAATTAGATGCCCCCAGCGGCACCGCCATCCTCATCGCCAATGCCATCAAGGAAGTCCGTAAGGCAGCCACTACCCTGGTAGGCCGCAGCGGCCACGGTAAGCGCACCGAGGAGGAGATCGGGATCCATTCCGTCCGCCGGGGCAATATCGTGGGCATCCACGAGGTTCTGGTGTCTACCGACGCCGAGACCATCACCCTGAAGCACGAAGCCCACAGCCGCGCCCTTTTTGCCGAAGGTGCGTTAGCCGCCGCTGAGTATCTTTGCGGCAAGCCGGCAGGCTTATATAATATGCAAAACTTGATCAAGGAGTAAGTATGTTAAAGGTATTAAAGTTCGGTGGCAGTTCCCTTGCAGATGCTGAGCAGTTCCGCAAGGTAAAAGCCATCGTAGAGGCAGAGCCGGAGCGCCGTTATGTGATCGCCTCCGCCCCTGGCAAACGTTTTTTTGAGGATGAAAAGGTCACCGACCTTCTGCTGCGCTGCCATGCGCTGAATAAGGATCGAAACCCCTTCGACGATACATTTCAGAGGATCTCTGACCGTTTTCACGGTATCATCCGGGATCTGGGGCTGAAGCTGTCCATCGAGGATGAGCTGGAAACAGTCAAAAAAGCCATTGCCAACGGCGTGAGCGTGGATTATGTTGCCAGCCGGGGGGAGTATTTCAACTCCATGATCTTGGCTGATTTTCTGGGGATCCCCTTCCTGGATGCAGAGGAATGTATCTTTTTCACCGCAGACGGTAAGCTGGATAGTAAAAAAACCAATACCGTCATCGAAAACCGCCTTGCCATGATGCCCCGTGCCGTCATCCCCGGCTTTTACGGCGTGCTCCCCGGCGGGGAGATCAAAACCTTCTCCCGAGGCGGGTCGGACATTACCGGCTCCATCGTGGCTGAGGCTGTAGATGCCGACCTTTATGAAAACTGGACCGATGTGAACGGTATGCTGATGGCCGACCCCCGCATCATCGACGATCCTGCTCCCATCGATATCATCACCTACCGGGAACTGCGGGAGCTTTCCTACATGGGCGCCACCGTGCTCCATGAGGATGCAGTATTCCCCGTTCGCCGCAGCGGGATCCCCATCAACATCCGAAATACCAATGATCCCGCCGATAAAGGCACCATGATCGTGCCCCATACGGATGAAAAAAGCGAGGATCGGGTGGTAACCGGCATTGCAGGCAAGACAGGCTTTACCGCCATTTACATCGAAAAGGATATGATGAACTCCGAGCTGGGCTACGGCCGCCGGGTATTGGAAACGCTGGAACGCCGGGGCATCAGCTTTGAGCATCTCCCCTCCGGCATTGATACTGTTACCGTAGTGGTTCACACCTCCGCTCTGGAAGGCAAGCTGGATGCAGTCGTGGCGGATCTGAAGCGTAATGTACGCCCCGATACCATCCGGGTCTATGATAACCTGGCGCTGCTGGCAGTTGTAGGCCGGAGCATGGTCAGCTCCCCCGGCGTGGCTGCCCGGGTATTTGCCACCCTGGCCCGGGAAAATATCAACATCCGGATGATCGATCAAGGCTCCAGCGAGTTGAATATTATCGTGGGCATTGCGGATAAGGACCGCATTCCCGCACTCAAAGCACTTTATAAGGAATTTGCACCAAAAAAATGATCTGCAAAAATATTACCATTCAAAACGGCCGCCTGCTCTTCGCCGGGCAGAATGCCGCCGCATTACTCCGGCAATACGGCTCCCCTCTCTACCTGATGGATGAGGATCGGATCCGGGAAAACTGCCGCACCTACTATACCGCCATGAAGGAGGCCTTCGGCGAGGCAGCGTTGCCCCTCTACGCCAGCAAGGCTGCTTCCTTTAAGGAGATCTACCGCATCGTAAACAGCGAGCATTTAGGCATCGATGTGGTCTCCTGCGGCGAAATTTATACCGCTGTCCAAACCGGCTTCCCCATGGAGAAGGCTTATTTTCACAGCAACAATAAAACTGATGAGGATATCGCCTTTGCCATTGAAAACGGCATCGGCTATTTTGTGGCCGATAACGAAGAAGAGGTCCGGGCGGTCAACACCATTGCCGGCCAAAAGGGGATCCGCCAGCCCATCCTGCTGCGGCTGACCCCCGGCATCGATACCCATACCTACGAAGCCATCAATACCGGTAAGGTAGATTCCAAATTCGGCTCTGCCATCGAGACCGGCCAGGCCGAAGCAATCACCAAGCTGGCCCTGGAGCTGCCCCACATCGAGCTGGCAGGCTTCCATTGCCATGTAGGATCTCAGGTATTCGATTCCGATACCTTCCTGCGCTCTGCTGAAATTATGCTGGAATTTATCGCTGCCATTAAGGCGAAATACGGCTATACCGCCCCTCAGCTGGATCTGGGCGGCGGCTACGGCGTGCGCTATCTGGAAAGCGATCCCGTTATTGACATTGCGGAAAATATCCGTGAGGTGGCAAAATTCGTAAAGAAAAAATGCGCCGCCTTGGGCCTCCCCCTTCCTGCGATCCGCATGGAGCCGGGCCGGAGCATTGTGGCCGACGCCGGTATGACCCTCTATACCGTGGGAACCATCAAGCAGATCCCCGGTTACAAGAATTATGTTTCTGTGGATGGCGGCATGGGCGATAACCCCCGCTTTGCCCTTTACGGCGCCGATTATACCATTCTTGCCGCAGAAAAGATGGATGAGCGCTGCGATTTTGAATGCTCGGTGGTTGGCCGTTGCTGCGAAAGCGGCGATATTATTCAGGAAAATGTCAAGCTCCCCGCCTCGGTAAAACGGGGTGATATTCTGGCGGTTCTTACCACCGGAGCCTACAATTATTCCATGGCCTCCAATTACAACCGCATCCCCCGCCTGCCGGTGGTGATGCTGAAGGAAGGAACCAGCCGGATCGTTGTAAAACGTGAGAGTTTGTTCGATATTGTTCGGAATGACCTATAAAAATCGCAATTTTTACCGCCGAAAAACGCAAAAATGCATTTGTTTTTTGCCCTTTTTTCGGCGGTTTTTTAAAGGAGTAGCAGAATGAGAAAATTACTTGCCAGCGATCTGGACGGCACCATCTACCGCAACCGCAAGACCCTCCCTGAGGACATCGAGGCCATCACCGAATGGCAACGGCAGGGAAATATCTTTTGCCTTTGCAGCGGACGCGCCCCTTTATCGGGAATTCAGGAGATGCAAAAATGCGGCCTGCACCCAGATCTGCTGATTACCGGAAACGGCGCCGCCGCCCTGGATATGGAGGGCAAATTTCTGTACCGCAAGCTGCTGCCGAAAGGAGTGCACCGCAGGATCTTTGCCCTGGCTCACGAATACCGGGTCACCGCGGTGAATGGGCAATCCCCGGAGGGCGAATTATTCCAGTATTCTTACATTGATCCCAGCCGGGTGAACATTTCCATCGAAGATTTGCTGGCGATGGAGGAATTTCTTCAATTCAACGCCGTTTTTAAGGAGTCCCCGGAGGATGCCCGTGCCTTCTCTGATCGGGTGGACCGGGAGATCGATGGAGCCGCCGCCCAGCGCAATGGGGTCTACATCGATTGCTCTGCTGAGGGCGTAGACAAGGGTGCCGGTGTGGCTGCCGCAGCAGCCCATTTCGACATCCCTGCCGAGCAGTGCTACACCATTGGTGATAATAACAACGACCTTTCTATGCTTCTTCCCTACCACGGCGCTGTGATCAGCGACGGGAACCCGGAAACCATCGAAAAGGTCGGTCATGCTGTTCCAAATATTGCAGCATTTATCGAAGAAATATTAAAAGACTGAAGGGATTCCTTCAGTCTTTTAATATAAAACCATATTTTTCATCAAATACATAGGTATGGATGATGCCGCATTGGCCGGACTGGCTGACGGCATTATGGCTGATGAGCCAATCACCGTTGCCATAAGAGTACAGCCCGGTGGAGCCATATTTGAAATTCCATCCGTAGGTGTTGCTGGCCTCATGATAATTTCCCATCTTCTTCAAGGACAGGCGCCCCTTTTCCGGGGCTTTAGCCGCATCCACCGCAAAGAGGTAATAGTTGGGGAACTGCGGCTTTTTACCGGGATAAACCGCCATAAAATAGGCATTCTGCGCCGCATCATACTCTAAGTTCTGCACACCGTAAGTGGTATTGCCGGTATATACAAACAACTTTTCCTTGGGCGCTGCCGGGCCGTTTTTGTGCATGGAGCGCTGGGAAAGAGGGCTTTCGAAGCCGGCCCAATCGGCGGTATCGTAGCATAGGAGCACTTGACAGTCGTTATCCTCCCGGGTCACATCGCTGTAAATACCGTAAGCCACAAAAAGATACTGTTTCCCATCGGAGGCGCCGGGCATGGGGCCGAAGGTGGTTCCATCAATGCCGCTGCAGCCGAAGCGGTGGCCGGGCGCATTATAATCCTCCACCACCTCCCGGAGGTAAACGCTGGTCATGATGCCATCCTTTTCTGCATCCATATCCATCCGGTCGATGCGGTCCACATCAAAAATGGCCATATAAAAGGCATCCTCCAGGGCCGCATCGCTGCCCAGACTTTTGAGAATTCCCTTCCCGATGGAATCATTTTTATACTCCAGAGAGCCATAGACCCTTCCGTCCTGCCGATTGAAGGCAATACAGCCCAGATGCCCCATGAGACCGTCCACACAGCCCACAATGGTACCATCCATTCTGGCCTTCACCAACTTGGTGGTAAAGGAATAGTAGATATAGCCTTTTTCGGGATCCGCGGCAATGCCCTGGATATGGCATTTGCCCCATGAGCCGGTTAAAATAGGTTGCTTCATATAAAATACCTCAGTTGATTTTTTTAGCCACCACCGCCAGGCGGCCGTTATCCTTGGAATACTCGCAGGTGGAAAGGGTGATCAGCCGATCTCCGTAGGTGACTGGAATTTTGATCTCGTAAAGGGAAAGTGCTTTACACTTCTCAATATAGGAATTAAACCGCTCTTCATTGCCGTCGGCAAAGCGGAAATAGGCGAATTCATCATCAGAGCCCGCCACCGTTTTAAAAACAGCCACGATCTGGTAGGTACCGAAGCCCTCCAGCGTATCAAACTGGATATAGGGATGCGCTTCGTAAAACTGATAGGAATAATACTTCTCCAGATCGGAAAACATACTGCCGTTATTCATATTATGGCCGTAGATCACCACATTGGAGGAAGTATTCACATTACAGTTTTCGGCCGCATAGGGCACGCCGTAATAGCTATATTTTTTATCAAAGCCCCGGCGGATATAATAATTGGGGGAATCGGGGGTCTGCATTACCGGATAATCAATGCGGGTTCCTTCAATTTTGATCCAGCCAACAAAATCACTGTTCTGGGCTGCGATAGCTCCGTAGGTCTCGGCGGCGGTGGGGGCGGTCTCTTCCTCCGGAGCAGGCTCCTCCGGCACCAGCGCGTTAAGCTGATCAAAGCTTTCGGCACTTTTTCTGGCATCATAATAATGCCGGAATATCATGAATGCTGCAAAGAGAAATACGGCTGCCAGCAAAATGATTGCAAGCCAATACAAAAATTTTTTCATATATCTTCCTTTAGAAAAACCCGCGCAGAGCGCGGGTTTTTCTCCATTAAAATTTCTTTTCGGAATAGAAAAGATTCAGCACTAAAGTATCCAGCTTTTCCTCGTCCACATGATATTCCATGAATTCACCGGTCATGACATTCTCGCCCTCGGGGGTCTGAATTCCGGTAAACTCATAATCTGAATAACGGTTCAGCATAGAGCTGAGGGTGGTGACTGAGCAATTTGTCACCACATAGCTCTCAATCTTATTATAGGTATCCACAACAAAGGTTTCGCTGGCATCCAGCTTGGTATTCAGCGCATCCAGAAAACCGTTGATATAGGACTTTTGCCGCTCCATACGGGATAGGTTCATCTGGTTTCCGATCCCTTTCCGGTTCTGTACAAAGTTGAAGGCCTGCTCTCCGTTCAGCACCACCTCACCCATAGGGATGGTGGCATCCACGGCGGAAAAATCATCGGTTACTGTAACCTTAACGCCGCCCACAGCATCATTGAGCATGGAGATGGCATCCATATTCATGGAAAAGTAATGATCGATCTCGATGCCGTACAAAAAGCCGGAAACAGCACTTTTGATATTTTCACAGCTATCCTTCAGGCCGGTGCCGTAGGTATGGGCCAGCGCCAATTGCCCGACAGTGGTACCTGCCGGGCGTCCGCCGATGCCCAGTACGGGCATTTCCATAACGGTATCACGGTTCAGCATCAGAACGCTATAGCTTTCATTGGTTTCATCGAAGACAGCCAGAGCCACCATATCGGCAGCACCCTCATTATTATAGGAGGTGCTGGCCTCCACGGGACCGTAGCGGTCGATGCCCATCAGCATGAACACGGTAATATCTTGGCGGGGGAAGTACTCAACCCCATCTCTGGTGATAGTTTTTGAGCCGGCAGATTGGGTACTCACAGGCGCCTTGGGCGCAACAAGGGTACCAACGGTCCGAAAACCACTGTAGGCAAAAACCAGAACCAGTATTAGGATGAGGATGATGAGAATCGCACGAAACTGGGTTTGGTGTTTATTCATACTCACACATCCTGATTTTATTTTTTTACTCTTCTCTCTAGCCAAAGCAATGATACTTGAACCGGATTTTGGAACACGTATTTTCTGCTAAGGCTTTGTTTTCTCTGCATAAGTTCCACCAACCAAATCGAAGATTTGGGGTGTCACTTAAAAATACTCGCAAATCTGTCAGGATTTGCTCCGTTTTGTACCGTGCCCACCGAAAAATCCGTTGTTCCAAAATTCTGCGACCTAAAAGGCGCAGTTTTCTGAATGATTTTTGGTGAAGTGGAGCTAATAAGGCTGGCGCCTATTAGCGACAATGAGGCGAAAAGCATCGAAAAGCCGCTCTTTCAGACCAATTCATGTCTCATTGCTTCGGCTCCGCCGGGCAAATACCACCAGCACCACGATCAGCGCCAAAGAAACAGCCATCAGGGCGATCCACAAAGCCAGATCCGAGGCAGAATGATCACCGGTATCGGGGCTCTGGCCGGCCACATCAGCCTCTACCAGGAAGGCAACGGGGCACAGCGCCTCGAAATAAGCGGTCACAGTACCGTCACCGTTGTTCACCACCTTGGGCAGGGGCTTCCAGGCGCCATCCACATAGACCATGGCAGTTACAAAAGCATCCTTGCCAAGGCCAAGCTTAAAGGTCAGATCCAGCACATTTCCTTCCTTGGCTAAGTGCTGATCCAGATCGCTACAGACAGAGGTTACATCAAAAAGATCTCTGACCACCAGATCGTCGGCAGTTTTATTTTCGCCCAACTCAGCGGCAACCGCCTTTTTGAGCTCGGGGCATTCCTCGGAAAGCTTGGTGCCGGGCTTGCTCAGTTCCTCATAAACCTGCAGCAGGATATCCCGGGCATCCTCGGGGATCTCGGTAGAGGTATTGGCCTCGGCAACGGGGGTAATAATGAGGCAGTCGGTGTGCTCCGTAGAAAGGATATCCCCCTCTGGATTGCGAACATGGCCGATCACATCGCCATCCACCACCAGCTCGGGAGCTCCCTTATTGCCGATACTGGGCACAAACTCTACATCTGCAGCCATAGCGGTTACAGAGAAGGTAAAGAGAGTTACCAAAATCATCAAAACGCTTACTATTTTCTTCATTTCTACCATCTCCTAAAAATAGTATTTAAACATTGCGATGCAATGCATTAAACCAAATTCATGATCTTACTTTCCAAGTGGTTGATCCGGGAAAGCGCATCGGGCAAGACCCGCTGAATGATCCTCACCGCAGCCTCCAGATCGGGGGCACGGGAATCCAAATTATGGCAATCAGAGCCCAGCAGGTGGATCTTTCCCTCCCGCAACAGCCGCAGCGCCATACGCTGGGTGGACTTTTTTTCAAAAAAGCCCGCATTAGCCTGCACATAAACCGGCAGTTCCGCCAGCCGCTGAGGAATTCCGTGGGTCTGCAACGGACGGATATACCGATCCACATGGGCCACGATCGGGGTCAACTTTAACTTCTGGCGGATCCCTACCAGTTCCTGCAGATTACGATCCGACCAATGATCCATGGGCATTTCGATCATCACGCAATCGGTGCCTTCTATGGCCATTTCCCTGAGAAATTCGCAATCGCTGATTCCTTCGAAGAAATAGACCTCGGCACCCACCAGCAGCTTCGGCAGACCGGGAATCTCTTCCATGGCCGCCCGAAGCCTTTCCTCCGATTCCCTGCGCCGGGCAAGAAATCGCCGGGGAGAATCGTGGCTGGGATAAAAATGCGGCGTTGCCACCACAACCTCCACCCCCTGCTCCGCCTGACGGCGCAGCATTTCAAGGGATTGCGCGGTGTGATTAGCGCCATCGTCGATCCCGGGGAGGATGTGGGTGTGAAAATCTACAACACTCATAGCCTTCAATCCTTTTTCTCGGTGTCCTGAGGTTGGTAGCCGTAGCCATAACCGTAATAACGGTGATATTTACTGTACTTCTTATAATACCGCTTGCCGTAGCCGTAGTAGCGGTAGCCCACGCCATGCTCACCCACACAGTTCATCACGATGCCCAGAATTCTCGAATCGATAAACTCGAACTGGCTTATAGCACTATTCAAGGCGGTGGTATTACAATAATCCTGACGTACCACCAGCAGAATGCCATCCACCAGCTTAGCAGCCACCATGGCATCGCTGACCTCGCCCACCGGGGGAAGGTCCAGAATGATATAATCAAAGTATTCCCGTAGCTTGGCAATGGCCTTGCCCATCTTGGCTGAACTGAGCAGCTCGATGGGGTTAGGCGGGTTACGGCCGGAGGCGATGACGGCGAAGCCGCCTTCTTCATCCACCCGGCAGGCCTGCAGAGCATCGTCCATACTGGTCTGGCCGGTGAGATAATCAGAAAGACCGGGGGTCTTTTGAACGGGCAGTTTAGTGCAAAGGGAGGGGCGGCGCATATCGCAGTCGATGAGCAGTACCTTTTTATCCAACTGAGCCAGAGAGTAGGCCAGGTTGATGGAGGATAAACTCTTACCTTCCCCTGCCAGAGCGCTGGAAACGCCGATCACAGGGCATTCGATATCGTCCACAAAGGAGAACTGCAGTTTGGTACGCAGCAGCTTATAGGCCTCGGAGGCGGCAAAGCTGATATCCTTACCGATATTGGGCTTTTCCTCCGCAGCAGGCGCCGAAGCGTCCTTCTTCTTTTTGCTCTTCTTCGCAGCGTCGCTATAGGCGTAATTATAATACTTCTTCCGGCGGCGGCCGTAGCCATAGTAGTAGTACCCGCCCTTGGAATGAGCATTCATATCCGGCACAGCAGCCAGAATGGGGTGGCTGGTGCACTGCTCGATATCCTCTTCATTGCGGATGGTCACATCATACAACGCCCGCAGCACGATCACGCAGACCGAAAGGCCAAGCCCCACCAAAAAACCGAGAAAAGTATTCTTACTATAGTCCGGAGAGCTGGGGGCAGAGGCTGCCACCGCGTAATCCACGATTTTTGCAGAGGTTCCTTCCACAATATCGGTGATCTGATTAGGCAGGATATAAGCGATGGCGTTCGCGATTCGTTCCGCCTCGGTGGGATCAGGGCTGGTAACCACCACCTGGAACACCTCTGTCTCATTCACAGAGGAGGCGGAGATCATGCCCCGGAGCTGGCCGTAGCTATAGTCCAGATTTGCATAATCGATCACGTCGTTCAGGCAGGAGCGGGATTGCAGAATGACCGCATAGGTCTTAACCAGATTTTTGGAGGCCGAAATATCTGCCGAGGAAATGCTCAGAGAGGCATCTCCCATGGAGATAGAACTATTGTTCACATAGAACATCGCCGAGGATTTATACAGAGGGGTGACCATATAGATCGTCCAGGCCAGGGCCGCTGCAGCGCCCAGAATGGATACGATACAGATGAGCCAAACCTTTCGCCATACCGCCTTCAGCAAACGCTTTAGATCGATATCCACGACCTCATTCTTTTTGTTAATATTTTCGTTCATCTATTCTCCCAAATTTTGTCGTTTTTTTCAAAACAACACTATTAGTCCAGTGTATTTTACTGTACTATTATAGCACGTTGTATAGGGTTCGTCAATTAAATGAGACGATAAATCTTATTATTTTTATAGGAAATTTTTGTTTTTTTATACAAAATCAGTAAGCATAGCTCCGATCAACACCCACGCCTAAGCGTACCAGGCTCACTTTTCCGTTTTTTCGATTGATCACCACAAAGTCCATGGCGGTCTCGGTATCGGTACCGATCATCCGTTCTTCTTCCGTCTCATCGGTTGAATCGGGGCCGCTGGAGGTGATGGAAAGCACGGGGCAGGCAGCATTTTCCGCCAGACGATCCCGATGAAGGCTACCGGAGAACCAACCCATCAACTGCGCGGCGGGAGTACCGGTAAAATTCGCCGAGATCTCCACATGATCCCAGCTGCCTGCGGTGCCATAGCTGCCCTGATAGGCGGTTTTATTTTTGAAGGCATTCAGGATACCCTCAGCGATGGCACCGTCCCGCAAATCGGCATCATCCAAGGGACTGTGGGCAACAACAACAACGCCCCAGCCGGCTTCCTCAAAGCGCAGCGCCGTATCGACCAACCATTGCAGCTGAGCCTGACCAAAGCCCCGGGTCTGCGTCTTATTGTTTTTGGCACAGCCGTCAAGAGTTTCTTCATAAGCGGTCCAGGCGGAATTCAGCATGATAAAACGGGTCTTAGAGGTGGTATCATCCAGATAGTACCAATCCCCCTCGCTGCCGTATACCCGGCGGCTATCCCCGGCGTGCTGCCGGAACATTAGGTTATAAAGCTGCTCCTCCGGCAGATTATAGCAATACTCTTCATAGCTTTCGATCTTACCGTTCAGATCCAGATCGGCGGAGCCATAGGTTCCATCGTGGCTGCCGGCCACCTGCAGCAGCCGCTCCTCCCCAATGGGGGCCAGCATAGCATAGGCATTAGCATAGGCCGATTTAACCTCCTCCGAAGAGGAAAGCACCGCTTCGGTCAGCAGATCGCCGGAATGGATCGCATAAGGGATGTTGCAGGCATCCATTACCGCAGCAGCCAAAGCGCCGGTATACTGGTTACGGCCCACACCGGTACTATACTGCACATCGGAGAACCAGGCAAAGGCCACTGCATCTCGGCCGCCTTCATCCAGCAAAGCCTGCACCTTTTTAATCGCATTTTCAGTGCTCTTTTCCCAATAATCCGGCACAGAATAGGAGATCTTGGAGCTGCCGGCAAATTCCTCCAGCTGCTCGGTAGCACTCTGGAGATTAGCCGCCTGCTGCGCATTGCGGGCCACCAGGACCAGCACCCCCACGATCAGCAGGGCGCAGACCGCCATAATGATCCGGTTATCCATCCCCTTTAATTTCTGGAAAACAGAGGTTTTTTTACTTTTTTTCTTGGAATCAGATTCGGAGTGGGAGCTATGGTGATGATGATGGCGGTGATGATGCGCTTCGCTTCGGCGGGGCTCTTCCCCCTCTACCGGAGTATTCAGCAGCTCCTCCACTTTCTTTTCAAGATCCTGATCGTGACGTTCCATAATAGGGTTCCTTTCAATTCTGGTGCAGCGCCTTCATTTCGGCGGCCTGCTCGGCATTTTTATTCAGTTCCTCCGGATTCCGGAAGGTGGGAACAGTACGGCGGATGGCCTCTTTGATATACGGAGAGCCGGAATGATCCTCCGCCTTTTCCAGCGCACCGGCCAGGATCTGCAGCTTTTCCTCTGCCTCTTCCCGGGAGAGGGGCTTATCCCGCTCGATGAAGATCAGCTCATTTTCGGTCTTATCCAACGTCTCATCCTTCATCAGCAACTCTTCGTAAAGCTTTTCCCCGGGGCGCAGGCCGATCTCTTCGATCTTGATATCCACATTGGGCTTCAGGCCGGAAAGCCGGATCATATTTACTGCAAGATCGTAGATCCGCACCGGTTTCCCCATATCCAGCACAAACAATTCGCCGTTTTTCGCCATAGCACCCGCCTCCATCACCAGCTGGCTGGCCTCGGAGATGGTCATAAAATAGCGAATGATCCGTTTATCGGTCACCGTGACCGGGCCGCCGGCCTCGATCTGCCGCTTGAAGAGGGGGATCACGCTGCCGTTGGAGCCCAGCACATTCCCAAACCGGACAGCGGCAAAGGAGGTCTTACTGCCGGTACGGCATTGTACCATCATTTCGCACAGCCGCTTGGAGGCACCCATGATATTGGTGGGATTGACCGCCTTATCGGTCGAGATGAGAATAAACTTCTCCACCCCGTATTTTTCCGCCATATCAGCGGTATTCACCGTGCCGAACACGTTATTTTTAATGGCTTCGCAGCCGCTGTGCTCCATCAAGGGCACATGCTTATGGGCCGCCGCATGGAATACGATCTCCGGCCGATGAATGGCAAACACCGCATCCATCCGTTCACGATCCCGCACAGAGCCGATCTCCACCGCAAGATCCAGCCTTTCGCCGTATTTATATTTCAGCTCCTGCTGGATCTCATAGGCATTATTTTCATAGATATCAAAGATGATCAGCTTTTTCGGCTTACAGCCGGCGATCTGGCGGCAAAGCTCGCTGCCGATGGAGCCACCCCCGCCGGTCACCAGTACAGTTTTTCCATGGTAATAGTTCCGCTCGGCCTTGCCGTTGAGGCTCACCGAATCCCGCAGCAGCAGATCCTCGATCTGCACATCCTTCAATTTCTGCACGCTGACCTCACCGTTGACCAACTGATAAATGCCGGGCAGCGCCCGCAGCTTACAATCGGTCTTATTGCAAAGCTCCAGGATCTCCACACGACGCTTTTCGGAGGCGCTGGGGATGGCAAAAACAATCTCCTCCACCCGAAACCGCTGCGCCAGGGCAATGATCTCGCCGGTGGAACCAGCTACCGGGATCCCGTACATATAGCGGCCGATCTTATTCCGATCGTCATCAATGAGGCAGACCACTTTATTCTGAGAATAGCGGCTCCGCTGCAGCTCCCGCACAATGGTAGCTCCCGCATCACCGGCGCCGATCACCATAGTACGACGGGCTTCTTCGGCGGTGCTATGCTGATATTTCTCTTTCTGCTTTCTTACAAAACGGTAGGAAAACCGGGTTAGAAGGGTGAACAGCAGCAAAAACAAAAACTGCAGGATCACAAAGCTTCTGGGGATGCCCAGCCGCACCATAAAGAGCAGCAAGGTGTGGGTCACAGAGGTAGCCGCCGCACCGATAACGATCATGACCATCTCTCGCTCCCCGGCAAATTCCCACAGGCTGTTATACAGTCCCAGCAGCCAGTAGATCACGACCATCACCGGGAGAGAGCCGGGCAGCATATACAGCACATGGTGCAAAAATCTAGCGTTCAGCAGCTCATCAATATCGAATTCATGCCGCAGCCACAGCGCCAGAAAGGCCGCCGTTGCAAAGGAAAGGATATCTGCGGCGATCAACAGCAGCTGCCGCAGAAGGAGCTGCTTATTGATAGGGGCTTTATTCTTCCATTTGAACATCTTAAAACTTTCTCCAAACCATTTTATTCACCACGCCGGTGTAGCTCTGAATGATCTTGACTACCTTGGCGGAAACGTTTTCTTCGGTATAATCGGGCACCGGGATACCGAAATCCCCTGCATCATGCATAGCGATGGCAGTTTCCACCGCCTGAACCAAAGAATTTTCATCGATTCCAGCCAACACAAAACAACCCTTATCCAGCGCCTCAGGGCGCTCGGTAGAGGTACGGATGCAGACCGCCGGGAAGGGGTTCCCCACCGAGGTAAAAAAGCTGCTTTCCTCCGGAAGGGTGCCACTATCGGAGATCACGGCATAGGCATTCATCTGCAGATGGTTATAATCATGGAAGCCCAGGGGTTCATGCTGAATGACCCGGGGATCCAGAGAAAAACCGCTCTCGGCGATCCGTTTTTTGCTACGGGGATGGCAGGAATAAAGAATGGGCATATCATAGATCTCTGCGATCTTATTGATGGCATGAAACAGGGAGAAAAAATTCTTTTCCGTATCGATATTCTCTTCCCGGTGAGCTGAAAGCAGGATATACTTTTTCTTCTCCAGCCCTAACTTTTCAAGGATCCCGCTCTTTTGGATCTCCTCCAGATTGGCATGAAGCACCTCGGCCATGGGGGAGCCGGTCACATAAGTACGCTCCTTAGGCAGGCCGCACTCGGCCAGATACCGCCGGGCGTGCTCGGAATAGGCCATATTAACATCGGAGATGATATCCACGATCCGCCGGTTAGTCTCCTCCGGCAGGCACTCATCCTTACAACGATTTCCTGCCTCCATATGGAAAATAGGAATATGCAGCCGCTTGGCCGAAATGGCAGAAAGGCAGGAATTGGTATCCCCCAGGATTAGCAGGGCATCGGGCTTGATGGTATTCATCAACTTATAGGAGCCGCTGATGATATTGCCCACCGTTTCGCCCAGATCCTCACCTACCGCATCCATATAGACCTCGGGAGCAGCAATCTTCAGGTCCTTGAAAAACACGCCGTTGAGGGTATAATCATAGTTCTGGCCGGTATGGGCCAGAATACAATCAAAATATTGCCGGCATTTTCCGATCACCGCCGCCAGCCGGATGATCTCCGGGCGGGTACCCACGATGATCAGTAGCTTCAGTTTGCCGTTTTCCTGAAAATGAATATCCGAATAATCCTTTTTAAGTTCCATTTTTCTTCCTCTTTTGTAATTTTGTGATCAAAAACACAATGCCGAAGCCCAGCAGCGCACCGGAAAAATCGATCAGCACATCCTTGATCTGGCTGGTGCGGCCGGTGAAGCTTTGGATGAATTCATCCACCACCGCCACCGCCAGCGCATAGAAAAACTCATAGCCCCGCAGGCTCTTTTTCAGCGCCAGCACCAGGCAAGAGACCAGCACCCCCAGCAAGGCAAACTCCACTACATGGGCAGATTTCCGCACCGCGTAGTTCAGATGATCCGCCGCCCCTTGGCCGAAGAGCCGCTCTACTAAAGGTTGGATCAGAGCGATGATAGAGTCGCTGTCCCGATTAGAGGCCTCGGCTCCCTTCAAAGAATTGGAAAAGATAAAGGCTGTGACAGCCAGCACCAAAAGCACCAGAAGAATGATCAGCCGTTTCCGCTTCATTCGACCACCTCAAAAAAAGTATCGGGATGGGCCGGATCAAAGGGCTCATTGGCCCACATCACTGTTACCAGATCTTCAGTATCACTCAAATTAATAATATTATGAGTATAGCCGGGCAGCATATAAATCGCTTGAATTTCCCTGCCGCTCACCTCGAATCTCAGTATCTCATCGCTACCGATCTTGCGCATCTGAATTAGCCCGTGACCGGCCACCACCATAAAGAATTCCCATTTTGTATGATGCCAATGCTGGCCTTTGGTGATGCCGGGCTTGGAGATATTCACCGAAACCTGCCCGTGATCGGCGGTACGCAGCAGTTCGGTAAAGCTGCCCCGGTCATCCACATTCATTTTCAGCGGGAAGGCGATCTTCTCCTTGGGCAGATAGGAAAGATATGTAGCATAAAGCTTTTTGGCGAAGGAGCCCGCCGGCATAGAGGGCAGCATCAAGGTGCGGGGCTGATCGGCAATGGCACGCAGCAGCTCTACGATCTCCCCCAGGGTCACCCGGTGGGTCACCGGAGCGGTGCAGAAATTCCCCTCCGGATGAACCTTCCCTTCCAGCGCCAGCAACAGCTCGTCCACCAGGTCGTCGATATATAAAAGTTCCAGCTCCGCCGCCGGATCGTTTATCGTGATAGGCAGATCATGGGCAATATTATGGCAGAAGGTGGCCACCACCGAATTGTAATTGGGGCGGCACCATTTCCCGAAAAGGTTAGGCAGGCGGTACACCAGCACCTTTGCGCCGGTCTCTGCCGCATAGGAGAAGAAAAGCTCCTCCCCCGCTCGCTTACTGCGGCCGTAATCGTTATTATAACGCCCCTCCAGGGTGGCCTGAACAGAAGAAGAGACCGCCACCGGGCAGGTGTTGCCGTATTTTTTCAATTTTTCCAGCAGTTCCGCCGCAAAGCCACAGTTTCCGGCCATAAACTCTGCCGGATCCTTCGGGCGATTGACCCCTGCCAGATGGACCACAAAATCTGCCCGGGCACACCCCTCCTCCAGAAGTTCTGCCGGAGAATTCAGGTCATAAAGATAAAGGGCATCCACCGTCAGGCCGGGGTGGGCCCGATCCTTCCCCTCTTGAATATTGCGAAGCGCTGCGGCCAGATTTCTGCCCACAAAGCCCTCTGCGCCGGTAATCAGTATCTTCATGATTCCAGCTCCTCACGGATGTATTGGAGGGAAAGGAGTTTTTCCTTCACAGCCTCCACATCCAGCAGCTGGGTATTGTTGGAATTGAATTCGGTCAAATGATTGCGTTCCACATCGCCGTTGCTGAAGAATTTATCGTAGTTCAGATCCCGTTTATCGCAGGGCACCCGGTAGAAATTCCCCATATCGGTGGCATTGGCGCATTCCTCGTTGGTCAGCAGGGTCTCATACATCTTTTCACCATGGCGGATGCCGATGACCTTGATCTCTGCATCCGGCTTAAACAGCTCGGAAACGGCTTTTGCCAGCGTCTCAATGGTGCAGGCCGGGGCCTTTTGCACCAGGATATCACCGGAAACCCCGTGTTCAAAGGCAAACAGCACCAGATCCACCGCCTCGTCCAGGGACATGATAAAACGGGTCATGGCGGGCTCGGTGACGGTGATGGGATTGCCGGCCTTCAGCTGCTCGATCCAGAGCGGGATCACCGACCCCCGGCTACACATCACGTTGCCGTAGCGGGTACAGCAAATGGTGGTTTTTTCCGGCGCAACGGTGCGGGATTTGGCCACCACGACCTTTTCCATCATGGCTTTGGAGGTTCCCATGGCATTGACCGGATAGGCGGCCTTATCGGTGGAAAGGCAGATCACCCGCTGAACTCCCGCCTCAATGGCGGCGGTCAGCACATTATCAGTGCCCAGCACATTGGTTTTTACAGCCTCCACCGGGAAAAATTCGCAGGATGGGACCTGCTTCAGCGCCGCCGCATGAAAGACATAGTCCACCCCGTGCATGGCGTTCTTTACCGAGGCCAGATCCCGTACATCGCCGATGTAAAACTTGATCTTCCCGGCCACCTCCGGCATCCGGGCCTGAAACTCATGGCGCATATCGTCCTGCTTCTTCTCGTCCCGGGAAAAGATCCGGATCTCACCGATGTCCGTCCCCAGAAAGCGGTTCAAAACCGCATTGCCGAAGGAACCGGTCCCGCCGGTGATCATTAATGTTTTATTGGAAAATACTGACATATTACCTCCGAAGTTGTTTTACATTCCTTAAAAATTCCAGCAAACTACTGCCGGCCTTTTTATGAATCAAAAAGTTCACAGCAAGTTGGGCCGGAACCATTATAATACACACCACTATTGCAGTCAAGATAACCGATACGTAATTATCCAAATGCAAGGGAAGCATATTAAACAGAAAGACAGCCAGACATCCCCATACCACATTCACTATCACTGTTCTGTATACAGGGAAAGCACTTCGATTTAAAATCTTATGGTTACTATACAATATAATATCGTTTGCACGATACAACAAAGCCACTACTGTTCCAATCAAAACACCATATATTCCCAGAAAATATACTAATGCCAGCGACAAAACAAGGTTGATTGCAGATTCCAGCAGAGACCTCCACTGGGTCTCTTTAAAATGCCCCGCATAGATTATCACATTTTGGGAAGGAATCCGCATATAACTCAGAATTTCCACAGAAACCACCAGCAATGGCATATAGGTTAAAAGATAATTTGCATCCATGCCTTCTGTATATAGCGCTAAAAAAGGCACAAAAAACATATAGGTGATCGTACAAAGGGAAAATGTCAACGTTATATGAAATGTTTCATAAACATCATGAAGTTTAATAAACCGCTCTCTTTGACCAAAAATTTGACCCATGCGGAAATTAATACTGTTTGAAAAATGATTAATTAGCGTACTGATTAAACTGATTAAATTTTTATAAAGAACATATATACTTGCTGATTTTAAATCGCAAAAAAAGGTAAGTATAAGCACATCGGTGTTATTAAAAATCAATGCAGATATTTGATGAATAAGCACTGACTTACTTTTTGATATCGACTTGAAATCGGGTTGCACACGCAGGTCAAGCCATTTGTAATTTCGCTTTATATAAATTGTAAATAGAATTGCCTGCAAAATATTTAAGGCCAGATACAAACTTTGAACAATGATAACATTACATCCAACAAAAAGTAAAACTGCCTTACCGACAGACAGAAAAACCTGATAAACCGTCGCAATAATAGATGTAACATATTCCCTTCCATCTACACCAAGAAGAATTTTATATTTAGCATGGCAAAAATATGCTACTACACCACTACCGCCGGTTATCAAAAAATTAGAAACCATTAAATAATAGGGAAGTGTTGATTTAATAAGGAGCGGATAAACAAAGCCCAACGCTAAAACAATCAACGAGTACCCTACGGCTGTTTTTGTATAAAACTTATTTGTAGCAGCTAAAATGCCATTAACCTTTTGTTTGTCACCTTTACCGATAGGTGTATATAAAGCTTGCGATGCCGCCGCACCTACGCCAGCTTCCAGTAAAGAAATGTATACAAAGATTTGATTTATTGAATTAATATAGCCATTGACATCCGAACCAAAGCTTATAATGAATAATCTTGGAATCAAGATTCCGATAACCAGCGTAACGGCTTGCCCGATTATTCCAAACAAAAAATTCAATTTGATTTTTTTAAGCGTACCACTCGCCATTATCGTTATCTCCAAGACTCTAAAACATCATAGAAAGTTTTTACTCTCGTCTCTAATTCACACTACGCAAAGCGTTACAAAACTGTTGATAGGCACGATCATTATTAATCTTTACATCTTTCAAAAACAACGTACACCTGTCTTTTATACCGTCCTTATTTTCGAGCATATGCCTTACACATTGCAATAAACTATCAATGTTCTGCTCTGCAATCAGTCCATGCTTTCCGCCCTCCATGATCTCACAAAGCGCATCATACCTTGCTACGACAACAGGCTTTTTTAAAACAAACGACTCAATTACAACCATTCCAAAAGATTCTGACCGAGAAGTAAGAACGGTGAAATCACACTGTTTCATAATGGCATAAGGGTTGGGTTGATTTCCCGCAAAAGTCAACACATCATCAACAGCACAATCTTTTGCCAATTGAACTGTACTTTTAAAATCCGGTCCATCGCCTAACACATACCAATGAAAGGGTATAGTTGTTTGCTCTTTTAATCTACGGCAAATTTCAACAATCCAATGGGTTTGTTTAAAGCCATTATCAATTCTGGAAACAGTCACAATATTGACTTTTGACCGATCAAAAACCACTGCAGGAGTTTCCATTGCCATTCGACTGATTTGATCCACGTCAAACATATTATAAATGGTGCAGGCATTTTTTTTCAATTCGGGATAAGCATTAACAAATTCTTTTTTTACCGCATCCGAAACATAGGCGATCCGGTCAAAGGATTCCATATAACGTTTCCAGGAGGAAACATCTCCCATATATTTCAGTTCACCATGAACAAATCCGATTTTCTTAGGTGCATTTACTTTTTTCAGTACAAAAGAATAGCATGGTGCGCACTGCCGGAAAGCAATGGCGACATCAAAGAATTCCTGCTTTTTGAACCGAGAAAATATTAGGTCATACCACAGACCGGATCTGATGGTTACTTTTTTAAAAGCACCAAGCAATAATAATCCAAGCTTTTTGATCCCGGTTGCCCCTTTGACACATTCAAGGCCGAGATTCCATAATTTTGACTTCCCTTCAAGAACGAGTCGGGTAATACTTTTTCGCAATCGATCGTCGCATTTGTATTCACCGGACAGATCAAGAAAATATACATTATTTTTACGTAGCGTCAACTCATTACAAAAATTTACCGCCGATGAGGTGACCCCGCCTACATTTGTATCAGGAACAACCACTAATATTTTCATACTTTTTTCCTTTTCAAAAAGACAAAAATTATTCTCTCTGTCAAATAATAAAGGATAATCGCAGATATAAAACTGAATGCTGCAACAACAATATAGCCGATCCATTTATTGTCTATATAATGAAATACAGAATATGGTCCCCAAAGAAAAATATAATGTGTTATATAAAAACAATAGGATATTTTTTCAATAAAATGAACCACCCTGCAATTTAAAAGTTCAAAAACTCTGCCTATTTTATTTTTAAAATAATATACTGTATAAAACAACCACGCCGCAATTGCGGTAGCCGAAACCAATGCCCAAAACCTATCATAAAAATCGGTTCCATCCACAAATCTGCGGGCCACAAGCCTGATTCCCATAAAAGCTGCCATCAACATCGTAATATACAGATAATGTTTGTTGCCTTTTCTCCATTCTTTTCCAGCTAATAAAAAGCCCAAAAAAAATGTAAATACATAGCTTAGCTGGAAACCCAAATAAATAAATATCAACTGCAAACCAAAAAGCACTACGCTCCAGATCGTAAAAGAAATTTTAGATGAAGCTTTACTCTTGATTCTTTGCATCAACGGAGTCAAGGCATAGCAAAGCATAATAGTTGTTACAAACCAAAGATGACCACATCCTTCGACCGCCCCAAAGTATTCAAATTTCCAATATGTATAGTTTAATCCTTGAAGATCAAGCAACGAAAAAATCCACTGAAAAGGCGTAACAGACGAAAGATTTAATATGCCATAAGACCCATATATCAAAACAATAAAAATCCAGTACGGAACTAATATTCTCTTAGCTTTTTTCAAAAACCAGGAAAGTGGATGGGCTATATTTTTGAGCCCTGCAAGATAACCGGAAACAAATAAAAATAATGGGACGCCGGATATCAGAATTTCACTTACAAAATAGATTTTCTCCGCTTGAAAAACATGGCAAAGAAAAATCATAATCATTCCGGCAATGTGCAATAAGGTTATGGCGATATCCAACTTATTTTCACGTCTTACATCAGTAACCAATATTGTTTTCTCCAATCCAATTATTCTTAAATAATCTTGCCGGTCTGCACGGGCCCTCGTCATATATAGTCCCATATTCCTCGCCGCAAATGATCGCATTACAAACCATCAAAAAACGTTCTGCGGCAACCTCGGAATTCCATAATTGCGTTAAAGTTTTATACGCATTTCGGCCGATCTTTTCCCGAAGATTTTTATCTAAAACAAGAATATTTAGAATTTCGGTCAGTTTTTTAACATCGGCAAAGGGATAAATAAAACCGTTCACTCCGTTTTCAATCAAATGAGCAGCGGATCCCACAGCATGGCTGACAATTACAGCGCAGGCACTATTCATTGACTCATTTACAACAGCGCCCCAGCCTTCATAAAAGTTGCTTCCAAAAACATAAATATCTGCCCGTTCCATATAAGTACGAACCTCTTGCGGGGTCATAAACGGCAGCATTGTAATATACCGTTCCAAATGATTTTTTTGAATGTAACGCTTGATCTCACCGGTGCTTTCTCCATCGCCAATAATTGTAAAATGAACTTCGACCGATCGTTTTACCAGATATTGCACGGCTTTTACCGTATCCATGACATGCTTTAACTTCAAGAGCCGACCGGCATACAGGATCTCCGGAACGGTATTTTTTCTTTTCAGCTGAAACAATTCATCAAGATTCTTTTGTTCGACCTCAGGAAAATATCCCCATTCTAAGCATTTATTCAAATCAAATCCGCACAAGACAAGATCTGCGGCTGTAAAAGAACTGGCACCTAAAATATAAAGATTCTGATCTTTATACTTAATATATCCTTCTTGTATTTTTTTCCTTGTTCTGGGGATAAACCGCCGCCAGGTTCCTTTTTTCAAAGATCTTTCGCAAAATCTGAAGGTCAACAGATTCTTCTTCATTCTCTGCTGCAGATATTCCAACGGTGCATTGCCGATTATTGCAACATCGTATGTACGAGCAATTTCCATAGCTGCCCGCTCATCTTCATACGCACGTACCACAAAGGGATATTGCATATTCATATCCGAATACCCCATGCAGAGCCGATCCTCCGGAATTGTCTCGCAAGCTATAAACCTAAATTCAACCCCCGGAGTATGGAACAAAGCCATACACAATGGAAGCTGATGGTGATTTAAAAAATTTGAAAAAAAAGCAACTTTCATATAAATTCATACTCAATTTTTAAGCGTTCTGAATATCCTTCCCGTTGTTCGCGGCAAAAATATCTGCAAAAATAAAACCAATTTGTTTTTAGGGCTTAAATATCGATTTCCAATATTTTTCAAAAAATTTTTTCTCACAAAGCGAACCGCATTTAAATATATCGCATTACCCTTTTTTGCAAGTTCCTGCGGCAACAACAATAAGTAGGCCATATGCTGATATAACGCAAACCGCTCAGCCGCTTCTGCCAAATGAGGAAATTGACCTTTCACTAACTCCATTGCAACAACAGAGTTCTCCACCATATCTTCAACCGCTTTTCCGTATCCATTGCTGATACTTCCGCTTCGTGAAAAATAATAATAGCCCACTTTTCCAACAAAATGGATGACTTTTATTTTTGATAACAGTTCAAGTATAAAAAGCAGATCTTCATTCAACTTATTCTCGCAAAATCGAACATCTTTAAACAGTGCCCGGGAAAATAACTTAGTGCAAACGCTGACATCGCCCAAATGCAACATTAACTCCTTGGCAAAATCAGGCGAAGAGATCTCTTCGTCCCGAAAATGAGGAACCTTAGAAGGACTCTCCACTGCTTTTTCATCCACTCGCACATACATGACATTCGAGATCTCAGCATCTGAACTCCCCATACGTTGAATCAACTGTTCATACATATCCGGAGCAATATAATCATCGCTATCTACAAAACCAACGTAATCACCTATAGCAACATCGATTCCTGCATTTCTTGCACTGGACAAACCGCCATTTGATTTATGCACTACGACGATTCTATCATCTTCATCAGCATACTGATCACATAACTGCGGTGATGAATCTGTCGAGCCATCATTCACCAGGATAATTTGGAGATTGGCATACGTCTGCGCAAGAATAGAATCAATACATCGAGAGAGATACTTGTCCATATTATAAATAGGCACAATTACACTAATTTTTCTCATATAAACATCCAGCTTTATATAAAAGACTCATAAGGAACCATCGAACTAAAATTAGTCCAAAACCGATAAACATAGAGAATCATCGTAAAAGCAATGACAATCAATCCAATCAGATGCTTATCCTGCTTACGTTTCATGGATTCAATACCATGACCTAACAGGGCTGCAGTAAAGAACAAAAAGTAAAAACTTGGCCGCTCGGCAACACGTGTTGCCAACCGCAAAACCCAAAGAATCAACGTAATGATACTGATATTGATGAGTCCTTGCGCATTATAGGTCATATTATGATTCATTTGGAACATGAAGAAAGAAAAGATCATAATTGCAATTACAACCAGAAGAAAGATAACACCGTTGCCAGTTTCTTCGATTTCATAAGCATAATCCAATTGCTCATTCATCCATTCTTGAATCGGCTCGATATTTAAATAAAACAACAAACCAAGAATTGAATAAAACACAGAATTGAGGAAGTTCATTTTTCTTGGATAAATAAAGAATGCTGCCAAAAACAGAATAGCGCTTTTATGAAACAGAAAAGCCAGAATTAAACATCCCATGAACGGCACAATTTTTCTTTGCCGAATATATTTATAAGAAAACAGACAGGTACACATTGCCAAGCACTGGCGAATGGCCGTAAACATGAAGGTATACAAACCCAAAGTAGCAAAGAAATAAAGAAACAGAAAATTTGCTTTTTCAAGTTGATTTGCAAAGTGTACAACTGCCCATAAATATATTGCTGTATGGACAACAAGAAATACTTCTGAACTATCAGTAAAAGAAGCCACTATTTTTTCAAAAACGACATATCCAACCTCAAAATCCGCATGATTCTCAACAAAAATCCGGCTCCAAGGAGTTTCCACCATGGTACTGAAAAACTTTTGATATACCAACGTGTCTGCTCCGATATAACTACCTCTAAAAGCAATCAGCGCAAACATAGGAAGGGCAGCCACAGTCAGCCAGAACGCTCTCCGTTTTAGCTGCATTCTGTTTAACTGAGTTTCTTCGCCAACACCGGGAGCAACTTTATTATGATAGTAAAATCCAATCAATAATGGAAATAGTGCAACAATTAAATAAACTAACATTTTATAATTCTCAACTTTTATTTAACACGCCATGATAAACCTTTAAATACGATTCATAGCAAATGTTTTTATCAAATAAAGAACATCCTATCTGCGCGCAAGATGAAAAATCGGTTTTGCGTGCAAGGTTTATTGCGGAAAGCAATGAATCAACATCATTTTCCGGAACGACAAGCCCACAGCCATCATGAATCAGTTCTGGACTTCCGCAGCTATCATAGGTGATCACCGGGGTTCCGCAACAGATACTTTCCATATTAACCGTTGGAAGGGTATCAGCGTGAGTCAGATTAACAAAAACATCTGCCATATTATAGTACCTCGCCAATGCTTGTCTATCGCCGATAAATCCAACCCGAATCACACGTTCACCAAACTCTTCTAAAAATCTCATCTGCTCTTGCGTGCAACCTACGAGCATCAAGCAGATATCAGCATCAAGCATTTGTACTATTTTTTCAAAAGCTTCTTTATTGGAAGGCAACAACCATTTATTTGCCATTCCCATAATGATATACTTGCTGCCTAAACCATGTTTGGTTTTTAATGCCTGCCGATCATAGGGCTTAAACACTTTTGTATCTACCCCATTAGAAAGGACGGATATATCAAACTCTTGCAAAATACCTTTTTTTGCCTCATTTGCGATCCATTGGCTGCATCCAACCATTTTCAATCTTGGAATAGCAGAAAGGTAGTGATAGCGATCTTGCAATACACCGGCAGAAGGATCAAATAAGAGACTTGCCGGCGGTGCTTTTTTCTTAGGGCACTCTCCACATCCTTGGATAAATCGGTCGCATCCAACATCTACATAATGAAAACATTTTCCGGTAAAAAACCAGCAATCGTGCAAAGTGATCACCGTTGCAATATCATTTTTAGCCAAATACGAAAGCAACAAATTCAAATGGATGTAATTACTGTGCAAATTATGCAGATGAACGACATCTGGCTTTATCTTATCCAGATATTTCAAAAACTGTTTAGTAGCAGAAAAAGAATAATATCCCTGCTTTCCCAACAGCCTGCAGAGAATTGCATGCGCTTTCCAATCAAATCGGTTCCCGATTACATAACCATTTTCTATCTTCCTGGAAGAGGTTTGATAAGCAAAGTATGCTTCATTCCCTGAATAAGCCAGCATATTCCCAATATCTTCCGTAATCAGGCCCGTGCTGCCATATCCATATGTAGCGTTAATTTGCATAACCCTCATCGAAAGGTCTCCATTTTTTTAAAATAACTCAATCTATCCTCCCCCGGTAATACAACCTTCTGCCCTTCAATGGGATCTGACTTTTTGATTCGGTGCGCATACGCCTTTATTTCTTTTGCATATTCTTCCCCACAAACAACAACCGGATCGATAACAGTAATGTAAAAACCAACATTCATACTGCTATCATCATCGCTGTAAAAACGACCGACTTTATCCAAATATGCTGCTCCGGAAATAACACCGGAAATTACATCAATTAACAAAGAGAGCGCATATCCCTTAAATCCGGCCATCGGGAGAACAAGACCATTTATTCCTTGATCCGGATCCGTAGTTGGAATCCCCTCTTTATCAAGCGCCCACCCTATTGGGAGATTTTTCCCTAATTCCTTGTACTCTTTAAACTTTGATTTTGCAGCAACACTCGTAGCCATATCAATGATGATCGGATCTTCTTCGGGAACCGGAATAACTGCTGCAAAAGGATTAGTTCCCAAAAGTTTTTCCAAACCACCCATTGGTGCCATTTGAGCCGGAGAATTGGAACAAATGAACCCAATGCAACCCTTTTCCGCTGCTTTTAATGAATAATAAAAAGCAGGCCCAAAAGTGTTATTATTTCGGCTGAATACAGTATAAACACCTGCTTCTTTTGCTTTTTTTATTGCATGGTTCATGCAATAGGTAGCAGAAATCGGGCCCATTGCATTGTCTCCGTCGATAAGTGAAAAAGAAACAGTTTCTCGAATAACCTTAAAATTAGGTTTCAGATTATATCCGCCCCGCCGAATACGCTCCAAGTGAGACGGCAAAACAGCGGTACCATGACTTAAAACCCCATATTGATCCGCTGTACAGAGGCAGTCTGCAACAGTTTGAGCATCTTCAACAGACACACCGTATTTTTGCAATACACTTATTATCTTCTTATACTCCATCATTCCTTGCAGCCCTGACAAATGCACTTAAAAATACTTCTTTAACATTTACAGAATTATGATTTTTCTTACCGGTTTCAAACGCCTTTTTTGAATACTCTTTTATTTTTCCCGGGCATTCAACAAGCTCAGAAAGTTTACCCTCTATTTCTGAATACTCGTTTACAATTATTGCACAATCATTTTCATATAAATAAATAATAGGTGCAATGCTCTTATCTCCAATGGCAAAAATACATTTTCCATTTTTAAAGTAATCCGTTAGTTTTGTTGAAAAAGAAAGCCGCGCATCGTATCGATGTTTTTTTTCAAGGGATTCAACAAAAATCACAATATCAGCAGCTTGCTGAATCGAATCCACTTCATTTTTGGGAACGCATCCTTTAAAATGGCACCCGTTTGCATTGAGAATTGCCATTATATTATCGTCCAGTACTGTAGCTGAATAAATATCAAGATTGACTTTTTCAGTTTCTTTATTTATTTGTGCCATTGCTTTAGAAATTTCAACCAGCGAATCGGCTCTGCCAATTAACAGATTTCCAGTATAAACCATCCTGATTGGAGTTGACAACAACGGCTCTATATATTCTCTTTCTTCAAAGTCTATTCCTTTTGTTAAAACAACACTATTGGTACCAAAAAGGCGGTCGGTTTCTTCCACCTGCGTATTTGTTATAACAAACATCTCCGAACAATGAATCGCCAACTTTCGCACAACTTTTCGAAGAAAGAAACGATGCAAATAAGAAAACAGATTCCTTCCGCAAGGCTTATATGAATAATTATCATCAGCCAAGTAACACACATAAGGTTTAGGAAATTTCTTTAATACATAGAGTTGAATCCATCCCATATAAATAACCGGATAAATGGGAATAAAGTATACATCCGGGTTTTCTTCACGAATAAAATCATCCAGAGCTTTCGTTTTCCAATTGCCAAGAAACCAAACTACCTCTCGAGCCAGCGTTAATAGCCAAGATTTTTTCTTATGAGCTTTTTTATATAATTCTTTTTCTTCCTTTACCGCCTGCCGGGTTGCTTCATCTGATTTTGCTCCATTTATTACCCGGCAACCAACTCTTTTTCTTGTTAAAACACTTTTAATAACCTCATTTTCCGAAATACGAAAAAAGTTATTACATACCGGGGTATCTGGCAAATCAGATTTTGTATATATTTGCGCTACTCGCTCCGGATCGTAGTATTTAAACAAATCTGTTTGGGTATGAATTCCGCTGTCCTTTCTCCATGTGCTAAGAGAAATCGACAAAACCTTTGGAAGTTTTTCACTCATATATGGATTCCTCATTTTAATCTATCATACATTTTCAATAAGAAAATTACCCCATCAAATCCCAAAATCCGATAAATCTTCTTTATTTGAATAGGCCGTGCACTAATTCCATAATCCAGCAAAAAAGAAAGGCGTTTAATTTGGTTTTTAAATTTTTTCTTTGAAGGATCGGTTATACGTGTATAGGTAATAAGTAAATTCGAATAATATTTTGCCAAAGCGCCCATCAAAGCCTGTTTCTTTTTAGCACTCAGAGATTCCTGTTCAATTTTTGCGCTCCACTTTTCCAGAATATAGATAAAATCGGTAAGGTTTTTTAATTTGATAGTAGTTGTAATAGAGCCAGATCTTTGGCGATATGCAATATAAGAACAATCAATCGCTGAAATTGTTTTCGAATGAAGAACCAGATCAAAATACCAATCCATATCTTCTCCCAGCAAACCTTTTTCAAATTGAATGCGATTTTCTTCAACAATTTTCCGCCTAAATGCCTTGATCCACGCCATTCCGTAATAAGCGTCTCGTTTAACCAACTCATACCAGAGTTCATCTGAATTAGTAAAAGTATTTATAAAATCAAAAGAAAAGGTACAATCGGCCAATTTTTTTGTATCATCATAGTATTTTGAAAACTTATATAAAATCAGATCACTTTCTGTTTTTTTTATTTGCTCATATATATCGTTTAAAAAAGACGTAGAAATGACATAATCATCGCTATCAATATAAATAATATAGAATCCTTGCGCCAGCTTTGTTCCAACATTTCTTGCATCTGAAAGCCCACCATTTTCTTTATGAATAACCTTTATTCGCGCATCTTTTTCAGCATAGCGATCGCAGATGGACGGACTTTTATCCTTGGAGCCATCATCCACCAAAATCAGTTCATAATCATCGAAGGACTGGCACAATATACTTTCTATACATTGCTCCAAGTATTTTTCCACATTATATATTGGAAGAATAATACTGAAAAACATCTCATCTCTCCTTCGCATTTACAATCTGTTCCATATCCATCAAAATATTATTCAGCATAATCGGGCGGTCGAAATATTTCTCCGCCCGTGCCAAACCAGCAGCTGCCAAGCTATTACGAAGAGGGGCATTCTGATAAAGCTGTTCCATTTTAACCGCAAGGTCATCTGCATCCTTCACACGGCAAAGAATTCCGGAGATGTGGTTTTCCACCACCTCAGACGGCCCCGGCACATCAGTAGTGATGATCGGGATCCCCACGCCCATTGCCTCCTGTAGAACCTTGCCAAATCCTTCGCGATAGGTTGGATGAGTAAGCACATCAAACATAGCCATGTGCGCATACACCTCGGTTGTCGGAACATTTCCGGTCAAAACCACATTTTTGCTTTTTTGCGCTATTTCAAGGTTCTCTTTGCTGATTGGGTTGGTATCATCCAACATTCCCACCATCACAAGGTATAAATTAGAGTGCGAAAGCTTTTGAAAAGCTGCGATCAATTCATTAATCCCTTTATCGGCATTAATTCTTCCAACATAACCATATACGAAAGCATCACTTGGAATTCCATATATTTTTCGCAGCTGTTCCCGCGCCTTCTGATGATCAAAGCTTTTGCACTTTTCCAGTTCTACACCTATAGTTCCACCAATCCCAACCACAGAGATCTTTTCTTTATGGCAAAGCTTTTCCTCAATGGCAAATGCCATATTCTTCGGGCTTTGCGCTCTGATATGAGTCGAAAGCATACAGGTCAATTTTTCCACTGCTTTGAATACAAAGCGTTTAATCCCGTCAAAAGAAACATATCGCAAGCCGCATTGGCTATACACACGGATTTTTACTCCTGCTAATTTACCTGCAAGCGATGCATACATAGAGGCATTGGGAGAGGTATAATATAATACATCAAACTTTTCTTCTTTAAAAATCCGCTTTAATTTCAGGGTGCTGGAAAACAGATCCTTTATGCTGACTCCGCGGCTCATTTCCAAGTGAATACACTTTGCATAGTCAGCGTTCCGATCAGCAAACCCCTCTTCCATATTACAGATCAACGTCACATCGTATCCATGCTTCGCAAGGTTTCGCATGGAATCTACAATAAACCAATCCATTGTTTTGGATATGGTAGTCAACACGCCGATTTTTATTTTGTTTTCTGCTTGCAAATAATCAGCCTCCGATATTTCTGCAAATTGCCTGGACAAGCTCTTTGGTTGTTTTCTGATTGATCATAAACTCATCCGGGGTAAAGCATTCTGTTTTTTTCTCATGAACCCGAATCTTACCAACACCCTCAACAAAAAGACGCTCAACTTCATTCAAATCAGTTGTATTTTTAATATCACAAAAACTTCTGGATAAAATTGCTGCTCCGGAACCAAGACGATAATGTTCCCCGATTACATATTCAGCCGGAAGCATACCATGGCCGATTCTGGCGATTCCGCCAAAACCATAAGGAACGCCGGCCACACGAAACTTATTACACAAGCGTTCTACAGTTCCATCAGTAAGAAGTTCAAACATGAACTTCTTTTTATAAGCCAAATGGAGATCATTAAGCCCGATATGTACTTCATCAAAACCGCCGATTGAGAGGATATGATCCAGATCTGCAACCGCTTCTGCTGTTTCAAGCAAAAGGATCGTCTGAGCCCGACCATTTACATAGCTTAAAAAAGTTTGAATTTCTTCCAAGCTTTTAGCCATCGGAAGCATCACCAGATCAGCACCGGCTGCAATGACATCATCAATTTCCTTCTTTGAGCCACAAAAAACTGCCGACGGTTCACTAATCGGATTAACACGAACAACCAACTTTGACTTGCCCAGAATTTTTCGCATATTTATAACATCGGCGATCGAGTGTGATGATTTTACTGTATCTCCGGGCTGCCTGAGTTCTTTCCCTACAAACTCCAAATCAACAAAGATCCGATCTACCCCAGCCTTTTGCGCTATTTTTGCCACATCGGCATTATTTGTTATATACATCAGCTTTAATGGCATTTTAATTCCTCAATTAATTTTTTGTGTATGATCTTCTATCGCGCCGGTGCCACCTTCAATCACACCGTCAGACTTCAAAACCGCCCTAATCGTTCCAAAAAAACATTTACAATCAAAGGTAAAGCTCAATCGTTCCACATATTCGCCGTCCAATCTTGCTTTTACCGCAATCGGAAGTTCGTCACGGCCATTGATCTGCGCCCAACCGGTCAGGCCCGGGCGCACATCATTTGCACCGTAAAGATCACGTTCAGCAATTAAATCATATTGATTCCACAAGGCCGGTCGGGGGCCGATCACGCTCATCTGCCCGGCAATGATATTAAATAATTGCGGCAGTTCATCAATGGAGGTTTTTCGCATAAATCTTTGCCATTTGCTCAATGAATCCGCTGCATTAAACTGGTGGGTGGGCATATCGTGAGGTACTGTAATGGGCATACTTCTGAATTTCAAAATATTGAATTCAGTTTTATGCACACCGATACGTTTCTGCTTGAACAGCACCGGCCCCGGAGAATCGATCTTGATAATCAAGGAGATTAACGCCATCGGCAGGATCAAAATAAGGATTCCAAAAGCCGATAAAAGAATATCTCCTATTCTTTTAAAAAATCTATTGTACATCGGCATCCTCCAAATTCAGCGCCCCAGATGACGGCGCAGCCAACGGATTCCCCGCTGCCAAAAGTGGCGGAGATGGCGGCTGCGGTACCACAGCACACAATACAGCCGATAAATCGGTGATTTTACGCTGCAGAAGCGTTCACCCCGATAGAAGGCGGTCACCACAGCGATAGCATTAACATCGGTCAATCCGTGTTCAGGGACAAACTGGTTGTCCCCCATACAGGTATAGGTCTCCCCCACCTCCACGATCCGGTGGAGGATATACTTGCCGTTGTCTCGCTGGTAGAATAAAATGTCATATTTTTTAAGCTGCTCCGGCAAGGGAGAGAGCACCACGCTGTCGATCCCCTGGCGAAGCATCGGAAGCATGCTGATCCCCCGAGGAGAAAAGCGTACCGATCTTCCGGCATTGAGCCCCTCTCGGATCAACGGCATCAGGGATTCCAATTGTTCAAAATGGATCTCTCTCATGAATTCTTTCCGTTAATGATCTCTCCCAGATCAATGGAGCCGCCACCGATCTCGATGGAGGGATTTTCCTTCTCATAGGTTGCCTTTGCCGCATTATACCATGCGAAAAAGTCCTCCACGCTGCCAAAGGTATTGAAATAGGCATATTGTTCATCGCCAGACATAGCCTGATACTGCTCATATGTAACAGAGATATCGGGGGCAGGCTTTGTTTCACTTCCAGAATTATCGGGCGTTACGGCTTCGCCGGTATTTCCTGAATCGGTATCGCCCGATACAGGTTCGCTGCTGCCGAAAGTTTCATTTCCATTACTCCCGGAGGTTGTATTCCCGGTGCTGCCGGTATTCTCTGAAGGAGTTTCCTCAGTAGTTGTTCCTACGCCTGAGGAAGATGTATTCTCCTTTTCGGGAGCGGTATTCTGTTGGTTATCACCAACCTCATTTTCTCCGCTGGAATGTACCGTATCTTCAACAGATGATTCCACATTCTGGTCGGGATTTGCTTCTTCTTGCTTGCCTTCGGAGCAGGCAGTCAACAATAAAGCAAACATGATCAACAAGGCAAATATTGCTTTTTTATTCATAAACAGGTTCCTTTCCTGGATTTTTCCAATTTAAGTTTTATAAATGGCAAAAGCCCGGCAAAGCTCCGGACTACTATTTTGCACTTTACTCCGCCAGGCAACCTGCCTGCCGCAATTTTTGGAGAAAGCTCTCCACATCGGCCTGCGCCTCATCCTGCGCCACATCATACTCTGCTGTAAGTGCATCCAGCAAAGCCTGCCGATTGCCGCCATGCTCCAGCACCCGCCAAAGCATGGCCCCGCTCTCGTTCAGCGAGAGCATTCCGTTAAAATCCAAGGTAGCCTCCCCTAAGGGCAGCACCACCCAAGTGTCTGCGACCTCGCGCAGCACGAAGTTTTCCTTTAATTTCATTGTTTGACCTCCTTCGCACTACGGCGTATCTCCACTCATTGCCCGGCCGCCGCAACCTCCGGCAATGCTTTTAAAAAGGAGTTCCGAGATCGGCGCGGATAACAATATCCGCGCCGACCTCCGCTTCACTCAGGTATTCCCGGCAGCGGGGGAGCATCTCCCCCGCCTCGGGAACTTCTACTGTTAGTTCAGCGATTTTACAGAGCATTCTGGTTTTTATTCCCAAC
>JAFTZM010000038.1 GCA_017464525.1 Clostridia bacterium
ATGGAACAGGAAAAGGAGAACCGCACCTTTATTGACCGATCCTTCCCGGATCCCAAGGCGATCCGCCGCCACAGCAGCGACAAGCCTGCTCCGGTCTGGCGTCCCAAGTTTGCCAAGGATATCGACCGGATCCTGTACAGCCCATACTATAACCGCTATACCGATAAGACCCAGGTCTTTTCTTTGACGAAAAACGACGATATTACCCGCCGCAGCCTCCACGTCCAGTTGGTGTCCCGCATTGCCCGTACCATCGGCAGGGCGCTGAACCTGAATTTGGATCTGATCGAAGCCATTGCCCTGGGGCACGATATTGGCCATACCCCCTTTGCCCACTGCGGTGAGGTGTACCTCAACGAGCTGTATAGCGCCCATACCGGCAGATTTTTTAACCACAATATCCATTCTGCCCGGGTGCTGGATCAGGTATTTCCGCTGAACCTGACGCTGCAGACCTTGTCCGGCATCGCCGGTCACAACGGTGAAATTGAGCTGTCTGAGTATCATCCTGTGCCTATGGACAGCTTTGAGAAGTTTGACCAGGAGATTGAAAAGTGCTACACCATCCCAGGCTATGCCAATAAGCTCCAGCCCTCCACACTGGAAGGCAATGTGGTTCGCATCTCGGATATTATCGCGTATTTGGGCAAGGACAGGCAGGATGCCGCCAGTATTCAGATGGTGGATAACCGGGCGTTTTTGGATTCCGGCATCGGCAGCATCAATTCGGAGATCATCAACAATCTGGTGGTCAACATCATTGAAAACAGCTACGGCCATCCCTATATCAAGCTGGATGAAAGCCATTTCAAGGCGGTGCAATCCTACAAAAAAGAGAATTACGCCATGATCTACGCCAACGAGCCGGGCAGAGCCATTTTGAACCGGGTGGTAAGACCTATGATGCAGGAGATCTATGAGCAGCTTTTGGAGGATCTTACCCAGGATAAGGTAAATTCCCCCATTTTCCGGCATCATATCGACTATGTCAATCACACCCAGTACCACCGCCCGGTGCTCTATGGCAAGACGGAACCTAATCAGATCGTGGTGGATTACATTGCCAGTATGACCGACGACTATCTGATCGATCTGCACCGCTATCTGTTCCCGGGCAGCAGCTACTATGTGGAATATACCGGCTACTTCAATGACCTGTATGAGCAGCGCAGCCGCCTGAGCGGCCAGCTCTCTCTGGATGTGCCGGTTTGAGAAAAGGTAAAAATGAAAGGGAGTATCTCGAAAAGAGATCAATGTCGCTTAGTTAAGAAAGTACACCCTCTCAGTCACGGCGTTCCGCCGTGCCAGCTCTCCCAAAGGGAGAGCATGACCTCCCCCTATGGGGGAGGTGGCAGCCCGAAAGGGCTGACGGAGAGGGTCAAAAAACCTTAACTCAATGGCATTGCTCGAAAAGAGATACTCCCCGTTTTAGCTACAAAATCAACGGAAAATGATTGTTTAGCGCACCGCTTTAAAAGCCCCCTCTGACGAGGGGGCTGTCACGCGAACAGCGTGACTGGGGGAGAGAAAACAAAAAATACCAATATTTTTCTCTCCCTCCGTC